>JBKDKQ010000039.1:0-6478 GCA_046344875.1 Labrys sp. (in: a-proteobacteria) | reverse complement strand
GTCTGCCACCAGGTGTCGACGATCGGGCAACGGCCGTCGCCGACGACGCGGTGGTACCATTCCCAGGCCTCGGGGTTGATCGGTTCGCCGACCGAGCCGAGGAGACGCAGCGACTTGCGCGACGTCTTCTTCACCGGCTCCTCGCCCGCGCCCATCAGCGAGCGGATCGCGGTCGGCGCGGTGTAGAAGGTGTTGACCTGGTGCTTGTCGATGACCTCCCAGAAGCGGGAGATCGTCGGGTAGTTCGGCACGCCCTCGAACATCAGCGTCGTCGCGCCGTTCGCGAGCGGGCCGTAGACGATGTAGGAGTGGCCCGTGACCCAGCCGACATCGGCCGTGCACCAGTAGACCTCGCCTTCCTTGTAGTCGAAGACGTATTGATGCGTCATCGACGCATAGACGAGATAGCCGCCCGTGGTGTGCAGCACGCCCTTGGGCTTGCCGGTCGAACCGGAGGTGTAGAGGATGAAGAGTGGATCCTCCGCGTTCATTTCCTCGCAGGGGCACTCGTGCGGCACGACGCGGGCGATGTCGTCATAGAAGACGTCGCGCCCCTCGACCATCGGTACGGCGGCGCCTGTCCGGCGGACCACGATCACCGACTTGACGCCGCCGACCTTGGCGCAGGCCGCGTCGGTGTTGGCCTTGAGCGGCACCTTCTTGCCGCCGCGCAGGCCCTCATCCGCTGTGATGACGCAATGCGAGCCGCAATCCTCGATGCGGCCGGCGAGCGAATCGGGCGAGAAGCCGCCGAAGACGATCGAGTGCACCGCGCCGATGCGCGCGCAGGCGAGCATCGCATAGGCCGCTTCCGGGATCATCGGCATGTAGATCGTGACCCGGTCGCCCTTCTGGACGCCGCGTGCCTTCAGAACATTGGCGAAGCGCTGCACCTGTCGCGACAACTCGTTGTAGGTGATCGACTTCGATTCGGAGGGGTCGTCGCCTTCCCAGATGATCGCGGTCTGGTCGCCTAGGCTGTCGAGATGGCGGTCGATGCAGTTGAAGGCGACGTTGGTCGTGCCGTCCTCGAACCAGCGGATCGAGACGTTGTGCGAGTCGTAGGAGGTGTTTTTGACCTTGGTGAAGGGCTTGAACCAGTGGATCCGCTTGCCGTGCTTCTTCCAGAACGCGTCGGGATCCTTGCACGAGGCCTCGTACATCGCCTGATACTTGCGATCGTCGACATAGGCGCGAATGTCCCACCCGACGGGGACGTCGTAAACCTTCTCGGACATGAAACCCTCCCGACGCGATGCCCTCGGAACCCGGGGCATGCTGTTGGGCGCATTATCCGAAAGGCCGTCGAAGGTGCAAGGCCGCGCGCGTCATGCTTTCGTCGCTCAGACTTTCGGTGCACCCACCGGTCTCCGCCGCGCGCAGTCCTGACAGGTCCTGCGGTCGGGGCAAGACAGAAACCCTCCACCTTTGCTATAGCCTCGCCATGACCACGCCCGATCCCACCCGCCGCCTGATCGCCGTCGAACTCGACGAGCGGTCGATCGGTCGTGGCACGCCGGATCAGGAGCATGAGCGCGCGGTCGCAATCTATGACCTGATCGAGGAGAACGCCTTCGACCCGATCGGCTGCCCCGGCGGGCCCTTCGCGCTGATGATCTCGCTGCAGGAGGGCCGCCTCGTGCTCGACGTCCGCGACGGCGAGCGCAACCCCGTGATCGCCCACATCCTGTCGCTGACGCCGTTTCGGCGGGTCGTGAAGGACTATTTCATGATCTGCGAGAGCTATTATCAGGCGATCCGCAATGCCCAGCCCTCGCAGATCGAGACGATCGACATGGCACGGCGCGGCCTGCACAATGAGGGCTCGGAGCTGCTGCGCGAAAGGCTCGCCGGCAAGATCGACGTCGATCTCGCAACCGCGCGCCGGCTCTTCACGCTGATCTCCGTCCTGTACTGGAAAGGCTGAGCATGTCGGAGGGCCGCCGGCCGCAATCGGTGCTCTTCGTCTGCTCGATGAACGCCATCCGCTCCCCGATGGCGGAGGCGCTGGCCAAGGCGCATTTCGGCAAGTCGGTCTATGCGCAGTCGGCGGGAGTGCGGAAGGGCGAGGTCGACCCGTTCCTGCAGACGATCCTCGAGGAGGTCGGCATCACGCTCAATCGCCACCGACCGCGCACGCTCGAGGAACTCGACGAATTGGAGGGGCTCGGCTTCGACCTGATCGTGGCGCTCGCACCGGATGCCTATCACCGCATGCTCGATCTCACGCGCGTCGACGCGGCCGAGGTCGAATACTGGCCGACACCCGATCCGACGGTGGCGACCGGCAGCCGCGAACAGCGCCTCGAGGCCTATCGGCAGGTGCGCGATCTTCTCACGCGGCGCATCCAGCAGCGGCTCGGTCACTGAAAGCGAAACGGCCGCCCCGGGGGAGAGGCGGCCGCGCAACAGAGGGCTTCCGGGGGACAAAGCCCTTGGAAAAGCGCGGAGCTGCGCTCTCGACCCAACTTACGCCGCACTCCGACGGTTGGATCACATTGTCATCGGCGGACCATCCCAGTATGGTCCGCGACGCTTTTTTCCGGAGACCCTCGATGCGTAGTTTGCGTTCCCTCGTGATCGGCATCACGGCCATCGCACTGATGACGGGCCCCGCGCTGGCCCAGGACGCCACGACGAATGCGAAGAAGAAGGCCGCTCCCCAGGCTGAGGCCGCGGCCAGCGCCGAACCGGCACCCGAGACCGGTAAACCCAGGATCACCAAGCCGCAGGCACCCGCCAAGCAGTCGCTTCCCTTCCCGGTCGGGCGCACCTTTGTCGCCGTGACCTACAAGGACCAGTTCTTCAAGGACGACCGCCCGACCTTCCGCGTCTCGGCGCAGAACCGCGCCGTCGGTTACTCGGCCTGCAACAACTGGTCGGCGACCGTGGTGCCGCGCGCGGACCAGCGCGTACTGGTCGGCCCGGTCGCGGTCACGAAGCGCGCGTGCGACGAGCGACTGATGCACAATGAGCAGGTCTATCTTTTCGTGCTGCGCACCGCGCAGAGCTGGTTCTTTGACGGCAAGACGCTGACGCTGACCGGCCCCTACGGCCCGATCACCTTCGAACCCTCCGTCTGAGGCGCCTCCTTCCGCGCGACGCAGACGAGGCCGGGCACGGGCGCGCCGGCGTCGTCGCGCGTCGAGGCGGCCTCGAGGCTCACGACGGCGAAACACGCCGCCGCAAGCCAGCGCCTCAGGGCGGCTGCACCATGCGCGTAGCGCAGATCGGCGCCGAGGCGCATGTCTTCGGTACCGGCGTCCTGCACCGTGAAGGTAAAGAGCCCCCCCGGCTCCAGCACCCGGCCGACGGCGGCACAGACCGCGCCCAGATCCCCCAGATAGACGAGCACGTCGGCTGCGACCGCGAGGTCGATCGATCCCGGCGGTTGCCTGTCCAGAAACGCGATCAGGTCGTCGCGATCGAGCCGCGCATAGATCGACTTGCCGCGCGCGACCGCGAGCATGGCGTCCGACAGATCGACCCCGTCGATGCGCTCGTACAGATCGACCAGCGCCTCTCCCATGAGTCCGGTCCCGCAGCCGAGATCAAGCGCGTGGGCAAACCGCCGCGGCCCTGCCGCCATGATCGCGCCACGCAGCAAGGCGGGCCCGCGATAGCGCAGCCCCTGCACCAGCGCCGTCTCGAACCGCGGGGCATAGTCATCGAAGAGCGCCGCCACATGCGCCGTCGACAGCGCGCCGTCGACCGACCGCAGGCCGAGCCGGGCGAGCCGCACGCCGGCACCGACGCTGTCGGCCGGATCGCGCTCCAGCGCGGCGCGATAGGCCTGCGCCGCCGCGGCCGCCTCGCCCGCTGCCTCCCACGCCTCGCCGAGCGCGAGAAATCCCGCAGCCCAGTCCGGCGCCCGCTCGAGCGCCTGCGCGATCAGTTCGGCGGCGGCACGATGATCGCCCGCCTCGCGGTAGCGCATCGCATAGTCGAACCGCCGGTCGGCGAGGCTGTCGCCGGATGAACGATGGGTGGACATGGGCGGTGGGGCTCCTGATCGCCGGCCTCTATGCCAAGGGAACGGCTATGCCAAGGGAACGGCGCCCTTGCCAAGAGTCGCGGCTGCGCGCCCGATAGTCGGCGCCCTCACGCCGACGGCCCGAGTGCTTGCGGTTTGCTTACCACGCGGCAGGTTTTTCACGCGCCCGGATCAGGAATGCTCCTGATTGCGCGATCGCGGCCCGTCGAAAGGACCGACAAAGACTTGACGCCCGCGAGCAAAAGCACCATACACGCCGCACGCCGAAGGCTGCGGAAGCGTCCACGCGCCGTGCCTCTGTCGCCATCGCCTTTACATCGCGGATCGATCGCATCGCGGCACGCCAGCCTCGTCGGGGTCGTTTTCGCCACCCGCAACGGTCAGGAGACACAACTTGCAGGTTTTGGTTCGGGACAACAACGTTGATCAGGCTCTCAAGGTCCTGAAGAAGAAGCTCCAGCGCGAAGGCGTGCTGCGCGAGATGAAGCGCCATGCCGAGTATGAGAAGCCCTCCGAGAAGCGTGTCCGTGAAGCCGCCGAAGCCGTCCGCCGCGCCCGCAAGCTGGCGCGCAAGCAGGCCCAGCGCGAAGGTCTCATCGCCGCTCCGAAGGCGAAGCCGAAGCGTGTGGCCGGTGGGCCGCGCTGAGCCCGCTTTGCCCGTCCCGACACAGCCAGGAACGTCGCTTTGAGCATCTTCAAGGATCGCGGTTTCAGTGAGCGTCTGAACACCGCCCAGGAAGCGCGCAAACGTCAGCTCGAGAACTTCAAGTCTCGGCAGCAGCAGGATGATCCCGCCGCAGCCGAACGCCGCGCCGCACGTCAGGCCATTCTGGGGGCGCGCGCCGCGCGCGAAGCGGAGAGGGAGGCGGCCCGCCGCGTCGCCGCCGAGCGCGAGGCCGCCGAAAAGGCCGCGAAGAAGGCCGCCGAAAAGGCCGCCGCCGAGGCAGCGGAAGCCGAGCGTCTCGCCGAACTCGCCCGCCGCGAGGCCGAGCGTCCCCGGCAGATGCTGCTCGACGTCGTCTCCTACGCCCAGGCCCGCGGCGCCGGCCGGCGCCGCTGATCCCGCAAAAACAGATCTGAGCGTCGCTTGTCCCGTCAAGCGCCGCTCGCCGCGTCCCTTGCCAAGCCGCGACGTTTAGTCTATCGCCCACTCGTCGCGGCACATGCCGCACGCACCGGTCGCCGCAATAGCTCAGCTGGTAGAGCACGTCATTCGTAATGATGGGGTCGGGGGTTCGATTCCCTCTTGCGGCACCACCGCTTCTCATTGATTTTAAATGAGAATTTTGCCTTAGGCTTTCCAGGCTTCGTCTATCAAGTCAGCCCTGTCACACCTCAGTCACAACGATGGTGCTCGACAATGGCGACGATCCGCAAACGTAACGACCGCTACCAGGTCCAGATTCGCAGAACTGGGCTTCCTTCATTGACCCGTACATTCATCCGTCGCAGCGATGCTCAGGAGTGGGCACGACAGATGGAAACGGAGGCCGACAGGCACGGCCTACATGCCAACATCAACACGCTCGGCAAGGACACGTTCGCCAGTGTCCTGATTCGCTACCAAAGCGAGATTGTTCCCCGCAAGCGAAGTGCGGATACCGATCGCCGCATTGTCAACCGGGTCTTGGCGATGCCGCTGAGCAAGGTTGCGCTCTCGAACCTCACGCCAGCGCTGTTCGCACTATACCGGGACGAGAGATTGAAACTCGTGGCTGGTCCATCGGTTCGGCGAGAGATGGCCGTCCTACGCCACTGCATCGAGGTTGCTCGACGTGATTGGGACTACCCTATCCCAAGCAATCCCGTGCGCCTCGTTCGTGTTCCCGCCGATTCAAGACCGCGCTCACGCCGTTTGCTCGGGGACGAAAGCGTCAGGCTGTTGGATTGCATGTCAGGCTCCACAGCCTCGTACCTACGTCCCTTCCTCTTGCTCGCCCTGGAAACCGGCATGAGGAGAGGCGAGCTGTTGTCAGTGAAGTGGCGGGATCTTGATGTCAGCGCCCGAACGCTCACCATCTGGCAAACCAAGAATGGGCACCCGAGAACCATCCCCCTTTCGCCTTGTGCTCTCGCCGTTCTGGCTGAGTTGAAGCGGGACGATGAGCGCATCCTTCCTGTGTCTGCGAACGCCGTTCGATTGGCATGGCAGCGCCTTAGGACCAAGGCTGGGATCCCTGATCTGCGTATCCATGATCTTCGCCATGAGGCCATCAGCAGGCTCTTCGAGGCTGGCCTGAATGTCCCTGAGGTAGCGCTGGTCAGCGGACACAGGACCCCCAGCCAGTTGTTCCGGTACACCCACCCCAAGGCTACCGACATTGCGTGGAAGCTGGCTAAGATTGGTGACGTCCCTTGGAGTGGTGTAGGAGCGGACGCCGCGAGGCGGCCATCGTCGATCTTCGCGTAGGGTTCGGTTTGCGAAGCTGAACCTGACGAGGAAGACGACGATGACCGACGACAGAATGGCGCTGATCGAGTTGA
>JBKDKQ010000038.1:0-55198 GCA_046344875.1 Labrys sp. (in: a-proteobacteria) | reverse complement strand
CAGCAGGGCGGATGGGGTCGGTTCCACCTGACACCACACCACCAAACGGTGCGAAAACTCCGCCGACCCCTCCCGGCGGTCTGCGACCGCCACCCTCCCCGCTGCGCGGAGAGGGAGAACTCGACGCGCAACGCCCCTTCTTCCCCGCTGCGCGGAGAGGGAGAGCGCGACGCACAACGCCCCTTCTTCCCCGCTGCGCGGCGAGGGAGAACGCGACGCGACTCCCTTCCTTCCCCAATGCTGGGGAGGAAAACTCACGCGGCGAGGCGTTGCCGTGCGAGGGTTGCCCAGTACTGGATGCCCTGACCTAGAATCGCGTCGTTGAAATCGTAGGCCGGGTGGTGCAGGCCGGCGCTATCGCCGTTGCCGATGAAGATGAAGGCTCCCGGCCGCGCTTCCAGCATATAGGCGAAGTCCTCGCCGCCCATCACCGGCGGCGTGTCGGTGATGACGGCGGCGGGGCCCGCCACAGCGCGCGCGGCGGTGATCGCGTGGTCGGTTTCGGCGGCGTGGTTGCGCGTCACCGGATAGTTGCGTGTGTACACCGCCTCGGCGGTCGCGCCATGGGCCGCGGCGATCGAGGTCGCGATTGCCACGAGACGCTCTTCCATCAGGTCGCGGATCCCGGCCTCCAGCGAACGGCAGGTACCCTTGAGGCGGCAGATCTGCGGGATGACGTTGTACGCGCTGCCGGCCTCGATGGCGGTCACCGACACGACCGCGCTCTTCAGCGGGTCGACCGTGCGCGCGGCGATCGTCTGCAGCGCCAGCACGATCTGGGAGGCGATGACGATCGGGTCGATGCCCTCATGCGGCTTGGCGGCATGGGCGCCGCGGCCCTTGATCGTGATGTCGAAGACGTCGGTCGCCGCCAGCAATGGACCGGGACGGATGGCGAAGGCGCCGGGCGCGAGCCCCGGCATGTTGTGCATGCCATAGACCTCCGCGATGCCGAAACGGTCCATCATGCCGTCATCGACCATGGCCTTGCCGCCGGCGCCACCCTCTTCGGCCGGCTGGAAGATCACGGCGATCGCGCCGTCGAAGTCGCGCGTCTCGGCAAGGTGCTTGGCGGCGCCGAGCAGCATGGCCGTATGACCGTCATGGCCGCAGGCATGCATCTTTCCCGGCACCGTCGAGGCATGGGCGAGACCGGTCTCTTCCTTGATCGGCAGGGCGTCCATGTCGGCGCGAAGGCCGATCGTGCGACCGGGTCCGCGCCCCCGGATCAGTCCGACGACGCCGGTGCGGCCGATGCCCTCGACCACCTCGTCACAGCCGAAGCCACGCAGGAGATCGGCGACGAGACCGGCCGTGCGATGGACGTCGTATTGCAGCTCGGGGTGACGATGAATGTCGTGACGCCAGCCCCGCGCTTCCTCGGCGATGGCGGCGATGGAATTGGACAGGGTCATGGGGTTTCCTTTCACCGTCAGATGAAACGACCCCGGCGCAGAGGTCAACCGCGCCGGCGCCGCCCTCCTTGTCAGCCCCCCGCTTGGCGGATACGGAAAGAGACACCGTGACGCAGGGGGAGTGTGCCATGTCCGCCGTCATCAAGGCCTTTGACGCCCTCGCCGCCCATCGCGAGGCCCTCGGGACGCAGACCCTGCGGTCGCTCTTTGCCGCCGATCCACAGCGCTTCGACCGACTGTCCCTGCGCGATGGCGACCTTCTCGTCGATCTGTCGAAGAACCGGCTGACGACCGAGACCGTCGGGCTTCTCACCGCCCTTGCCCGCGCAGCCGATGTCGAGGGGCGGCGCGATGCCATGCTGCGCGGCGAGCGAATCAACGCCACCGAGAACCGCGCCGTCCTGCACACGGCGCTGCGGGCGGCACCCGACGCCGACATCCGCGTCGACGGCGAGACTGTTGTGCCGCTGGTGCGGGCCGAACTCGCGCGTTGCTTCGCCTTCGCCGAGGCCGTGCGGTCGGGCCGGATCGCGAGTTCCTCGGGCGCGCCCTTCACCGACGTGGTCAACATCGGCATTGGCGGCTCGGATCTCGGCCCCGCCATGGTCGCGCGGGCGCTTTCGCCCTATGCCGACGGTCCGCGCGCGCATTTCGTCTCGAATGTCGACGGCGCCGATATGGCGGATGCGCTGCAGCGGCTCGATCCGGCGCGCACGCTGTTCCTGATCTCGTCCAAGACCTTCACCACCATCGAGACGATGACAAACGCCAACACCGCGCGGCGCTGGATCGCCGAGCGCCTGGGCGAAGCGGCCGTCGGCGATCATTTCGCTGCAGTCTCGACCAATCTCGCCGCGGTTGAGGCCTTCGGCATCCAGTCCGAGCGCATGTTCCGCTTCTGGGACTGGGTCGGCGGACGCTATTCGGTGTGGTCGGCGATCGGGCTTGGCGTGATGATCACGATCGGGCCGAGCCGGTTCGAGGCGTTTCTTGCCGGCGCACGGGCGATGGACCGGCACTTCGCCACCGCGCCTCTCCACGCGAACATGCCGGTGATGCTCGCGCTCGTCGGCGTCTGGCATCGTAACGTGATGGGGTACGCGGCCCATGCGGTGCTGCCCTATGACCAGCGGCTCGCGCGCTTCCCGGCCTTCCTGCAGCAACTCGACATGGAATCGAACGGCAAGCGGGTGCGCGTCGACGGTCAGCCCGTGGCGACTGCGACCGGTCCGGTGGTCTGGGGCGAGCCCGGCACGAATGGCCAGCACGCCTTCTACCAGCTCCTCCACCAGGGCACCGACATCATCCCCGCCGACTTCCTCTTCGCGGCGCAGGGGCACGAGAGCGATCTCGCCGAGCATCACGCGATCCTGCTCGCCAATGGCCTCGCGCAGACCGAGGCGCTGATGAACGGCCGCACACTCGAGGAAGCGCGCGCGGCGCTGGCCCGGCAGGGGCTGAGCACCGCCGCGATCGAGGCGCTCGCCCCGCACAAGGTGTTTCCGGGCGACCGGCCGACGACGACGATCCTCTACCGCCGGCTCGATCCGGAGACGCTCGGTCGGCTGATCGCGCTCTACGAGCACAAGGTCTTCGTGCAGGCGGCGATCTGGGGCGTCAACGCCTTCGACCAATGGGGCGTCGAACTCGGCAAGGAACTCGCCTCGCGGCTCCTGCCCATGGTCAAGGGCGCGGCGCCGACCGGGCTCGACGGATCGACGCAGGGACTGCTCGGCCACATCCGCGCGCTGAACGGCGGCGCCTGACCGCCCGTCAGTCCTGCGTCAGATTGCCGGTAACGCCCCAGGTGTCGCCGACGACATACCCTTCAGGCCAGGGATCCGCCGGATCGACGAAGTAATCGAAGCGCCCGGTGATGAAGGCGCGGCCCCGCAGCGTGGTGCGCACCGCCGGCCGTCCGCCGACCTGCGCCTCGCCGATGATCGTGCCGATGAAGCGCGATCCAATGATCGATTCATGCACCAGCGTGTCGCCGGTCCGCATCTGCCCGCGCGCCGCGAGGATCGCCATGCGGGCCGAGGTGCCGGTCCCGGTCGGGCTGCGATCGGAACGCCCCGGCGACATGACGCAGGTGTTGCGCGTCGGCTTTCCCGGCCCGGCGAAGGGTCCGGCAAACTGGACGATCGTCACACCGGCGATGCCGGGATTGTCGGGATGCACGCAGTCGATCTGCTGGCGGCAGGCGACACGGATCTTTTCGCCGAGCACCGCCAGATCGCGCGCCTCGTGCGGCGCGATCGCAAAGCCGAGCGCCGCGGCATCGACGCTCGCATAGAACATGCCGCCGAAGGCGACATCGACCGCGATCGTGCCGTGGCCCTCGACCTCGACGGGTGCCGCAAGGCGATCGACGAAGCTCGGCACATTGGCGAGCTCGACGCTCTCGACCCGCCCGTCGCGGCAGGTGGCCCGCACCGGCACGGGCCCCGCCGGCGTGTCAAGCGTCAGGACGGTTTCGGGTTCGCGCATCGGAACCATGCCGGTCTCGAGCAGCACCGTCGCCGTGCACATTGCGTTCGAGCCGGACATGGGGACGTATTCCGTTGCCTCCATGATGATGACGCCGGCATCGCAGTCCGGCCGCGTTGAGGGCACGACGAGGTTGATGTTGCGCGAGACCTTGCCGCGCGGCTCGCACAGGAGGAGGCGGCGCAGCCCGTCCTGATCCCGCTCCATGGCGCGCATCTTTTCATACATAGTCGCGCCAGGCGGCGGCAGCACGCCGCCAATGATGACGTCACCGACCTCGCCCTCGGCATGGCAGCCGACGACGCTGATCACCCGGTTGCTGCGCATCACCTGCTCCCGTCGACGAAGGCCTTGACGAGCCGGGCGGCGGCGAGGTCCTCGATCGCCGCGCCGACCGACTTGAACAGCGTGATTGCCGCAGCGTCGCCACGGCCCCGATGCGCGCCGTGCGCCAGCGCCGCGAGATCGGCCTGCACGTCTGACCAGGCGAAGGCGCCCTCGCGTTCTGCCTGTAGGAGATCACCAGCTTCCGCCCGCGATCCTCCGGGCGTGTCGATGAAGACCTGTGCCCGCCTCACCGTCTCGGCGTCGCATTCGCGCATGCTGGGCTTGAAGGCGCCGACGAGATCGACATGGGTCCCGGGCCTCAGCCAGGCGCCGCGCACGAGGGGCTCGGTGGAGAGCGTCGCGCAGGAGATGATGTCGGCCTCGGCGCAGGCGGTTGCCGGATCTGCAGCCGCGCTCACCGGCCGCCCGAGCGTGGTCGAAAGGCTCACGGCCAGCGCTTCGGCCTTTACCGGGTCGCGTCCGACGATCAGGATGCGGTCGATCGGGCGGACGTTGCAATGGGCCTGCGCCAGCATCGGCGCGAGACGGCCAGTGCCGAAGATCGTCAGACAACGGCTGTCAGTGCGCGACAGATAACGCGCAGCAAGAGCCGATGTCGCGGCGGTGCGCCGCGCGGTGAGCACGCTGCCATCCATCACCGCGAGCGGCTGGCCGGTCGTGCCCGAGAAAAGGACGTAGATGCCGTTCACCGCCGGCAGGCCGACCCGCGCATTGCCGGGGAAGACGTTGACGAGCTTCACCCCATAGGCCTCGCCTTCGATCCAGGCCGGCATGAGCAGCGCCGTCGCGGCGGGTTGCCCGGGTGTCTCGACCTCGTGGATATGGCGTTCCGGCGCAGCAAAAGGACTGCGGAAGGCCTGATCGATCGCCTCGATCAGCGGTCCCCAGGACAGCGCCCGCGTGACCGTCGCGGCGTCGATGACAACCGGCTGTGTCGTATCCACCATGGCCCTTCCCCAACCCTGCTTGTGCCGTAGCACCTGCCCGGCGATCGCCGCAACTGGGCGCGGCTCGCGAGGGAAGAAGCCGGCTGGCGGCATCGCCCGAGGCGGGGCGGGATCCGCCCAGATCCGCCTTGCTTTGATCGTTCAGCACAGGTTCAGTAGGCGGGGTGCATGGGTGGGGCCATGAAACGGATTTCTTTTCGCGCGGCATGGCTCGGTGCCGGACTGGTGGCGCTCGCCGTCGTGCCGGCTTCCGCCGAATGCCTGTCGCCCAACGATGCGCGCGACCTCGTCACCTCCGGTGCCGTGGTCCGGCTCGCCGACGCGGCACGCAGCGCGCGTGACGCCGTCGAGGGCGAGATGATCGGCGGGCGCCTGTGCTCGGACGGTGGCGGCTACGTCTATGTCGTCACCATCCTGCAGCCGGATGGCCGGGTCGCGCGGGTGACCGTCGATGCCCAGAGCGGCAGCCTGTTGAACGTACGATAGGACCCGGCATGCGCCTTCTCGTCGTCGAGGATGATCCAGACCTCAACCGGCAGATCTGTGCCGCGTTGTCCCATGCCGGCTATGCCGTCGACAGTGCGGCGAATGGCGAGGACGGCCATTTTCTCGGCGACACCGAGCCCTATGACGCGGTGGTGCTCGACATCGGCCTGCCGAAGATGGACGGCATCACCATTCTCGAACAATGGCGCAAGGCCGGCCGGTTGATGCCGGTCCTGATCCTCACCGCGCGCGATCGCTGGTCGGACAAGGTGCAGGGCTTCGATGCCGGCGCTGACGACTATGTCGCCAAACCCTTCCACATGGAGGAATTGTTGGCGCGGCTGCGGGCGCTCATCCGCCGCACGAGCGGCCACGCCACCAATGAACTCACCTGCGGTCCGGTGCTTCTGGATGCCCGCGCCGGGCGCGTGCTCGTCGATGGGAACCCGATCAGGCTTACCTCGCACGAATATCGCCTGCTCGCCTACCTCATGCATCACGCCGGCAAGGTCGTGTCGCGCAGCGAACTGATCGAGCATCTCTACGATCAGGATTTCGATCGTGATTCCAATACGATCGAGGTGTTTGTCGGACGTCTGCGCAAGAAGCTCGGCGTTGACATCATCCAGACCATCCGCGGCATGGGCTATGTGCTCGGCCCGCCGGGGCAGACGGCAGGATGACGTCGCGGTCGCTCGCGTTCCGACTGTTCGCCGCGGCGGCGGCCTGGGTCATCGTCGTCCTTCTGATCGCCGGCGTGATCCTCGCCTCGCTCTATCGGCAGGCGAGCGAGGCGGGCTTCGACGAGCGCCTGCACGTCTACCTCAAGGCGCTCGTCGCCGACCTCGCCAATGCCGACAGCCTCAGCACGGCTCAGATCGGCGGCCTCGGTGAGCCGCGCTTCGAGATCCCGCTCTCCGGCTGGTACTGGCAGGTGCGGGCGGTCGACCGACCGACGAACAGCATCGGATCGAAATCCCTGTTCGAGTCGAGCCTGCCGGACCTCGCGGCGCTCGGCGCGGATGCTCAGCCGGGCGGCGTGCGCACGAGCTACATCACCGGGCCGGACTCAGCCATGCTGCGCGCGGTCGAGCGCACCATCGAACTCGGCGCGGATGGACGCTATCTGGTGACTGTCGCTGCGCCGGCAGGCGACATCGAGGCGGCCATCGCGGACTTCCGGCGCGCGCTGATCATCGCCTTCGTCCTGCTCGGGGTCGGGCTCGTCGGGACGACCTTCCTGCAGGTCCGCTTCGGCCTGCGCCCCCTCAGCGACATGCGCGCTCGCCTTGCCGCAATCCGGGCTGGACGCGCTGAGCGCATGCCGCCCGACCTGCCCGACGAGATCGAGCCTTTGGCGCGCGAGCTCGACGCCCTGATCGATGGCAACAAGCAGATCGTCGAGCGGGCCCGAACCCATGTCGGCAATCTCGCCCATGCGCTCAAGACGCCGCTCTCGGTGATCACCAACGAAGCGGAGGCGACCCATGGTGCCTTTGCCGACAAGGTGACGGCTCAGGCCCGCATCATGCGCGACCAGATCGAGCACCATCTGCAGCGCGCCCGCATCGCCGCCGCCGTCAGTATCGTCGGGACCGTGACGGATGCGCGACCGGTCATCGAGGCGCTGGTGCGGACGATGGAGAAGATCCACCGCGACAAGCGCTTCGTTCTGACAATCACGGGGGGCGAAGCGCTGCGGTTTCGTGGCGAGAAGCAGGACCTCGAGGAGATGCTCGGCAATCTCGTCGACAATGCCGGCAAATGGGCATCATCCACGGTCGGCGTGACGGTTCGCGCCCAGATGGCCGAAGGCCGGGCGGTCATCGCCGTCACGATCGACGATGATGGGCCGGGCGTGCCGGCCGACAAGCTGCCGACCCTCGGCCAACGCGGAAAACGGCTCGACGAGAGTGTGCCAGGATCGGGACTGGGGCTTGCGATCGTATCGGACCTTGTCGCGCTTTACGGCGGGTGCCTCACCTTCTCCGCCTCGCCCAGTGGCGGCCTGCGCGTCATGGTCGAGCTGCCCTCAGTGGTCTGACGGCCCCTGCGGCAAAGGCGCGCGGCGTCGTTACGTCGGGTTAACGCGTTCCGCCTAGTTTATCGTTTCAAACGGTTTTGGGGCTGAAACAGGGGCTAGATGGACGAAACGTCCGACCAGGCTGCATCCGGATCGACGACGGAGCGGTTGCGCGGATTTCTGCGCACGCTGTCGCCGACGGTCTGCGCCCAGTTGCTCGACACCATGGAAAAGGCCGCGCTCGCCGGCGAACCCGTGCCCGGCGCAGAGATGATCCTCGACGAACTGCGCACGATCTTGCGCGAGGCCGCGAAGCGCAAGCCGCGCAGCGGCACGCCGGTCCGCCATTTCTTCAGGATTGCCGAAGCGCTCCTGATCGACGAGGAACTGCCGGAAAAGCGGCCGGCGCGCATTGAGCGCGCCTCACTGCCGCCGATCTGGACCTGGATCAAGCGCAACCTGATTCCGGAGGAGGCGAGCGCCTTTGAGGCCTCCTGCTCGGCGGCCATCCTGCTCGAGGACATGGAGCAGGTCCGCGCGCTCGTACACGAATTCCACAAGACTGCCGCGGCGGCGATCAAGACCGCGCTCGCGGCGATGAGCTCGGAGGCGGAACGCCGCCGGCAGATTTCCCAGATCGGCGGACCGAGAGTGTTCGACGACCTGCGCGATCTTCTCGTCATGCTCGAGAACCGCGACGCGTTCAGGGCACTGAACGACCGCGTCGTCGGTCCGATCCGCGCCATCGACGACGCGCAGATGGCCCTGATCATCGGTGCGCTGCAACCCTTCACCCGCGCGTCGTCGCAGGCCCTGCTCGTCTACGCCGGTGCCGTGGTGATGTCGAAACTCGTCCAGCCCTGGCAAATCCTGCGCGTTGTCGTGTCGGCCTGCGAGACCGACGAGGCCGACACCATCGCGGCATCCGCCTACAGCCACATCGTCGAACTGGTCCTTACCGATGTCGAACGGCTCGTGATCCGCGCGGCGAATGCACGGCGCACTCTCGACGTGGCCAAGGTCTTTTCAGCCGCGCGAGACTTTTCCTCCTATGTGAAGGCGCTGTCGTCCGACATCAACCTCAACGAGCATCCGACATGGGCGCGGCGCCTGGGCGTTTGGCGCGGTCGCATGGGGGAACTCCTGCGCACGCAGATCGAGACGCTGCCCGGCCGCGTGCGCTGGCTTCTCAAGCCGGTCGCGCAGGCGAAGGCGCAAAAGGGCGACGTGGCCGACGCCCAGGAGATCGCCTCGATAGAGGTCGCCCTCGACATTCTGATGCTGGCCCGCAACCACGCGGCCGAACTCGCCCTGAACGAAGTGACGATGCGCGTCTTCGGCGATCTTCAGGCCATGCTCGATTCCGGCATCAACCCGCTGATCGAGAGCCTGCGGTCGACGTCGGGTGACGATAGGATACGCCGCCTGACCCAGCTTGAGGCGGCGGTGCGCATCGCCGGCAAGGTGTTCGGCTCGAACTATGCCGGTCTATTGCAGAAAGCGATCGACGTTGCGGCGGGAGGCGACCGCAAATCCGGCAAGGCCGCCTGAGCCAGCGACCCCGATCCCCTGTACCCAGCGACATAGCGTCTGATCGCGATTGCTGCTGATTGGCCGCACCGGATGCCTGTTGCATAGTGCCACTCCGCGCTGGCATGAACCGGTAGCGCTTTTTCTCGTTTGGGTCGCTTGTCCATCATGGTGCAGTGGATTGTTTTTGCCTTGCTCACCGGGATTGCCGTCATGGCCGTGCTGGCGCCGCTTGCCTGGCGACGGACGTCGGTGACGCGGGCGCAAAGCGATCTCGCGGTCTACAAGGATCAGCTCAGCGAGATCGACCGCGACCGCGAGCGCGGTCTGATCGCAGGCCCCGAAGCCGAAGCCGCTCGGATCGAGGTCGCGCGCCGCCTGCTCGACGCGGATGCCGCCGCCGCCCGCGAATCGTCCTCTACGACACGCAACACGCTGCGCACCCGGATCGCCGCCGTCATCGCCCTCATCGCGATCCCGGCGATCACGCTCGCCGTCTATGGCCGCTACGGTTCGCCGGCTTTGCCCGATCAGCCGCTTGCCGCGAGACTCGACGAGAGCACGCTCCAGAACGCCTCCATCGACGATCTCATCGCGCGCGCCGAACGTCATCTCGAGCGGCAGCCCGAAGACGGCGAAGGCTGGGACGTGCTCGGCCCCGCCTATCTACGACAAGGCCGCCCCGCCGATGCACGGCGCGCTTTCGCCAACGCGATCCGCCTGCTGGGATCAACCGCCCAGCGCGAGGCGAGTTTGGGCGAATCGATCGTCCTGTCGTCGAACCGCATCGTCACCAGCGAGGCGCGTGAAGCCTTCCAGCGGGCCCTGAAACTCGATCCGGCGCAGGCGAAGGCACGCTACTACATCGGTCTGGCGGCCGAGCAGGACGGGAACATGGCCGACGCGCTTGCGGCCTGGACGTCCCTGCGTGGCGAGGCCGATCCGAACGGGCCGATCGCGCAGTTCCTGTCGCGCGAGATCGAGCGGGTCGGCGGCACACGGCCGGGTCTGGCCGGGAGCCCGTCACCGGCCCCTGGACCGAGCGCCGAGGATGTGGCCGCCGCCGAGGGGATGTCGCAGGCCGAACGCGGGGACATGATCAAGTCCATGGTCGAGCGGCTCGCGACGCGGCTGGCGGACCAGGGCGGATCGATCGACGAGTGGCAGCGCCTTATTCGTGCCTATGTCGTGTTGGGGGATAAGGAAAAGGCGACGGCCGCAGCCGCCGATGCCCGCAAGGCGCTGTCGGCCGATCCCGCATCGGTGAAGACCATCGACGAAACTCTGAAAAGTCTCGGATTGGGAGGTTGAGGGCGTGACGCGCAAGCAACGCAGGCTGGTTCTGATCGGGATCGCGGGGCTCGTTCTCGCGGGGGCCGCCGCGCTCATCCTGACCGCGCTGCAAAGCCAGATCACGTTTTTCGCGACGCCCTCCGACATCGCCGCCAAGACGGTCCAGCCCGGCCAGCGGCTGCGGCTCGGCGGTCTGGTCGAGGCCGGTTCCGTCAAGCGCGACAGCGCGACGACACGGATCGATTTCCGAGTGACCGACACCGCGCAGACCATCCCCGTGACCTATTCGGGGATCGTGCCGGACCTGTTCCGCGAGGGTCAGGGCGTGGTCGCGGAGGGCACCATCGACGGAAACGGCGTGTTCAAGGCCGATTCCCTCCTCGCCCGTCACGACGAAAACTACATGCCCAAGGAAGTCGCCGACGCGCTGAAGGCGCAGGGCCATTGGGTCGACGGCGCCAGCTACGGCAAGAAACCCTAGGAGCCGGTGATGATTGCCGAGATCGGCCATTATGCCCTTGTTCTCGCGCTCGCACTGGCGCTGATCCAGTCGACGCTGCCGCTCTGGGGCGCCCGCACCGGCGATGTGGCCCTTATGCGCATCGGCTCGACCACGGCGGCCGTTCAGGCGCTGATGATCGCGCTCTCCTTCGCGGCGCTGACCCATGCCTACGTCACCTCGGATTTCTCGGTGCTGAACGTCGTCGAGAACTCCCATTCGCTGAAGCCCATGCTGTTCAAGGTCACAGGCGTCTGGGGCAATCACGAAGGCTCTATGCTGCTCTGGGTGCTGATCCTGGCCCTGTTCGGCGCCGCGGTCTCGTTTTTCGGCGCCAACCTGCCGCCAACGTTGAAGGCGACCGTGCTGTCGGTGCAGGCCTGGATCACCGTCGCGTTCCTCCTCTTCATCCTGATCACCTCGAACCCGTTCTCGCGGCTCGACCCGGCGCCGATGGAGGGGCAGGACCTCAACCCGATCCTGCAGGACATCGGTCTCGCCATCCATCCGCCGCTCCTCTACCTCGGCTATGTCGGCTTCTCGATCACCTTCGCCTTCGCCATCGCGGCGCTCATCGAGGGCCGCATCGATGCCGCCTGGGCGCGCTGGGTGCGGCCCTGGGCGCTTGCCGCCTGGATCTTCCTGACGCTCGGCATCTCGATGGGCTCCTACTGGGCCTATTACGAACTCGGCTGGGGGGGCTGGTGGTTCTGGGATCCGGTGGAGAACGCCTCGCTCATGCCTTGGCTCGCAGGCACCGCCCTGCTCCACTCGGCGGTCGTGATGGAGAAGCGCAACGCGCTGAAGGTGTGGACGATCCTTCTCGCGATCATCGCCTTCTCGCTCTCTCTCCTCGGCACCTTCCTCGTGCGATCGGGCGTGCTCACCTCGGTCCATGCCTTCGCGACGGATCCGGAGCGCGGGGTCTTCATCCTCGGCATCCTGTGCGTCTTCATCGGCGGCGCTTTCGCGCTTTACGCATGGCGTGCGCCGATGCTGAAGCAGGGCGGACTTTTTGCGCCGATCTCGCGCGAAGGCGCGCTCGTGCTCAACAACCTGTTCCTCACCGCCGGATGCGCGGCTGTCCTCGTCGGCACGCTCTATCCGCTGGCCCTCGAGGCGACGACCGGTGAGAAAATCTCGGTCGGACCGCCCTTCTTCAACCTCACCTTCGGCCCGCTGATGGTGCCGCTCCTGGTCGCCATGCCGTTCGGCCCCTTCCTCGCCTGGAAGCGCGGTGACCTGCCCGGCGTCGTCCAGCGCCTTGGGGCCGCCATCGCCGTGTCGATCCTCGTCGTCGCGGTCACCGCCTACGCGACTTGGGGCGGGCCTGTGCTCGCGCCGCTCGCAACCGGCCTCGCCGCCTTCATCATGCTCGGCGCGCTATGGGATGTCGGTGAGCGGATCAAGCTCTTCCGCGAACCTGTGGCGTCGAGCCTGCGTCGCGCCATGGGCCTGCCGCGATCGGCCTGGGGCACGGCCATCGCCCATTTCGGCGTCGGCGTCTGCGTCCTCGGCATCGTCGCGGCCTCGGCCTGGCAGACCGAGCATATCGTCGCCATGAAGCCCGGCGACACGGCCACGTTCGGCCGGTATGAAGCGACCTACCAGGGTTCGGCGCCGCGTCAGGGCGCGAACTATACCGACATGGTCGCCCATTTCGTCATCCGCCGCGACGGGGTCGTCGTCACCGAACTCGATGCGGCCAAGCGCCTCTTCACCGCTCGTCAGATGCCGACAACGGAGGCCGGCATCCGTACCTTCTGGTTCGACCAGATCTACGTCTCGCTCGGTGATGCTGCGCCCGACAGCGCGGCTCTGGCGGTCAAGCTCTATGACAAGCCGCTGATCACGCTGATCTGGATTGGCACCATCATCATGTCTTTCGGTGGGCTTTTGTCACTCTCCGATCGTCGTCTGCGCGTCGGGGCGCCGAAGCCCGCCCGCAAGGTCGTGCTCCAGCCGGCGGAGTAGCATGATGCGTCCCATCCCGCTTCTCGCAATCCTGCTCGGTCTCCTCGCCGTCGCCCTTGTCGCGGTCGCCCCGCCGGCGCGGGCGGTGCAGCCTTCCGAGATGCTGGCCGACCCGGTGCTGGAGAAGCGGGCACGGGACCTGTCGGCGGGACTTCGCTGCATGGTCTGCCAGAACGAGTCGATCGACGAATCGCATGCCCCGCTCGCCCGCGACCTGCGTGTTCTGGTGCGCGAGCGCATCGCCGCCGGCGACACCGACGAACAGGTGATCGACTTCCTCGTCAGCCGCTACGGTAACTTCGTGCTGCTCAAGCCGCCGCTCGAGACGAGCACCATCCTGCTGTGGGTAACGCCCTTCGCCGTCCTGATCCTCGGCGGGATCGGAGCCTTCGTCGCCATCAACCGGCGCAAGGCCGCCCGACCTGTCGTCGAGGCCCTGTCGGCAGCCGAGCAGGCGCGCCTCGAAGACGTCCTGAAGCGCTGATCGGCGCCTTACGAAACTGTAATCCGGACGCCAGAGCTGCGTAAGGTTCACGCCTCCATAAACGGAACGAACGGTGCGGTTTGCACCGCCTAGTCCCGATCATGGAGAAGACGATGACCGATACCCAATCCAACACCGCTTCGTTCACGGGCGTCCTGCGTCGCCACCGGCGTGGACTGATGGCGTCCGTCTTCGGCCTCGCCGCGCTCGGCCTCGTCGCCGGCGGCATGGTCGACGTGCGCACGACCACGCCTGCTTTGGCTGGAACCACCGCCAGCATGATGCAGCAGCCGGGCTTCGCCGACGTCGTCGACAAAGTCTCCCCGGCGGTCGTGTCGGTGAAGGTCAAGTCCGCCGCGCCCCGTCTGATGAGCGACAGGGACGGTCGCGAGCAGTTTGGCGCGCCCGACCTGCCGCCGGACCATCCGATGCAGCGCTGGTTCCGTGAGTTCGGCTTCGGCGCGCCGGAAGGCCGCGAGCAGCAGCGCGCCCGCCCGGCCGTGAGCCAGGGCTCCGGGTTCTTCATCACCAAGGACGGCTATGTCGTCACCAACAACCATGTCGTCGACGATGCGACCGACGTCGAGGTGGTGACCAATGACGGCAAGACCTATGCGGCCAAGGTGATCGGCACCGATCCCAAGACCGACCTCGCGCTTCTCAAGGTCGAGGAGGGTGGATCCTTCCCGACCGTCGCGCTTGCCCCGAAGTCCCCGCGCGTCGGTGACTGGGTCCTCGCCGTCGGCAATCCCTTCGGTCTCGGCGGCACGGTGACGGCCGGCATCGTTTCGGCCCGCGGCCGCGACATTGGCGCCGGTCCTTATGACGACTTCCTGCAGATCGACGCGGCGGTGAACCGCGGCAATTCGGGTGGTCCGACCTTCGACCTCAACGGCAATGTGATCGGCGTCAACACCGCGATCTTCTCCCCGTCGGGCGGCAATGTCGGCATCGCCTTCGCCATCCCGGCGGAGACGGTCGAGAAGGTCGTCGCGGCGCTGAAGGAGGACGGTCAGGTCACCCGTGGCTGGATCGGCGTTCAGATCCAGCCGGTGACGCAGGACATCGCCGACAGCGTCGGCCTCACCAAGCCGCAGGGCGCCATCGTCGCGGCGCTGTCGAAGGGCGGTCCGGCCGACGAGGCGGGGCTCAAGTCCGGTGACGCGATCCTCTCGGTCGACGGCAAGACCGTCGAGGGACCGAAGGATCTCGCCCGCCTGATCGCCAGCATGGAGCCCGGTGCCAAGGCCGAGGTGACTGTGTGGCGCGACGGCGCCGAGAAGACCATCACGGTCGAACTCGGCAAGCTGCCGAAGGAGCAGCGCAGGGCTGACGCCTCGCCTGCCACGGACGAGAAGGCGAGCACGTCTCTTGCCGCTCTCGGCCTCGAACTCGCGCCGGCCGAAAAGGTCATCGGCGACGGCACCAAGGGTGTCGCCGTCGTCGATGTCGACCCGGCCAGCGCTGCCGCGGAACAGTTGCGCCGTGGTGACATCATCGTCGACGTGGCCGGACAGCCGGTGAACAGCGTCGCCGATGTCCGTGACGCTGTCAGCGAGGTCCGCAAAGAAGGCCGCCGCAGCGTTCTGATGCGGGTGGTCAACGGCGAAGACACGCGCTTCGTCGCCCTCCCGCTGAAGCGGGCCTGACGGGTCGCCGAACCCGCACCCTGCCTCCGACGGGTTCGTGCGTCCTGCGGCAGGCCGGAAACTCCGGCCTGCCGTTTCCGTTTCCCTGCGCTATGATCGCATCATGAAAATTCTGATTGTCGAAGACGACCGCGAAGCCTCCGCCTATCTCGCCAAGGCCTTTACCGAAAGCGGACATGTCGCCGACCAGGCCGGCAACGGCCTCGACGGCTATGCCCTGGCCAATGACGGATCCTACGACGTCATCATCGCCGACCGGATGATGCCCAAGCTCGACGGCCTCGCGATGATCGAGCGGCTGCGCGCCGAGGGCGTCGAGACGCCGGTGCTGATCCTCTCCGCGCTCGGTGCGGTGGATGACCGCGTGAAGGGCCTGCGCGCGGGCGGTGACGATTATCTGCCCAAGCCCTACGCCTTCGCCGAGCTTCTGGCCCGCGTCGAGGTGCTCGGGCGACGCCGCAGCGGTCGCGGCGAGGATCCCGTCTATCGCGTCGGGGATCTCGAACTCGACCGCCTCGCCCATGTGGTGCGGCGCGGCGGCAAGACCATCGACGTCCAGCCGCGCGAGTTCCGTCTGCTGGAATACCTGATGAAGCATGCCGGACAGGTCGTGACGCGGACCATGCTGCTGGAGAACGTGTGGGAGTATCATTTCGATCCGGGCACGAACGTCATCGACGTCCACATGTCGCGGCTGCGCGGCAAGCTCGACAAGGGGTTTGATCGGCCACTGATCCACACCATCCGCGGCGCCGGATACGTCATCCGTGATGGCGCTCGGTAAGCTCGTCCGCACCACGGCCTTCAAGCTGATGGCCGCCTATCTGGTGGTGTTTGTCGCCTTTGCGGCCGGCCTTCTGAGCTATTTCGCCTGGAGCACGGAGCGGCTTCTGTTCCAGCAGATCAACATGGCGGTCGACGCGGAGCTCGACAGTCTCGGCGACCAGTACCGCACCGGCGGTGTGCGTCGGCTCGCCGGCGCTGTCGACAGGCGCGCGCGCCAGCCTGGATCGATGCTCTACCTCGTCACGACCTTCCAGGGCACGGCGCTCGCCGGCAACATCACGGAACTTCCCGCCGGCGTCCTCGGCGCCGATGGCTGGGTGCAGACCCCCTACACCCGCTTCGACGAGACGGCGGAGGAGGCTCCGGTCGCGCTCGTCCGGGTCGTGCAACTGCCCGGCGGGTTCCGGCTTCTCGTCGGGCGCGACCTCAGCGAGCAGCAGCGCGTGCGACAGGCGATCGGTAACGCGGTCATCTGGTCGGTCGCGCTCGTCGTCGTCATGGGGCTTGCCGGCGCGCTGTTCGTCGCGCGGCGCGTCCTGAAGCGGCTCGACGACATCAGCCAGACGAGCCGCTCGATCATCGAGGGCGATCTCACGCGTCGCCTCGCCATCACCGGCGCCGATGACGAGATCGACCGCCTTGCCGCCACCACCAATGCCATGCTCGACCGCATCAACGAGCTGATGGCAGGGCTCAAGGAGGTGTCCGACAACATCGCCCATGACCTCAAGACCCCGCTGACGCGGCTGCGCAACCGCGTCGAGGAGACGCTGCGCACCGCCGAGGGGGAGGCTCAGTACCGCGCGACGCTCGAGGCGACGATCGAGGAGTCCGATGGGCTCATCCGCACCTTCAATGCGCTCCTGATGATCGCGCGGGCCGAGGCGGGGCAATTGCAGCCGACCATGGCCCGTTTCGATCTGGCGGAAGTGGCCCGCGATGTCGCCGATCTCTACGAGCCGGTCGCGGAAGAGGCCGGGGTGACGCTCAAGGTCGAGGCGGAGGGCATGCTGTCGTTCCACGGCAACCGCGAGCTCGTCAGCCAGGTCGCCGCGAACCTCGTCGACAATGCGCTGAAGCATGGCTTGCGGCCGAACGGTACCGTGACGCTCACCATCCGCGACAAGGGCGAGACCGTCGAGATGATCGTCGCCGATGACGGCGAGGGCATTCCGGTGGAAGATCGCCAGCGTGTGGTGGAGCGTTTCGTGCGCCTCGAATCAAGCCGCTCGCGTCCCGGATCCGGCCTCGGCCTGTCGCTCGCCGCCGCCGTCGCCAAGCTGCATGGCGGCGAGTTGCGGCTGGAGGACAACGGACCCGGCCTTCGCGCCGTGATCCTGCTGCCGAAGCGCGGGGACGGCGGATGACGGCGCTCGCCAGTCAGATCCGGGCTGCGCCGCAGCCCGCCGATCCGAGGGCGGCGCGGCGGCGTCTCGACGAGCTTCTCGCGGCCGCCCGCGACGGCGAAGGCGCCGAAGCCGATGCTGCCGAGCTTGGCACTCAGGCCGACACCGAACCAGTCCGCGATCTCCTGCTCGGCATCGCCGGTGGCTCGCCCTATTTGTGGGACCTCTGCCGCCTGGCGCCCGCGCGACTGGCGCGGCTCCTTGCGCGGGATCCCGATGCGAGCCTCGTGGACGCGATGGAGCGCGCGCGCGGCGCCTGCGCGACGGCGCAGACGAGCGCGGAGGCGATGAGCGCTCTGCGCCGTCTGAAGCAGGAGGCCTCGCTCCTCCTCGCGCTTTGCGATCTCGGCGGTGTCTGGGACGTCGCGCGGGTGACCGACCGGCTGACGCGCGTCGCGGACATGGCGGTCGGCGCGGCGATGGCCTTTCTCCTCGGCGAAGCCGCGCGCGCGAACCGCTTTCATCCGCAGACACCGGAGGATCCGCTCGCGGGATGCGGCCTCGTCGCGCTCGCCATGGGCAAGCACGGCGCCTTCGAGCTCAACTACTCCTCCGACATCGATCTCATCATCCTCTACGATCCTGAGAACAGCCGGCTCGCGGACGGGATCGAGCCCGGCCCCTTTTTCGTCCGGCTGACGCAGGGGCTGGTGCGGCTTCTCGCCGAGCGCACCCATGAGGGCTATGTCTTCCGGGTCGACCTGCGGCTGCGGCCCGATCCGGGGTCGACCGCGGTCGCGATCGCACTGCCGGCGGCCTTCGCCTATTACGAGACGGCCGGGCAGAACTGGGAGCGCGCCGCGATGATCAAGGCGCGCGCCTGTGCCGGCGACATCGCGCTCGGCGAAGCCTTCCTCGCCGAACTCCGCCCCTTCGTCTGGCGACGGCACCTCGACTATGCCGCAATCGCCGACATCCATGCGATGAAGCGTCAGATCCAGATCCACAAGGGCCATCACGCCATCGCGGTCGCGGGCCATGATCTCAAACTCGGTCGCGGCGGCATTCGCGAGATCGAGTTCTTCGTCCAGACGCAGCAACTGATCGCCGGCGGCCGCAACCCGGTGCTACGGGGCCGGCGTACGACCGACATGCTCGCCGCGCTCGCATCGGCCGGCTGGATCAGCGCGAGGGCCCGCGACGACCTCACCGGGGCCTATCTCGTCCTGCGCAGCCTCGAACACCGGCTACAGATGGTTGCCGACGAACAGACGCACGCCCTCCCCGCCGATCGGGTACGGCTTGCGGATTTTGCCCGCTTCGCCGGCTTCCGCGGGATCGCGGCGCTCGAGAAAGCCGTGACGCGGACGCTGCGGACCGTGCAGGAGCACTATGCCGGTCTTTTCGAAGCCGAGCCCGCGCTCGCGAGCCCGACCGGCAGCCTCGTCTTCACCGGCAAGGGCGACGATCCGGAGACCGTCGAGACCATCGCCCGCCTCGGCTATGGCGATCCGCAGGCGGTGGTCGAGACGGTTCGGGGCTGGCATTTCGGCCGTTATGCCGCGATGCGCTCCGCGCGGGCGCGCGAGGATCTGACCGCGCTGACACCGGTGCTGCTCGAGGCGCTCGCGCGGGTCGGGCGTCCCGACGACACGCTGCAGGCCTTCGACCGCATGCTGTCGCGCATGCCGGCTGGCTTCCAGTTCTTCTCGATCCTGCGGGCCAACACCGGGTTGATGCGTGTTCTCGCCCGTATCCTCGGCGTCGCGCCGCGTCTTGCCGAGATCATCGCGGCGCGCCCGCATGCGCTCGACGGGCTTCTCGATCCGGCGACCGCCAGCCTCGCCACCGATGTCGACGACGTCGTCGGCCGGCTTTCGCGGACGCTGTCTCTGGCGCGCGACCACGAGGACATCCTTGATCGCGCCCGCGTCTTCGTGCGCGAACAGATTTTCCAGATCGGCGCCCGTGTGATTGCCGGCGAGGTGCCCGCAGCGCGCGCCGGCAGGCTGTTCTCGGTCCTGGCGGAGGCTTCCGTGCGGGCCATGCTCTCTGCCGTCACACAGGAGCTCGAACGCGCCCATGGCATCATTCCGGGCGGGCGCGTGGTCGTTCTCGGCATGGGAAAGCTCGGCGGTCGCGAGATGACGGCAGCGTCGGACCTCGATCTCATCGTGCTCTACGACCATCCCCCCGAGGTGACCGACTCCACCGGTCCCCGCCCCGTCGCCCCGGCGACCTATTACGCGCGCCTCACCCAGCGTCTGATCGCCGCCCTCTCCGCCCCCACGGCGGAAGGCACGATCTACGCCGTCGACCTGCGCCTGCGCCCCTCCGGCCGCAAGGGGCCGGTCGCCATCCATCTCGACGCCTTCCGCGCCTACCAGACCGGCGAAGCCTGGACCTGGGAGCACATGGCGCTGACGCGCGGGCGCGTCGTCGCCGGTGACGCGACGCTCGCCGGCGAGACGGCGGCGCTGATCGAGACGATCCTTCGCATGCCGCGCGACCGCGCCAAGCTCCTCGCCGATGTCCGCGAAATGCGTGCCCTGATCGCCAAGGAGAAGGGCGAGAGCGACGTGTGGGACATCAAGCTCGCGGCTGGCGGGCTTCTCGACATCGAGTTCATCGTCCAGGGGCTGCAGCTGCGCGACGGCATGCGGCTGCCGGGCGTCTTCGCGACGAACAGCGGCGAGGCGCTCGAACGCCTGCATCGGGCCGGCAGTCTCACCAACGCCGACGCCGGTCTGCTGCGCGAGGCGTTCGACCTCTATTCGCGCGTCACGCAGGTGCTGCGTCTGTGCCTCGACGACGCCTTCGATCCGACGACCGCCGGCACGGCGCTGCGAACGCTGGTCGCGACCGCCGCCGACCAACCCGATATCGCCCGGCTGGAGGCAACGCTGCGCGGCTTCCAGATCGACGTCCGGCAGGCGTTCAGCCGCATCCTTGCCGGACCATGACGCGAACATGACCGGGAATTAACGTGACGAAGCACCCGGGCGGCGGGATGCTCCCTCCTGCGGACCGATCATTGCCGGTCATCTCACGGAGGATCATTCAATGACGAAGCACCTGCATTCGACGATAGCCCTGATCCCGTTCCTCGTTCTTGGCGGCATCACGACAGCCGGCGCGCAGGAGACGCAGCGCTGGAAGCCGGACACCAATGGTGATGCGATGCTGAGCCAGGCGGAGTTCGTCGCCGCTGCCGAGCGGCGCTTCGCCCGCGTCGACACGAATGGCGACGGCATCATCGACAAGGCCGAAATCGAGGCGGCGGCCAATGCCGCGGCGACGCGAGCGCGCCTGCGGATCGAACGGCAGATGGCGCGTCTCGATCAGGACGGTGACGGCAAGATCGTGCGGGCGGAAGCCGAGCGACGCGCCACCGAGCGGTTCGCCAAGCTCGACAGCGACGGCGACGGGCTTTTGAAGCGCGAGGATCTGCGCCGCAAGGCGATGAAGCCGGCCGGTCAGAGTTCGAGCGAGGTGCCGAACTGAGCCGACGCGGCGATGCCCGTGAGCTTCACTTGATGCACGCGGACGGGCTTGTGTTCGATGTCGCTGTCCCGCTCCTCGGCCTCGCTCAGCGGCAGCGTCACCATGACGACGGTGCCGATGCCGAGCGATGAGCGGATCCGCAGGCTGCCGCCGTGAAGAACGGCGAGGGATTTCGCGATCGACAGCCCGAGGCCCGAGCCACGATGGCTCTTGGTGAACTGGGTCTGCACCTGCTCGAAGGGTGTGCCGAGCTTGGCGATCTGCTCGCGCGGAATCCCGATGCCGGCATCCTCGAAAAAGAGCGCCATGCGTCCGGGCATGCGGCGGATGCGCACGCCGATCGCACCCTCCGCCGGCGTGAACTTGATGGCGTTCGACAGGAGGTTGCGGATGATGAGGCGCACCGCGCGGCGATCGGCATCCACCTCGGCATTGGGCACGAGATCGCTGCGCAGCCGCAGCGACTTCTCCGAAATGTCGGACGCCGCCCCGCGCAAGACGTCGTTGACGAGGCGATCGAGGCCGAAGCGTTCGGTGTGGAGTTCCCGACGTCCCGCCTCGATGTTCGCGAGTTCGAGAATGTCGTCGACGAATTCGAGCAGGTATCGGCCGCTCTCGTGAATGTCGCGGCTGTAGCCGAGATAACGCCGGTCACCAAGCTGGCCGAAGACCTGTTCGCTCATCAGCTCAGAGAATCCGAGAATGGCGTTGAGCGGCGTGCGCAGTTCATGGCTCATATTGGCGAGGAAGGCCGACTTCGTGCGGTTCGCCATCTCCGCGACACGGGTCTGCTCGGCAAGCCGCTCGGCGAGTTCGACGAGTTCGTGGGTGCGCTGCTCGAGGGCCTGACGCGACCGGTTGAGGTCGTCGACGGTCGCCTGGAGCTGACGCTTGCCGTCGACGAGCTCCGTCTGCTGGCGCTTGAGCGAGGTGATGTCGGTTCCGACCGATACGTAACCGCCGTCCTTCGTGCGGCGCTCGCTGATCGTGAGCCAGCGGCCGTCATCGAGTTGCGCCTCATAGGTGCGGGTGCCGCGTTCGGTCGGGGATTCGGGCGCGAGTTCGGTGCGCGCCACGGGATGGCTGCCGAAAGCCATGATCGAGCGATACTCGGTGCCCTGCTCGACCAGATTGTCCGGCAGCCCGTGCAGGTCCTGGAACTTGGAATTGCAGATGACGAGCCGGTTGTCGGCGTCCCACAGCACGAAGGCCTCGGAAATCGCCTCGATCGCATCACGCAGACGCAGGTCCGCCCGGCGGGTGCGCTCCTCAAAGAGCTTCTCCTCGGTCACGTCGACGGCGATGCCGAGAAGATGTGCGCCCTCGCCGCCGTCGCCGACCACGGCGCCGCGTGCCCGCAGCCAGATCCATTCGCCCTTGGCGTTGCGCACCCGAAAATGCCGGTCGACGGTCGCGTCGTGCCCGGCGGTGGCGTCGTGGATCATGTCCTCGAGGCTGCCGTCATCCGGATGGATCATCTCGTCGAGATCGCGGATCGACAGAAGCTCACTGCTCGGTGCGTAGCCGAGCATGGCGAACATCGAGTCCGACCAGAACATCCGGCCGCGGGTGAGATCCCAGTCCCACAGGCCGCATCGCCCGTGCGCCAGCGCCTTTTCGAGACGATCCAGCACGTCGGCATAAATCGTGTCGGCCCGGCTTGCCCGGGTCGCCTGCCAATGGAAGGCGAAACCGACGAGAAGCAGCATGCCGCCGGCAGTCGCGATGTAGAACGTGACCATCGCCGCCTCGCGTCGCCACATGGCGAGCGTGTCCTGAAGCGAGTGGACCAGAAGATAGCGCGCACCTTCGAGCGGCAGCACGACGGCGACATAGGTCTTGCCGTCGACCGGACCGATGACGTCGGTGCCATCCATGCGCGCCTTGATCCAGAGATCGGCGACGGAAGGATCCGTGAGCACAGGGTCACCGGCGCCCGAAACGATTTTGTTGCCGCTGTCGATGAGGACGATCGACAAACGGTCCTGGACCGGCAGCAGCGGCACGCGGGCGGCGACGCGCTTGAGGGCCGAGTCTAGATCGTTGACCCCGAGTTCGCCGAGCGAGACCTGCGCGATCGCGGCAATGAGTGCGAGATCCTGACGGGTGTCGTCGATCGCGGCGGTCCGCAACTCACGCATCTGCACGTAACCGGACAAGGCGAGGACGCAGAGGAAGAGCACAATAAGTGGCGGGATCGCCCGGCGAAGCCGCGGCTCGACCTGAAGCAGCCGCAGATATGGCGGGCTCATCAACGCCATTGCTGGGCCCATCACAGGAGAAGGACGCAATGATTCGCTGGCGGCGTTTTCACGCGCCATGGATCAACCTCGCTCGACTTCGGGATGCTTGTACTTGGGCCTATCACGACAGCGGCCCGTTCACGTTTTGATAAGAATCGACCTCGGGGTGATTTGTCTAGGCCCCGTCAACACGTCCTTTCGCGCGCAGTCGGAGGCGCATGGCAACCGTTCCCGTGACGAATCGCCAGATCCGCAGCCTTTTGTCTATTAGTAGGTGATCCGCAGTCCTACGCACCAAGATCTAGTTGTATGGTAATCGCGTAACACAGTGACTTTTTTGCATGCATGTCACGTCATGCCAGTGCACGATTGACGATGTCAGCGACGTCGCGCGAAAGGCCCTCGGACCCCGCGAGGCCGGCCAGCGCCTGATGCGCTTTTCCCCGTCGAATCGGCTCAAGCGACCGCCAACTCTTGAAAGCGCCGAGCAGTCTCGCAGCAAGTTGCGCGTTGGAGCGATCGACGGTGCGGACAATGTCGATGACGAAGGCGTAGCCCGCCCCGTCCTGCCGGTTGAACTGGGTCGGATTGCCGGCTGCGAAGGCGCCGACGAGCGATCGAACCCGATTTGGGTTGGACAGCGCGAAGGCTCTATGGTCGAGAAGACGGCGCACGCGGTCGAGCGTCTCGGGAGCCGCGATCTGGGCCTGCACCGAGAACCATTTGTCGAGGATCAGCGGTTCGTCGGCATAGCGCGCCTCGAAATCGGCGAAGGCCTTCTCGCGTTCGACCGTCTTGTGCTGGGAGAGAATCTGCATCGCCGCCATGCGGTCGGTCATGTTGTCGGCCGCCTCGAACCGCACGAAGGCGCGCGCGATCATGGCTTGGTCTCCGCCGGCGCAAGCGAGATCGAGGATGCCGTTGTGGATCGCCCGAAGCCCGGCCGATTTCGCATCGGGCGCATACTCCCTCCGCCCGCCGAGCCGCTCCAGAGCCGCGGCGAGATCGGCCTTCAGCACGGTCGAGAGCTCCCGACGGATCGCCGAGCGCGCGGCATGGATCGCGTCGGGATCGACGTCCTGGCCCACCTCGCGGGCGAGATCAGCTTCAGCCGGGAGGGCGAGCGCCAGGGCGGCAAAGGCGGGGTCGACCGCAGGATCGGTCACGAGCGACCGGACCGCACTGGCAAAGCGCGGATCGAGCGGCGCGTCGGCGCGCTGCATCCGACGGCGGATCAGGAGGCTCGCGAAACTCTGCGCCGACTGCCAGCGGTTGAACGGATCGCTGTCACGCTGGAACAGCGTCACGAGATCATCCTCCGTCAGATCGACGGCGAGATTGACCGGCGCCGAGAAGCCGCGCAGGAGGGAGAGCACAGGCTTCTCGTTCATCTGGGTGAAGGTGAAGCTCTTCTGCGCCTCGTCTAGCGTGAGAACACCGGTGAAGGGCGTGCCGTCCGCGAGCCGCGGCGTGAGATCGCCGGTCGACCCGATGAACCCGACGCTCACCGGGATCACCATCGGCTGCTTGGTCGGCTGGCCGGGCGTCGGCCCGAGTGTCTGGGCGAGATCGAGCCGGTAGCTCTGCGTCGCCGCGTCATAAGTGCCTGCGGCCGACAGGGTCGGCGTGCCGGACTGGCGATACCAGAGCATGAAGCGGTCGAGATCAGTGCCGCTCGCCTCGGCGAAGCAGGCGATGAAGTCCTCGATCGTGACCGCCTGCCCGTCATGGCGATCGAAGTAGAGATCCATCCCGGCGCGGAAGGCGCGATCACCGATCAGCGTCTTGAGCATGCGCACGACCTCGGCGCCCTTCTCGTAGACGGTCGCTGTGTAGAAGTTGTTGATCTCGTGATAGATTTCCGGTCGGACCGGATGCGCGAGGGGACCGGCGTCCTCGGCGAACTGCTGATTGCGGAGGTTGCGGACATCGGTGATCCGCTTCACCGCGCGCGAACGTTCGTCGGAGGAGAATTCCTGATCGCGGAAGACCGTCAGGCCCTCCTTCAGGCAGAGCTGGAACCAGTCGCGGCAGGTGATCCGGTTGCCGGTCCAGTTGTGGAAGTATTCGTGCGCGATGATCGCTTCGATGTTCGCATAGTCCTGATCCGTCGCCGTTTCCGGCGAGGCCAGCACATAGCGGTCGTTGAAGACGTTGAGGCCCTTGTTCTCCATCGCCCCCATGTTGAAGTCGGATACCGCGACGATCATGAAGATGTCGAGATCGTATTCGCGGCCGAACGCCACCTCGTCCCAGCGCATCGAACGCTTGAGAGCGTCCATGGCGTAACCGCAGCGATCCGCCTTCCCGCGCTCGACGAAGATCTCGAGCACTACCGTGCGGCCCGATTGGGTGACGAACTCGTCGCGCACGCGGTCGAGATCGCCCGCCACCATGGCGAAGAGATAGGAAGGCTTCGGGAAAGGGTCGTGCCAGACGGCATAATGGCGGCCGCCGGCGAGATCGCCAGAATCGATGCGATTACCGTTGCCGAGAAGGATCGGCGCCTCGGCTTTGTCGGCTTCGATGCGCAGCGTGTAGACCGCCAATACGTCCGGTCGGTCGAGGAAATAGGTGATGCGACGAAAACCTTCCGCCTCGCACTGGGTGCAGTAGCAGCTCGCAGACCGATAAAGCCCCATGAGCTGGGTGTTCGCGGTCGGGTCGACGCGCGTCTCGATGGTGAGCGCGAAGGGGCGCTGGGGCGGCCGGTGCAGCGTGAAGGCTTCCGGCGACACGGAAAAATCCGCCCGCGTCAGCGGTGTGCCGTCGAGCGCGGCCGAGACGAAGGTCAGGCCGTCACCGTCGAGGACGAGTTCCGCGCCCGCGAGGCCTTCGGGATTGGGACGCATCGCGAGCGTTGCGATCACGCGCGTCTGGGACGGGTCGAGCGCGACTTGAAGGTCGACGGTGTCGATCCGATAATCCGGCGGACGGTATTCGGCGAGGCGCACCGGTTGCGGGGTGTCGGTTCGAAAGGCCATGGCGTCCAGTTCCAGATCAGGGCGGCGAACCCTAGTCCATGATCCGGACGGGCGGAACCCGCTTTCGTGCCGTTCAGCCCCGAACCGGCACGGGTGACCGCCGCGGTATGCCCTCAGCCGCAGGCTGGTCCGAGCCACAGACCGATGCAACCGCCGCCGCGATCCTGCCGGCTTGTGCACCGAGCGTTCCTCTGATCCGACCGTAGAGAATGAAGATCGCGGGCTGCGCCACAACGCCGAGCACCATTGCGGTGAGCACTTCAGGATCGCTCTCGCGCACGTCGCCCCGGGCGATCGCCTCGCCAAGACGCCGCTTCACCGCCTCCACGACGTTGCGCTCGGCATCCGCCGACACGCGGGCGAGATAGCCATGCTGGGCCAGCAGCAGGAAGGCGAAGAGGTTGCGGTTGCTGTCGAAGAGGCGGCAGAAAACGTCGATGATCGCTGGAACGACGGTCTTGAACGGCGCACCGGGCGCCGCCGCCAAAACCGCGCGGGCGAGGTCGGCGTAGGCCTCCTCGAACAGGCGGCGGGCGAGTTCGTCCTTACTACGGGTGTGGCGGTAGAGCGCGCCCTCGGACACGCCGACGGCCATGGCGATGTCGCGTATCGAGGTCGCGTCGACACCCTTCTGGGCAAAGAGCCGCAGGGCCTCGTCCTCGATCCGCCGTCTGGTTTCCGATCCATCACGCATGGCGGTTCACGCGGCGATACCGAGCTGCTCGCGCACGAGCCGGTTCAGGCTGACGAAGTCGGTCTTGCCCGATCCGAGCAGCGGGATCGCCTCGACCACCAGGATCTCGGCGGGCACCATCAGCTCGGTCGCCCCCTTGGCGCGCATGTGGGTGAGCAGCATCGAACGGTCTCCGTCCGGCTTCGTCGTGACCAGCACCAGACGTTCGCCCTTGCGCGGGTCGGGTACGGCGACGACGTTGAGCGGCGTATCCGGCCACAGGTCGGCCAGCATCTCTTCGACGGCGGCGAGTGAAACCATCTCGCCCGCGATCTTGGCGAAGCGCTTCATGCGGCCCTTGATGGTGATGAAGGACTGCCCGTCGATGGCGACGATGTCGCCGGTGTCGTGCCAGCCCTCGGGCGGCGGCTGCAACTCGCCCGGCCTGTCGGCCTTGTAGTAGCCGAGCATGACGTTGGGGCCGCGCACATGCAGGCGTCCGGCCCCCTCGATGCCGGGAATGTCCTCGAGCCGCGCCTCCATGCCGGGCAGCAGGCGGCCGACAGTGCCGTTGCGGTTGAACATCGGCGTGTTGACGGCCAGCACCGGCGCGGTCTCGGTGACGCCATAGCCCTCGAGGATCCGCAGCCCGAACTTCTCGTTGTAGACGCGGCGCGTCTCGGCCTTCACCGGCTCCGCCCCGGCCACGATGTAGCGCAGCGAGCGGAAGTCGTAGGGGTTGGCGCTGCGGGCATAGCCCATGAGGAAGGTGTCGGTGCCGAAGATGATCGTGGCGTTGGTGCTGTAGATCAGCTCCGGAATGATCCGGTAGTGCAGCGGCGAGGGATAGAGATAGAGCTTCACGCCCGAGACGAGCGGCAGGGCGAGGCCGCCGGTCAACCCGAAGGAATGGAACACGGGCAGGACGTTGAACAGCGTGTCGCCGGGACCGAAATCGATGCGGGCCGCGGTCTGCGCACAGTTCGCGAGAATATTGCGGTGAGAGAGGACAACGCCCTTCGGCACGCCCTCCGAGCCCGACGTGAAGAGGATCGCGCCTGGCTCGTCCGCCTGCGCCTTGACCCGCTGGCGTCCGGCCCGGAGCACACCGAGCAGCTTGTCGAGCGTGGAGACGGAGGCGCGCACGTCTTCGAGCCAGACGATCTTGAACTCCTTTTCGAGCGCCTCGATCAACGGCTCCAGCCGTCCTTTCTCGACGAAGGCGCGCGAGGTGAGCACCGTCCGCACCTTGGCGGTCCGGCAGGCGGTCACGATGGCCGAGGGGCCGGCCGTGTAGTTCAGCATCGCCGGCACGCGGGCGATCGACTGAAGCGCGAAAAAGGTCACGACGACGCCGTTGGCGTTGGGCAGCAGCAGGCCGACGGCCTCTTTGGCCTCCGTCATGCCCTTCAGCTTCGATGCCAGGACGGCGGCGCCGATCAGCACCCGCTTGTAGGTCAGGGAACCCGTGATCGGATCCTCCAGGATGACGCGCTTTTTCCCGTAGCGCTCGGCGGCGGCAGCGACCGCCTCGAACATGGTCCGGTCGGTCGGCGAGGTGCGGAAGATCAGGTCCGACATCACGTCATAGAGCGCCGCGCCGGCGGCTTGGCGGCGCTTGCGGCCGACCACATTCTCGTCGACCGTCAGAGCGGTCGGCTCAAGGAAGGTCACCGTCACCTTCGGGAACCAGCGACGGTTGACCTGATGGACGCCGAGGCGTGACAGCGGCGTCCGCTCGAGGCCGTCGATCCGGACCGGTACGATTTCGGCCTGCGACTTGTCGGCGATGAGGCCGGCCCCGTCATAAACCTTCATCAAGGTGCCGGTGACCGTCAGTCGACCTTCCGGGAAGATCACCAGCGTTTCGCCCTCCTTGACAAGGTTGATCAGGGCGCGCGTCGCCATCGGCTTCGTCGGATCCATGGGGAAAGTGCGCGCCAGCTTGAGGAACGGTTTCACCCACCAGGCCTGTGCGATCGTGTGGTCAATGGCGAAGACCGGATCCTTGTCGAGCAGCGCGAGCATCAGGCCGGCGTCCAGGAAGCTGACATGGTTGATCGCGATGATGCGCTGCGGCACCTTCGTTTCGAGATTCTCGATGCCTTTCACCTCGAGGCCGAAAAGCAGCCGGTAGATCAGCAACAGCGTGTCGCGAACCGGGCTCATCGGCAGGAGCTTGAAGAAGGCGACACCGGCCAGGATGTTGAGGACGGCGACGATCAGGAGGAGCGTCGGCGTCGACAGGTTGAAGCCCTGCAGCACCGCAAGACCGATGGCGCCGACCGTCATGAACACGGCCGAGAGAACGTTGACGCCGGCGATGACGCGGGCGCGGGCATCCTTGTTCGCCCAGGACTGGACCGCCGCGAAGACCGGGACGATGAGGAAGCCGCCGGCCATCGCGAGCACCGCGAGATCGATCGTCATCCGAATGCCCGCCCCGGTCGACAGGAAGGCGCCGACCGAGACCGGCGTGTCGCCCGGGGTCGCCTGCGACGCGAGCCAGGCGGCGTCAAGCCCGACGAGGCCCATGACGATCGTGCCGACCGGACCCATGACGAGAATGATGCGGCCGGCCGAAAGCTGGGCAGCCAGGATCGAGCCGATGCCGATTCCGATCGAAAAGGCCGCGAGGAACAGCGTCACCACCTGCGGCGCGCCACCGAACACGTCCTTGGCAAGCGTCGGTACAAGCGACAGGATCACCGCCCCGACACCCCAGAACCAGGCCACCGCGATGGCGCCGCCCATAACGCGTCCGTCCTCACGCAGCACGCCGAGCAGGCGCCAGGTCGAGCGGAAGATGTTGAAATCGACCTTCAGCGTCGGTGCGGCCTCGCCGGTCGGCGGCATGAAGAGCGAGGAGATCCAGCACAGCACGGCGAGCGCCACCATCAGCACGCCGACGAGGCGGACGTCGCCGGTGTCGGCGGCGGCGATGCCGCCCGCGATCGTGCCGGTGAGGATGGCGAGGAAGGTCGCGGCCTCGACCAGCGCATTGCCGGCGGGCAGTTCCTCCGGCGTCAGGTGGTCGGGCAGGATCCCGTATTTCACCGGTCCGAACAGCGCGGCGATGATGCCGAGCCCCAGCACCGCGGCCATCAGGATCGGCACGGAATGAAGCACGAAGCCGGTCGCCGCGACGATCGCAACGCCGAGCTCGGCCAGCTTCACCCGGCGGGCCACGACCGACTTGTCGTAGCGGTCGGCCAATTCGCCGCCGAGACCCGAGAGCAGCATGAAGGGCGCAACGAGCAACGCCCCCGAGATCGTGACCAGCAAGGCGCCGTTCTCGGCGGGCGCCGTGGTCCCGACGCCGTAGAGAATGAGGATCACCAGCGCGTTCTTCACGAAGTTGTCGTTGAAGGCGCTCAGAAACTGGCACCAGAAGAGCGGTGCGAAGCGGCGCGTACCAAGGAGAGAGGCAAGCATCGTGCGTGTTCCCGGCTGAGGAGCGCGGCGGTGAGGTCGCGGTTGGGTTTCGGATCAGACGACAGTTAGTAAGTGAACGATCACTCACTTAAACCACGCAGAAAAAACCGTCAAGACCGCGACAACGGTTCTGTGCCCCAGGAAACACCGGTTGGGTTAAGGAGTCACCGCCTCCGTGCGGATCGGCTCGGCATGGGTGACGACACGGATCACGGCCGGGATCCGCTCGCGGATGCGCCGCTCGAGGGTGTCGACCTGCTGATGCAGAAGGTCGACGGCACGATCGGCCGGCGCCCGGCAATGGAAAGTGACGACGAGCCCGCGCGACACCCGGCGCACACGGACGTTGTGCGGATCCGTCAGGCCACTCGCCGGGTCGACTAGGCTCTCGATCGTCGCGGCGATCATCCGTCGGTCATCCTCGCCCACATCGCGCCCCTCGAGATCCGTCACATCGAGCGGCTCGATATGGGTCTCCACCTCGGTCCCCGCTCCGAACTCGGCTCGGATCTCCGCCTCGAGCCGTGACGCTATGTCATGCGCGACGCCGAGCGGCAGGGTGCCGTCGACCTCGAGATCGAGGCTGATGGAAAGCCGGTCACCCAGCATCTGCACCGTGACATGGTGCACGGCGAGGTGCTGGTTCAGCGCGATGATCGCGACGCGCTCACGAACCGTCTCGTCGTCGATCGCGATGGGGTTTGCCGTCACCGAGACCTCGACCTCCGGCATGGCCGCGGCCACGGCTTCGACGACCCGGCTCTTGGTCGCGACCACCCGGTCGAGCGGCATCCCGCGCGGCACGCGAAGCTGAATGTCGGCGAGCACCGCACCGCCGGCCGGTCGTGCGCGGATCGCGTCGATCATCACGACGCCGTCGACACCCTCGACGATCTGGCGAAGGCGCTCGGCCACACCTTCAGGGGCCGCGTCCATCAGCACGTCGACCGTACGCTTGCCGAGCCGCCAACCTGCCAGCGCGACGAAGACGGAGACGACCATCGCCGCGATGCTGTCGGCCTGCGGAAAGCCCAGCCAGACGGCGCCGAGCCCGAACAGGACGACGATCGAACTCCACATGTCGGAGGAGAAATGCAGCGCGTCGGCTTCCAGCGCCTGACTGCGCGTTTCCTCGGCCGCTTTCTGAAGCGCCCGCGCGCGCCAGTAGTCGATGATGATCGAGAAGGCGATGACACCGGTCGCGACCGCGCTGAAGGTGACGTCGGTCTCTCCGCTCACCAGCCGGCGCACCGCCTCGATGAACACCCAGCCACTCGCCACGAACAGAAGACCCGTCTCGATCAGGGCCGCGACGCTCTCGACCTTGCCATGGCCGTAATGATGCGTCTCGTCCGCCGGCTTGTCGGACAGGCGGACCGCGAACCAGGTCATCACGGTCGCGGCGAAATCGAGCGAGGAGTGGATGGCCTCGGAGATGATCGCGAGGCTGCCTGTCGCGATGCCGACCGTGAGCTTCGATAGCGCGAGAAAGGCGCTGGCGCCGACCGAGATCAGCGCGACGCGTTGCTTGCGGTTTGACATGTCGTTCACGGCGGCGCTCCCCCTCTGTCGCTATGGGTGCCCCGCATCGGGGGGTCAAGGACCATCCGTGCATGGCAGGCAGACGCTCGGCAAAATGCGCATGAGCCCCCGCCGGCTTTCCATGGAGCGGTCGGATCTGTATATAGCCGGTTTTCCCGCCGGATTTGGGGGTCGGGACCGACAAGAATGCGCCGAACGGCGCGAGAGGACGACAGGAGAGTGTGTCATGGCGGAGCGTTGGACGCCGCAGAGCTGGAGAGCCAAGCCGATTCAGCAGGCCCCGTCCTATCCGGACGCGAAGGCGCTTGCCGACGTGGAGGCGACGCTTGCGACCTTTCCGCCGCTCGTTTTTGCAGGCGAGGCCCGCAAGCTGAAGCGCGATCTGGCCAAGGTCGCGGCGGGTGAGGCGTTCCTGCTTCAGGGGGGTGACTGCGCCGAGAGCTTCCTCGAGCACCGCGCCGACAACATCCGCGATTTCTTCCGCGTTTTCCTGCAGATGGCGGTGGTTCTCACCTTCGCCGGCTCGTCGCCGGTGGTGAAGATCGGCCGTATCGCGGGCCAGTTCGCCAAGCCGCGCTCCTCGCCGATGGAAAAGATCGGCGATGTCGAGTTGCCGGTCTATCGCGGTGACATCATCAACGGCACCGAGTTCACCGCCGATGCGCGCATCCCCGATCCGCGCCGGCAGATCGAGGCCTATCGCCAGTCAGCGGCGACGCTCAACCTGATCCGCGCCTTCGCGACGGGCGGCTATGCCAACCTCGCCAACGCGCATCAGTGGATGCTCGGCTTCGTCAAGGATTCCCCGCAGAGCCATCGCTACGCCGAAATCGCCGACCGCATCACCGAGGCGCTCGACTTCATGCGCGCCTGCGGCATCGATCCGGAGCTGCACCCGGAAATGCGCGTGACGGATTTCTACACGTCACACGAGGCGCTTCTGCTCGGCTATGAGGAGGCTTTCACCCGCGTCGACTCCACGTCCGGCGACCATTACGCGACCTCCGGCCACATGATCTGGATCGGTGACCGGACGCGTCAGCCCGACCACGCGCATATCGAGTTCTTCCGCGGCGTGCGCAACCCGATCGGCCTCAAATGCGGCCCCTCGCTGAAGCCCGAGGAGCTGATCCGTCTCATCGACATGCTCAACCCGGCGAACGAGCCCGGCCGGCTGACGCTGATCACCCGCTTCGGTCAGGGCAAGGTCGCCGAGCACCTGCCGGGGATGATCCGCGCGGTCGAACGCGAGGGCCGGTCGGTCGTGTGGTCGTGCGATCCCATGCACGGCAACACGATCAAGGCGGCGACCGGATACAAGACGCGGCCGTTCGACGCGATCACGTCCGAGATCCGCGACTTCTTCTCGATCCATGCTGCGGAAGGCACCCATGCGGGCGGCATCCACCTTGAAATGACCGGCAAGAACGTCACCGAGTGCACGGGTGGCGCGCGGCCGGTGATGGAGACCGATCTCGGCGATCGGTACCACACGCATTGCGATCCGCGCCTCAATGCCGAACAGGCGATCGAGGTGGCGTTCATGGTCGCGGAGCTTCTCAAGAAGCAGCGCGCCGGCCGGGCCCGCCCGCGGGTCGAGGCGGCCGAGTAAGGCGTCCGGTCCCCGATCACGGGGGCGCCTTCGTCAAGGCGTCATGACGCGCATCTAAGCCTCCCATGTGAGCACATGGGAGGCTTTTTCATGTTCAAGGCTGGTGACGTCGTCGTTCTCAGATCGGGTGGTGATGCCATGACGATCGAGTCCACCAAGGGCAAGGAAGCCAGGGTGGTGTGGATGGGTGAGGAAGGCGACCTCTTCCGCGACACCCTCCCCTTCGCAGTCCTGATGGCGGCCGAGTTCGACGAGGACGACAGCGACGACGACGCGGAAGACGATCACGACGACGCCGAAAACGATGAGGACGACGAAAACGCGGAGCAGGAAGAGGACGACAAGGACGAGGCCGAGAAGGCCGTCTGACTACCGCTATAGGCAACGAGATCGGCGTTGGCGGAGCGTCCCGTTCCGCCTCCTCGGCACCGCGCCAGAGGTCAGGGCGCGCGCCGCAGGTGCCGCGTCATCCGGTGTTCGAGCCGGTCCCAGATCCGGCGGATCGACTCGACGATGATCAGGTAGATGACTGCCGCCCAGAGATAGACCTGGAAATCGAACGACCGCGAGAAGGCGAAACGTGTCGCGCCCATCAGGTCGAAGACGGTGACGATCGAGGCGACCGCGCTCGCCTTGATCATCAGGATCAACTCATTGCCGAAGGGGCGCAGCGCGATGATGAGCGCCTGCGGCAGCACGATCTTGCGATAGATCGTCCCCTGCTGAAGACCAAGCGCCTGTCCCGCTTCGATCTGTCCACGCGGCACGGACTCAATGCCGCCACGCAGGATCTCGGCCTGGTAGGCGCCCGTATTCAGCGCGAAGGCGAAGATCACGTAGTAGAACGCCTCGCGGAAATAGACCCACAGACCGAGATCCTCGAGGAAGGAGCGATGATCGACGAGGACGCTACCCAGCCCGTAATAGATCAGGAAGAGCTGGGCTAGGAGCGGCGTGCCGCGGAAGAAATAGATGTAGACGAAGGCGAAGCCCGACAGCAGGGCGTTGCGCGACATGCGCATCATCGCCATCGGGTAGGCGATCAGCGCACCCAGAACCATCGACAGCGCGACGATCTGGAACGTGACGACGACGCCGTCGAGGACCCGCAGCCCATGCCGCTGCATCAGATCGGCGTTGAGACCGATCATCGAGACGAAGGCGAGAAAACCGTCGGCGAGTGCCTCCATCACGCCCTCGCCCTGCGGTAACCGCGATTGCCGCGCCGCTCCAGCCAGCCGATCACGAGCGACGAGGCGAAGGCCATGGCGAGATAGAGCATGCAGCAGACGAAGTAGAAAAAGAGTGGCTGCTTGGTCACGCCCACGGCCACGCTCGTCATGCGCAGGAGGTCGGAATAGGCGATGACGGAGACCAGCGAGGTGTCCTTCAAGAGCGCCATCCAGTTGTTGCCGAGGCCCGGGAGTGCGAGCCGCACCAATTGCGGGAACACGACCAGACGAAAGCCCTTGAACGGCGTCAGCCCGAGCGCCAGCGCCGCCTCGCGCTGTCCTTTCGAAATGCCGCGCAGGGCGCCAAGCCAGACTTCGCTCGAAAAGGCGCCGAGCACGACACCGAGCGAAATCAGTCCGGCGATGAACCCGTTGATCTCGATCTGGCCCTCGAAACCGAGCGCAAGCGTGATCTCGCGCAGCAGGATCTGGCCGCCGAAATAGATGATCAGAATGGTGAGAAGTTCGGGCAACGATCGGAAAACAGTCGTGTAGACGTTTCCGAAGGCCTTTAGCGCACGCGAGTCGCTATCCTTGGCGAGCGCGATGCCGAGACCGATGGCGAGACCGATCGGCAGGGTGCAGACCGCGAGCGTCAGCGTCAGCGCAGCCCCGCGCAGGAGTTCATCCCCCCAGCCGGCGTCTCCCCAGGCGAGGAGCGACAGGTTCTCAAACATGCGTCAGACACGCCCCCCGGCCGAGTGAAGGGCCCGTGCGCATTCTCAAACGCGCACGGGCGATACCGATCCACTCAGTAGATCGAGAACGGGAAGTACTTGTCGTTGATCTTCTTGTAGGTGCCGTCGGCGATGATCTCGGCAAGAGCCTTGTTCACCTTCTCGAGCAGCTCGGTGTCTTCCTTGCGCATCGAGATGCCGGCGCCATTGCCAAGGATCGCGGCGTACTTGACCGCATCGACGCTGAACTTGTTGGCGCAGCACGCGCCGTCCGCCGAGGCGACCCAGTTCGAGCCGACGATGATGTCGTCGAGGTAGGCGTCAAGACGGCCAGCCGCGAGATCGGCCTGCGCTTCCACGGCGGTCGGGTAAAGCTTCACCTCGACGCCCGCGGGCTTGTACACTTCTTCGAGGAAGTTCGCGTGAATGGTCGAGGACTGCGCGCCGACGACCTTGCCCTTCAGACCTTCCGGCGACCAATCGGTGATCTTCGTGTCCTTCGGGGCGACGAAGCTCGGCGGGGTCTGGTAATACTTGTTGGTGAAGGCCACCTTCTGCTTGCGCTCCTCGGTGATCGACATCGAGGCGACGATCATGTCGTACTTGCCGGCCAGAAGGGCGGGAATGATGCCGTCCCAGTCCTGCGCCACCCAGGTGCACTTCGCCTGCATCTTCTCGCAGAGCGCGTTGCCAATATCGATATCGAAGCCGACGAGGCTTCCGTCGGCGGCGACGGAGTTGAAGGGCGGGTAGGCCCCTTCCGTCCCGATCCGGATTTCCTTCCAGTCCTTCGCCATCGCCGACCCCATGGCCGAGGCGATGATCACGGTCGCAGCGGCGACCAACTTGACGAGACGCATTCTCGTTCCCCTGTTCTTGATGTGCGCGCCCTTGTTCTTGACTTGGTAACCCTCGGGCCGCAGACCTGCATGAAGCATCATCATCGGCGGGCTTGCAACCATCAGATCCGCCTACGGACACGGATTACGTCCTGTCGCCACAGCCGGGAAGCCTGATTTGCTGTCGTCCATCCCCTGGGGCGAGGTCGCCCTCCTCATCGCGGTTCTCGGTGTCGCCGGTCTCGTTTCGGGCGTTCTCGCCGGCATGTTCGGCGTCGGCGGCGGCGCAATCCTCGTGCCGGTTCTCTATCAGTTCTTCCAGTTCGTCGGCGTTCCGGAGGAGGTGCGCATGCACCTGTCGGTCGGAACGTCGCTCGCGATCATCATCCCGACGTCGATCCGCTCCTTCCGTGGCCATCTCGCGAAGGGCGCCGTCGACATGGCGGTGCTGAAGGCCTGGGCGGTACCGGTCGTCATCGGCGTGGTGCTCGGCACGCTTCTCGCCGCCCATGCTTCGGCGCAGATGCTCAAGGCCGTCTTTGCCGTGGTCGCGACCTTCAACGCCCTCAAGCTGCTCCTCGGGCGCGAGGACTGGCGGCTCGGCTCCGACATGCCGGGGCGCGCGGGCATGACCGCCTACGGCTTCGGCATCGGCGTCCTCTCTGCCCTGATGGGGATCGGCGGCGGCGTCTTCGGCAACATGATCATGACGCTCTACGGCCGGCCGATCCACCGCGCCGTCGCGACCTCGGCGGGCCTCGGCGTGCTGATCTCGATTCCGGGCGTCGTCGGCTATGTCTATGCCGGGTTCGACAAGATGGCGCTGCTGCCGCCCTTCTCGCTCGGTTACATTTCGGTCCTCGGCGCGATCCTCGTCGCGCCGGTGAGCGTGATGGTCGCCCCGATTGGGGTACGGCTGGCACACGGCTTCAGTCGCCGCCGGCTCGAGATCGCCTTTGGCGTCTTCCTGATGGTGGTGGCGATCCGCTTTGGCCTAAGCCTGCTCGGCTTCTGACGCGAAGCGCTGGCGCAGGCGCCGCCGTCCTGTGCGACCGCGCGCGTCATGGGCCGCACGTGCTTCGGCGAGCGCGGCACTTTCCTCGAAGCGGGCCGGCAACCGCGCCATCAACGCCAGGCGATCCGGTTCGCTCATGAGGATCCAGCGGCCGATCTCCTGCGACGTCCGTCCGCAGCCGATGCAGAAACCGGAGGCGGGGTCGATCTGGCAGATGGCGACGCAGGGCGATGAAGTCTGTTGCATGGCGCCCCTATAGCCTAGCGCGCGCCCGCCGTCAGCAGCGCCGCCAGAAAGGCGAGTTCGGCGGCCAGCGTCGCAGCGCCGCAGACATCGCCCGTCTGCCCGCCGATCTGGCGTTCGGCGAGCCGCGTCATCGCGAAAGCGACCGCATAGGCGAGCAAAGGCGCGATCACCCCGGCGAGGCCCGCGACGATAAAGGCGCAGGCAAGACTGATGCCGAGCCCGACAACGATTCCGCTGAGCCATGCCTCCTGCGCGAGCCGTCCGGCTGCCGCGCCGGTTCCGTCGATCCGGGCCGGCGGCAGCGCGACGAGCGGCCAGAGCCCGACGATCCGCGCCATGGCTGCCGCGCCCATCAGTGCCAGCACGGCATGAAACGTCCCCGCGGCCGCCAGGATTTCGGCGATCACGGCAACCTTGAACCCGAGAGCGAGAACGAGCGCGCTCGCGCCATAACTACCGAGCCGGGGATCCTTCATGATCTCCAGCTTGCGCTCGCGCGTCCCGCCTCCGCCAAATCCGTCGGCGACATCCCCCAAGGCATCTTCATGCATGGCACCAGTGACGAAGACCATCGCGGCGACGGCGAGGATGGAGGCCGCCAGCGTGCCGAGGTCGATCGAGGCGGCGATCGCCAGCGCCAGACCACCGATCAAGCCCACGGCCGCGCCCGCGACTGGCGCTGCCGGGGCGAGAACCGCCATTTCGGGCGGCGCGTAGGGATCGATCTCAAAGCGCTGAACAGGGATCGACAGACGCGTCCAGAAACGCAGCGCGCGCACCAGATTGGCGGGCGTGAGCGCGAGGGAAAGCGAGCGAAGATCAGGCAGGGTCCACATCATGCGTCGGGCTTCGTGACGACTTCCGCCCAGCCGGGTGCGTCGATATAAGGCGCGCTCCGTTGGCGGTCTTGGGCGGCCAACCTAACAGGATTCCCCCAATGGCGCTCGCCGGCACCGCTCTTCCCTTCGACGATTTCCGTGGACTTCTCAAGCTGATGCCGGCCATGGACGCCGATGCGCGCGACATGGTGCGCGCACGCGACCGGCAGTTGACGAAGCCCCCGGGCAGCCTCGGCCGACTCGAGGAGATCGTCGAATGGCTGGCGGCGGTCCAGGCACGGTCGGAGCCGACCGTCTCCCGACCGCTCGTCGCCGTGTTCGCCGGCAATCACGGTGTCGTCGCGCGCGGCGTCTCGCCCTATCCCCAGGCTGTGACGCGCCAGATGCTGGAGAACTTCGCCGCTGGCGGGGCCGCGATCAACCAGATCTGCGCGAGCTTCGACATCGGCCTTAAGGTTTTCGAGCTCGCGCTCGACATCCCCACCGGCGACATCGCCTCCGGCCCGGCGCTCGATGAGGCGGCCTGCGCCGCGACCATGGCCTTCGGCATGGAGGCAATCGCCGGCGGCACGGATCTCCTCGTTCTCGGCGAGATGGGGATCGGCAACACGACGATTGCCGCCGCGATCTATCACGGCCTCTATGGTGGCGAGGCACGCCAATGGGTCGGGCGCGGCACCGGGCTCGACGATGTGGGGCTCCAGCGCAAGATCGCCGTCGTCGAGGAGGCGGTGGCGCTGCACAGGCCGCATCTCGGTGATCCGCTCGAGGTGCTGCGGCGTCTGGGCGGGCGCGAGATCGCCGCAATCGCAGGCGCCATCATGGCGGCGCGGCTGCAGCGGGTGCCCGTGATCCTCGACGGCTATGTGGTGTGCGCCGCCGCCGCCGTCCTCAACGCGATCGATCCGAGCGCGCTCGACCATTGCATCGCCGGCCATCTCTCGGCGGAGGGCGCCCATGCCAAGGTGCTGCGCCGCCTCGGCAAAAAGCCGCTGCTCGATCTCGGGATGCGTCTGGGGGAGGCGTCGGGGGGCGCGCTCGCCGTCGCCGTCGTGAAGGCGGCCGTCGCCTGCCACCGCGACATGGCGACCTTCGCGCAGGCGGGTGTCAGCGACAAGGCGTGACATGCCGTTTTGCGGCCATCATTATCCGCCACGAAGGACGAGAGTGCAGGAGGTGAGAATGCGTCTCGTTGTCATGGCCGTCGCGATCGGACTTGCCGGAATGGGTGCGGCTCAGGCCGATACGTTCCAGGACAAGTATCGCTGCGCCATGTATGGCGAGGGCTTCATCTATTCACCCTCCTCCGGCTTCTGCGTGAAGGTCAGCGGCCACGTCCGCGCCGACTATTACACGGGTCGCAACAAGTCGGAGCGGTTCGGCTCGTCCGTCGGCCTCGGGCTCGATGCACGGACCGAAACCGGGTTCGGCACGGCCAGGATCGTGCTCGAAACACCCGACGGCGTGTTCGACTGAGCCTTTTCAGGCCGCCTGGCTGTTTGGTCTCTCACGCCCCGTACGGCGCTCGCGCTTGCGATCCTCGACCGGTGCCAACGCCTCCATGACGCGGGTCGCCGGGAAGGTGACGAGAACTTCCGTCCCCTCGCGCACCTTGGAGCGCAGGGCGAAGGTGCCGCCGTGGAGATCGACGAGGCCCTTCACGATGGGCAGACCGAGGCCTGTGCCCTGTTCCGCCGTCTTGATGGCGAGTGTGCCGCGCCCGAAGGACGACATCACGGTCGGGATCTCTTCGGCCGGGATGCCGGGGCCGGTATCCTTGATTGACAGGTACTGACCACCGGAAGCCGTCCAACCCACCTTGATGGTCACCTCACCGCCCTGCGGCGTGAACTTGATGGCGTTGGACAGGAGATTGAGGATCACCTGCCGCACGGCGCGTTCGTCGACCCACAGCGACGGCATGCCCTGCTCGAAAACCTCTCTGATGCTGATGCCCTTCGCCTTGGCGCGCAGCTTGAGCAGATGGTGACAATCCTCGACCAGGAAGGCGAGATTGACCGCCTCCTCGCTGAGTTCGTAGCGCCCGGCCTCGATGCGCGACAGATCGAGGATCTCATTGATGAGATTGAGGAGATGCTGGCCGGATGTGTGGATGTCGGTGACGTATTCCTTGTAGTTCGGCACGGTCAACGGACCAAAGATCTCTGCCTTCATCACTTCCGAAAAGCCAAGAATGGCGTTGAGCGGCGTCCGTAATTCGTGGCTCATCGTGGCGAGGAAGCGTGACTTCGCGAGGTTCGCCTCCTCCGCGCGGCGCCGGGCCTCGTCGGAATTCGCCTTTGCCTGTTCGAGTTCGACGATCAGCGCGTCCTTCTCCGCCCTGAATTCGAGCGTCTCGACCGCCGACCGGTTCAGACGATTGCCAAGAATGAGAAAGTAGACGAGCGCGCCGGCGCCCATTACGGCCATGGCCGAACTGTTGAAGGAGCCCTGCGCCAGCGTCATCCCGATCACGGCGGCGGAAATCGGCAGAGCACCGGCATACATCACCGCCGGCAGCGCTGCCGACAGCATCGTCGACATGCCGACGACGAGCATCATCAGGAACAGAACGAAGATCCGGCCCGGCTCGTGATCGATGCTCCACAGATGCAGCGCGAGGCCGGCCCAGCACAGGCCATTCATCGTTTCGCCGAGCGTGAAGCGAAGCCGCCAGCGGCTGGGCTTCGCATCCTCGTTGGCGAACGAGATGTAGTGGCGTGCGAGCGCCACCATGATCGCCTGCGACGACAAGGTCGACATCAGCCAGATTAGGACGAACGTGCCACTGGCCCACAGCGTCGCGGCAGCAGCGACGGCGATCACCATGACGACGACGGCGAGCGCCGCCGCGAGCCGATTCTGTGCGAATTGCCGCGTCAACTCGCGGTCGAAGGCCGGGCGAAGGCCCGTGTCGGAGGTCAGTCGCTCGCGCGCTTCGCGGATGCGCATGGATACGGCGCGTCGGCGGGCAGGCGCAACACCGCCTCGGCCGTTCTCCGCCGCACCTCCCGCAGACTCACCGCGCATCCCAACGCCCACCATCGACGGACAAAAGGCACGCGTCCGCCAGGACCCCACAATGGCGAGGAAATGTTAACGATCCGCTTTAATGGTTGCACAGTGTTTATCATGCGCCGTCTCATCGACATTCTCACCGCGGTGCTTCTGATCGGGGTTGTACTCGTGGTCGCCGCGCGGTTGACCGAGGAGCCGGTGATGAACGCCGCCGGGCCGTTTCGTGCTGTGGACGGTGACTCACTTGAAACTCCGACTGATCGTCTGCGTCTTCGCGGCATCGACGCGCCGGAACTCCGGCAGACATGCGGGGCCGACGGAACCGTGCCCTGCGGCCGCGATGCCCGTGCCGCACTGGCCTCGCTCGTTCGCGAGGGTCTGACCTGCCGCACCCAGGGCCGCGACCGTTTCGGTCGGGGCCTCGCAGAATGCACGACGCAGGGGGGCGACGATGTGGCGCGGATCCTTGTGCGAACCGGACAAGCTGTGTCGCACGGCTGTTGCGCGGCGGAGGAACGGGAGGCGCGCGACCGGAAGCTCGGTATCTGGGCCGGTCCGTTCCAGATGCCGGAAACATGGCGTGCTGAGCGCCAAGACTTTGAGCATCCCACGCCAGATCACTGAAGGGTGTGCCAATTGACACGGACCGGTGGTGCCGCCAAAGACGACAATCAGAAGGATTAACGGCTGCAAGAGTTTACAGTGTTGCCTGCACGCGCCGACGGGCCCCCGATGCAACGATCGGTTGGGCCGTCGCACCGTCCGGTGGCGCCGTCGAGGATCGCGATGAAGCTTTACGATGCGGGCCGGGCCCCAAACTCGCGACGGACCAGGATGTTCCTGGCGGAGAAGGGGATTTCTGTTCCGCTCGTGACGGTCGATCTGATGGCGCTCGACCAGAAATCGGAGAGCTTCCTGCAGAAGAACCCGCGCGGGCGTGTCCCCGTCCTCGAATTCGACGACGGCACCTTCCTCACCGAATCGATCGCGATCTGCCGCTATTTCGAGGACATCCAGCCCGAACCACCCCTGTTCGGCACGGGTGCCCGCGGCAAGGCCGTTGTCGAAATGTGGCAGCGTCGGGCGGAGCTGGAGTTGCTCAACGCAGTCGCGGCCGTCTTTCGCCATACGCGCCGCTCAATGGCGGCGATGGAGGTGCCGCAGGTGCCGGCATGGGCGGAGGCGAACAAGCCGCGCGTCATGGCCTTCCTCGCCTTTCTCGACGAGCATCTGCGCGACAACACCTTCATCTGCGGCACCGATTTCACCGTCGCCGACATCACTGCCTTCGTCGCGGTCAGTCTGATGGACTGGGCTCAGCTCACCGTGCCGCCAACGCACGAGCATCTCCTTCGCTGGCATGCCGCTGTCCAGTCTCGTCCGAGCGCGAGCGCGTGACATGCGGGTGACAGTTCTGGGATGTGGTGACGCTTTCGGATCAGGGGGACGTTTTCAGTCCGCGACGCTGATCGAGTCGCAGGGCCAAACCTGTCTCGTCGACTGCGGTGCGACCACGCAGACCGCGTTGAACCGCGCCGGCATCGATCCGAATCTGATCGGGACCATCTTTCTGACCCACCTGCACGGCGATCACTTCGGCGGCATCCCCTTCTTCCTGCTCGAGGCTCAATGGTCGCGACAGCGCACCCAGCCGCTGGTCATCGCCGGACCGCCGGGAACGCGCCAGCGGCTCATCCAGGCGGTGGACAACTTTTATCCGGGTTCGATCGCCCGCACGCCCTGGTCGTTTGATTGGCAGATCATCGAGATCGAACCCGACAGCGGAAAGATCGCCCGATTCGGCCCCTTCGAGGTGTCGACGGCGACGGTGATTCACGCGTCCGGCGCCCCATCGACCGCCATCCGGCTCACCGCGGGCGGACGCGTTTTCGCCCATTCCGGCGACACACAATGGACCGACACGCTCTACCGCGTTCTGGACGGTGCCGATCTCGCCTTCATCGAGTGCCATAGCTACGATCTGCCGACACCGATGCATATCGACTATGCCACGCTCGTCGAAAAGCGAGCGGCCATCGGCGCCCGTCGCGTGGTGCTGACCCATTTCGGCCCCGCGATGCTGCAGCATGAGGGCGATGTCGATCGGACACTGTTCGATGTCGCCAGCGACGGCCGGGCCTACGATCTCTGACCTTCTGGACCGGATCCGCGCCTGTCGCCTCTGCCGCGACGGGCCGACCGGCGCGCCTCTGCCGCACGAGCCGCGCCCCGTGCTGCGCGTTTCGGCGAGTGCCCGCATCCTCGTCGCGGGGCAGGCGCCAGGTACGCGCGTTCACGCATCGGGACTGCCCTTCACCGACCCCTCCGGTGATCGTTTGCGGCGCTGGATGGGGATCGACGCCGAGACGTTCTATGATCCCGCGAGGGTCGCGATCGTTCCGATGGGTTTCTGTTTCCCGGGCCTCGACGCTAAGGGTGGCGATCTGCCGCCGCGGCCGGAATGCGTTCGAACCTGGCATGATGCCCTGTTCGCCGCCCTGCCACCGTTCGATCTCGTGATCGCACTCGGGCTCCACGCGCAGCGCTATCATTTCGCGCGGCTCGGGTTGCCGGTCCCAGCGTCGGTCGCCGAGGCCGTTGCCGGTTGGCGGGCGACCGCGCTGCGCACCGCCGGACCGATTGTGTTTCCCCTGCCCCACCCGTCCTGGCGCAACAATGGCTGGCTGTCGAAGAACTCATGGTTCGAGGATGACGTCGTCCCGGCCCTTCGGTCGGCCGTACGAAACGGCCTTCAGGCTGCCTGATCGGACAGCCGCCGCGCCTCGGCATCGCGGATGAAATCAACCGCGGTCCGCAGAACGTCAATCCCTGCTCCGGTCTTCACCGCCTCGGTCGCGAGATGGCGCCGGTAGAGCCGCGCACCGGGTCGCCCCTGGAACAGACCGAGCATGTGCCGGACGACCGAGTTCAGCCGCGCGCCGCGGGCGATCTGCTCGTCGATATAGGGCATCATGCGGTCGACGGCCTCGAAGGCGTCCGCCACGGGCGCCGTCTCGCCGAACAGGAGCGGATCGACCTGCAGGAGCACCTCCGGATTCTGATAGGCCTCGCGCCCCACCATCACGCCGTCGACATGGGCGAGATGCACCGACCACTCCGAGGGATGCCGGATGCCGCCATTGATCGAGACCGGATAGGCGCCGAGCCGGCGCTTCAGCCGATAGACACGGTCGGCGTCGAGCGGCGGGACCTCGCGGTTCTCCTTTGGCGACAAACCCTTCAGCCAGGCCTTTCGCGCGTGCACGATCAGCACGTCACAGCCCGCCGCGATCACGGCGTCCGCCAGCGCATCGAGCGCGGTCTCGGTGTCCTGGTCATCGACCCCGAGGCGGCACTTCACCGTCACCGGCACCGCGACCGCCTGCTTCATCGCGGCGACACAGCGCGCGACGAGATCGGGCTCGAGCATCAGGCAGGCCCCGAACCGTCCTTCTTGCACGCGATCCGACGGACAGCCGACATTGAGGTTGATCTCGCGATAGCCCGCATCGACGCAGATCCGGGCCGCTTCCGCAAGCTGCACGGGGTCGGAGCCGCCGAACTGCACCACCACCGGCTGTTCCTGCGGCGAGAACCCGAGCAGCCGCGCCCGATCGCCATGGATCACCGCCGGGGCCGTGACCATCTCCGTGTAAAGCTGCGCGTGACGCGACAGGACACGGTGAAAGAACCGACAATGGCGATCGGTCCAGTCCATCATGGGTGCCACGGAAAAGCGCAGCGCCGTCTTGAAGTCGGATTTGGCGGTGTCGTTCATGTCCGTCATGTAGCGGCCACCCCCCGGCAACTCAATCGCCGGCATCGGAAAACTGCCTGCCCTTGGCGAACGCGTCGTTGCCGCCGCCTATCCGGTCAGGTCATGGCCCTCACCGGGGTCAGCGTGCGGATCGCGTCGAAACTTGCCGCCGCCGCCTCGTCCCAGCTCGTCGGGCGGAAGCGCTCGCGGATCGCGGTTTCATAGGCCTGCCGCTCTGAAGGATTCGTGATCCAGCGCGCGAAAACCTCGACCCAGGCGTCGACGTCCGTCGCCGGCAGGCTCGGCCCGAATTCGCCGATCACTTCCGGTATCGACCCGCGATCGGACGCGATCACCGCCTTGCCGTAGCGAAACGCCTCGATGATCGGTAGCCCATAGCCCTCATACTCCGACGGATACGTGCAGAAGGCAGCATTGGCATAGAGCGCCGCAAGCGTGGCGTCATCGATGTTGGACAGAACCTTCAGCCGCCCGTCCTCGGCCGTGGCACGGTCGAGTTCGACCTTCAGCGCATCGATCATCCAGCCGAGCCGTCCGACGAAAACGAGCGTCATGTCGGCTGCCTGCGGGATGCCCGCGTCGAGCAGCCGGCGCCAAACCTTCAGCAGGTGGCCATGGCCTTTGCGCGGCTCGATCGTGCTGACGAACAGGATGTAGCCGCCCCGCCGCAGGCCCTCCGGCGGCGCGATCTCGATTGACCGGTCGACGCGCTGGACATCCGATCCGTAGGGTACGACCGCCGTCGCATTCGTCCTGACGCCGCGATCGGCGGCGACCTGCATCGTGTCCGCCCGGGTCTGATGACTGCCGAAGAGCGCGAGGTCGGTGATCGGCAGGATCGCGTCCATATAGGCCGCAAACCGCTCGACATCATGGGCTGGGAAACAGTGCGGCATGAGGATCGGCAGCACGTCATAGACCATCAGCGCGTGCCGCACTCCGTGCCGCCGTTTCAGCTCGGCGATGGCCGCCGGATTGGCGTGGCTCCAGCCTGAACCCGCGCCAAAGAGGATGTCGCCCTCGCCAAAACGCACTTCATCCCCCAGCATCTCATCCGGTGAGAGCAGCGGGCGCCTCTCGCCATCGGGACGGACCAGCAGCGATTTGTATTTCGACGACATGAAGCGGCGCTGCACTCGGTCGATCGTAGCCGACACCAGCATGTTCCCGGCACGCAGACGCCGGGTCTCGAGTGTGGTCAGGCATTGGCGACGGAACCGCAGGAGGAAGCGGACGGGGGTCTGGACCGCCCGGGGAAAGCGATCGATGAAGCGAACATGGGTGCTCGAGGCGTTCGGCAGTGTCCATGCGTCGAGTTGGACGTCACCGGTAAGGAGGACGTCGAACCAGCGTGGATCGAGATAACGGTACCGTTTGATACGCGGATCGAAGAACACGAAGACGACGTCCGGCGCTTTCCGACGCGCATAGGCGGCCAGTGCCCGCTCGACTCGTACAATGCCGACCGGCGGTCCGTTCCAGCGGCAGCAACTCGTCACGTCCATCAGGATCCGACGGTTGCCGACCGGCGTCGCGCGCGGAGCATCACTCGTGTCCACCGATGCGCTGGCGCCTGACGTCATCCCACTGCCTTTCAAAACGCGATCGTCGCTAGCAGCTTCGAGGGCGGCGAGGCAAGGAGCGGGCGCGGTGCGGAGGCTCCCGTGCCGAGGATCCGATTTGCGAAAGACGCGACGGACGGCTATCGCTGCTCACAACCAGCGTCGCCAAGGCGGCCGGCGTTGTCGGGGCATACAGATCTTCGGTCGCGCCACCGGTCCCACGCACCACGCACAGCGTGAGGGGCGATGGATCCAGGGTCGCGCCGGGTTCGGCTCTAGAAGTCTCATCGGGATGGTCAGCGTGAAAAAAGCACTCATCACCGGCGTTTCCGGCCAGGACGGCGCCTATCTCGCAAAGTTTCTCATCGACAAGGGCTACCGGGTTACGGGCGCCCTTCGCCGCAACTCCCATCCCGAAACGCTCCGCCTGCAACGCCTCGGCATCGATCGAGCCATCGACTACGTCGACTTCGACCTCAGCGAGATCAACAACATCAACCGGCTGATCCGCGGCGAGACCTTCGACGAGATCTACAATCTCGCGGCCCAGAGCTTTGTCGGCTCGTCCTGGGAGCAACCGGTTTACACCGCCGACGTCAACGCGCTGGGCGTCGTGCGGCTGCTCGAGGCGATCAGGACCTATTCGCCGACCAGCCGCTTCTATCAGGCCTCGACATCGGAAATGTTCGGACGCGTCGAAAGCGTGCCGCAGAACGAGGCGACTCCGTTCCATCCCCGGTCCCCCTACGGGGTGGCCAAGACCTATGGCCACTACATCACCGTCAACTATCGTGAGTCCTTCGGTCTCCACGCCTCGTCCGGGATCCTGTTCAACCATGAATCACCGCTGCGCGGCACCGAGTTCGTCACGCGCAAGATCACCATGGGCCTTGCACGCTACGCCCATGGTGATTCGACGCCGCTGCAGCTCGGCAACCTCAACGCCCGACGCGACTGGGGCTTTGCCGGCGACTATGTCGAGGGCATGTGGATGATGCTGCAACAGCCATCGGGCGATGACTACGTCCTGGCAACCGGCGTCACGGTCTCGGTGCGCGACTTCGTCAATCACGCTGCCTCGGCCCTCGACATCAAGCTCGACTGGATCGGCGCCGAAGCGAACGAGAAGGCGCTGGACGCCAGGACCGGCCGCACGGTGATCGAGGTCAACCCGCGCTTCTATCGACCGGCAGAAGTGGAACTGCTTCTGGGCGACGCAACGAAGGCCCGTACCGTGCTTGGTTGGCATCCCAAGGTGCCGATCGCCGATCTCGCCATGATGATGGCCAAGGCCGACTTCGACATCCACGGCAAATCTCCGTTCTGATCGGGGATCGCTCGATCCCTCATCGCGCCGACGCTCACGAGAATCTGGTGACTATCGCAGCCTCGGGGCGAATTCGGCCTCGAAGCGCTTGAGTTACTGAAGTACGCTTTAAGAGACGCCGGATGCTGAGATGGTTATCTGGGAACCTTCTTGACGGCAGGCTGGTGCTGAGCGGACTTCCGGATGTCACGCAAGAACGCCCTTTCACCGCGTGCGGCGGAGTTCATTAGGGTCCTGGCAGCCGAGGCCGGCGCTTCCCATTACGTTCTCTTTCAAGACGCCCAGACCGACCACCATTTGCGAGACCGAAACGGGCAGGCTTTCTCGCCCCTTCGACCGCCGCCCCAGCGAAAGTGCGACTGGGCGGTCGAGGAGTTGCTGCGCTACGAGGGCAGCGACTTCGCCGAAGCGGTCGCCTATGCGCTGAACGGGCGGCCGGCCTCGGCTGATGAACGTCAACGTTTCTATGCGACGCATCGTACGGCCGACCGCCTCGCCTTCATGCTCGCTTTCGACCACCTCAACCGCAAGGCGCGCGTGCCGATTCGACTCACCGGTATCGACGGTCTGCGCCCGATCTGGCTTGTAGCGCGCTTTCTCGACCGCTACGCCCCGGCTACCGTGGCGAAGGCGGCTGGCCTGCTCTTCCGCCGCCGCGCCGAGCGCCTGCAGACGGAGCTTCTGCCGCGCATCGAGCGCCTGCGCGCGACGCATGGCAACGGTGAGGCCAAACCGACGTGAAGCGCGTCGTCATTGCGAATTTCTATCCTGTCTGGCCACCAATCACCGGGGGTCAGCGCCGCGTGTTTTTTCTTGCGAGAGAATTGTCGCGAGCCTTTGACGTCGAGATCGTGGTGCCGGAGCGGCAGGGCACCAACGGCACGACGGTCTTCACGCCGAGCTTTCGGGAAACGCGCGTGGCGGTCGAGGCGCGCTACCGTCTGCTCGAACAGACGGTCGAGGCCGAGGCGACCCTGTCGGCAGACGCTGCCTATGCGCTGCATTGGGAGGCGTGCGACCTCTACAACGCCGTTCTCGCAGAACGCCTCGGCGCTGCCGACGCGGCGGTGACCGAGCACCCCTATTCGATCGGCCCGTTGCTGCGCGCGCGACCTTCCGAGCACCTCCCGATCCTGCTTGATGCCCACAATGTCGAGGTGCGCCAGAAGGAGCCGCTTTTCGCCACGGCGCCGCGGCTGCTTGAGGCAATCGCTGCGGCGGAGACCCTCGCGGCCCGATCGAGCGCGCTGATCGCAGCCTGCTCGTCGCAGGACGCCGACGATTTCGTCATGCGCTACACGGTTGATCCGAGCCGCCTCGCCGTCATCGCGAACGGCGTCGATGCGCTCGGGGTACCGATCCTGCCTGAAGACCGCCGCGTTGCGATTCGTTCCCGTTTGGGTCTCGAGAACCGGATAGGCGCCGTCTTCGCCGGTAGTTTTCACCAACCGAACCTGAAGGCCGTCGACCGCGTCATCGACTTCGCGCGGGAAAATCCGGCGATTCTCTTCGTGGTGCTCGGCGGCGTCAGCGGCCATGCTCCGCTGTCGGGGCCGACGTGCCCCGATAACGTCTTGTCACTTGGCGAGGTCGACGAGACGCTGAAATGGATGATCCTCCAGGTCTGCGACATCGGTCTCAATCCGATGGAGTCCGGCTCCGGCACCAACATCAAGATGTTCGAGTATGCCGCGGCGGGTCTCGCGGTGCTGTCCACGCCCTTCGGCGCCCGCGGCATTGATGTCGGGCCGGACAGTCCCCTGATGGTGCGAGAGATCGACGCCATGCGCGACGAATTGATCCGCCTGCGCCTGGCCGACCGCCCGACGCTCCAGGCCATGGGCCGGCGGGCGCGTCAGGAGGTCATCGCGACCGCGGACTGGACGGTGATCGGACGTCGATACGTCGCAGCTGTTCAGCGCGCACTCGACGTGTAGCTTGAGGCCGCTCCGCGTCGGGCACCTGCCAGACGGCGCGGTGCCGGGCCAGGGGTCGAGGGCCCGTCCTGCCACCCGCACAGGTCGATCCCAACCGCATTGTGTTCGAGGATCTGGCGCGCCGTCTCGCGACTGTCGCGGCGCGACCAGGTGATGGGCTCGGCAACCGCGCAGAACCCCGCCGCGTCAGTCGCGACGGAACCCGTCGTCGCGCAACCCGGCAGCATCGTCACGGCGCATGACAGCGCGACGGCGAAGGCGCGCGGCCCGCGCCGCCGCTTCCGCTGCCCGGACGTGGCCGGCAAGTTCAGCCATCGCCTCGGCCCGTCCGGCATCGAGAAGCCGTCGTTCGGCGAGAGCCCGCAGCAACGTCGAGATGAAGTCGCCGACAAGAGCCAGAAGCGTGAGAGCATGGCCCATCAGCCGAGCTTCTTGCTGGCGATGACGCGAAACATCGTCGAGGCGACGAAAGACAGCCCGGTCACGATCTGGAGGACCGCAACCGCGAGCTGACCCTGATCGCCGAGGACATTGTTCCCGAAGCCGAAGGCGGCGAGGACGAAAGCGATGAAGCCGATGATGTTCGCCCAGACCGTGCGGCTGGCGAGAACCGGCTTGAGATCGGTCAGCATGGTTGTCTGCTCCTTTTGGTTGGGAATGAAAAAGCCGTCAGCCGAGACAGATCACCCGCAATTCGCCTGCCGCGCCGGCGCCGCCGGCACCGGAAACGAAGCCATTGCGGGCGGCCCCGCCACCACCGCCACCACCGCCCGGCCCGCCGCCGGCGCCACCGGGACCGGCGCTGCCGGTGACCGAGGCGCCGCCGCCCGATCCGCCCGCGCCGGCTCCGAAGCTGCAGCTTTTGCCGGCGCCCACCGCGCCCGCCTGACCGGCGCCCGAGCCCGGTGTCGCGGCCGTCACGAGCACGGATCCGCCGATCTTGAAGGCACCGCCGCCGCTGCCGCCGCCGAAAGGAGCGTTGGCGGTCGACACGCCGCCGCCTCCGGCACCGGCGCCAGGGCCCGATGAGCCGGCGCCGAGGGTCGTTTCACCAGCGCCGCCGACCGCACCGAGGCCGCCTGCGCCGCCGGCGGTTGAGCCATTCTGGATCGATGTTCCAAAGGGCTGGGCGTTTCCACCGGCTCCCCCGGTCGCGCCGCCGCCAGCACCGCCGAGACCGCCTCGGGCCTGGAGCAGCGCGCCGAAACCCGTCGCGCCGCCGTTCCCACCGGTCCCGCCATTGCCGTTGAGCGCTGCGGTCCCACCGCCACCCGACCCGCCCGCGCCGATCGTCACCGCGACGCTCGCCGGCACGTCGACCGCCTCGAACTCATAGACGACGATCAGCCCGCCGGCCCCGCCGCCACCGCCCCCTGCTGCGACCGCCGGATCGCGCAGGCCGCCGCCACCTCCGCCACCGCCACCTCCGATCGCCTCGACGCGGATGCGCCGCGCCCAGTCCGGCCGGGTGAAAGTGCCGGAGGCGGCAAACACCGTCGTCTCGCTGCGCAGCGCTCCTTTGGAAAAGGCCACCCGCCCTGTCGCCGCCGTCACGACAAGCGCTTCCGTCCAAGCGCTGCCGTCCGCAGAGACCTTCAAGTGAAGGTCATCGTCCCCCGACAGGCCGATCTCAGCCCGCCCCGACCATCCGCTCTGGAACAGGAAGGAGGCCGTGTCGGCAACCGCTTCCTTGTTGAGTTTCAGACGGATGTCGCCGCTGCCGCCCTCGGCCGCCGGCCGCGCGCAGAAGAGAGCGTTCTCGATCTTCGCGGCGAGCGGATTGACCGGGTCAGCCGTGGTGCCAATCCCGAGCAGCGGAACATTCTGGAGCGTCACCGGCAGGTCGCTCCAGCCCGCTTCCCGCCGGACGATGAAGCGGTTCTCGTCGGCCACGAACACGAGCCAGCCGACGCCTGCCGGCATGAACGTCCAGGCGCCGTCCTGAAACGCCGCGACCGCGCCCTCGTGACCGGCGAAGACGCCCGTCGCGCCGCTCGGCACGAGATAGCAGCTCCCATTCGCCGGTGTCGCGGGAGGTGTCGCGAGATCGCGGTCGAGCACGGTGATCTGCACCAGCACGTCGAGCCGCCGCAGCGCTTCGTTGAGCGTGACGTGCTTCTGCGCCTGTGCTGCTTCGAGATAGGTAAGACCGAGCCTCGGCGTCTCAGACATGGAAAACCCCTTCCGCCGGCCAACCGCGGCCGACCGTTGCGCTGATCTGGAAAATCCGAAGCGACAGCTCGGTTTGCGGCGCGCCGAAATCGGCGATCTCGTCGACAGCCGCGTAGAGGGCGGAGGACGTCGCGGTCGCAAGAACCCGCTTCACGGCGCCGGCGGCGAGGATCTCGATCTCATAGGCCTCACGCTCCTCGCCGAGCGGCACCTCGCCGGACTGCCAGCCATCACCGCCGCTGCGGGTGCGCCGCACGAAGTGGATGCGCAGGCCGGCCGCTTCGCGGACAAGGCGTACATGCACCGGTGCATAGGGTCGAAGGGCAGCGGCTGTCGGTGCCCGCACCACAGATGCCATGGCGCTGTCGCCGACATCGAGGCCGCCCGGGCCGATCCGCCACTGAACCGGCCGCCCGAGCTCGTCGAGATCGCGCGCGGTCGCGACAAGCGCCTCGTCGACAAGCACCACGGTCGCGCCGGCCGGCACGAGATCAGCAGCCCTCGTGCCGAACTGCTCGCGCAACAGCCCGCTCAGCGCTAGGCGCCGATCTCCGGTCGGCGTCGCGGACAGGAACTGCAGGACTTCGACCGTTCCGCCCGGCTGGATGATCGCGAGACGATTGCCCCCGTCGAGCACCTGCGCGGGCGTCACGGTCTCGAGATCCCCCACGCCGGACAGGGCAAGTTCGATCTGGGTCGCCCGATCCCAGCGCCCCGCCACCGAGCGTGGCAACGGCGCGACGAGGCGCCCCATCACCGCCGGTCGCGACACGGCGCCGACCAGCGTGAAGCCCGATCCGTCGCTCGACCGCCACAGGCCGAGTGGACCCGGCCAGGGCGAGGCTGTCGCCGCGATCCATTGCAGACCGGGCTCGAGGCCCGGTATTAGAGGCAGATCGATCAGCACGGCATCCGGAGCGCCCGGCACCACGGGCGGTCGAAAAGCCTGACCCAGGCTCGGCGGCGGCATCGGGATGGCGAAGACGGCGGGCTCAAGCCGCCGCGCGGTGATTTCCATGACCCGCGAAGCGGTCACCGAGGTGACCAGATGGATCGGCCCCTCCCCGTCTTGTGACAGCCGCACGAGGTCGCCCGGCTCGATGTCGAGCCGCGAGGGCGGCAGGCAGAACCGGGTGCTGTCGCGGGCGATCCAGTGATCCTGCAGCGCGATCTCGATACGGCGCGCCGCCTCGCCGCGGTCGAGCGCGAGCCCGCTGTCGATGCGGCCGTCGAGGCGGCTTTTGGTATCGAGACGGCGCGACGCTTCGACGGCGCTCTGATAGTCGGCCGCCGGATCGACGAAGGCGACGGTGAGTGCGCGGGCGAGTTCCGCCTCCTCCGCCCTGACCGCCTCGATGAACGCCCCACGCTCCGGCTCGGCGAAGGAGGCCGGATCGAGCACGACAGGGATGCCGGCGCCGCGTGGCCGCATGACCACGGCGCCTTCACGCTCACCCGCGTCGAAGCCGAACAGCCGCGCCAGAGGATCGAGCACCGCACGCGCGCTCATCGGCCGGTCGATCGCGGCACCGGCGACGGGGGCGTCGAGGGCGCCGGCCTCGATGGCGACGCCATAATCCGCGCCGACCGCCTCAACCAGCCGGTCGAGCGTCAGCATCCCGAGCCGCCCGGTCAGCCAGTGGCCGATCGCATGGTTCGCGCTGTCGGCCCAGATGTCAGGCGTATACGGAAAGGCCGGAAAGGGCCGTGCATCCCAGGCCCAGGCGTATATCCGGGCGGGATCGACCATCGGGCCGCCATAGACGGGCGAAATCGGGTTCGTTGAGCCCGGATGGCCATGAGCGGTCGCGTCCCAATGCGCTGTCACCGCCTCGAGCACCCGCGACTGGATCACGGGATCGGTCGCGCCGGTCGAAAAAGGCGGCAGACGATTCTCCGACGATTTCGCATCGGGAAAGACGCTCGGACGGTTGGCGCCCTTGTCGACCGCCCCGCAGCCGACCTCCAGCAGCCAGATCGGTTTCGAGCGCGGAACCCAGGCGGTCGGCGATGTCCGCTCGATGCCGCCGACACGCTCGACATGCTCGTTCGACCACCAGCCGACGAGATCCTTCGGCCGGAACACCCAGGGCTTGCCATAGGCGCCATCCGTGATCGGCGTCCGGATCTGGGCCGCTCGGTCCGCCTCGCTTGCGTAGAACCACGAGAAGCCCTCGCCGCCGGCGATGTTGGCGGCGAGATAGGCGCGATCATGCGGACGGAAGCCCGCCCGCGCGTCGAGATGCTCCTCGCCCTCGCGCCAGTCGGCGAGCGGCGCGTACCAGTCGAGGGCCACCGCGTCGATCGCCGGGGAGGCGAACAGCGGATCGAGCGGAAAGCGCACCTCCGCGCCGCCGTCGAGCACATGGGCCCCATAGTCCGACCAGTCAGCGCCATAGACGATGCGCGTTCCGGCACGCAGCATCGTCCGCACCGCGCCGGCCAGACTGACGAGCTCGGCGACGGCCGGATAAACACCCGACGCGGACCGCACCCGCGTCAGCCCGATCAGTTCGGACCCGATGACGAAGGTGTCGACACCGCCGGCTGCCTCCGCCAGCGCCGCCATGTGCAGGACGAAGCGGCGATAGCGCCACTCGCTCGGGCCGGAATAGTTCACGGTGTCACCCGAGCCGGCGAAATGCGCCGGCTGGGCCGTGCCGAAGAACGCCGCGATCTGCGTCGCCGCTGCCGCCGTGCCGTCGACCGTCCCGGCCCGTCCCGGCGCCGGATCGCATGTGATGCGACCGCGCCACGGATAGGCGGGCTGATCCGCCGCGCCGCTCCAAGGGTCGACCCGGCCATTCGCCGCCGGGATGTCCATCATCACGAAGGGGTAGAGCGTCACGCCGACGCCCCTCTGCCGCAGCGCCGCGATCGCCCGGCACACGCTCTCGTCGGTCGGGCTGCCGCCATAGGCCGGCTTGCCGTCCGGCCCGGTCGAGACGATCAGCGCGGATCCGCGCGACAGCCCGGCGACCTGCCAGCTCACGGGCTCGGTCATCCGCTCTGCCCGCTCGACGCGTGGCGCGATCCGGCACGTGCCCGCGCGCAGATCGTCGCCATACCAGGCGACGACGAGCGAGACATGCTCGAGCCGCGGGCACAGCGCCAGAAGTTCGTCGATCGCGACGGTGAAATCCGAGCCGTCGGGATCATGTCCCTGAGCGTGGTGTAGCTGCTGGTACAGTCACCGTTGGTTTCCGGCTCGGCCGGGACGCTTGTCAGGCTGCCATGTCCGGCAGTCCGACGAGGGGATCATCGCCGAGGGCGGTGATTGTCTCAAGGGTCAT
>JBKDKQ010000037.1:0-67642 GCA_046344875.1 Labrys sp. (in: a-proteobacteria) | reverse complement strand
CCGCGTCTTCGAGACCTACGACGACATCATCGACGCCGCATGTGAAGCCTGGAACAGCCTCGTCGCGCTGCCCGACACCATCACGTCCATCGGAATGCGCAACTGGGCACACATCGGTCAATCATGAGGGCCGATGGTATTAGTCGGCTTTTTCCTGAACGCGGGTGTCTATAAGAGTCCTATCACCCTTCAAGCCGCCCGGCTTTTGGTCCACTAACCGAGCTGGCGCTTTTCAGGACGTTCGAAGCGTCATCAGTTATTTCATAAGTTACTGGCAGGTCAATGTCGGGGTTCGAGCCAAGCAAGAAGTAAACGGATGACAGATGCTGGCCGCCCAATGCCTCCATTACCAACTGGAACCGTAGACCGGGATAGGCAGCGAAGGCGGCTTGATCGTATGTGTAACTGCCCGATGCCCAATATAATACGTAGGGAAAGACCGCGCTCGTGGAATTGGCGAAAATGGTTGAGTATTTGAACTCAACGTCAGAGCTACTCCCAAACCCACCAGGAACTTAACTATAGTTTGTAAGCGATGACGGTGGATCCTTCAATGTCGAAAAATCTACTGTCACGGCGTTCGCTGCGCCGATGTATCCGCCGACGCCCAAGGCTGCTACAACCGCAATGGCTGTGCGTCTCATCACTACCAATCCGCTCATTGCACCCTCCGGTTTGTTAGCACCGCAACTTTTATCTATTTTTTTGAACTAAATTCAAGATTGTTTTTCGTCGAAAATAGAAAAACGTTTGTGTCCTGAATATATGCATAATGACAGTGGTTTCGATCAATCGCGATCGTTAGATCAATGTGACGATGTTTTAATTCGATTTATAGAGATGACTTTTTTGTACTATACTAACATATTAATGCACGTTGGTCACACTCCAGAAAGACTGCGATGCTCCGGCGCCACGAACCGCGCCCACCCCTCCATCATCGCCCGACGCTTTTCCAGAGCATCGCCACGACGATAGGCGCGCTCTGTTTCGTCGCCGACGACATGCGCCAGTGCCGCCTCGGCAATCTCGCGGGGGAAGTCTGAGACCTCGCCGCACCAATCGCGGAATGAGGAACGAAAGCCGTGAACAGTCGCTGGAACCTTCATCCGACGCATCGTCATCGAAAGCGTCATATCCGACAGCGGGCGGCCTTCGCGAGCGCCGGGGAAGACATAGGCATCAGGGGCATCAGTCGTTCGCAACGCTGCCATCTGCTCAATTATGGCAAGCGCACGCGCCGTCAGCGGAACGCGGTGCTCGCGGCCCGCCTTCATTCGCGCCGCCGGCACGATCCAGACTTTCGCCGTCAGGTCGACTTCGCTCCACCGCATGCCAAGCGCTTCGCCGGATCGCGCCGCTGTCAGGATAATGAACTCGATGGCGAGCGATGAGACACCGCCGCGCTCTCGAAGCATTCCGATGAACCCGGCGACCTCGACATAGGGCAGCGCCGTATGATGCCCGCGAGCAAGTTTACGACGCGGCGGGAGCAGGTGCTTCAGGTTGCCGCGCCAAGCGGCCGGGTTCTCGCCCGTCCGGAAGCCTTGCGCCTTGGCCGCATCAAGAACTGCCTCGATGCGCCCCCGTAAGCGCGAAGCTGTTTCGGATTTCGTCAGCCAAATCGGCTTGAGCACGGCGAGCACATCGGCCGTCTCGATCTCGGAGACGGGCCTGTTGCGCAGCGATGCGGCATAAGTCGCCAAAGTCGTGCGCCATTGCCAGCGATGCTTCTCGTTCCGCCACGCCACGCTTTGTGAGGCAACATATACATCGGCGATTTCGCCGAACGTCGGAATGCGCCGTTCACCTTCCTTGGCTCGTGCGCGTTCCCCGATAGGATCGCGGCCGGTGGCGACGAGCGTCTTTTGTTCGGCAGCGACGCGCCGGGCATCTGCAAGCGACAACGCCGGGAACGAACCCAAGCCCATCTCGCGACGCTTGCCTCCCAGTTGATACCTGAAGATCCACGACCGCGAGCCGCCGGCCGCGACGTTCAGATAGAGCCCGCCGCCATCAGCATGCATGCCGCGCGGTGCGTTCTTGGCGCTCAGCGCAGTCAGTCCTGGGGCCTTCGCCATCCCACCGTCCTGCCATCTTTCCCACCACTCTTCCCACCACTCTAGCGCGGATTGTGGCATATGTGTGCGGACTTCGGCGAATGATGAAGCGCGTTAGCTATTGATATATTTTGATTTTAGATGCCCTATTCGAAGGGCGGTGAATGGTGGAGAATGACTGTTCTACGGACCTCAGCTCCACCAAGTCCTCGATGCGCTGTTGTAAGTCAGTGGTTTGCTCGTCCGGATCGACGAGGCGATGGACGTTGCCGCCGCCCGTCGGCAACGCTTTTGACCGACACACATCAACGTCAGAGCAGCCCGAGCTGAGTGAACATGGTCGTGAGGCGCCGGTCATAGACATCGCGCGAGAAATGCGCCTCGTAAGCGCGGCGCGCAGCCTCCGACAGCCGCTCGCGCCGCGCCGGATCGGACACAAGCGCAAGGATGGCTGAGGCGGTCGCGGCCGGGTCCGGCTTCATCGGGTCGATGATCATGGCGTCGCCGATGTCGGGGAGCCCACGGGCCCCGACCGGCGTCGTATAGATCGCTGCGCCGAAGCCGAGCGCCTCGATCGTCTTGATGGCGACACCGGTTCCCTCGAAGATCGGAACGAGCGCGAGTTTTGTGGCCGCATAGGCGGGGGCGAGCGATCCTTCGAGGAAGGGGATGAGCCGAACCTGCGGATCCTCGCGCATGTCGATGAGACGGCAGACGGAGCCGATGATGGTGAGCGTCGTCCCCATCGGACGCAGATGGGGCAGGAAGACCGAGTGGTAGAACCAGTCTATGCCATCGCGATTGGGCGGATAGGCGCTGCCGACGAACAGGAGATCGGTCGGCGCGAGCGCCTGCGTCCCCGACACGCTCTCGTCGGGGACGTGCGGGGGAATGAAGCAGCCGTTTGTGACGCCGGCGCGCTGCGCCGCCTCGTGATCCGCCCGCGACAGGAATACGACACGGTCGAAAAGCGTGTAGAGGTCGGCCTCGACGCGGCGCAGATAGGCGCGGGTCGCGGCGATTTTTCCGGGGTTTCGATCGCCCGCGACGCCCTCCTCGAACACGGACCAGCCGTCGGCCAGGATGTCTACCGTTTCCAGAATGCGACGTCGCGATCTCGTCGCGAGGTCAAGAAGCGGGGCGGTGAAGACGTAGTTGGTGAAGACAACGTCGTAGGATCGCGACAATATGGACTGAAGGGCGGGATGGCGTCGCAGGGATACAAACTCGAGCAAGTTGTGGCGTAGGTGCCCCTTTAACGCAACCGGGAGTTCCGTGATGGAGGCAAGGGATGGAACCTCCCGTCGCAACGCCTCGACGGCGTCGTCTGAGGCTTGCCCGGTGAGGTGATGCACCTCCCAGCCGCGGCTGGCGAAGTAGGCCAGCTGGTTTGCGGCGACCGCATCAGCGCCGGATCGGATCGGATGGCACGGGCCCCAGGGATGAACGTGGAGGACGCGCATCGGTTCAGGTGCCCCGTCGGGCCGGAATGGTCGCGTCCGCCGCGATCAGCGCGGCGATCAGGCCTTCCGGCGAATGATGACGCAACCAAGCCTCGCGCAGGCCGAGCGCCCGCGCGCGGTATCCCTCATATCCCAGCGTGATCCGTCGCAGGGCGTCGGCGAGGTCGGCCTCGGTGACGAAGCGTTCGCCGGCTCCCTCCGCCATCTGCGAGCCGAGCCAGGTGTCGGCGGGGACGATCACCGGTTTGCCGCCGGCAACCGCCTCGGCCAGCACGCCGGAACTGCGCGCGCGATAGGTCACGGCATCATAGGGCAGCAGCACGATGTCGGCGCCCGACAGATGCCGATAGTACTCCGCCTCGGGCACGAAACCGTCGCGGCCGACGAGTGTGACCGCCGGCTCGCCGAAGGCTTCCAGGCGGCCGAGCGTCTCGACCATGCGCGGGTTCAACGCGTCGCGGTGAACGCCGGCCTGAATGACGAAGCGCAGCCTGCCCGTGGCGACGAGGTCGCGGTGGAGCGTCTCGATCAGATCGGGCAGAAGGCAGAAGCCCTTCTCCTCGCGCGGATCGCCAAGAAACAGCGCGACCAAAGGACCGTCGCGTCGCTCCACCTCCGGCATCAGCTTGGCGCGGAACGGGATCGGGAGGACGGCGAAGGTGCGGCCGGTCAGGGCCTCATAGTCGCGGGCGAGTTCCTGTGTGTCTGTATAGAGATGCATCCGCTCGTCGACCGGCCCGCGGGCGCAGGCATCGAAGAACAGTTTGTGGACGGACGAATAGGGATCAAGCTGTGCCGTCGGCTCTGCACCCGCATCCGCGCGGACGGCATGGCGGAACTCGAGATGGAACGAGGGCAGGTTTGCCGCGCCGACATCCTCGATCAGGTCGGCGACGGCGAGGGCCTCGCGCCCATGCGCCGTTGGATGGAACATGATGTCGCCGGCTCCGGCCCCCGTCAGGATGAGGACGCGCTCGATATCCGCCCTGAACAGGGCCTGCAACTCGGCTTCGCGCGGACCGCCGACGCGCGTGAGGGCGGCGGCGAGCGCGGCGTGGCGCGCGGTCTTCGCCTCGGCCGGCGTCTGCGCCACCTCGATCGCACGGGCGGCACGCTTCGCCCGCCGTCGCTGCTTCGCGTGTCGGACGCGAACGCGCAGTCTGTCGACCGTCTCCGTCAGGATCGGGGGCGCGATCATGCGGACCGTCGTCCAGAAAGCGCGTTTGATCGGCCGGCGCTGGCGGTAGAGAAAGCCGACGGCGAGCGGAATGATCGGCGGTGTCAACAGACTGGCAAGCGAGCGCCGGGACGCGGGCGCGGGGGGCGCTTCGTCGTCGATCGCGAATTTTGCCGCGAGATATCCCGCCACGGTTGACCGCCCGGCGCGGACATCCTCGATGGTCACCGCTCGTTCTGCCACGAGTTCGACCGCAAGGCCTTCCGCATTGGCGTCGGCGGTGTGGACGACCACGCCCCAATGATCGACCCGGAAGATGGGCAGCGGCACAATTCCGGCAGGAAGCGGCGGCAGGGTGCACGCCTCGTGAACCGCCAGATAGACGCTGAACCCGCGTCGAAGTGCTTCCTCGGCCACGGACAGTGCTGTCTCGACATAATGACCGCGTGCCTCGGTCATGCCGTTGTTGATGATAATGAAACGCTTCTTTTTCTCGAGTATCGTCATTGGCAGAAAGGCCGTAGTCTCGCTGAACGATGCATCAGTACGAAGTCGTTGCTTAAAAACGCTGTCATGACGCTCAAGAGCGATGTCATGACACGGTATTCGATTTCGGCATCCGGGGACGAGATCGCCAAGAACAGCCCTGAAGTACTTGGGAGAATCATGAGGCGACGTGTCCTATAGGCGTCGTGCGTTACCGTAGAGAATTCAGGGGGAGATGGGGTCTTCTCGAAGAATATAAGGTAAGGACTTGGGGCAATAACGTTAAGTAGAGATGCGTGCATGGGATATGTAAGCCTATGGTCTTATAGCGAAAGAAGGGTTAGGCAGAGCTATTTCGGTGTCCGATCCACCAGAATGATCGAGAGACGCCAATCAACTCTAGTGTAGACGCAAAGAACAACTATTTTCTTTGGGTAGCTGGCACTTGAATGCCATATGTTTGTTGTTTAATACCGATCAACGCGATTCTCAAGGTACTCAGCAACTCACGCCAGTGGACAGTGTATTCGTCATTGGCGTGGCCGCCGTGCAGGGGCGGTCGATCGCGGACGTGACCAGACGGTCAATCGAAGATCAGGCAGGCACACGTCGATGGAAAAAACGGTGTCGCTACCAAGCGGGCCGCGCGGTTTGCTCGTGCCGCTGGACCATGACCTCGTCGTTCAGTCCCGCCCGAGCACCTGTTTCTGCAGGTCGGTGCAGAAACGGTTCGACGCCGATCACGGCCACATGATCGCGTTCATCGACACGGTTCGACCCTTCATGAACGGCTCGGGTGTCTTGTCCGTCCGTGAGGAGCGCCCGGGCAACGAGACCGATCCCTTCGGGAACAACGGGTACTTTTCAGGGGATGACGCCCGGATCGCGTATGCGTTTGTGGGTGCTTTGCCGCCGAAGCGCATCCTCGAGATCGGTAGCGGCAGTTCGACGACGGTGTTTTTCAAAGCAATGAGAGATTTCGCTGCGCCGACGACACTGACCTCGATCGATCATTTCCCACGCGCAAGCATCAGGCAGATCGCGACTGACGTCATTGAAGATGCGGTCCTGAACGTACCCCTGCCGTGTTTCGAGAATCTGGAGGCGGGCGATGTTCTGTTTCATGACGGGAGTCATCTCACGTTCAACGGCACGGACAGGGTCCATCTTTTTCTCGAGAGTTTGCAGACCCTCAGACCGGGCGTCTTCGTCCATATTCACGACGTTTCTTTTCCCTTCGACTACACCGATGCCTTGGATGGCCGTGGCTACAGCGAGCAGTACATCTTGGCTGCGACCCTGTTGAACTCTCCGTCCTGGCATGTTCTTGCGCCGGTCTGTTTCCTCCAGTCAAAAGGTCTCGTGTCGAACGGAGGTGTGCCTTTCTGGATGCAGAAGCTGTATATCATCAACCAAGACATGAAAGTGTGTAATTCTGTTCCGTTTCTTTCAAACTCGTCATCGCATGTACAAGTATTGAATGAGCTCCATTGATCTTTTGTTTCTATGGGGCACGATTTCTGTGTATGACTGCTCTTTTCGAGGTGAGCGATGCTTTTTTCCGGGATGCGGCGGCGATTAGTGTTCAGCACCGCGCTGCGCACGTGCGATGGATGTGGGATATGTCGTCTTGCAACGGGGTCGGGTTCGAATGAGTGACCTTTCCGCCTATCTGCGCCTCTCCGCTCGCGTCATCGAGGAGACGGCCTCGCTCCCCAGCATGGCGCGCGTGCCGGATGCGATCGCGGCGATCGTCGCGGCACTCGCTGTGGGCAAGCCTCTGCTCGTGTGCGGCAATGGCGGGTCCGCGGCAGATGCCATGCACATCACCGGCGAACTCGTCGGCCGCTTTCTGAAGCAGCGTCGCGCGCTGAACTGCATCTGTCTCGCCACCAATGCGTCGGTCATCACCGCCTGGTCGAACGACGAGGATTTCTCCACCGTCTTTGCCCGGCAGGTCGAGGCCTATGGCGTTGCCGGCGGGGTTGTGCTGGGCCTGTCGACCTCCGGCAATTCCGCCAATGTCATAGAGGCGATCGAGGCGGGTCGCGCCGCCGGCATGACCACCATCGCGATGACCGGTCGGGGCGGTGGGCGGCTCGCCGCGATCGCCGACATTACGATCGACGTCGCATCTGAGGCCACGCCCTTGATCCAGCAGGCCCATATCTGCCTCTACCACCATATCTGCGAGGAGGTGGAGGCGCGCCTCGCGGATCGCCCGGCATGAGCGTGCCCGCCGCTGATCGCGCCGAGGTGACGGCGATCATCCTCGCCGGAGGGCGCGGGACACGGCTCGCCGGTCTCCATCCCGATCTGCCGAAACCGCTCGTTCCCGTGCTCGGTCGCCCGTTCCTCGACTGGCTCACCGCCTGGCTCGCCGGCTTCGGGATCCGGCGCTTCGTATACGCGACCGGGCATCTTTCCGGCCGGATCGAAGCCTGGGCTGAGGACGCCTCCTTTCCCGGTCTCGATCGCCAATGCCGTCGCGAGGCGGCACCGCTGGGCACGGGTGGCGCCTTGCTGAATTGTCTGGACCTGGTGGGTGAATGGGTACTAGTGACGAATGGCGACGGGTTGATCGATACCGATCTTCACGCGCTTCTGGCAGTCCGTCACCAAGCCGGGATCGATGGCGGCATGATCGGGGTGAGTGTCGAGGATGCGGGGCGCTATGGCAGCCTCACACTGTCCGAGGAAGGACTGCTGCGCGGATTTGCCGAAAAGCAGCCCGGGAGGGGCGTCGTGAACGCCGGCATCTACCTGTTCCGCCGCGATGTGCTTGCGGCCCATGGACGGCCGGGAGCCGTCAGCCTCGAGCATTCCCTGTTTCCCGATATGATCGCGGCCGGGCGCAGGATCCGGGTCGTCACCGCCGAGACGGCAGCCTTCATCGACATCGGAACGCCCGAAAGCCTTGCCGTGGCGGATGCGTTTGTCTCCGCAAACTTCGCCGCGCTCTCGAAGCAGTTCGGCGGACGCGACCCAGCAAGGGCGGGGGCAGCGGCGAAGGGCAGCACATGATGGGTTCGATGGATGGTTGCCCGATCGGCCGAAACGGCGCCGACAGGAGAAAGGGACGGACGTGAAGATTCTTGTCACCGGAGCGGCCGGCTATATCGGCACGACACTGGTTCCCGCGTTTCTCGCCGACGGCCACGAGGTCGTGGCGATGGACACGTTCACACGCAACCAGAATGTTTTCGGGCAGTACTGCGTGGACCCTATGTTCACGCCCGTGCGCGGCGATGTACGCGACGAACGGCTGATGCGCGAATGGCTGGCGAAGGTCGATGTCGTGGTCCCGCTCGCCGCGATCGTCGGCGCGCCACTCTGCGCACAGGACCCGGTCAGCGCCACCTCGATCAATCTCGATGCCGTGCGCATGATGCTGGCCCATCTCAGCCCGCAGCAGCGCGTCCTGTATCCGACGACCAATTCCGGCTATGGCATCGGCGAAAGCGGCCAGTTCTGCACGGAGGAGACGCCGCTGCGGCCGATCTCGCTCTACGGCACGACCAAGGTCGATGCCGAGAAGGCGGTGCTCGATTCCGGTCGCGGCGTGACGCTTCGCCTCGCCACCGTCTTCGGCATGTCGCCGCGGATGCGCGTCGATCTCCTCGTCAACGACTTCACCTATCGCGCCGTCACGGATCGGGCGGTTGTGATCTATGAGGGGCATTTCAAGCGCAACTACATCCATATCCGCGATGTCGCGCGCGCCTTCCAGCACTGCCTCGAGCGCTACGACACCATGCGCGGCGAGGCGTACAATGTCGGTTTGTCGGACGCGAACCTGTCGAAGATCGAACTATGCGAGCGGATCCGGCAGATCGTGCCGGACTTCGTCTTCCTGAACGCGCCGATCGGTGAGGATCCCGACAAGCGCGACTACATCGTGTCGAACGCCAAGATCGAGGCGACGGGCTGGCGGCCGCGCCATTCGCTGGAGGACGGCATCCGAGAACTCGTGCGCGGCTACAAGATGATCCGCAACGTTGCCTTCAGCAACGTCTGAGGCGGGCGGGCGCGATGCTTCTGACGTCACGCACGCCGCTGCGCATCAGTTTCTTCGGCGGCGGCACCGATTATCCGGAGTATTTTGTCGATCGTCCTGGTGCCGTGATCGGCATGGCGATCAACAAATACGTCTATATCAGCCTGCTGCGCATCTCGGACGTGATCGATTACCGCTATCGCGTGAGCTATTCGAAGCTCGAGAAGACGGTGACGATCGACGCGATCCAGCATCCGGTCGTGCGCTGCGTTCTGCAGGACCGGGCGATCGAGGCGCCGCTCGACATCAACGTGATGTCGGATCTGCCGGCGAGTTCGGGGCTCGGGTCCTCGTCCGCCTTCACCGTCGGTTTCGTCAATGCGATCAATGCCCTGACACGTCAGAAAATGACCCGGATCGAGCTCGGAAAGGCCGCGATCCGGGTGGAGCGCGAGCTTTTGGGCGAGCGGGTCGGCGTGCAGGACCAGCTGCACGCGGCTTTTGGCGGGCTCAACCGGTTCGACTTTTCGGGCAGCCACATCCGCATCACGCCGATCCAGATGACGGCTGCCTGTCAGGGACGGCTCCTCGCCTCCCTCTGCCTCGTCTACACGGGGGTGACGCGCCATGCGTCGGCGGTTCTCGACGACCAGATGAAGGCCACCAAGGCGCGTGCCATCGACCACGAACTCGGCCATCTCATCGAACTGACGAACCAGGCCTGCGATCTCCTCGAGAACGGGCAGCCCGACCGTCTGGTTGAGGATTTCGGCGCGATGATGCACGAGGGCTGGCTGACAAAGCGTCGCCTGTCGGCAAGCGTCACCTCTCCCGAAATCGACGCGCTCTACGACGCCTGCCGCGCGGCCGGGGCTGTCGGCGGCAAGCTGTGCGGCGCCGGATCGGGTGGCTTCCTGCTCATGGTCGTGCCGCCGGAAAAGCGCGCGGGTTTCGACGCGCGGCTCGCCGGCACCCCGATCATTCCCGTCGATCTCGATCACCAAGGCTCGGTCATTCTGGCCGGTTGAGAGGGCGCTCGCCCCGGAGGACATCAGGCATGTCGACCATGATCTGCCGCGTTTGCGACAGCGTGAATCTCGAGCCGGTGATCGACCTCGGCAGTCAGCCCTGGTGCAACCACTTCCTGCGCCGCGAAGAGATCGGCCGCGAACCGTTCTATCCCCTGCGCGTCGTCTATTGCCATGACTGCTGCACCTCCCAGCTCGACTACACGGTGAAGAAGGAGGTGATGTTTGGTGATCACACCTATCTGTCCGGCGTCACCAAATCGCTGTCCGACCATTTCCGGGCGGTGGCGAGCGAGGTCGACGAGCGGTTTTTCGCCGGACGCAGCGACAAGGCCATCCTCGACATCGGCTCGAATGACGGGACGCAGCTGAAACATTTCCAGGCGCTGGGTTGGGACGTCCTGGGTGTCGAGAGCTCGGTCCGAACCGCGGCGATCGCCACGGAAAACGGCGTGCCGACGCTCAATGCCTATTTCAACGCCGAGACCATGACCGCGATCGGGCGGACCTTCGACGCGATGAACGCCGCAGGCGTCTTTTTCCATCTGGAGGAGCTGCATTCGGTCTGCGAGGCGATCCGCCACGGGTTGAAGCAGGACGGCGTCTTCGTCGTCCAGTTTCTCTACATGAAGAGCATCATGGAGAACATGGCGTTCGACCAGATCTATCATGAGCACCTTCTCTACTACACGCTACGGACGATCGAGCGCCTGCTGAAGCGCCATGGGCTGCAGATGTTCGATGCGCGGCTGTCGCCGATCCATGGCGGTTCGATCATCGGCTTCATCGGTCATGAGGGACGGCGGGCGGTGTCGGATCGGCTGACCGAGATGCTGGTCGAGGAGGACCGCTCGGGCTGCAACAGCCTCGCCGCCTATCGTGCTTTCAGCCGCAGGATCGAAGCGATGCGGATCGAGAACCGCGCCTATCTCGAAAAGGCGAAGGCCGAGGGGCGCACGGTCTGGGGCATGGGCGCGCCGGTGAAGGGCAACACGCTTCTCAACTATTTCGGCGTGGGCCCCGATCTCATGCCCTATCTCGTCGAGAAGAACACGCTGCGCCGCGGTCTCTATTCGCCGGGGATGCACATTCCGATCCTGATCGAGAGCGAACTCGATGGGTTACCGGACATCTATTACGTGCTCGCCTGGAATTTCAAACGGGAGATCCTTGCCAACAATGCCGCCCTGATCGAGAAGGGCGTCGAGTTCTACTTCCCCGTCGATCCGGAGAAAGGCCGATGAAGGCGCTCGTCACCGGCAGTTCCGGCTTCCTCGGCGCGCATCTGTGCGCCCATCTTGAGGCGCAGGGCGTGGCCTTGACGAAGCTGACGTCGCGGCTGGCGGATCTGCGTGTCGCGACGAGCCTCGCGCCCTGGTCGGGCGAGCGCTACGACCTGATCGTCCACCTCGCGGCCTGGACGCAAGCCGGCGATTTCTGCCTCTACCATCCCGGCGAGCAGTGGATCATCAACCAGGAAATCAACACCACGGTGCTGCGGTGGTGGGCCGAGCACCAGCCGCAGGCCAAGCTCGTCTCCATGGGCACGAGCTGCGCCTATGCGCCCGGATCAAATCTCGTCGAGGACGAGTATATGGCCGGCGAGCCGATCGACAGCCTGTACACCTATGCGATGACGAAGCGTATGCTCTACCAGGGGCAGCGGGCTCTCAACCGTCAGTACGGTCTGCGCTATCTGACGGCAGTGCCCTCGACGCTCTACGGCGCCGGGTACCACACGGATGGCCGGCAGATGCATTTCATCTTCGATTTGATCCGCAAGATCCTGCGCGCCAAGGAATTCGGCGAGACCGTCACGCTCTGGGGCGATGGCCATCAGAAGCGCGAACTGGTGTTGGTCGATGATTTCGTCGCGATCCTTTGGCGGCTCGTGCAGGGCGTCGACAATGATCTCGTCAACATCGGAGCCGGCGAGGAGCATTCGATCCGCAGTTTCGCCGAACGAATCTGCGCGATCATCGACTATCCGGCGGAGGAGATCCGGTACGACGTATCGCGCTATACGGGCGCGCGCTCGAAGTGCCTGTCGGTTGCCAAGGCGCGTGCGCTCGTGCCCGACTATACGCTCACGTCGCTTGAGGTCGGCTTGCGGCGGACCATCGATTGGTTCCTCGAGACGGGCGTTCACCGCCACCAGCCCGCACCGGTCCCCTGAGCCGCGACGGGCCCGCAAACCGGCTCGTCAACCTTACCTAGCGACATAAAAAAGACGCCAAGTGTATCTCAGTACATTTTAAGGCAGTCTGGTACGGATTTTGCGTTAACTCCACGGATTGCCAGCCCCTATCCCGAAATGGGACAGGTGTGCGCGCCAGGGTGCGTCAAACGATGCCGCACGCAGCGACGCGCGGTCGGCAGGCACGGCGCCGTCGTCGATGGTGTCGCAAGGTTGGATGGTCGAGACGTGGCAAACGAGGCGAGAATGGCAGGAATGTTCGGCGTGGGGGACGGGTTCGATGCGGGTGCGGCACGCCAAGGCCGTCGGGGACGGGGTTTCTCGGCCATGCTGCTGGGATGCGCCGTTGCCGCGGTCCTGACGCTCGGAGCCTGCAGCGATCCCGCCGAGCGCGCGGCGAGCTATTATGCCAGCGGTCAGGCCTTCCTCGAGAAGGGCGACTTTGCGCGTGCGGCCATCGAGTTCCGCAATGCGCTGAAGATCAAGGAAGATTACGCCGACGCCTGGTTCGCCATGGCCAAGATCGAGGCCAATGCCAAGCAGTGGAACCGGGTCGCCGGCAATCTGCAGCGAACCCTCGAAATCAATCCCACGCACTATGAAGCGCTTCGGATGATCACCGAGGTGTACCTCAACAATGGCAATATCGACGCGGCGATGAAGCAGGCCAATGCCGCGCTTGCGATCAATCCTAAGGACGAGCAGGTTCTGGCTCTGCGCGGCGCGGCTTTCGCGCGGCAGGACAAGATGACCGAGGCGCTCGCTGACGCCAATGCGGCGCTGGCGATCAACCCGAATCATCCGGGCGCCCTGCTGCTCCTCGCCGCCGACAAGCTGCGCAAGAACGAGTTGAAGGAAGCGCTCACCTTCATTGACAAAGGCATCGCCGCCAATCCGCGCGATGCTGCGCTGCTGATAGCCCGTCTGAGCATTCTCGAACGCCAGAACGACGTGGCGGGTCAGGAAGTGGTCCTCAAGCAACTGATCGAGGCCAATCCGGAGACACGCGAGTACCGGCAGGCGCTCCTGACCTATTACATGCGCAACAACCGGGCCGACGATGCCGAGCGCGAACTGCGCGTGCTCGCCCAGGCCGAGCCGAAGAACGCCGACAAGCAGCTCGAGGTCGTGCGTTTCCTTCGTCAGACGAAGGGGGTGGACGCCGCGCGTGAGGAGCTGCGCAAGCTCGCCTCTTCCGGCTCCAATGTCGCGACCTACAAGATCGCCCTTGCTCAGCTGGAGGCGAGCGACGGCAAGAGCGACGCGGCCAAGGCGATCCTCGCCGAGGTGATTGCCAGCGAAGGGACGTCGATCAAGGGCATCGAGGCTCGCCTCGAACTCGGCGCGGTGCAGCTTCGAGCCGACCAGATCGATGCCGTCCGCCAGACGGCGGAGGAGGTGCTGAAGATCGATGGGCGCAATGTCGGGGCGCTGCGTCTGCGTGCGGTCGCGCGCATCGACCGGGCCGAGTTCGAGGCGGCGGTGAACGATCTTCGTGCCGCGATCAACGACGAGCCGAAGAACGCGGAACTGCGGCAGTTGCTTGCGGTCGGCTATGAGGGCCTCGGGTCGATCGAGCTTGCTGCCAAGGAACTGACGGAGGCGGTGAAACTGTCCGAGTGGGGGGTGAACGAGGGTCTGACCTTCGTGCAGTTCCTCATCCGTCGTGGCCGTCTCGAACAGGCCGAGGACGTGTTGCTCGAGCTCAACGCCCGCCGCGGCAATGACGCACGTGTTTTCCGCGCGCTCGCTGACGTCCGGATCCGGCGCCAGAACTGGTCCGGCGCGCAGGAAGTCGCCAAGGCGCTCGCCGCGATCGGCGATGATCCGCGCATCACCGACCAGATCAATGCCGCCTCGCTGCTGGCGACTGGCAAGGTGGACGAAGGTCTCGATGCCCTGCGCCAGGCGGTCGAGGCCGCGCCGCAGGACATCTCGGCCCTGTCGCGGCTGGCGCGCGGCTACGTCGCCAATGGCCGCAACGCCGAGGCGCGGTCCGCGATCGATGCCGCGCTTGCGGCAAACCCGGACAATGTCGCGGTCATGATGCTCTCGGCCAATCTCCATCGTGCAGAGGGGGCGGGCGACAAGGCGCGCGATCTCTACACCAAGATCCTCGAACTCAGCCCGGAATCAGCAGTCGCCTGGCAGGCGCTGGCCGATTTCCAGATCGCGAGCGGCCAGATCGCCGAAGCGGTCGAGACGCTGCGAAAGGGGCTCGACGTCGCCAAGCCGAACCAGGACGTTCGCTTCACCCTCGCAGGCGCCTATGAACGGCTCGGCGAATATGAGAAGGCAATCGCCGAGTATGAAATCCTGTTCAAGGAGGATCCGACCTCGATCCTCGTTGCCAACAATCTCGCCTCCATGCTGACCGATCGCCGCAACGACCCCGAGAGCCTCGAGCGGGCGGCGGCGATGGCGGCAATCCTGCGCGACAGCCCGCTGCCGCAGTTCCGCGACACGCTCGGCTGGGTGCTGGTGCGCAAGGGCGATTACCGCGAGGGCGTCCGCATTCTTGAGACGACCGCGGCGGAATTGCCGACCGTGATGATGGCGCAGTATCATCTCGCGCGTGGCTATGCCGGGCTTGGCGACAAGAAGCGTGCGCTCGAGGTTCTGACCAAGGCGCAGAAGCTCGAAGGGTCGAAATCCGAGAAGGAAAAGGTCGCGGCGGCTCTGCGCGAACTCCAACCCGCCTCCCAGTGAGACCGCGGGGTGCTGTGATGGTTCTGGGGTCGCGCGGGCTGGCTCCGGACCAGCCTCACGCCCACGCGGTCGCGTGTTCCGTCACGAATGAGGCGAACCAGTTTGGGCGGTAGCCGACGAGCGCCTCGAAGGTCGGCGTCACGTTGGCCGCCTGGTCGCGGGCGATGAAGGCGTTGAGACTGTCGAGTTGATCGACGAACCAGGGGTCGGCGCCGGCTGCGAGCATCGCGCGTGAGGCGGCGTCCCGCTCGATGGGGATGTAGTCGATCATCCGCCCGACTGCCGCCCCGACAAGTTCGACGGCGTTGCCGTGCGTCAGTGCCTGGGGGCCGGTGAGGTCATAGACCGCGCCGGCGTGGGCTTCCGGATCTCGGATGATGGTTGCGATCGCGCGCGCGACGTCGAGAGCGTCGATGCAGGCGGTCGCGCTCTGGCCATGCGGAAGCAGCAGGGCGCCGTCCCTGAGCATGTCGGCATAGGCGTGGATATAGTTCTGCATCATCGCGTTCGGCCGGATGATCGCGACGGGAATCCCTGAGTCCTGGACGATCGCGTCGATCTCGCCCTGAAGGCGCATGAAGGTGAAGGACGACTGCGGATCGGCACCGTAGCAGGACGACAGGACGATGAAGCGCACGCCGCTGACGCGGGCGGCGACGAGGGCGTTGCGCGCGAGATCAACCCTCCCGCGGATCCACGGCACATGCAGAAAGAGTGTGTGAATACCGCCGAAGGCGTCGAGCAGGCGATCGCCCCGGAGAAAATCGATCGGCCGACCGGGGGTGCGGCCAAGCGCTTGTCCAGACGGGGTGCCGGCAAAGACACGAGCCCCCTGCTCGTCGAGGAGCCGGATCAGATGTCTGCCGAGCATCGTTGTCGTGCCGGTTACCAGGGTAAGGTGCACCATCGACCGTCTCCTTCGTGCAAACGACAAACTGCGCCAGCGCCATCGGCGTGGACGGTATTTTGTTCCCCCTATGCTGACGGCATACCGGTTTTACTTGTCAAACTATGGTATATAAGTACTAAATTCTAGTCATGGATATCGATAAACTTCTTTTTTCGTCGCTCTCGAATCGAGAGATGATACAAAATACATAAAAGAAGACGTCATGGAAGCAATTTTACATTTCTTCAGTGATCGGATGCTTGCTGCTCTACTGCCGTCCGGTCGATGGGTCTCTTGGGCGCTCCCGTGACTATCTTGTCCTGTGTGCGGAATCGCCTTGCGATGAACTGAAGCGCAAGCGCGCTGTCTTCGTCGCAGGCTGTAGCGATCTCTTAGCGATTTTGTGGTTTTGTGCTGTCCAGTGAGAACTGAGGGTAAGCCTCGGGGGCGTTTGGATGGTCATCGACAACCTGCTTCAGATGGCGCAAGAAAAGTCGTCGGAGAATCGGCGCGTTCTGCTGCGGCAGATCACCGACATGTTTTTCGACGGCACCTCAGAACGCAGCGTGTCGGAAAAGGCTCTCTTCGAAGAGGTTGTGATCCGGGCGACAAAGGATCTCGACGTCACCGGTCGTGCCGACTTCGCCAATCGGATCGCCGATGAGGGCGAGGCGCCGCGCAACGTCATCCTCTCGCTCGCGCGCGATGAAATCGATGTGGCGCGTCCGGTCCTTCAGCGCTCGTCGGTGCTGACCGACACGGATCTGTCGACCATCGCCGAGGCGTCGGGCGACAATCACCTTCTTGCCATCAGCGGCCGCAGTTCGCTCAGCGAAGTCGTCACCGACGTGCTGGTTCGACGCGGCAGCCAGCTCGTTGTGCGCGCGGTCGCCAAGAATGACGGCGCCAAATTCTCGAGCTTCGGGTTCGGTGAGCTCGTCAATCGCGCCAAGGACGATGAGGATCTGCAGCTGCGCCTCGTGCAGCGCAAGGATCTGCCGGCGGAGGTCAGCAAGGATCTCTCCAACATCCTGACGGAAAAGCTCAAGTCGACCCTCGCCGCCATGGGCGATGTCGACGGTTCGTCGATCGATCTCGTCCGTGACCGGCTTGCCTATACGATGCAGGAACGTGAGCGCGAGGTGCGCGACATCGCCGAGATCGTCGCCGACATCAAGGCTGGTCGCCGCTCGTTCGAAAAGGAAGTCGGCCTTCTGGCAGCCAATGACCGAGCCTTCGACATTGCGACGATTATGAAGGAAATGACCGGCATCGACCATGCCACCGTGATGAAGACGCTCACGGGTACCAATATGGAGCCGCTGGTGGTTCTGTTCCGGTCCGTCGACGCCTCGTGGACCACATTCCAGGACGTGTTGCGTCTTCGCGCCAAGCGTCTTCGCGAGAGCTATGCGCAGCCCTCGGCCGAGATGCAGACGGCCTACACCGCCATGACTGTCGAGGCCGCACAGCGCGTGCTGCGGTTCCTGCTGGTGCGCCGGGCCGCCGAGCGCGGGGGAGCGGCCGCCGCCGGCTGACGTCGGGCGAGAGCGCTCACCATCCCGCCAACCAATCGCCGACCAATCCGGCGCGTCGCTTCTGCGGCGCGCCGTTTTCGTCATGCCACGGACCGTCGCGCCACGGCCACGGACCCTTTGCGTCACTTCTCGGAGAAGGCCGGTCCCAGCGTCTTGAACACCGGCTTGAGCAGGTAGCGGGCAAACGACTTGGCGCCGGTCACGATCTCGGCTGATACCACCATGCCGGGCGATATGGCGGCGACGCCGGCGAGCGTCTGTTCGTCGAGGCTGATCGTCGCCTTGAAGAAGTAATCGCCGTTCTGGCGCTGGAACGTCGAGGGCGACAGCGACACGACCTTGCCGTGCAGCTTGCCGAAGACCGACGGATCATAGGTGGAGACGCGCAGCTCCGCCGGATCGCCGACCTTCACATGGCCGATGTCGTCGGCCCTGATCTCGACCTCGGCGAGGAGGGGCGCGTCGACGGGGACGATGCGTGCGACGGTGTCGCCGGGCTTGACGACCTCGCCGGGGGAGCGTGGCAGGACGAACTGGACCACGCCTTCCGACGGCGCGCGGATGGTGAGGCGACGCACCCGGTCCTCGAGCTTGGCGATGGCTTCCGTCGCCTCGCTCAGTTCGGCGCCGATGCGCGAATTCTCCTCCGACCACAGTCGGCGCGCCTCGCCCTCGGCGCTGACATATTGGTTTTCCGCCTCGCTCAGTTGCTGGCGCAGCGTCGCGAGGCGCCCTTCCGCGTTGGTCTGTTGTGATCGCGCCTGTTCGAGCGCGGCCTTGTCGGCGAGGAACTCACGCCGCGTGGTCAGACCCTTTTCCAGAAGATCGCCGCGCGTGCGCATGCGTTCCTCCTGGATGGCGACGAGGCGCTTGTAGCCGTCGATCTCGTTGATGACCCCGTCGATTTCGGCGCGCCGCTGCTGAATGCGCGACTCCAATGTCCGGCCCTCGTCGAGCCGTGCCTGGAGCCGCGTGTCGAAGACGCTGCGCTGGGCCGCGGCAAGTTCCGGATCGATGCCGACCGACGGCCGCAGGTCGAGCGCGGTCGAGGTCAGGAGCGCGGCGATCTGCTGCTTCTGCAGCCGCAGTGCCTCCGCCCGGACCTTGAGCTGTGCGAGATCGTGGCCCGCCTGCTCATTCGCAAGACGCAGCAGCGGCGTCCCCGGCGCGACGCGGTCGCCGGCCTGGACGAGAATTTCGGCGACGATGCCGCCCTCCAGATGCTGAACGGACCGCACGTCGCCCTTGGGCAGGATCTGGCCGGGCGCGATCGCGAGTTCGCGGATCGGAGTGATGCTCGCCCAGATGCCGATCGTGACGATGATCAGCGCGCAGATGCGCAGCATCGAGCGATGGAACCGCGCGGGCGGACCATCTTCGAGCTCCAATGGCAGGGCGAGGTACTCGGGTCTCTTCCCGCGCCGGCCACCGCTGATCCGCGACCGCAAATTCATTGACTCAACTCACTCGTGACGCGGCAACGGGCGCATTCTGCGAGAGCAGGGCCGGCACGATCTCGTCGGGCTTGCCCTGCCCGACGATCTGGCCCTCATGCATGACGACGACCCGGTCGGACCGGCGCATATGGCTGGGCCGTGCCGTCACCATGATGATCGTGGCGTGACCTCGGAGCCGTTCGATGGCCGCGATCAAGGCCTCATCCCCCTCGCGATCGAGATGGTTCGACGGCTCGTCGAAGAGCAGAATCGGCCAGTCGCGCACGAACATGCGCGCAAGCGTGATGCGCTGCATGATGGCCGGCGACAGCGATTGCCTCAGGCTCGAGGAAAGGCGCGTTTCGATGCCTTCTGGCAAGGCAGTGTGGCCGGGTGGCAGGCCCAGCGCAGCCAGTGCCGCGACGAGTTCGTCATTGGTCGCGTCGGGTGCCACGAGCCTGAGATTCTGGGCGACGGTGCCGAAGAACAGCGTCGGCTCCTGCGGCAGAAAGCCGATCGACTGACGCATCTCGTTCGGGTCGAGCTGGCGGATGTCGAGATCGTCGAGCCGGATCGCGCCGGTCTGGATCGGATAGAGCCCGAGCATCGCCTTGAGCAGGGTCGATTTGCCGGCACCGCTTCCGCCGGTGATGGTCACGAACTCGCCCGGCGCGGCTGTGAATGCAACGGCCTTCAGCGCGAGATCCGAGCGGTTGCCATACCGAAGGCAGACATTCGTCATGGAAATCGCGCCGCCGAGCCGCCGTGTTGACGGGCGGTTCACCGTCCGCTCGGGGCGGATCTTCATCAGCTGCTCGATCTGGCGCACCGTCTGCAGAATCATCTTGATGCGATGAAGCGACAAGAACACCACCTGGATCGGGCCAAGAACGCGCCAGACGACTGCCATGATGGCGATCAGTGCGCCGATGGTCAGCTGGCCATCCATCACCGCCATCGCACCGAGCACGAGCACGAGAACACCGGCACAGGACACGAGCGACTGGGCGATCGTCTGCAATGTGTTCGACAGCTGAAGGTGCTGGAACCGGGCAGCAAGGTGCCGCTTGTAGACCTCGCTCGCCCGGTCGATCCAGATCGCTTCGGCATTGTTGTCGCGGATCGTGCGCATGCGCGTCGTGATCTCGACGAGCAGTGCGTCCGACTTCGCCTTCCACTCGCCGGTCTCCTTCATCTGTTTCGCCGTGATCGGATCCGTGGCGAGACCGATGACGGCGAGCGCGACGGCGAGTGCCACGGGCACGAAACCGAGCGGGCCGCCGAGAATGAAGATCAGGGCAAAGAACACGAGGGTGAAGGGAAGATCGATCAGTGACGTCGCCAGACTGCCGCCGAAGAGCTCACGCCCGATCTCGAACTGCCGGAAACGGGTGAGTTGGGCGCCAAGGGGCGCGCCTTCGCTCATCGGCAGGGACAGGGAGAGGACGCTGCGCAGGCTGCCACAGGCGACGAGCGCATCGAAACGGGCCGCGATCCGAGCGATCGCCGCCGCGCGCCGCTGGCGCAGCCACATTTCGATCGCGAGGCCGACGAGCGCGCCGATCGCGAGCATCAGCAGCGTGTCGAGTGACCGCGTGCCGATGGCCTTGTCATAGACGTACATGACGTAGAGCGAGACGGCGAGGCCGATCAGACTGATGAAGCAGCTCTGCCAGAATACCGCCGTGAGCCGGGGGCGGAAGGAGCGCAGCACCGGCCAGACGAAGCCGTCGCGCTGCACCATCTCCTGACGCTGGGCGAGGTCGATCGCCAGGAGACGGTGGACACGCCCGCGCACGGTCCTGCGGCGACGTGCGACCCAGTTGCGCGCCTGCGGGTCGAACACGCTGAGGCGACCATCCGCCTCGATCCCGCCGACGATCTGAAGGCGCCCGTCCCGCCCGACGACGAGGCAGGGACAGTGATCCGGACGCAGCCGGCGTACCGTGACGTCCATGGCCGGCGAATCGATGCCGAGCCGGCTCAGAACGGCGCGGAACGCGTCGGTGTCCTCGACCGGCGTGTCATGCGGCATGGCTTCCGCGATCTGGCGTGGGGTGCCCTGCCAGCCGAGGCGCTCGAGGAGCGGCGTGATCTGCGGGCTCAGACTGCCCGCACTGTTGCTGGTGACGGCAGCCTTGCGGGCAGCAAATGCCTCGGCGATCCGGTTCTGCGCGACGCGGACCGGGTGCTCGGAGGGATGGGGCAGGGCGGCCTCGCTCATGCCACCGCCTCCGTGCGCAGCGGCGGCTGGTCCGCCGCGCTCAGCCTGCCGTCGGCAAGAACCAGTCGCTGGTCGGCGATCTGGGCAAAGGACGGACGGTTGGTGACGATCAGGATGGTCGTGTGGCCGCGCAGGCGCAGAAGGCCGCGGGCGAGGAGCTGGTCTGCCCTAAGATCGAGCGCGCCATTGGCTTCATCGAGGATCAGGAGGCCGGGCCGGCGCGCGATCGCGCGGGCGATGACGATCCGCTGCACGAGGCCCGGCGGTAGTTCGGCGGTGACGCCCTCGCCGAGCGGTGTGTCATAGCCCAGCGGCAACTTGTTGATGTCGGCCTCCAGGCCGATCAGGCGCGCGGCCTCGCGGGTGATTTCGCGCTCCTCGCCGATCCGGTACATGGCGATATTGTCGATGATCGTGCCGCGGACTGTCGCAGGCGTCGACTGGACGAGCGCGATGCCGTCCTTGACGAGGTCGCGCTCGTCGGGGAGGGCGCAGCCGCCGACAAGGATCTCTCCCGACACGGGACGGACGCGTCCGCACAGGGCTTCGACCAGCGTCGACTTGCCGGCCCCGTCGCGCCCGGACACAGCGAGGATCGTGCCAGCCGGGACATGCAGCGTGGCGTTCTCCAGAATGAGCGCGCCGCCCTCGCGGCGGCTGAGCGACACGGTGCGCAGGGAAACCGGCAAGGCGCCACTTGGTCGTTCGGTCTCGTTCTTGCCGTCCGCCGGGGGCAGCGCGAGAAGAGGTGCCGCCTCGTCGAGCCCAACCATGACACTCTGCAGTTCATTCCAAACGGCAATGCAGCGAAGGAGCGGTTGAACCGCCCGTCCCGCCAGCATGACGCAGCAGGCGAGCGTGCCGACGGACAGGACGCCCTGGATCACCAGAACCGCACCCCAGGTCACCGTCACCATCTGGGTGAGGTTCGACAGAAGGCCGGCAAAGGCCTGCGCCTCCTCGCCGAGCCGAATGATCCGAGACGTCCGCGCAGCGAGACCCTCCTGCAGCCGCTCGAAACGGCGCAGCATCTGGGCTTCCATGGCACCCGCCTTGACGGTTGTCAGGCCCGTGATGGTTTCGATCAGGAAGTCACGGATCTTCATGTCCTCGGTCGCGCGCTCGGCGCTGGCGCGGCGCAGATCCTCGCCGCGCCGCAGGGCCGCGAGGCCCAGCAGCAGGAAGAGCGCGATCGGGATCGCGGCCAGCCAGCCGCCGATCAGGGCCATGAGCCCGAGGAAGAGGATGACGAAGGGCACGTCGACAAGGACAAGCCGGGACGGGCTGCCGTGCCACTCGGCATAGGTCATCAGGGCCTGGACGCGGTCGAGCATGCGACTGGCGGATTCCCGGTCGATCTGGGCGTCGGGCATGGCGAGGAGCCGACCGAGGAGATCGCGGTGGACCTGCCAGGCGAGACTGGTGGCCTGCCAGCTCACCACATAGCCGCGCGCGACGCGCAGCACGGCTTCGAGGATGACGACACCGGCGATGGTGAGCGCAAGCGCACTCAGGGTTTCCAGCGCCATGCGCGGGATGATGCGGTCATAGACCTGCATTACGGCGAGCGGCAGGACGAGAGACATCAGGTTGACGAGCACGGAGGCGATCGCGACAGCCGGCGGCATGTCGCGGCAGGCGGCGGCGAGCAGCGGCAGAACGGCCCTGCGTGCACGCATGCTGTGCGCTTCCGGTGAGGCCTGCATGGCGACTGCGGATCCTCCGTCGTGACCGAACTCGCCCAAGCAGGTGGCATTACGGCATTGGGTTACACTTAGTAATCGTATATCGTTTGTATACGGTAAACATGTAGTAAATTTCGATCCGTTAAATTTCATTAACACTCTGTTCCGCTGATCTTTTACGATCTCTGCAGAGGTTTCGTAGTTTAGTGTCCACCTGCCAGTAGTATTGGCTTCCTTTGCGGCAGTGGTGGTTAATGAATACCTTCACCGATAAATCTGACACCATGCTCGCCAGCCAGATCGATGCGTCGATCGGCGACGATCCGCTTGCGGACGAGCTTCGTCGCAGGGCGATGGCCGCCATCGACACCCGTGCGCCGGCCGATGCCGCACAGCGCCAGGAAAGCTTCTTGTCGAACGTCATGCTCCCCGCCGAAACCGACACGCCTGTCGGGGAGGCGGAGGGAAGAGCCGGCACGCCGCCGACCGCCGACGAGAGCGTGATCACCGTTGCCGAAGGCGCAGCCATCAAGCGGTCGACCGACACGCCGGTCGAAACCGTGGTGCGCCCCGTCCTTGCCGCGCCGGAACCCGAGCCGCGGCCCGCGACGGCGGATGGCACGCCGTCCGCACCGGTCACCCCGACGGTCGGATCGACTTCGAGCGTCATGGTCGACACGGTGGCCGTGACGGTACCGACCGTCGAGCATGTCGAGGCCGAGCGGATCGCGATCGCCACGCCCGACGCCCCGACCGCTGACGCGATCGACCCGCTGGATGAGGCCGCCAACAATGCGCCGGACCGGATCGAACTCAGCCATCTGTCGATCGATGAGGATGCCGGTCCCGGCGCAGTCGTCGGTCTTTTGTCGGCCTTCGATCCCGATCCGGGTGACGTCCTCACGCTGAGCCTGACCGGGGGGCGCACCGATCTCTTTGCCATTGTCGATGGGCAACTCGTGCTCAAGCCCGGCATCGTGCTCGATTTCGAGACCGGGCAATCGCACAGCATCACGGTCACCGCGACCGACAGTTCCGGGCTTTCGACGTCGCGGACATTTACGATCAGCGTTGTCGACGGCAATGAAACACCGCAGGTCGCGGCCACGCTCACCGGCCAGTCGGCCACGGAAGACGCCGCCTTCACGGCGATGCTGCCGGCAGGGGCCTTCACCGATGTCGACGTCGGCGACACGCTGACGCTGTCGGCGACGCTCGCGGACGGTTCGGCGCTTCCCTCCTGGCTGAGCTTTGATCCCGCGACCGGCACCTTCTCTGGTACGCCGGCGAATGGTGACGTCGGCTCGCTGTCGATCAGGGTCACGGCGACCGACACGGCCGGCGCCAGCGCGACGCAGACCTTTGGGCTCACCGTCGCCAACACGAATGACGCGCCGGTGATCACCTCCGGTGCAACCGCGACGTTCGCCGAGAATGCGACCGGTCCGGCCTACGCTGTGACGGCCACGGATGTCGATGCCGGCGCGAGCCTGACCTACAGCCTTTCCGGCACCGATGCGGCGCTGTTCACGATCGATGCCGCCACGGGCGCTGTCACCTTCAAGTCGGCGCCGGACTTCGAGGCACCGGCCGATTCTGGCACGGACAATGTCTATGATGTCGTCGTCCATGCCTCCGACGGGATGGTGACGACGGCGCAGGCCGTTGCGATCACCGTCACCAACGCCAATGAGGGGCCGGTCTTCACCTCCGCGACGGCCGTATCCGTGTCCGAAAACGCGACTGGAACGGTCTATACGGCGGCCGCCACCGATCCTGAGGGGACTGCGCGCACCTATTCGCTCTCCGGCACCGATGCGGCGCTTTTCGACATCGACGCGACGACCGGTGCGGTCACCTTCAAGTCGGCGCCGAATTTCGAGGCGCCGGCGGATCAGGGCGGCAACAATGTCTATGACGTCGTCGTCAACGCCTCTGATGGCGTGAACGTGACGTCGCAGGCGGTCGCCATCACCGTGACGAACGTCAATGAGGGCCCGGTCATCACGTCCGGCACGACGGCGAGTTTCGCCGAAAACGCCACAGGCACGGTCTATACCGCGACCTCGACAGACCCGGAAGGCTCGGCGCGGACCTATTCGCTGTCCGGCACCGACGCGGCGCTCTTCAACATCGATGCCACGACCGGCGCGGTGACGTTCAAGTCCGCGCCGAACTTCGAGGCGCTGGCGGATCAGGGCGGCAACAATGTTTACGACGTCGTCGTCAACGCCTCTGATGGCGTCAACACGACCTCGCAGGCGGTCGCCATTACGGTGACGAACGTCAATGAGGGCCCGGTCATCACGTCCGGCACGACGGCGAGTTTCGCCGAAAATGCCACGGGCACGGTCTACACCGCGACCTCGACCGACCCGGAAGGCGCGGCACGGATCTATTCGCTCTCCGGTACCGACGTGGCGCTGTTCAACATCGACGCCGCGACCGGTGCGGTGACCTTCAAGTCGGCGCCGAATTTCGAAGCGCCGGCGGATCAGGGCGGCAACAACGTCTACGACGTGGTGGTGAACGCCTCGGACGGCGTGAACGTGACGTCGCAGGCGGTTGCGATCGCGGTGACGAACGTCAATGAAGGTCCCGTCATCACCTCGGGCACGACGGCGTCTTTCGCCGAGAACGGCACGGGCACGGTCTATACGGCCACTGCGACCGACCCTGAAGGAACGGCGCGGACCTACTCGCTCTCGGGCACCGACGCAGCGCTGTTCAACATCGACGCGACGACCGGCGCGGTGACGTTCAAGGCCTCGCCGGACTTCGAGGCGCCGGCGGACCAGGGCGGCAACAACGTCTACGACGTGGTGGTGAACGCCACGGACGGCGTGAACACGACATCGCAGGCGGTCGCGATCGCCGTCAGGAACGTCAACGAGGCGCCCACGGGCCTCATCGGCTCAGGCGTCGCCGTAACCACCGTTGTTTCGACCGCCGAATTCGAGACCGGCGCCGCAGCCACAACCTGGACGGCTGTCGCCGGTCCGACATTCGATGGCTGGAGCCTTGTCTCGAACGATACGGTTTTCGAGTCGGTCGGCTCCAGCTTTAACGGAACGAACAATGCCGGGCATGGAACGGCAGTCGATCTTGACGGCAATAGGACGAACGTTGCAATCCAGCGATCGTTCACCGGGCTCGAACCGAACGAGACCTATGTGTTGACCTTCCGCGCATCGAGCGGTGGCGTCGACGGAGCCCCCAACGTCGACGACAATGCAATCGGCGTGACGATCAACGGCGTATCGACAACCATTGGCGCGGCCGATCTAGTGACGACATACCAGACCTTCACCGTCGCCTTCACGGCCGACGTAAATGGTCAGGCGACCATCCGTATCGCAGGCGTTGACCCAACGCCGGACAGAAATGGCGCTTATCTCGATACCGTGACAGTTGCCCGCATTGATGCATCGGACCTCGCAGCTGTCGCCGAGAATGCGTCAAACGGAACTGTCTTGGGATCGGTGACGGGCGTTGACCCGGATCAGAACGACCACCTGACCTACTCGCTCACGGACACTGCGGACGGACGCTTCGCGATCGACGGCACGACAGGCGTTATCACGGTTACGGATGGATCGAAACTGAACTTCGAGAACGCCACCACTCACAGTGTCGGTATTCGCGTTACGGACTCCGGTGGTCTGACAGTCGACCGACTCGTTATGATAACGGTCGGCAATGTCAATGAGACTCCAGTTTTCACCTCGGGCACGACGGCGTCCTTCGCCGAGAATGGCACCGGCACGGTCTATACCGCGACCTCGACGGACCCGGAAGGCACGGCGCTCAGTTACTCGCTGTCGGGCACCGACGCGGCGCTGTTCAACATCAATGCCACGACCGGCGCGGTGACCTTCAAGTCGGCGCCGAATTTCGAAGCGCCGGCGGATCAGGGCGGCAACAATGTGTACGATGTGGTGGTGAACGCCTCAGATGGCGTGAACACGACGTCGCAGGCGGTCGCGATCACCGTGACGAACGTCAATGAGGGCCCGGTCGTCACCTCGGACTCGACGGCGTCCTTCGCCGAGAATGGCACGGGCACGGTCTATACGGTGACCACGACGGATCCCGAGGGCACTGCGCGCAGTTACACGCTCTCCGGTACCGACGCAGCTTTGTTCAACATTGATGCCACGACCGGCGCGGTAACGTTCAAGTCGGTGCCCAACTTCGAGTCGCCGGCCGATCAGGGCGGCAACAATATCTATGACGTGGTGGTGAACGCCTCTGATGGCGTCAACACGACGTCGCAGGCGGTCGCCATCACCGTGACGAACGTCAATGAGGGCCCTGTCATCACGTCCGGCACGACAACGAGTTTCGCCGAAAACGCCACGGGCACGGTCTATACCGCCACGTCCACGGATCCTGAGGGGACCGCGCGCACCTACTCGCTGTCGGGCACCGACGCGGCGCTGTTCAACATCAATGCGACGACCGGCGCGGTGACGTTCAAGGCGTCACCGAACTTCGAGGCGCCGGCGGATCAGGGCGGCAACAATGTGTACGATGTGGTGGTGAACGCCTCAGATGGCGTCAACACGACGTCGCAGGCGGTCGCCATCACCGTGACGAACGTCAATGAGGGCCCGATCTTCATGTCGGGTCCCACGGCGAGTTTCGCCGAGAACGGCACGGGCACGGTCTATACGGCGACCACGACAGATCCCGAGGGGAGTGCGCGCACCTACTCGCTGTCGGGCACCGACGCGGCGCTGTTCAACATCGACGCCACGACGGGCGCGGTCACCTTCAAGGCTTCGCCGGACTTCGAGGCGCCGGCGGATCAGGGCGGCAACAACGTCTATGACGTCGTTGTCAACGCCTCCGACGGCGTGAACACGACCTCGCAGGCGGTCGCGATCACGGTCACCAACGTGTCCGGTTCCGCGGCCGGCACGACCGGCTCGGATGCCATGTCGGGCACGTCGGAAGAGGACGTGATGTCCGGCGGGGACGGCAACGACACGCTCCTCGGCAGCGCGGGCGCCGATACGATCGATGGCGGCGCGGGCATCGACACGATCAGCTATGCCGCGTCCGGCGCGGCCGTCTCCGTCAATCTGTCGCTCTCCGGCGCGCAAGTCTCGACCGGTGACGCGGCCGGCGATCAGCTGTCGAACATCGAGAACGTCATCGGATCCGGTTTTGGTGACACTCTCACCGGGACGACGGGAGCCAACAGCCTCGATGGCGGTGCAGGGGACGACACCATCGCGGGAGGCGGTGGCGTCGATACGCTGACCGGGGGTCTCGGCAATGACCGGTTCACCTTCGCTGCCGGCGACGTCACCAGCGGTGAATCGATCAGCGGCGGTGACGGCACCGATACGCTGGCAGTGAGCGGCTCGAACAATTTCAGCGCTGCGACCCTGTCCTCCCTCGAGGCTCTGACCTTCACGGCATCGGCGACCGCGACATTTGCGGCGACGCAGATCGGCTCCGGCCTTGCCTCGACCGCCGTCGTGACGGGGAGCTCTGGAACCGACGCGCTCGTCGTCAACCTCACTTCCGCTGGTTCCGTCAGCCTCGCCGGCATGACGTTCCAGAGTTGGACTGCGGGCACGGACACGATCACCGTCAACGGTTCTAGCGGTCACGACACGATCGAGGGATCGACCCAGAACGACGTGCTGGTGGGGGGATCCGGCGTCGACATGGTGAGCTATGCCAGCGCGACCTCCGGCGTCACAGTCAATCTGTCGGTGACGGGTCCGCAGGCGACGGGTGGCGCGGGTGTCGACACGATCTCCGGCTTTGAACAGATCAACGGGTCGGCATTCGCCGACACGCTGACCGGGGACGCCGGCGACAACTATCTCATCGGCGGGCTCGGCAACGATACGATCAGCGGCGGCGACGGGACCGACATCCTTGCGGGTGGCTTGGGCGCCGACAGCTTGATGGGCGGTGCAGGCGATGACGCGATCCTTGTCATCAGCGATGATGTTTCTGCCGGTGACGTGATCGATGGGGGTGCCGGTTCTGACGTGATTTCAGGCTTCGGCAACATCAACCTCGCGGCGGCCACAATCACGTCTATCGAGGGTCTGAGCAATCTTGGCTTTGGCGTCTCCTATACGATCGCTTCATCGCAGATTGGCAACGGCCTCAGCGCATCGCTCTCTGTCGTTGGGTCAACGTCCTCGACCGATGCGATCATTGTTAATGTTGGGACAGACGGGACCGCCAACCTGTCCGGATGGACCTTCCTGAGCTGGACCGCAGGGACTGACACGATCACGGTGAATGGATCGAGCGGTAACGACACGATCCTCGGCTCAAGCCAGAATGACAGTCTCGTGGGTGGGGCTGGCAACGACACGCTCAGCTATGGCGGCGCGGCGAGCGGCGTCACCGTCAGCCTCGCGGTCGCGACCGCGCAGGTGACCGGCGGCGCCGGGACCGACACGGTCTCGGGCTTCGAGAATCTGACCGGGTCGGCGTTCAACGACGCGCTGACGGGTGATGGCGCTGCCAACATCCTCACCGGCGGTGCCGGCAATGACACGCTGACCGGTGGCGCACTCGGCGACACGATCAGCGGCGGCGACGGGGTCGACACCGCCAACTACTCCACCTCCGGGGCGGCCGTGACGGTCAACCTGACCCTCTCCGGCGCGCAGACGTCGACGGGTGACGCCTCGGGCGACGTGCTGTCCGGCATCGAGAACGTCACCGGTTCCGCGCTCGCCGACACGCTGACCGGCGATGCAGGGCAAAATCGCCTCGACGGCGGCGCCGGCGATGACACGCTGCAAGGCGGAGGCGGGGCCGACACCCTTGTCGGCGGCGTCAGCATCGACAGCGCGAGCTATGCCGGCAGCGCCGACGCGGTTCAGGTCGACCTCACCAACACGGCCGCCCAGGTCTCCACGGGTGACGCCAGCGGCGACATTCTTTCCGGCATCGAAGGCTTGATCGGTTCCGCCTTCAACGATGCGCTGACCGGCGACAACGCCGCCAACACGATTGCAGGCGGGCAGGGCGCGGACACGCTGTCGGGTGGCGGTGGCAACGACACGCTCGACTATCGCACCAGCACGGGCGGCGTTTCGATCAACCTGACGACGAACGCGGCTTCCGGCGGCGATGCGGCCGGGGACGTCATCAGCGGCTTTGAAAATGTCTACGGGTCGAGCACCGCCGGCGACACGCTGGTCGGCGATGGCGCCGGCAGCATCCTGCGCGGTTATGGCGGCGTCGACACGATCAATGCCGGGCTCGGCAACGACACGATCGACGGAGGCACGGGCGCCGACCGGCTCTATGGTGAGGATGGCAACGACACCTTCGTCTTCGTCGCCCAAGATGCCGCCAGCGGCGAGATCATCGACGGCGGAGCCGGCACCGACACGCTGAGCGTCGGCGGGACCAACACTTTCTCGTCGGTGACCCTGTCCTCGATCGAGGCGGTGGCCTTCACGGCGACGTCGACGGCGACTTTTGCCGCATCCCAATACGGTGCCGGACTCGCGAGCGGCATGCAGGTCACGGGCAGCATCGGCACGGACACGCTCGCCTTCACGATGACGGCCAACTCCTCGGTCGACTTGTCCGGTGTCCAGTTCACGAGCTGGACCGCGGCCGTCGATACGACATGGATCACGGGCTCGACAGGCGCCGAGACCATCCGGGGCACGTCGCAGACGGATTCGATCAGCGGCGGAGCCGGGAATGACGAGATCGATGCCCGCGACGGCGATGACACGGTCGAAGGCGGGGCCGGTGCCGACAAGCTGGTCGGAGGCGCCGGGCTGGACACGCTGAGCTATTCGGGATCGACCGCTGCCGTCTCGGTCAATCTCGCCACGAACACCGTGTCGGGCGGAGACGCGGATGGTGACACGATCAGTCAGTTCGAACGCGTCACCGGTTCCGCGCATGGCGACACGATCATCGGCGACAATGTGTCGAACACCTTCTGGGGAATGGGCGGCAACGATACGATCGAGGGCGGTGCCGGCTGGGATTGGCTGCTGGGCGGAGCGGGCGCCGACAGCCTCTCGGGCGGGGCTGACAACGACACCTTCGTCGTCGACAACGGCGAGTTCGCCGCGGGCGAGTTCATCGATGGCGGCACCGGCAGCGACACGCTGCGGGCCTCGGGCGTCAATGATTTCAGCACCGGGACGATCCAGTCCATCGAGGGTTTGACGTTCTCCGCGGCCGGGACCGCCACTTTTGCGGCGACGCAGATCGGGACCGGTCTTGCCGCCGCGCTCGCCGTCACGGGCAGCGCCGCCGCCGACGCGATCGTCGTCAACCTTGCGGCAGGCGGATCGGTCAATCTGTCCGGCTTGACCTTCACGAGCTGGACCGCCGGTACCGACACGATCACGGTGAACGGCTCCACGGGCGACGAAACGATTCAAGGGTCGAGCGTCAACGACGTGCTCTCGGGTGGCAGCGGTACCGACACGCTGAGCTATGCCGGCGCTGGCGCCGGCGTGACGGTCAACCTCGCGATCACCACGGCGCAGGCGACCGGTGGCGCCGGAACCGACACGATCTCGGGCTTCGAGAACCTGACCGGATCGGCCTTCAATGACAGCCTGACGGGCTCATCCGTCGCCAACAGCCTCGTCGGCGGCACCGGCAATGACACGATCACCGGTGCCGGTGGCAACGACACCATCGACGGCGGCGTCGGGACCGATACGGCGGTCTTTTCCGGCAATTGGCGCGACTACACGATCACCCAAGGGTCTGATGCGAACGGAAGCTTCTTCCAGCTCGTCGACCGGCGCAGCGGTTCGCCGGACGGCACCGATCGCGTCTATGGCGTTGAGAACTTCCAGTTCGCCGACGGCACGATCACGGTCAGCACGGCGTCGGATCTTTTGAATGACGGACCGACCGGAGCGACCTGGCAGTCCGGCGGCACCGTTGCGGAGAACAGCGCCGCCGGTACCGTGGTCGGCACGATCCTCGGCACGGATCCCGATAGCCGCGACGTGTTGACCTATGCGCTCACCGACAATGCCGGCGGGCGGTTCCAGATCAACGCGTCGACCGGACAGGTCACGGTGGCGAGTGGCGCGAGCCTCAGTTTCGAGGCGGCCACGACGCATTCGATCACGGCACAGGTGACCGACGCCGCCGGGTCAACGGTCACGCAGACCCTGACCATCGCGGTGGCGGACGCCGCCGAGGCCCTCACCCTCACGGCCGGCAACGACGTCTTCGTCGACACCGGCGTCAAGGAAGTGAGCATCAACGGCGGCGACGGCGATGATTCCATCACCGGCACCACCGGCGCCGACAGTCTGCTCGGCGGAAACGGCAATGACACGCTGATCGGCGGCGACGGTGTCGATACGCTGATCGGGGGTGCCGGTGATGACGTCCTGTACGACGGCAATAGTGACGACGTTCTCGATGGCGGTGAGGGCAGCGATACCTACTACCTTTTCGACACTGTTGGTACGGGCTCGAACACCATCACGGACACCGGCACCGGCGGAACGGACCGCGTCATCCTCGACAACTCGGGCGGCACGAACAGTTTCGAGCTGCAGAGCAATTTCTCCGCCGCGACGTCGGGCATCGAGGCGATCGAAGGGTCGGCGGGTACGGGCGACTATCTGACGACCAATGACGCCTCGGCGAATTTCGACTTCACCGGGATCGCCCTGACGGGTATCGAGGGCATCACCGGAACGGCGAATGCCGACACGATCACTGGGTCCGGTTCGGACGATGTCATTGCCGGCAATGACGGCAATGATCGCCTCTTCGGCGGTCTCGGCGCCGACAATCTCAGCGGGGGCAACGGCGATGACAGCCTCAGCGGCGGTGCCGGCAATGACACGCTGGCCGGCGGCGCCGGCAACGACACGCTGATCGGCGGTGCCGGCAACGACAGTCTCTTTGGTGATGCGGGCGCCGACCTCTTCGTCATGCAGGTCGGACAGGGCAATGACGCTGTGGCGGGTGGCATGGGCGGCAGCTGGATCGACACGATCGAGCTGACGGACGCATCCGGTGCGTCCTATTCCGGTGCCTTCCCGACCGACTGGACGCTGGTTCTGACCCAGGGCAGCGTCGTGTCGACCGGCACGGAGACGCTCGACCTCAGCCAGGATTCGGCCGGCTACATCCAGCACTCGGACGGCACGACCACGACGTTCTCGGAAATCGAGCAGATCCGCTGGTAGGCCTCAGCGCACGCCGAGGCCCGCCGTCAGGCCGCCATCGATCACGTGATCGGAGCCGGTGATGAACCCGGCCCGGTCGGACGCGAGGAACGCCGCGAAGTCGGCGATCTCCTCCGGCTCGCCGATGCGGCCGATCGGATGGGCAGCACCGAAGCGGCCGAATGCGGCATCGATGTCGGCGTCCGGACCGTCGAAGGTACGCGCCGCGAGGGCGAGAATCGGCGTGCGCACCGAGCCGGGGCTGATCGACACGACGCGGATGCGGTCCTTGGCGAAATCGAGCGCCATGGCGCGGGTGAGCGCGTGGATTGCACCCTTCGAGGCGACATAGGCCACGACGCCCGCCTGGCAGGCATGACCCTGCACACTCGCGATGTTGATGATGACGCCCCCGCCGCGTCGCCGCATCGCCGGCACGCCGAAATGGGCCGTGAGGTGGATCGAGCCGACATTGACCGCGAGGCACTGCGCGAAGACCGACGGGCTCGTGTTGACGGCGTCACCATAGGGGTGGACCGCCGCCGAATTGACGATGATGTCGAGACCACCGAAGCGTTCGATGGTCTCCCTGACCGCCGCCTCGACGTCTGCCGCGACCGAGACGTCGGTGCGCCGCACCGTGACGCCCTCCGCGGCGAGTGCGCCGTTGCCCGCCTCGTCGATGCCGAGCGCCATGACAGCCGCGCCGCCGTCGCGCAATCTGAGGGCGACCGATCGCCCGATTCCGGTCGTGCCGGTGACGATGGCGACCTTGCCCGCGAACTCCGCCATGAAACCCCTCCGATGTCTTTCCGCTCTGTCCGTCCGCTGCCGGTCGTCGCGCGGCGCGGTCAATAGCCCCTGATCGTCGTCGCGATCGCGATCAGGGCGTGAAGCAGGGCCATGGTCGCCGACAGCGGAAAGCGCAGCCGCCACCACCCGGCCGGCGCATAGCCCTCATCGATGAGGCGTCGGTCGACGAGGAGCGCAAGGGCGAAGCACAGCGCCAGCACGCCGACGGAGGCCGGCGACAGGATCAGGAGCGCCAGCCAGCCGATCAGCGACGGCATGACGCTGAGGGCGAGCAGGACCGGAAGCCGCTCAGGCGGTGCCTTGGCGGCGGCGATTCCCCACCAGGCACCGCCGAGGAAGCTGAGGATCAGCGCGCCATAGATCGCCGAGGCGCTGAAGGCGAAAGCCGCCTGGCCGATCGTGCCGATCCAGACGACGATCGTGGCAGTCGCCGTCGGCAGGAGGCCGGCGAGGCCGAGCCATCGCGCCACGCGCGGAAGAGTGCCGTGATCGGATGCTGTGTCGGTCATGAGTGCGTCGGCTCGTTCGGGGATCAGGCGTCGGGATCGGATCCGACGCCGTCAGCTGTTGAAGTTGCGGGGCGCCGGCGAGACGATCTGCGGGCCTTCCGGCGCGACGCGCATCACGGCGAGACCGCGCTGATTGGTGCCGTCGGCGAGGAAGCGGAAGGCGCCGTCGACGCCGACGAATCCGGATGGGTTGGTGATCGTCGGGGCGGCAAGCGCCTGCGGGCCCTGCGTCTTGACGAGCGCCTTGACGAGCGACACAGCGTCGTAGCCGACCGTCGCGAGCCGCACGGGATCGGTATTGTAGCGGGCGCGGTAGCGCTCGGCGAAGGCCTTGAAGCCGGCGCTGTCGGGTGCGGCGAAGAGGGCGCCCGCGAGGGTGGGGTTCGAGGCCACGCGCGGATCGTCCCACAAGCCGGTGCCGATCAGCGTGACCGTGCCGGCGTTAAGACCGGCGGCAGCGAGCGCCTGCGCCACGGCCTGGATGCCGGCGGCGTCGAACGGCGCGAAGATCACGTCGGCCTGTCCCGCCTTGACGAGGGCGCTGACCCGCGCCGTCGCCGCCGTGATGGCGCCGGCGTCCACGGCGGTGCGCTCGAGCGTCGCGACACGGCCGCCGACACGCGCGACCGCCTGCTGGAACGCCCCTTCCGCGACCGTGCCATAGGCGCTGTCGGGAATAATCGCGGCGAAGGAGCGCTTTCCGGCCCCCGCCGCATGGCTGACGATCCGGTCGACGTCGTTTTGCGGCAGGAACGAGAGCAGATAGACGCCCTGCGTCGCGACATTGGCGTCGGAGGAGAAGGCGATCACCGGGACGCCCGCCGTCCGCGCCGCCGTGCCCGCCGCCGCGACCGAGGGGGCGAAGAGTGGCCCGAGGATTACCTGTGCACCTTCGGCGACCGCCTGCTGTGCGGCGGTGGTCGCGCCGGCCGGCGTGCCGAGATCATCCTTGACGGTGAGGGCGATGCTGCCGACGCCGAACTCGGCGACCGCCATTTCGGCGGCATTCTTGATCGAGGTGGCCGCGGCAGCGCCGCCGCCGGCGGCCGTCAGCGGCACGATCAGCGCGACGCGCGTGACGCCCTCGGCGGGGGCTGCGGGGACGGCGGGGGCAGGCGTCTGCTGCGACAGGCCGCCATCCGTGGTTCCACAGGCAGCGAGGGCGAGAAGACAGGCCGATGCGAGCGAAAGGCGGATAAACCGGGACAGAACGATCACAAACAACTCCTGCCGACCGTCTCTCATCGGCCGGTGCCATGACAAGGATGCGGGGATGACGCCGCGCTGTGTCTGGCATGATACTAGAAGCTGCGCTAACTAGGAACAGGACCGGCCTGCAGCCTGTGGTTTATCCGCGGAAAGCGCCGGAGAGCGTGCGGAGAGCTCCATGCGTCACGCGACCGCGCCCGACATCGCCTCGCCGCTGGCGCCCTCGGCGGCGATCGCGCCGTCCGACAAGGGCTATCTTCTGCACGGCCAGCGAATGACGGCGCCCACGCTTGCGCCGGGTCTCCATATCGTCGCGACCCCAATCGGCAATCTCGGCGACATCACGCTGCGGGCGCTCGCCACCATGGCGGCCGCCGACCGGATCGTCTGCGAGGACACGCGCGTCACCAGCCGCCTGACGCAGCATTTCGGCATGAATGCGAGCCTCATCGCCTATAACGACCACAACGCACCGCGCGTCCGTCCGCAGATCCTCGAAGCGCTGGCGCGCGGCGAGGCGGTCGTGCTCGTGTCCGACGCCGGGACGCCGCTGGTCTCCGATCCCGGCTACAAGCTCGTGCGCGCGGCGATCGAGGCCGGTGTCGTGGTGCATGCCCTCCCGGGACCCTGCGCCGCGATCGCGGCGCTCGCGGTCGCTGGCCTGCCGACCGATCGCTTCTTCTTCGAGGGGTTCCTGCCGGCGAAGGACGGCGCGCGGGCGAGCCGCCTCGCCGAGCTCAAGGCCATTCCGGCGACGCTGATCTTCTATGAGACCGGTCCGCGCCTCGTCGACAGTCTCGCTGCCATGGCGACGGTGCTCGGCGACCGGTCGGCGGTCGTCGCCCGCGAACTCACCAAGCTCCACGAAACCGTCTATCGCGGGACGCTGGTGTCGCTCGCCACCGATTTCGGGCTCGCCGACGAGCCGCGCGGCGAGATCGCCGTCGTGGTCGGCCCGCCGCTCGAGGAGCGGGCGACGGCGGAGGATCTCGACGGCGCTCTCGCGACCGCGCTCGGCACGCTGTCGGTGAAGGATGCCGCGGCCTCGGTCGCCGCCCGTCTCGGCCTGCCGCGGCGTGACGTCTATGCGCGGGCCGTCGAGCTGGCCGCGGCCCGGCGGGCCGGGCAGCCGTGAACCGGGATCGCCGGTCGGCACAGCGCTTCGGCCTCGCGGCGGAGGCGCGGGCCGGCTGGCTTCTCCGCCTCAAGGGGTATCGCATCCTTGACCGGCGGGTGCGGACGCACGGCGGGGAGATCGATCTCGTGGTGCGGCGCGGCCGAACCCTCGTCTTCGTCGAGGTCAAGGCGCGTGCCTCGCTCGACGATGCGGCCGAGGCGATCCGAGGGCCGCAGATGCGCCGGATCGGCGCCGCCGCCCGTGCCTGGCTCGGACGCCATCCGGCCGACCATGCGATGACGGTGCGCTTCGATGCCGTCCATGTCGCGCCGGCACGCTGGCCTCGACACATCGTGAACGCGTTCGAGATCGACATCTGGTAACGAGATCCGTCGATAAGGTCGTGGAGGGGGCGGTCGGTCGATGTTTCGTGTGCTGACCGGCGCCGCGCCCTGGGTGGTGATCGGCATCCTCGTCGTACCGGTGCTGGCGGGCCTGATCGGGACGATCGCGCCGGCGCTCGGCTATCTGCCGGCGGCGGGCCTCACCACGCTCTCGCTCACGCCCATGGCCGATCTCGCCGCGACGCCCGGCGTGTGGCGCGCGGCGCTCGTGTCGCTGACGACCGGGCTGGTGTCGACCGCTCTTGCCCTGCTCATCGCATTTCTCACGGTCGCCCTGTTTCTCGATCGGCCGACCTTCCGGGTGATGCGCCGGCTCCTCTCGCCGCTGCTCGCGGTGCCCCACGCCGCCGCGGCCTTCGGTCTCGCGGCCCTCGTCGCGCCGAGCGGCTGGCTGGTCAGGCTCTTTTCGCCTTGGGCGACAGGCTGGGACACGCCGCCCGATCTCCTGATCGTCAATGATCGCGCCGGCATTGCGCTGACCCTCGGGCTCGCCGCCAAGGAGACACCCTTTCTCGTCCTGATGCTGATCGCGGCCCTGCCTCAGGCGGAGGCCTCGCGCCGCATGCTCGCGGCCGCGACGCTCGGATATGGCCGGCTCAAGGCCTTCGCCGTCTCGGCCTGGCCCTCGCTCTACGCGCAGATCCGGCTGCCGGTCCTCGCCGTGATCGTCTATGGCACGGCCAATCTCGACATGGCGATGATTCTGGGCCCCACGACGCCACCGACCCTGTCGGTGATGGCGCTGCGCGAGGCGGCTGATCCCGACCTTGCCCGACGCAGCGTGGCGGCTGCCGCGGCGATCCTGCAGATCGGCGTCTGTCTGCTCGCTGCGCTGTTCTGGTTTGCCGGCGAAAGACTTGCGGCGCGGCTCATCGGCGCTGCGGCGGCATCTGGGCGGCGGGCGCGGAGCGACCGGTTCTGGCGGATCGCGGGCGCCTTGCTGACACTGTTTCCGCCGATCGCAATCATCGCCGGTCTCGCGACGCTGGCACTGTGGTCGATCGCGCTGCGCTGGCCCTTTCCACAGGCCTTTCCCTCGGGCGTGACCCTCGACGGCTGGGGGCGCACCATGATGGCGCTTGCCGAGCCGCTCGGCTGGACGCTGGCGCTCGGCGCCGCCTCATCCGCGATCGCGCTCGGGCTCGTGCTCCTCGCGCTCGACCAGGAGGACGCGGCCGGAAAGCGGCCCGGCGTCGCGGCGCTCGTCATCCTCTACGCGCCGCTGCTCGTGCCCCAGATCGCCTTCCTCCTTGGTCTGTCCTCGCTCGCCGTCGCGTTGCGCGTTGACGGGCACTTTGCAGCGGTCCTTCTCGCCCACCTCGTCTTCGTGCTGCCCTATGTCTATCTCTCGCTCGCCGGTCCCTGGCGCGCCTTCGACGGGCGCTACCTTCTCGTTGCGCGCGGCCTCGGTGCAGGGCGGGGCCGGACCTTCCTCGCCGTGCGTCTGCCGATGCTGATGCGGCCGATCGCAACCGCATTCGCGCTCGGCTTCGCCGTCTCGGTCGCGCAGTATCTGCCGACGGTGCTGGTCGGTGCCGGTCGGATCACCACCGTGACGAGCGAGGCGATCGCGCTGTCGGCCGGTCAGGACCGGCGCGTCATCGGTGTCGTGGCGCTGATCCAGGCACTGCTGCCGGCGCTGGCCTTCGCCCTAGCGCTGGCACTCCCGGCGATCGCGGCGCGTCGACGGGCCGGGCTTTCGGCGGGAGAGGGCGCATGAGCGCGGGCCTGATGCTCGACAAGGTCACGATCGCGCTGCGCGGCAGCGTGATCCTTCGGGTCGACGCGATCGCCGCACCCGGCGAGACCCTGACCGTGATGGGGCCCTCCGGCTCGGGAAAATCGACGCTTCTGCGGTTCATCGCGGGCGCGCTGATGCCACCCTTCAGTGCGAGCGGACATGTGCGGCTCGACGGTGTCCTGCTCGATCACCTGCCGGTCGAGGACCGGCGGGTCGGCATGCTCTTTCAGGACGACCTCCTGTTCCCGCATCTCTCGGTCGCGGGCAATCTCCTGTTCGGCCTCGATGCGGTGGGAACACGGGCGGAGCGGCTGGCGATCGTCGACCGGGCGCTCGCCGAGGTTGGGCTCGATGGGTTCGCCGCGCGCGATCCGGCGACGCTGTCGGGCGGGCAGCGCGCCCGTGTCTCGCTCCTGCGCGTCCTTCTGTCGAAGCCGCGCGCGCTTCTCCTCGACGAACCCATGGCGCGCCTCGACACCGCGCTGCGCCGTCAGGTCCGGCAGGTGCTCTTCGCCGAAATCGCCCGCCGCAGGCTGCCCGCGATCCTCGTTACCCACGATCCCGAGGATGCGGAAGCGGCCGGTGGGCCGATCATCCGGCTCGACGAGGGCGCTTGAGACAGGCTCAGCGCGGTTCGCCGATAACCATGGCCCTCTGTTCGGCGAGATGGCGGGCTACGGCAGGATCGGTCACGAGGGCGATGGCCCGGTCATAGGCCGCGATCGCCCGCTGCCCGTTCCCCGCCCGCGCCTCGAAATGGGCGAGCGCCGCCCAGTAGGGCTGGTGGGCCGCAGCCGCCGTCTGATCGACGGCGGCGAGCGCCGCCAGACCCGCCTCGACACCATGGACATGGGCGAGCGCCACCGCGCGTCCGATCGAGCCGCCAAGGCTTGGCGCGACGAGCAGCAGCGCGTCATGGAGGATGAGAAGCGACCGCCAGTCCGTCCTGCCACTCCTCGCCCGGGCGACATGCGCCGACTGGATCGCCGCCTCGAGTTGATAGCGGCCGATGCGCCCGCGCGTCTGCGCCTCGACGAGGCAGCGCTCGGCATGGGCGATGAGGCCACGGTTCCAGCGTCCGGTATCCTGCGCGTCGAGCGGCACGAACCGCCCGGTCTCGTCGCGCCGGGCGGTTTTCCGCGCCTCGCAGAAGGCGAGCAGCGCCGACAGGCCCAGTGTTTCGGGGTCGCCGGGCACGAGCCGACAGAGGAGATCGGCCAGAAACAGGGCCTCGCCGCCGAGATCCTCGGCCCGCCCCTGCGGTTCGGTCGGTTCGTCCGCATGGCTGACATAGGCGGCGTAGATCGCGGCCCGCACCGCCTCGAGGCGCGGGCTGATGGCGTCGCGATCGGGCACGACGAAGGGGATGCCCGCTTCCTTGATCTTGTTCTTCACCCGCACGAGGCGCTGCGCCATCGCGGACGGGGGCACGGCGAAGGCGCGGGCGATCGCCTGCGCCTGAAGTCCCAGCACGGTCTGCAGCATCAAAGGCGTGTGCATCGACGCCTCGATGGCGGGATGGGCGCAGACGAAGAGCAGTTTCAGCCGCTCGTCCGGGAAGACCGTGTCCGTCACAGGTACCTCCTGGTCGGCGATGTCGGCTGCGAGTTCATCAAGGGCGACGAAGCGGCCGGATCGTCGAAAGGCGTCATGGCGGCGGTTGCGGGCGGTCGTCAGCAGCCATGCCGTCGGATTGGCCGGAATGCCGCGCTCGGGCCAGGTCTCGAGCGCGATCCGGAAGGCGTCCGCCAGCGCGTCCTCCGCCGCCGCGAGGTTGCCGTCGCGGGCGGCGAGGATCGAGAGGAGGCGGCCATAGGCGGCGCGCGCGACATGGGCCGCAAGGAACGCCGCTTCGCCAGTCGCCGCTTCCTCAGTCGCCGCTTTTTGGGCCGCCGCTTCGGCTTCGCCCGTGGGCGGAATCGGCATGACCGGGTTCAACCCATCATCGACGGGCGGATCTCGACGCTGCCGAAGGTCACCACCGGGCATTTCTCGGCCCAGGCGAGGGCTTCGTCGAGATGGGCGGCACGGATCACGAAATAGCCGCCGAGCTGTTCCTTCGTCTCGGCGAAGGGACCGTCCTGGACCTGTCTTGTCCCGGTTCGGCAGGTGAGCGTCGTGGCGGCGGCTGTGCCCTTGAGCCAGTCGGCAGCGATGAAGGCGCCGGCATCCTGCAGGGCCTTGCTGTAGGCCATGAAGGCCGCGAAGACGGCTGACTGCTCGTCCTGTGGCCGGCGGGTGAGCGCGCCTTCGTCGTAGTAGATCAACAGCGTGTAGTTCATGGGTCGGTCCTCGCTCGCAACACGGAGCACTGTGCTCCATCGCCATGACGAACGGCGAGGCCATGGATCGACACGGCGTGAAAAAAGTTTCTCATGCCGCCGATCGACGTTCGCGAAAGGGTCAGGGCATCGCCTCGAGTTCCGCGATCATGCCCTCGATCATGCCGAGTCCGATCTCCCAGAAGGCCGGATCGCGGGCGTCCAGGCCGAAGGGCGCAAGCAGCTCGGAATGGTGCTTCGTTCCGCCGGCGGCGAGCATGGCAAGATAACGCTCGGCAAAGCCCCCCTCGGCCTTGCGGTAGACGCCGTAGAGCGAGTTCACAAGGCAATCGCCGAAGGCATAGGCGTAGACGTAGAAGGGCGAGTGGATGAAGTGCGGGATGTAGGCCCAGAAGGTCTCGTAGCCCGGTCCCAGATGAATGGCCGGCCCGAGGCTTTCCGACTGCACCGACAGCCAGATCTCGTTGAGCTTGTCGCTCGTCAGTTCGCCGTCGCGGCGCGCGAGATGGACCTGCCGCTCGAAGCTGTAGAAGGCGATCTGGCGCACGACCGTGTTGATCATGTCCTCGACCTTGCCGGCGAGCATGGCCTTCTTCTGCGTCGGCGTGGCGGCCTTCTCCAGCAGGGAGCGGAAGGTCAGCATCTCGCCGAACACCGAGGCGGTCTCGGCGAGCGTCAGCGGCGTCGGGGCCATCAGCGCCCCGTTCGGCGCCGCGAGCACCTGATGGACGCCGTGCCCGAGCTCATGGGCGAGCGTCATCACGTCCCGCGTCTTGCCCTGATAGTTCAAGAGCACATAGGGATGGGCCGAGGGCACGGTCGGATGGGCGAAGGCGCCGGGCGCCTTGCCGGGGCGGACCGGGGCGTCGATCCAGCCCTCGTCGAAGAAGCGCTTGGCGATCGAGGCCATGCGCGGCGAGAAGCCGGAATAGGCGGAGAGCACGGTCTCGCGGGCGTCCTCCCAGGGGATCGTCGGCATGTCGACCTTGGGCAGGGGCGCGTTGCGGTCCCAGTGCGGCAACTGATCCTTGCCGAACCAGCGCGCCTTCAGACGGTAATAGCGATGGGACAGACGCGGATAGGCGGCGCGGACGGCGGAGACGAGCGCATCCACCACCTCGCGCTCGACGCGGTTGGCGAGATGGCGCGAATCCGCCACGTCCTGGAAGTTCCGCCAGCGATCGGCGATCTCCTTGTCCTTTGCCAGCGTGTTGGTGATCAGCGTGAACAGGCGGGCATTGGCCGCGAGGGTCTCGGCGAGCGCATCGGCGGCGGCGTGACGCTTCGTCTCGTCCGTGTCCTGCAGGTAGTTGAGCGTCGGCTCGAGCGGCAGGTCCTGGCCGTCGACCTTGAAGCGCAGGCTCGCCATCGTCTCATCAAACAGGCGGTTCCACGCGCCGCGCCCCGTCACCGACTTCTCATGGAAGAGCTGCTCGATCCGATCGTCGAGCTGATAGGGTTTTTCGCGGCGGATGTCCTGAAGCCAGGGCGCCCAATGGGCGAGCTTGGCGTCCAGCATCGCCTTGTCGAGAAGCTGATCGTCGAGCCGGTTCAGTTCGAGCGTGAAGAACAGGAGATGCGACGACGCGGTCGTGATCTTCTCCTGCACGTCGCCATAAAACTTGGCGTGGACCGGATTGGTCGTGTCCGAGGCATAGATGAGACCGGCATAGGAGATGAGGCGGCCGAGCCTGTCCTCGATCGCCTCATACTGCCCGATCGCGACGGCGAGGCGGCCCGGCCCGTTGCGGCCCTTGATCAGGGCCTCGAGGCGCCCCTTATGGGCGTCCTCGAACTGCTTGCACTGCTCGAGACCCTCGCGCAGATCGGTAGCGACCTCGGGCGAGTCGATCGCCGGATAGAGGTGGGAGAGATCCCAGGCGGGCAGGGTGCCGAGGGCGGTTTCCTTGGGCGAACGGGCGGGGCTCTTCGACATCTCTTCTCTCGGCGGGGGGCTCACGGCGTTCGATGCGCCCGCAACAGAATAGGGAACCCGCCGCCGCGATCAACCGGACGGCGGCGATTGACGTCAAAACGGGTGGTACTGGTAAAGCCACGTTTCCGTGAGCGCCTTGCCGTCGAGCCGCAGATAGCAGCGCAACTCCACCGGCTCGCTGCCCTCGACCGTCAGGTCGAACTGCGCGCGCCAGTGGCCCGGCACGTCGTTCGGCACCGCCTCGGTGAAGACGTAGGAGAAGGTGCCGCGCGAGGCGGTGAGCACGGCCTCGGGTTTCACCCCGAACGGCAGGTCGGCGAGCGTGCCGCCGAGGAACTCGACGACGAATTTGCGCACGCCCTTCGGCCGCGTCGTTCCGGGCTGCCCGCCATTGCCAAGCCGCGTCGCGACGCAGCGCGCGAGCGGGTTCGGCACCGGCTCATCGGCCGCCCAATGCAGACGATAGTTCAGCTTGAACGATTGCCCGGCGACGACCGGTTCCTTCGGGCGCCAGATCGCGACGATGTTGTCGTGGATCTCGTCGTCGGTCGGGATCTCGATCAGCTGCACCGCGCCCTCGCCAAAGGGCTCCAGCGGCTCGACCCAGAGGGTGGGACGGCGCTCGTAATGGACGCCGTCGAGATAGTTGTCGAAGGCGCGGTCGCGCTGCGACAGGCCGAACCCCTTCGGATCGGTGTCGACGAAGGTCGAGACCATGGTCTGCGGCGGATTGTTGAGCGGACGCCAGATGCGCTCGCCGGCGCCTGTCCAGATCGCGAGGCCGTCCGAGTCATGGATCTCCGGGCGCCAGTCGATCGCCGTGGTCTTGCGGCTCTCCGAGTACCAGTACATCGAGGTCAGCGGGGCGAGGCCGAGACGGTAGATGTCGTTGCGCGTGAAAAGCCGCGCGTCGATGTCCATCACGACCGCCTTGTCGCGGGTCATCAGGAAGGAATAGGCGCCGGTGATCGACGGTCCGTCGAGGAGCGCGTAGACCCGCACCTGATTCGAGGGGTCGGCGACCGGCTCGAGCCAGAACTCGACGAAATCCGGGAACTCCTCGTTGAAGGGCGGATTGGGATTGGCGGAGTTCACGACGATGCCGCGCGCCGACAGCCCGTACTGGAACAACTCGCCGATGGAGCGGAAATAGGACGCGCCGAGGAAAGCGACCCAGTCATTGCGCTGCCAGTCGAGCGCGCCGTCGCTCGGCTCCTGGAAACGGAAACCGGCAAAGCCCGCGCCGTCCGGCAGCACGCGCGCCGGATTGTCCGGCGGCATGTCGAAATAGCGTTCGCGATAGAGGATCTCGCGGGCCTCGCCTTTCTCGACCACGTTGATGACGACGCGCTTCTGGAAGAACTGCCCGAGATGGAAAAAGGTCACCGGAAAGCGCGAGGGACCGTCTTTCCACAGCGACAGGTCGGTCTTGAATCGGATCTGGCCGTGATAGTCGTAATTGAGCTGCGAGGTGATTTCGGGCGAGGGTTTGGGCGGCGGCACATAGGCCTGCTTGGCGAGGTTTTCGGCCCGGGCAACGAGTGCATCGAAGGCGAAGGGGCGAGGCTCGGAGAACACGAGACCCGCGGCCTCCTGAGCCTTGAGGTCGGTGCCCAGCGCGGCCAATGCCGCCAGCGTGCCGGCGGAACCGAGAAAGGTGCGGCGGTCGATCGAGGAAGGCATCAGAACATCCAGACTTGTGCAACGGGCATGGACACCAGGCGGAAGGGTCTGTCAATCCGGGGATCCTGTCGCACGGGCCCGGTTGCCGACGGCTTTCGCCATTTGGGCTGCCGGGCCGTTAAGGCCCGTTTTGGGCATGAAAACGGCAGGCTCGTTCCGTGCGCGTGACGTGCGCCAAGCCGGCTCGGTCGAGGGAGACAGCGCGGTGATTGCGCGCTATCCAGAGCGCCGTTTCGCTGAGGGAGAAGACCGTGACGCATCCAGCCTTTGCTATCGGACATGTTGCCGTCGTGACGGGAGCCGCCTCCGGGATCGGCCGTGCCGCGTGCGAACGCTTCGCCGCCATGGGCCTCAAGGTCGTGCTCGCCGATCTGCCGGGCGAGCGGCTCGACGAGGCGACGCGCGCAGTGGCCGCCGTCGCCCGCGGGGGCTCGGCCGACGTGCGCGCCGTCGCGACCGACGTCGCGCGACCCGACGCGATCGCGGCGCTCGAAAGGGCCGCGATCGCCGCCTTCGGCAAGGTCCATGTGCTGATGAACAATGCCGGCATCCAGCCGGGCAGCGCTCTTTTCGGAGCCAGTGAGCCCTGGGACGCGGTGCTCGCCGTCAATCTGATGGGTGTCATCCACGGTTCGCGCCAGTTCGGTCCGGGCATGATCGCGCATGGCGAGCCGGGCCTCATCATCAATACCGGCTCCAAGCAGGGCATTACGACGCCCCCGGGCGATCCGGCCTATAATGTCGCGAAGGCGGGTGTGAAGGTCTTCACCGAGGCGCTGGAGCACGAGTTGCGCTCGACGCCCAACTGCCGGATCCGGGCGCATCTCCTCATTCCCGGCTTCGTCTTCACCCCGCTGACCGCCAAGGGACGCGTCGAGAAGCCGGCCGGAGCCTGGACGCCGGCCGAAACGGTCGACTTCATGATGACGAGCCTCGATCGCGGCGACTTCTACATTCTGTGCCCCGACAACGAGGTCACGCGCGCGCTCGACGAGCGGCGGATCCTGTGGGCCGCGGGTGACATCGTCGAGAACCGCCCGCCGCTGTCGCGCTGGCATCCCGACCATGCGGAGGCGTTCAAGGCGAGCCTCGACACGCCGCGCTGACGTGTTTCACCGCCGCAGGAGCGGAAAGGTAGCGAACAGCACCTGCGCGGCGAGCCCAAGGCGGGCTTCCGTCGTCGCATAGCTCGCCCAATGTTCGGCCGCGGTCCGGCCGAACAGCAGTGTCGAGAGCGCGAATTCGGCAAGGATCAGGAGCGTGAAGGCGAGGAGGCCCATCGCGGCCCGCTCGGCGAATGCTTTCCCGACACCGAAGCGGCGCAGGCTCCAGCCACAGGCGAGCCAGGGCCCGGCGAGCATGATCGGCAATTCGAGGCCCACCGCCGCGACCGGGCCGAGCAGGGGCGCGACGACGAGCACGCGCAGCGTCCCCATCACGAAGCCGAGCGCGAAGACGATCGCCCAATAGACGAGGCCGGCGAGGAAGGCATGTCCCATGATGGCCTCGTGAGTGTCCGCCGCAGCACCTCGCGCAGACGGGCATCGTAACGGCGCGTTAACCCTGAGTTTTTACCATTCGGTAACCCTGCCCATCAATGCCGGGCGTGGCGGCCTCGCCGCGCGCCGGTGATCGGTGTCGCGGGATCGGTCGAAGACGCGCGACCAGAGGGCCCGAGGCCCGGTCGACAGGGAGGAACAGGGTGCGCCCCAGCGCATGGCTCGTCGGACTGGCGACGGCGGTTCAGATCACCGCCGCGGTACCGTCGCGCGCGCAGGAGGCGGAGACCGGCCTTCGCGGCGCGATCGACGCGCCCGTTTCCGAACCGCCCGCTGCCGGTGCCGGTCTGCGCGGGCCTGTCGACAATACGAGCCTGATGCTTCCGGCGGCCCTGCGACTGAGCAAGCCCGACCGCGTCACCCGCATCGGAGCACCGCCAGACGTCGCTCGCGCGGTGCTCGAGGATCAGGGCGAGAGCGTGCCGGCGGCACCGGTGAGGATCACCGCGCCCATCGAGGCTCCGCAGGAAACGGCGCCGCCCCGGCTGCGGCGCGCGCCGGAGGAGGACCCCTATGCACCGCTCGGCCTGCGGGCCGGCGCGTTTCTCCTTCACCCTTCGATCACGGTCGAACTGGGGACCGACTCAAATCCCGGCAGAGTCGAGACCGGCGCCGACAGCGCGACTTTCGTCGTGGTGCGTCCGGCCTTCGACTTCGAGTCGACCTGGGCGCGTCATGCGTTGTCCGGCCGCATCGAGGCCGAGCAGCAGCGCTTTCTGTCCGGCAGCGAGGATGACCGGCCGAGCCTTCGCGGCGTCGTCGACGGGCGGATCGATGCGGCGACCGACACGATGATCGAGGGGCAGCTGCGCCTGTCGCTCGAAACCGAGGAGATCGGTACCGACAGCGTACCCGCTTCGGCGCTGAGCCGCCCGACGATTCTCGCCTATGGCGCGACGGGCGGCATCACCCAGCAGATCGGTCCGGTCGCGATGCGCCTGCGCGGCATGGTCGACCGCACGCAGTATGAGGACACGCCGCTCTCGGGCGGCCTGACGCAGAGCGGTGCCGACCGGTCATTGACGACCTACGGCGTCGCGCTGCGGGCGAGCTATGGCGAGACGCACGGCATCCGGCCCTTCGTCGAGGCGATGCTCGACCGGCGCGTCTACGACAATCGCGTCAATGCCAGCGGCGAGGAGCGCGGGTCGCGCGGCTATGCGCTTCGCCTCGGGGCCAGCGCAGAAATGACCGGCCTCCTCACCGGCGAGGTCGCGGTCGGCTATGGCGGTCGCCTGATCGACGATCCGACGCTGCCCGATCTCGATGGGCTCCTCGTCGACGCCTCACTCGTCTGGGAGGCGACGGCCCTGACGTCGCTGACGCTGCGCGCCGCGACGACCTTCAACGAGACGACGACCGCGGGTGCCTCCGGGTCACGCGAGACGGTCCTGGGCGTCGGCATCCGGCATGCCTTCCGCCGCAACCTCATCGCGACCGCGGCGCTCGATCTGTCGCGGACCGACTTCGCCGGGATCTCGCGGGAGGATGACGGCCTGACCGCCGTGCTCGGCTTCGAATATCGGCTGACGCGCAGCCTCGCTGTGCGGGCGGACTTCACGCATGAGCGGCTCGATTCGACCGAGCCCGGATCCGACTACACGGCCAACACCGTTCTCGTCGGTCTTCGCCTGCAGCCCTGAGACCGTCAGCCGCGGAGCGGGGCGAAGCGACGGCTGCGCCTGGGATGGAACCAGCGTCCCTTCAGCACGACGCCCTCGGCGGTCATCCGACGGTCGCCGGTCATGTGCTCGCCGACGACGTCGATATAATCGAAGCGGCCCTCGGGAAGGGCGAGGATCGACGCGTCACCGAGCGCGCCGACCTTGAGCGTCCCATAGTCGTGGCGCTGCAGGGCGAAGGCGGCGTTCTGCGTCGAGGCGGCGATCACCTCGCTGAGCGACATGCCGAGGCACAGGAATTTCGACAGGGTCGTCACCTGATCGAACGCCGGGCCGTCGATGCACAGCGCATGGATGTCGGAGGAGATGGTGTCGGGCAGAAAACCGTTCGCGAGCATGGCGCGCGCCGTCTTGAACGAGAAGGAGCCCATGCCATGGCCGATGTCGAACAGGACGCCGCGCTTGCGCGCATCGCGCACGGCCGGCTTAACCGTGCCCTGCGCGGTGCAGGGGGCGTTGGGGAAGGGACGGAAGGCGTGGGTGAGCACGTCGCCGGGGCGCAGCCTGTCGACGACGGCCTCATAGGACGGCGGCGGGTGGTCGATATGGGCCATCAACGGCATGCCGGCGGCCTCCGCGACGTCGAGCGCGAGATCAAGCGGCGCGATGCCCTGATCACCCGAGGCGTGGAGGCCCACCCGCACCTTGATGCCGACGATCACGTCGCGATTGGCCTGCGCCACCGCCACGGCGGTTTCGGGATCCATCAGACGCATGTTCTCGCTCTCGCCGACCATGACCGTCTTCGAGAAGCCGAAAATGCCGGCATGGGAGACGTGGAGATAGGCGAGGATGCGCGCCTGCGACCGCTCGATCACATGGGCGCGGAAGCCCATGAAATTGCCCGGCCCGGCGCTGCCGGTGTCGACCGCCGTCGTGACGGCCGACGCGCGGCAGAACGCGTCGGCGTCGATGCCGAGCGAGGTGCCGCCCCAATAGACATGGGTGTGAAGATCGATAAGACCCGGCGTGACGATCATGCCGGAAACATCGCGCACCTCGCGGGCCTCGATGCCGGCGGAGGGCGCGAAAGCCGACACGCGGCCGTCTGTGAAGGCGACGTCGGCGATCGCGTCGTGGCCCTGCGAGGGGTCGATCACCCGCCCGCCCCTGATGATCAGATCATGCAGCATCGAATCGCCTCCGGCCCACTCGGGCTTCAGCATAATCGAGCGCGGTGCTTGCCGCACCGGACCCGCGCACCTAGGTTCCGCTCATGTCCCTCGACGTCGTCGACCTCCGCGATTTCTACGGAACGCCGCTCGGCGGTGTGGTCCGGCGCCTCGTCGGGCACAAGATCCGCTCGCGCTGGCCTGACACGACCGGCCAGCGGCTCGCCGGCATCGGCTTTGCCGCCCCCTATCTGTCGGTGTTCCAGTCGGAGGCCGAACGGATCTGCGCGCTGATGCCGGCGACCCAGGGCGTGATCGAGTGGCCGGCCGGCGGGCCCTATGCGGCGGCGCTGGTGGAAGAGACCGAGCTGCCGCTCCCCGACGCCTCGATCGACAAGGTCCTCGCCGTGCATCTGCTCGAGGAGGCGGAAAGCGCGGGCGACACGTTGCGCGAGATCTGGCGCATTCTGGCGCCCGGCGGCACGGTTCTGATCGTGGCGCCGAACCGGCGGGGCGTCTGGGCCCGCTCCGACGCGACGCCCTTCGGCCATGGCCGGCCCTTTTCCAAGCCGCAGCTGACGCAATTGCTGCGCGATGCCCTGTTCTCGCCGGTCGGATGGTCGGAGGCGCTCTACGGACCGCCGAGCCGGCGCGCCTATATGCTGCGCTCCGCCGTCGCCTTCGAGCGGCTCGGCGCCACGCTGTCCGCACCCTTTGCCGGCGTGCACATCGTCGAGGCGTCGAAGCAGGTGTTCCGGCCCGTCGCCATCAAGGCGCGGCGATCGGCGGTGCGGCTCGCGCCGGTCCTCATCCCCAACACGGCGACCTCGCGGGAGGCGCCGGTCGTCAGCCGCGAAGGCGGGTCTTCCGCGTGAGCAGGAAGACAGCCTGTTCGCCGAACAGGTTCCAGAACCACCAGGGCATGGACCAGCCGACGGGTTGACCGGCGGCGTTGAGCGCCACCGCCTTTTCGATCGTCGCCTCGACCGTTCGGGTGAGGTCGACGAAGTCGCGGATGGTGCAGAAATGGATGTTGGGTGTGTCGTACCATGTGTAGGGCAGGTTGTCCGTCACCGGCATGCGGCCGCGCGTGAGGATCTGCAGGCGGATCCGCCAATGGCCGAAATTCGGGACGGACACCACGGCGTGACGCCCGATCCGCAGCATGTTCTCAAGCACAAGGCGCGGGTTGCGCGTCGCCTGCAGCGTCTGGGACAGGATGACGTAGTCGAAGGAATCATCCGGATAGCTCGACAGATCGGCATCGGCGTCGCCCTGGATCACCGCGAGCCCGCGCCCGACCGCGGCATTGACGCCGGCCTGGCTGAGTTCGAGGCCCCGCCCGTCGACGGCGCGGGTCTTTTCCAGAAGGGCGAGGAGATCGCCCTCGCCGCAGCCGACGTCGAGGACCCTCGCGCGGGGCTCGATCATGTCCGAGAGCAGAAGCCAGTCGAGCCGCTGGCCGGCCCCGCCGGAAGCCGCCATGGTGAGACGATCGGGAGGAAGGGCGCTCATGTCAGCCCCCTTTCGCGGGCCGCGGCGTTGACGAAGCCGCGGGTCGTGTCGAACAGTTCGGGAATATCGAGCAGGAAGGCGTCGTGGCCCTTGTCGGTCGCGACTTCGACGAAGGAGACGCGCGCGCCGGCGGCATTGAGCGCGTGGACGATCTGGCGCGAATCGGCTGTCGGGAACAGCCAGTCGGAGGTGAAGGAGGCGACGCAAAAGCGCGTGCGCACGCCCTTGAAGGCCGCAGCCAGCGCCCCGCCATGGTCGGCGGCGAGGTCGAAATAATCCATCGCCCGCGTGACGTAGAGATAGGAGTTCGCATCGAAGCGATCGACGAAACTCGCGCCCTGATACCGAAGATAGCTCTCGATCTGGAAATCCGCCTCGAAGGTGAAGGTCGGCGCGTCGCGGTTCTGCAGGTTGCGGCCGAATTTGCGCTGCAGCGCCGGCTCGGAGAGATAGGTGATGTGGGCGGCCATGCGGGCGACGGCGAGACCTTTCGAGGGCCGCGTGCCGGCGACAAGGTAGCGCCCGTGATGCCAGTCGGGATCGGCCATGATCGCCTGACGCCCGACCTCGTGGAAGGCGATATTCTGCGCCGAGTGCTTCGCCGCCGTCGCGATCGCGATCGCCGAGAACACCCGCTCGGGATAGGAAGAGGCCCATTGCAGCACCTGCATGCCGCCCATCGTCCCGCCGAGTACGGCAAAGAGCTGCTTGATGCCGAGATGGTCGAGCAGCATGGCCTGCGCACGCACCATGTCGGCGATGGTGACGACGGGGAAACTGAGGCCCCAGGGCTCGCCCGTCGCCGGATTGGTCGAGGCCGGGCCGGTCGTGCCCATGCAGCTGCCGAGCACGTTCGGGCAGATGACGAAGAAGCGGTTGGTGTCGATCGGCTTGCCGGGACCCACGATCGTGTCCCACCAGCCGGCTCGGCCGGTGACGGGATGGATCGAGGCGACGTGCTGGTCGCCGGTCAGCGCGTGGCAGACGAGCACCGCGTTCGACTTGTCGGCGTTCAGCGTTCCGACGGTGGTGTAGGCCATGCGCCAGGGCGCGAGCGTAACGCCGGCGTCGAGCGTCAGCGGTCTGTCGTGGCCGAAGTCGACGATCAGCGAGTCGTCTGGGTCATCGGCCTGCTTGCGCGCCATTTCCGGGAAGCTCGCGCGGAGCTGCTCGCCCTCGGACATGTCCTGCCATCATCCTGCGTTTGCGTCGAAGTCCGAAACGTTCGGTTTTCCGAACGCGCGGACACTAGTCGCAGTCCATCCGGCATTCAACCGGAATTGCGCGCGCGGCGGGCGGGCACGGAAAGCGGCGCGCGGGGCTTCGCGCCCGGCGCCGGATGGGCTAGACCGGGCACGTCCTCGCCAACCGCCGGATCGACCATGACCGACAAGCCCGACCTTCTCGTCACCAGCCCGATGATGCCCCTGATCATCGACGGGCTCGCGCCGGCCTTCACGCTCCATCGGCTGGATCTTGTCGCTGATCCCGACGCGATGATCGACCGCGTGGCGCCGACCTGTCGTTTCGCGGTGACGGGCGCCCATGCCCATATCGACGAGGCGTTCATGGCACGCCTCCCGAAACTCGAGATCGTCGCCAACATGGGGGTCGGCTACGACACGGTCGACGCGGCGGCAGCGGCGCGGCGGGGCATCGTCGTCACCAACACGCCCGATGTTCTGACCGAGGACGTGGCCGATCTCGCGCTGGGGCTCCTGCTCGCGACCGTCCGCGAGCTGCCGCAATCCGACCGCTTCCTGCGCGAGGGGCGGTGGCTCGCGGGCCAATATCCGCTGACGCGGGCGACGCTGCGCGGCCGGCGGATGGGGATCGTCGGTCTCGGCCGCATCGGCAAGGCGATCGCTCGGCGCGCGGAGGCTTTCGGCGTCCCGATCGCCTATTTCGGTCGTCGGCGGCAGGAGGACGTCTCCTACACCTTCTTCGATGATCTCGAGGCGATGGCGCGCGCGGTCGACATCCTGATGGTCGTCATTCCCGGCGGCCCGTCGACGAAGAACCTGATCGATGCGCGCATTCTCGCGGCGCTCGGCGCGGACGGCATCCTGATCAATGTCGCGCGCGGCAGCGTCGTCGACGCGCCGGCACTGATCGCGGCGCTGCGCGACCGCACGATCTACAGCGCCGGCCTCGACGTATTCGCCGATGAACCGAATGTCCCGCAGGCGCTGATCGACATGGAACACGTGGTGCTCCTGCCGCATGTCGGCTCCGCGACCGTCCATACCCGTGCGGGCATGGGCCAGCTCGTCGTCGACAACATCCTGTCATGGAAAGCCGGCAAAGGGCCGCTGACGCCGGTCGTCGAGACGCCCTGGCCGCGCAAACCTGGTCACGCGTGACCGGCGACCGGTCCCGTGGACTTGCGGATCACGAGCTCGGGGCGGAGGGTGAAGGAGCGGTTGACGATGCCGCGATTGCCGATGCGCGAGAGCAGGAACCGGGTTGCGCGTTCGCCGATCTCGGCCGCGCCCGACCGGATGGTCGTCAGTCCGGGATAGATCAGCGCCGATTCCTTGAGATCGTCGAAGCCGACGACGGAGAAGTCGCGTCCCGGTTCGCGTCCGGCGAAGAGCAGGCCGTTCAGCGCGCCATAGGCGACCGCGTCGTTGAAGCAGATCGCGGCGGTGGGTGGCGCCGGCATGGTGAGGAGGCGTGCGGCCGCGTGAAACCCGGTCTCGGCCGTCGGGGCGCCGGGCTGGTGCAGATCCGGGTCCAGCGGCAGACCGCGCTCGGCATGAAAGAGGCGGAACACGTCCTCGCGTGCGGAGAATGAGGACGAGCCCGGGTGCCCGTTGAGCAGCGCGATGCGCCGATGTCCGAGATCATGCAGGTAGTTCAGGGCAAGCCGCATGCCGAGCGCGTGATCCGGCCCGACATAATCGGCCGACAGATCGCGCACTTCGCGCATGATCAGGGTGATCGGCACGCCTGCATCCGTCAGGGGCTGGAAGTCCTCGAGCGTCGAGCCCGAGGCCGCGCTGACGATGACGCCGTCGAGCCGATATTCCTTGAACCGCTCGAAGCTCGCCTGCTGGCGGGCGCGGTCGTCGCCAGCGGACGTCACCACGACGCTGCGGCTTTGCAGGGCCGCCGCCTTCTCGACGGCGACCAGCACTTCGACCAGAAAGGGGTTGGCCAGGTCATGCAGGGCGACGCCGATGATCCCGGTGGTGGCGGACCGCAGGCTCGCCGCCGAGCGGTTGTAGACATAGCCGAGCCGCTTCGCCGCCTCGCGCACGGCCTCACGCGTCTCCAGCGCGACGGCCGGAATGTCTCGCAGCGCAAGCGACACAGTCGCCGTGGACACACCGAGTTCAGTCGCTATTGTCTGAAGAGTGACCGGTTTGTGACCGTTGGAGCGGTCGATGCGAGCGCGTGTCATGGGTGTTCATTTCCCGGCCGCGAGCCTCACGGTCTCACCCGAGGAACAATGTTACGTTCGATGAAAGCTACTTGAACGCTCATACAGAAGCAACGACAGGGGGTGCCCAACATGAAGGCAGAAAAGATCGGATTCATCGGCGTGGGACATATGGGCCACGGCATGGCCAAAAACCTCGTCGAGAAAGGATGGGCGCTGTCCGTGATGGGTCACCGCAACCGGGCTCCCGTCGAGGATCTCGTCGGACGCGGCGCGCGCGAGGTCAAAACCCCGCGGGAAATGGCCGAAACCTGCGACGTCGTCGTGCTGTGCGTCACCGGCAGCCCGCAGGTCGATGCGATCCTGACCGGTCCCGACGGGCTGATGGCGGCGGGCCGTGCGCTCACCGTCATCGACTGCTCGACCTCCGAGCCGGCCGAAACCGTCCGTCTGGCGGCGGATGCCGCGCAAAAGGGCATCACGCTCATCGACGCGCCGCTTGGGCGCACCCCGAAAGAAGCCTGGGAGGGCACGCTCGACATCATGGTCGGTGGCTCGGATGCCGATGTCGCGCGGGTCAGGCCGATCCTCGAGGCGATGGCGGCGCGGGTGGTGCACATGGGACCGACCGGCGCCGGGCACACCACCAAACTCCTCAACAACTTCCTGTCGCTCGGTTATGCGGCGATCTACGCGGAAGCCTTCACGCTTGCGAAGAAGGCCGGGGTGACGCCGAAGGCGCTCGACCAGATCCTGCGCGGCGGACGCATGGATTGCGGCTTCTACCAGACCTACACGAAATGGGTGATCGACCGGGATCCGAACGCCCACAAGTTCGCCATCTCGAATGGTCTGAAGGACCTGACCTATCTCGCCGGCTTCGCCAATGCGATGGGGGTCGCCAATCCGGTCGGATCGGCCGCGCGCAACTCCTTCGCCTATGCGGTGGGGACGGGCAATGCGGAGAAGTATGTCCCCATGCTCGCCGACGTCATCGCCGGTCTGAACGGCGTGTCGCTGGTCGACCCCTGAGGGGCGCGCGGGCGGCGCGCGTCTCGGCTGCCGCCTCGTCGAGCCCTCGCTTGATGTCGGGCGGCAGATCGCGCCAGTCGCGATCGATCAGCGCGCCCGCCAGGGCGTAGAGCCCGATGCGCGTCATCGCGCGCGGGTGGATGAAGCTGAGGCGTCGCCACGCCTCGATCGCGCCGAGCCTGCGCAGATCCGCTTCCGTGCGGACGTCGATCTCGGCAAGAAGCCGCTCCATGACGGGGCCGAGATTGCGCAGCGCCGAGATGCGGGTCATCGACGTCTCCCGTCAGCCCTTGTCGGCGCCGCGGCGCGCCTCGTTCATCACGACCCATTCGCGCCACAGAAGATAGCCGCCCGATGCGATGACGATGCCGGCCCCGATCAGGGTCGCGTGGTTGGGGACGTCCTCGAACAGCCACCAGCCGAACAGCGTCATCCAGATGATCTGTGTGTAGATGAAGGGCGCGAGGATCGCCGCCGGCGCGTATTTGTGCGCCACGATCAGGCACCAGTGGCCAACGGCGCCGCTGCCACCCATCAGGAGCATCCAGAACAGGCTCGACAGATGGGTCGGCCATTCCCAGACGAAGGGAACGACGGGGGTGAGCACGGCCGTGCCGACGGCGCCGACGAAGAAGAAGGTGGTCGTGCTCGGATCATGCCGCGACAGGACGCGGGTGATGATGTTGCCCGCCGCATAGATGAAGGCGCCGGCGAGTGACAGGAGCATCGCCGGATGGAAGCCCGCAAGGCCAGGCTGCGTGATGACGAGGACCCCGATGAAGCCGACGCCGATGGCGATGGCGCGTCGCGGACCGATCCACTCGCCGAGTAGCGGCCCCGCGATCAGCGCCACAAGGAGCGGCGTCATGAACATGATCGAGATCGTCTGGTCGAGTTGGAGATAACGCAGCGCCACGAAGTTCAGCGCCGTCGAGACCAGAATCAGGCTCGCGCGGGTGATCTGCAGGAAGGGACGCTTCGTCGCCAGCAGGCCTTCGACCCGCCAGGGGTTCACCAGCGGCAGGACGAGCAGGAAGTTGAAGGCATAGCGGGCCCACACGACCTGGAGCACGGGCAGATCCTGCGCCAGGAGCTTGGCCGAGGCGTCGAGGCAGGCAAAGCAGAACACCGCCGCTGCCATGAGGGCGATGCCGGAAAGGCGCAGGGCTGCGGGGCGGGCGAGGGGCATGGCGGCAGTCGTTTCGCCATGGGGAATAGCCGGTCTCTCCCCATCGCGGAAGACCAATGAAAAGGCCCGCGGCAGGATATGCTGCCGCGGGCCCGTTTTCAGCAGATGGATTCGTCAGGCCGCAGGCGCGTGCGGCTTTTCGTTCCGCGTCTTCCACAGAGAGAAGAGGACGCCACCCACGATCAGTCCGAGCGTCACGCCGAGCGAGATGGAGGGGTCCATCTTGCCGATGAGCTGGTTCCAGAAGATCTTCACGCCGATGAACACCAGCACGATGGCGAGCGCGTACTTCAGATAGTGGAAGCGGTGCACCATCGCCGCGAGCGCGAAATAGAGCGCACGCAGGCCGAGAATGGCCATGATGTTCGCGGTGTAGACGATGAAGGTATCTGTCGTGATCGCGAAGATCGCCGGAACCGAGTCGACCGCGAAGATCAGGTCGGCAATGTTGATGACGACGAGCGACAGGAAGAGCGGAGTCGCCCAAAGCACCAGCTTGCCGGTCTTCGGATCGGGCTCGCGGACGAAGAAGTGCTGTTCGTGCAGCTTGTCGGTGACGCGCATGCGCTTGCGCATGAACTTCACGACGGGGTTCTTCGAGATGTCCGGGTCACCCTCGGGCACGACGAGCATCTTGATGCCCGTGATGATGAGGAAGGCGCCGAACAGATAGAGGATCCACGAGTATTCCTGCACCAGGGCCGCGCCGACACCAATCATGATGCCACGCAGGATGATGACCGCGAGAATGCCCCACACGAGCGCGCGGTACTGATACTTACGCGGGATCGCGAAATAGCCGAAGATCAGCGAGATGACGAAGACGTTGTCGATCGACAGCGATTTCTCGATGAAATAGCCGGTGAAATACTCGAGAGCAGGGCTCGATCCGTCGGGCCGCTCACCGAAGTACCACCAGATCCATCCGCCGAACGCCATGGCGATGAGGATGTAGAACAGCGAAAGCCACAGGCTTTCTTTGACGCCCAACTCCTTGTCGTCGCGGTGAAGGACACCGAGATCGAAGGCGAGGAGCACGATGACGAGACCCAGAAAGGCCGTCCACATCCAGACGGGTTTTCCGAGCCAATCTGCGAGGAAGAACTCGAGCATGGCCAACCTGACAAGTTTGAGTGATTCGCCAGCTCCGACATCACGCGACACATGACCGTGCCTTCGCCAGAGGGGCCCGCAGCTGGTGTGGGTTCAATTGGCGCATCTGTCACCAAAATCAAGAGCCCTGTCCCATCATGGCGAACGCGGTAAACAGTTTGTCTGCCACCCGGCGCGCGATCGCCGCAGCTAACGGTTGACGGGGCGCGCCGTCCACGGCATCGAGCGGCATGGCCTCCTCCGTCGTCGGTCCCGAAATCGAGCGGCTCATCCAACTCCTCGCGCGCCTGCCGGGCCTCGGCCCGCGATCGGCGCGGCGGGCGGCGCTGACGCTCGTGAAACGCCGTGAGGCGCTGATGACACCGCTCGCCGAGGCGCTGCGGATCGTGTGCGAGCGCGTGACGGTCTGCGGCACCTGCGGCAACATCGACACCAGCGATCCCTGCGCCATCTGCCGCGACGAGCGGCGCGATCCGGGCCTTCTCATCGTCGTCGAGGATGTCGCCGATCTTTGGGCGCTCGAGCGCGCGGGTGTCGGCAATGCCCGCTACCATGTCCTCGGCGGCGTGCTGTCGCCGCTCGACGGCGTCGGTCCGAAGGATCTGAACGTCGAGCGCCTTGTCGAGCGTGTCAGCGAGGGGCAGGTGAAGGAGGTCATCCTCGCCCTCAACGCCACCGTCGACGGCCAGACGACGGCGCATTACGTCACCGACCTGATCGCCGGCACAGGGGTGCGCATCACCAAGCTCGCGCATGGCGTTCCGGTCGGCGGGGAACTCGACTATCTCGACGAGGGCACCATCGCCGCGGCGCTGCGCAGCCGGACGCCGTTTTGATGGAGACACGGCGCATTCTGGGGGTCGATCCTGGCCTTCGCCGCACCGGATGGGGCGTGATCGACGTGACCGGCAATGCCTTGAGCTTCATCGCCTGCGGCACCGTCACCTCGACCGACAAGGCCGACCTCGCCCAGCGCCTGCTCGAACTCCATGACGGGCTGAGCGCGGTGATCCGGTCGCACGGGCCGGACGAGGCGGCGGTCGAGGCGACCTTCGTCAACAAGGACGCGACGGCGACGCTGAAGCTCGGCCAGGCACGCGGCGTCGCGATGCTGGTGCCCGCGCTCGCAGGCCTCGCGGTCGCGGAATATGCCCCGAACCTCGTCAAGAAGACGATCGTCGGTGCCGGCCACGCGGAAAAGCAGCAGATCCGGCTGATGATCAAGGTGCTCCTGCCCAAGGCGGATCCGAAGACCGAAGACGCCGCCGACGCGCTCGCCATCGCCATCACCCACGCCCATCACCGCACGAGACGCCTGCCGGCCTGACCACAGGCTTGCCGTCGCCGGGTCTCGACAGACTCCCGCCGACCGCCTTAGATCACCTTTGGGAGTTCTCCATGATCGGCAAGCTCAAGGGCATCATCGACAGCTATGGCGAGGATTGGCTCATCCTTGACGTGCAGGGCGTCGGCTATCTTGTCCACTGCTCGGCGAAGACGCTGGCGGCACTTCCGCCACCCGGACAGGCCGCCTCGCTCGCCATCGAGACCTTCGTGCGTGAGGACCAGATCCGGCTCTTCGGTTTTTCGGCGGATCTTGAGCGCGAATGGTTCCGGCTGCTCCAGACCGTGCAAGGCGTCGGCACCAAAGTGGCGCTCGCGATCCTGTCGACGCTGAAGGCCTCCGATCTCGCGACCGCGATCGCGCTGGGCGACAAGGCGGCAATCGCGCGGGCACCGGGCGTCGGGCCAAAGATGGCACTGCGCCTCGTCACGGAGCTCAAGGACCGCGCGCCGCGCTTCACCGACGTATCGCCCGACATCGCCAAACTGCAGGGCGATCTGGGCGACAAGCGGGCGCCGCAACCCGTCGCCGACGCCGTGTCCGCTTTGGTCAATCTCGGCTATGGGCAGGCGCAGGCCTCGGCTGCCGTCGCGGCGGCGCTGCGCGAAGCGGGCGAGGGCGCGGAAACGTCGAAGCTGATCCGCCTGGGCCTGAGGGAACTGGCAAAGTGAGGGCCCTGACCCGCATCATCGCCCTGTCGTCGGTCGTCGACGAGGCGAGGCCATGAGCGAGACGCCGAAGCGCCTCGTTTCCGGCGAGAAGCGCGATGAGGACAGCGCGGACGCATCGCTGCGCCCGCAGGTCCTGTCGGACTTCGTCGGTCAGGCGCAGGCCCGCGCCAATCTCTCGGTTTTCATCGAGGCGGCGCGGGCGCGCGGCGACGCCCTCGACCACGTGCTGTTCGTCGGCCCGCCCGGTCTCGGCAAGACGACACTGGCGCAGATCGTTTCGCGCGAACTCGGCGTCAATTTCCGGGCGACCTCGGGGCCGGTGATCGCGAAGGCTGGCGATCTCGCCGCCCTCCTCACCAATCTCGAGGATCGCGACGTTCTCTTCATCGACGAGATCCATCGGCTCAATCCGGCGGTGGAGGAGATCCTCTATCCCGCGATGGAGGATTTTCAGCTCGACCTCATCATCGGCGAGGGGCCGGCGGCGCGCTCGGTGCGCATCGATCTCGCGCGCTTCACGCTGGTCGGGGCGACGACGCGGGCGGGCCTTTTGACGACGCCGCTGCGCGATCGTTTCGGCATTCCGATACGGCTGCAGTTCTACACGGTGGAAGAGCTGGAACTGATCGTGCGGCGCGGCGGCAGGGTTCTCGGTTTCTCGATCGCCGATGACGGCGCGAACGAGATCGCCCGGCGCGCGCGCGGCACGCCGCGCATTGCCGGTCGCCTCCTGCGCCGCGTGCGCGACTTTGCCCATGCCTATGGGTCGGACACGATCACCCGCGCGATCGCCGACAAGGCGCTGCGGGCGCTCGAGGTCGATAATGCCGGGCTCGACGCCATGGACAATCGCTATCTCACCATGATTGCGCGCAATTTCGGTGGCGGTCCGGTCGGTATCGAGACCATCGCCGCCGGCCTTTCCGAGCCGCGCGACGCGATCGAGGACATCATCGAGCCCTATCTCATCCAGCAGGGCTTCCTGCAGCGAACGCCCCGTGGTCGCATTCTGACACCGCATGCCTTCAAGCATCTCGGGCTTGCCGTGCCCGCTTCCGTCAATGCACCGCAGATGCTGCTGTTCGACGACGAGTGAGGCGATCTCTGCTCGCGTTCCTTTGACCGGGCGCCACTGGTCAAGACGACGGCGCGCTGCATAATCCCTCCGTACCGCCGTCTCAGGAGCACGCCCCATCATGCGTCTTGCCGTCGTCGCCGCCTTCGCGATCGCCCTCGGGCTCGCACCGCAGGGGGCCCTCGCCGAGGAACCCGCCTGGCGCCACGCCTCCTCGCTCCTCGGGGACGTCAAGTATCCGCCCGACTTCAAGCATTTCGACTATGTGAACCCGGCCGCGCCGAAAGGCGGCAGGGTTCGGCTTTCCGCGCCCGGATCCTTCGACAGCTTCAACTTCGTCCCGACCCGCGGCGTGGCAGCGGCCGGCATCGGCTATCTCTACCAGACCCTGATGACCTCATCGCTCGACGAGGCGTCGACCGAGTATCCCGAACTCGCTGAGGCTGTGCGCTATCCCGCCGACTATGCCTGGGTCTCCTATCGCCTCAACCCGGCCGCGCGATGGAACGACGGCAAGCCGGTGACGCCCGAGGATGTCGTCTGGTCGTTCGACGCGCTGAAGGCGAACAATCCGCAGCAGGCTTTCTATTTTCAGAACGTCGTCAAGGCCGAGGTGACGGGCGAGCGCGAGGTGACCTTCACCTTCGACAAACCCGGTAACCGCGAACTGCCGCAGATCGTCGGCCAGATCGTGATCATGCCCAAGCACTGGTGGACGGGGACCGGTGCCGATGGAAAGCCGCGCGACATCGCCCGCGGGACGCTCGAACCGCCCCTGGGCTCCGGGCCCTACCGTATCAAGCGGTTTGAAAGCGGGCGCAGCGTCACCTATGAGCGGGTGGCCGACTGGTGGGGCACGGCGCTGCCAAGCGCGGTCGGTCATTACAACTTCGACGAAATCACCTTCGAGTACTTTGCCGACCGCGACGTGATGCGGGAAGCGTTCAAGGCGGACAGTTTCGACTTCCGCGTCGAAGCGGTCGCCAAGGACTGGGTGACGGCCTACGACATCCCTCCGGTGCGCGACGGGCAGATCGTGCGCGAGGAATTCGCGGACACCTCGAGCGGCCGGATGCAGGCCTTCGGCTTCAATCTGCGCCGCGACAAGTTCAAGGATCCGCGGGTGCGGCAGGCGTTCAACCTTGCCTTCGATTTCGAAGCGATGAACGAGACGCTGTTCTTCGGGCTTTATTCCCGCATTTCGTCCTATTTCGCCGGGCTTGATCTCGCCTCGCAGGGCCTGCCGGAAGGCCAGGAACGGGAGATCCTGGAGACGGTGCGCGACAAGGTCGCGCCGAGTGTCTTCACCGAGCCCTTCACCAATCCTGTCGGCGGGTCTGACGAGAAGCGTCGCGCCAATCTGCGGCAGGCCGTCGCTCTGCTGAAGGAGGCGGGCTGGGAGATCCGCGACAAAGCCCTCGTCCATGTCGCCACGGGCGAGCGGATGCAGGTCGAGTTCCTTCTCGACAATCCGGCCTTCGAGCGCGTCGTCCTTGCCTACAAGCCGTCACTGGAACGGCTCGGCATGGAGGTGTCGGTGCGCACGGTCGATGCCTCGCAGTATGAGGACCGCGAGCGCAACCGCGATTTCGACATCGTCATCTTCCTGCAGGCCCAAAGCCAGTCTCCGGGCAATGAGCAGCGCGGTTTCTGGGGCTCGACGGCTGCCGATACGCCCGGATCGCCGAACATTCTCGGCATCAAGGATCCCGGCGTCGATGCGCTGATCGATCGGTTGGTCTTCGCGAAGGATCGCAACGAACTCGTCGCGGCGACCCGGGCGCTCGACCGCGTGCTGCTCGCCGGCCACTACGTCGTGCCGCAATGGCGGTCGGCGACGATCCGGACGCTGCGCTGGGATCGCTTCGGTCATCCCGACGTCCTGCCGAGCAAGTCGCCGACGGGCGGCTTTCCGGACGTGTGGTGGTTCGACGCCGATCGTGCGGCCAAGGCCAAGGTGGCGCCATGAGCGAAGCGGGCGGTTTTTCACGTCGGCAGCTTCTCGCGCTCGGAGCCATCGGTGCTGCGGCGGCCCTCCTCCCGGCAGGCGCGCGGGCGGAAGAGATCGAGAGCCACGGGCTGTCGACCTTCGGCGATCTCGCCTATCCGGCGGATTTTTCCCACTTCGCCTATGTCGATCCGGCGGCGCCGAAAGGTGGGACCCTGTCCCAGCAGCCTCCGACCGTCATCTTGAACCAGGGCTTCAACACCTTCGACAGCCTGCACATCTACACGCTGAAGGGCGACGGCGCGGCCGGGGTCGAGCGCTGCTTCGCGACCCTGATGGCGCGCGCCTTCGACGAGGCTGACACGCTCTACGCCTATGCGGCGCGCAGCGTTCGGACCTCCGCCGATCGGTTGACCTATCGCTTCTTCCTGCGGCCTGGGATCACGTTTCATGACGGGACCCCGATCACGGCCGAGGACGTCGCCTGGACGTTCATGACGCTCAAGACGATCGGCCATCCCCAGATCGCCGCGACCCTGCAGGCGATGATCGAAGCGGTGGCTGAGGCGCCCGACACGGTGCTGGTCCGCCTCGCGCCGGAGCGGGGGCGTAGTCTGCCGCTCACGATCGCGTCGCTGCCGATCTTCTCGAAGGCGTGGTGGAAGGACCGCGACTTCACCGCCTCGTCTCTGACCGTGCCGCTCGGCTCGGGGCCCTATCGTGTCGGCCGCGTCGCGCCCGGGCAGTTCGTCGAGTTCGAGCGGGTCGCCGGCTGGTGGGGCGAGACGCTGCCCTGCATGGTCGGCCAGAACAATTTCGACCGACTGCGCTTCGAGTATTTCCGTGATCGCGAGGTCGCATTCGAGGCCTTCAAGGCCAAGGCTTTTCTCTTCCGGGAGGAGTTCACTTCGCGGATCTGGGCGACGGGCTACGACTTTCCTGCAGTGGCCTCAGGTGACGTGGTCCGCGAGACGGTCGAGGATCAGACGCCTTCCGGTGCGCAGGGGTGGTTCTTCAATACGCGGCGCGACAAGTTCAAGGATGCGCGGGTGCGCCAGGCGCTCGGTCTCGCCTTTGACTTCGCCTGGACCAACAAGAACATCATGTTCTCGTCCTTCGACCGGACCGCCTCGTTCTTCCAGAACTCGGATATGATGGCGACGGCGGCTCCGGGTCCGGACGAACTCGCGATTCTCGAACCCTTCCGCGACCGGCTACCCGCCACCGTGTTCGGCCCCGCGGTCGAGCCACCGGTCTCGGATGGTTCAGGCTCCGATCGCGGGCTGTTGCGCCAGGCGGCCGGCCTGCTGCGCGAAGCCGGTTGGGTGCTTCAGAGCGGCAAACTCCAGAACGCCGCCGGCGAACCCTTTACCATCGAGTTCCTCGACGACGACACCTCGCTCGAACGGCACACGGCGCCGCTGATCGCCAATCTCGGCCGTCTCGGTATCGAGGCCTCCTACCGCGTCGTCGATGCGGCGCAGTTTCAGTCGCGGGTCGAGGTCTTCGATTTCGACATGCTCGTCAGGCGCTATTCTCTGGGCCTGACACCGGGCGACGAAATCCGCAGTTTCTGGTCGTCAAAGTCGGCGGCGACCCCTGGCAGCCGGAATCTCGCCGGCATCAGCGATCCAGTGGTCGACGCGCTCATCGAGGCGATCATCGCCGCCGACAGCCGCGCCACGCTCAACACGGCCTGTCGCGCGCTCGATCGTGTCCTGCGCGCGGGCCACTACTGGATTCCGCAGTGGTACAAGGCGTCGAACTGGTTCGCCTATTGGAACGTCTTTGCGAAGCCTCCGGTCAAGCCGCGCTATGCACGCGGCGTGACGGAGACCTGGTGGTCAAAGACCTGAACCGTTCGACCGCCGCGACTCCGGCTCAGCCGATTTTGGCTCGACTGACGGCGTCCTCGACATGGCTGCGCAGCCCGGCGTCGAGACCGAGCCGGTCGGCGAGGGCAGCGAGGTAGGCGCGTTCGACATCCGTGTCCGGATCGATCGCGAGCAACGAGGCCGCATAGACCTGCGTTGCGAGTTCGGGCGTCGCCGCTCTGGCGGCAAGGGCGTCGATGTCGATCGGCTTCGCGAGTTCCGCCTCGAGGAAGCGGCGGGCTTCCGGATCTGTGTCCATCTGACCGAACTCGCCGAGAATGCGCGCCCTTTCGCGATCATCGACGTGTCCGTCCGCCTTGGCGGCCGAGATCATCGCCTCGAGCGCCAGCATCGCCACCGCGTCCGAGCCGAACCCGGTGTTTGTCGGGGCCGGCAGAAGCGGCTGATCGCGATCGGCCCCGGTCGTCGTCTGGCCGCCGAGGCCGAGCGGGGGACGACCGGCCTGATAGTCCTGCCAGGCCTTGTAGGCGAGCCCCCCGATCGCGGCGAGGCCGCCGAGCTTCAGCGCCGAACCGCCCAGCGCGCGACCACCCTTGGTTCCGAGCAGCACCGTCATCAGCGTGCCGGCGAGGGCGCCCGTCGCCAGCGCCCCGGCATTGTTCGACACATAGCCCTTGGCGGACTGCGCCATCTCGGTCGGCGACATGCGGCTCGCGTCATTCAGCGCCGTGCCGGCCTTGGATTGCGCCTGGGATTGCGCTTGGCCGGCCGCCTGTCCGAGCTGCCCGAGGACGGAGCCGAGCGAGTTCTGCAAGCTGGTCGCGCCGCCGGCGCCGAGCATCTGGTCGATGAGCTTCTTCGGATCGAACATCGGTCTGCCTCTCCATGGATTTCGCCGACTGTCATGACGGCGAGTTGCGACGAGATGATGGCCGCCATCGTGGCTGGTCGACCTTCCTCGGTACCGCATCCGCGCGCAAGTCCACGCGCAAGTCCACGTGCAAGTCCGCGACGAGCGCAGGCGAGCGTCGATATCAGGCGCCCTTGTCGTCGCCGGCGAGACGCGCGACGGGTTCGTTCGCCATCATCGCGTCGACGCGGTCGCGCTGTTCCTTGAACGCCGCCAGGAGGTTGTTGTCGAGTTCGCGCCCCTGTGGCAGGCGGATGCGCATCGGATCGACGAAATTGCCGTTGATCTTGACCTCGTAATGCAGATGCGGGCCGGTAGACAGGCCTGACGAGCCGAGATAGCCGATGACCTGCCCCATGCTCACCGACCGCTTCTCCTTCATGCCGGAGGCGAAGCCGGACAGGTGGGAGTAGGTCGTGATGTAGCCGTTCTTGTGCTGGATCTCGACACGCCGGCCATAGCCTGAGGCCCAGCCCGCCTTGATCACCGTGCCGTTGCCGGCTGCGACCACCGGCGTGCCGACCCGCGCCGCCCAGTCGACGCCGGTGTGCATCTTCCAGTAACCCAGGATCGGGTGGCGGCGCATGCCGAACCCCGAGCGCTGTTCGCCGCCATTCATCGGCTTGCGCATCAGGAATTTTCGGGCGGACCGCCCTTCCTCGTCATAGTAATCGACGGTGCCGTCGTCCGGCGTGACGAAGCGGTAATAGCGCCGCTGGTCACCGCCGATGGTCAGGGCTGTGTAGAGCACGTCGCCGATCGGCTCGCCGTTCTCGTCTGTTTCGTAAAACACCTCGAAGGTGTCGCCCGGGCGGGCGCGGCGGTTGAGATCGACGTCATAGGCGTAGACCCGCAAAAGCGCCTCGATCGTCTCCTTCGACACCTTCTGCTTCAGGGCCGTCTCGTAGATCGAGTAATAGAGCGGCAGACCGGGGCCGTCATTGTCCTGCTCGCCGCCGGCATCGGCCGTGTCGGTCGCCGTGGGGTCGGCGACCGTCACGTAGTCGCCATTGTCGGAGAGTGCCACCGTCGCATTGTGCTTGTCGGCGGTGAAGATCGAGACGCGCGCAGGCACCTGGCGGGCGGCATCATCGGTCGCGGGGGTCATCAGGATGCGCAGACGCTGGCCGGCCTGCACCTCGGCATCGTCGCCAAGTGAAGCGACGAGCTTGTCGATGTCAGTCTCGCCGGCGCCCAGCTCGGTCAGGATGCCAGGCAGCGTCTGCTTCTCCTGGACGAGGATGTTCTTCTCATCCGAATCCGCCTCGCCGGGAGCGCGGGTCTTGCCGAGATCGGTCACGTTCTCCGGCACGATCCGGACGTCGAGGGCGGACAGGCTGTCGACGCCGTCGACCGTGTAGGAAAGGCTCGTCGCCGGCGCGTCCGCCATCCCGCCGAGATTGATCGACAGGAGCTGGGGCGGGATGGTGAGGCTGTCGGCCTGCGACTCGAAGGAAGCCTGTTCCTGCACGAAGGCGCGGATCTGCTCGATCGGCAGCGTCAGCCCGTCATCGGGCGCGACCTTGACCTCGGCGAGGCTCGTTGCGGAAACCGACACCTCGCCGTCATCGGCGGCGACGGGCTCGGGCTCCTCCGCCTGTTCCGGCGTTGCCTCGGCAAAGATCTTGGTCGGGTTGTAGGGCGGAATGTCGGCCGCGAAGGCACCGGGGCTCACCGCCAGCGTCGCGCTGATCTTGGTGAAGGGCTTGACCTTGATGACGTCGGTGTCGCCGACCTTGGTCGTGGTCGAGATGCGGATGGTCTGGCGGGCGCTGATGTCGGGCGTCGACAGCACGGCCTTGTTGGACTTGCGCGTTGTCGAGGTGTCGCGCGTCTCGCGCGCGGCGAGCGAACCGGACAGGATCGAGGGGCTCGTCGCGACCGAGTATTCGCCATCGAGCGCGGTGAAGACGGCCGCTCCCATCAGCGTCGCGCCGCTCACGCCCGTCAGAACCGCGCCGGTCAGCCAGCGCAGATTGACGCGCCGGCGATCCGGCGCGCGCCGGCCGTCGATCGTCAGGGCGGGTTCATCGCCGGGATCGACGCTGACCTGCCGGACATGACGCTGATGGGCGGGCGATATCCGATTGGTCAACCCGGGCTTTCCCCCCGCTGGGCCAGCGCGCTGCGGCGCCGGCCGGCCTTTTCTGACGATGCCTTGGGCTCGACCATGCCGCGCGAGCGTGCGTCGGTCAACGGCCGCACGGGAGCGAGAAGCCGTCTAACTACGGCATTTCTGCGGCTCTCCACGCCCGATGCGCGGGTGTGGCGGGGACAGGCCTTCCGATCGACCAGCATGACCGCACGCGTGCCCCCGCGCGGCCCGTGTCGCGCGCGACGGTGGACCAGGGGGTGTCACGGCACTGTCAAAAATTTTCGAGGCGGGCTGTTGACAGGTTTGGGGAGTGGGGTCTATATCGCGGCCATGACGGACGGGGTTGCTGCCCACGGTTGGCGGCGGCCTTTGTTTTCAGCTTTTCATTCTGGGAAGTGAGCTCACCTGAGCTTGTTGTTCGGGGATGGTT
>JBKDKQ010000036.1:0-42634 GCA_046344875.1 Labrys sp. (in: a-proteobacteria) | reverse complement strand
CTCGCCCGGCGCGGGCGCGGGGCGGATGATCCGGCGGGGGCTGCTCGCGGTCGGCGTGGTGGTGGCCGCAGGTCCGATGATCCGGCGGGCCATGCGCGTATCGAAACGCCTGACGCCGTCTTCGACATTGCCCGGCGCGGGCGCGGCGCGGATGATCCGGCCGGCAATGACCGTGGTGGACGGGGTCGCGGTTCTGACGATCCGGTCGGCCACGGCTGATGCGATCCAAAGTCGGGCGCGGGGGCGATCTTCGTCCGTCCCCGCGCCAGACGTTTTCTTGTGACCAGAAGATGGATAGTGTTTCCCAGCAAGCACATGGCGATGGCCGCCCTATGCTTTGGTCGCCCTCCGAACCAGACGACAGCGCAGATGACAAAGAAACCCGCGGCAGGTGCAGCGCATTGGCACAGAGTGCTCTTCGTCGCCGTCGTTATCGCGGCAGCACCGGTTCTTCACGTGCATGGACCCTCGGCTCAGGCGCTGGGTTTCGGGTTCCCGCAGGCCCTCGCCAAGGACGGGAGCAGCGATGGTGGCGGCTCGGGCTCTGGCTCTGGCTCGGGGAAGGGCAGCGATGATGGTGGCGGCTCGTCGTCCGGATCGGGGTCCGAGTCAGGTTCCGGTTCCGGATCGGGAAGCGAATCGCATGGTGGCGGTGAGGCGTCGAAAGGCTCGTCGACCGACGATGGGGCCTCCGGTGACGAGAAATCTGCAGCAGACGGGGCATCGGATGACCGCGAGGCGAAAGTCGAGATTCGTGGCGAGCGCGTGATCATCAGCTACGCGGACGGGTTCAGGGAAGAGATCTCTCGGGGTATCTTGGTGCTCAAGGACCCCCAGGGGCGGACCATCGTGAAGCGGCCCGCGACAGCGGCGGACAAGGCGCGCCTGAAGGCCCTCGAGAACTAGAACGGCCTTTCCGCCACAAGCTTCGGCACGGACGGATTATGGACGGCGCGCCGTCGTGTCGCGAAGAAAGATCGCCGCCTCGGTCCGGTTCCGTACCTGCAGCTTGCCCAGAATCCGCGTCATGTGGTGTTTGACCGTCTTTTCCTGCAGGTCGAGCCTCAGGGCGACTTCCTTGTTGCTGAGGCCATCGGCGACGAGGCGCAGGATGCCTTCCTCGCGCTCCGTCAGCGTCGACAACGGGTCCGCGCTTTTTCCGGCAGTCGATCCCCGCGCTCCCAGTTCCGTCAACAGCCGCGCGGCGAGTGACGGCGACACGTAGCGTTCACCCCGCGCAATGCCCTCGACGATTCGGATCAGGTCCACCGAGGAAACGCCTTTCAGCACATATCCTTTCGCGCCGGCCTTGAGGGCGGCGATGATGTCGTCATCCGCCTCTGAGACGGTGAGCATCACGATATGCACGTCGGGCGCCGAGTCGCAGATCCGGGTCGCGGCAGCGAGGCCACCTCCCGGCATGCTCACATCAAGCAGGAGGACGTCCGGGGCGAGTGTCTCGATCAGGCGAACGGCATCGTCCGCGCTCGCGCCCTGACCGACGACATGGAATTTCCCGGACTCCTCGAGGCTGCGTGCGACGCCTTCACGGAACAGGGGGTGATCGTCGACTACCACGACCTCGATTGGATCGCTCATACGATGTCTCCCGATGCGGTGCGCAAGACCATGACCAAAGATGTTCCGGACGGCGTGCTGTTGATGCTGAACTCTCCGCCGAGGCTTTCGACCCGCTCTCTTAGCCCGCTAAGGCCGATGCCGTCCCGTGTTCCGGCGTCGAGGTCGAAGCCGGGACCCTTGTCACTCACCGTGACGATGAGCTTGCCGGAATGCATGTCGGCGGCGACGCTCTGTCCGGTCCCCTCCGCGTGCTTGAAGGCATTGTTCAGGCCCTCTTGGACAAAGCGGTAGACGCACACCTTTTCGGAGTGGGTCAGCTCGGGCGCCGCCGAGGGTATCCGGAGGTCGACTTCGGTGCCGGTTCTGCGCTCATGCGCGCGCACTGCCACATGAAGCAGTTGGTCGAGGTTCATCCGTTCCAGCTCTGGCAGGATCAAGCCGCTGGAGATGCTGCGAATGTCGCGCATGGCCTCCTCGAGATGTTCCTTGATCGACGGGCCTGGTCTGCCGGCACTGTCCTGCGTGCCTTCCGCGGAGCCGTTCAGGCGCAGGAGCGCGAGCGCCAGCAATTGTGCCGGACCATCATGGAGATCGGCACTGATGCGGCGCAGGAACCGCTCATTCACAAGTGCGGCCCGACCGGAGGCCGCTCGCGCCCGGCGCCGCAGCACTTCGTTCTGCCGCAGCAATTCGGAAAGCTCGTTCACCCGCCGTTCAAGAGTCTTTTTCTGGTGCGTGATCAGGAGGCTGCCGCGCAACACGATCCCGAACTGGAGGCACAGCATCACGACCGCGACCATGGCGACAACCAGCCAGCTGCGCAGTCGTGCAGCCTCGAGATCATTCGCGAGCTCTGTCGCGACTTCGTAGAATTCGGCGACCGCGATGACTCTGCCCGACCAAGGCTCGCGTATCGGGCTATAGATTTCCAGAAGCGGCACGCCGGCGGCCTGCTCCAAACGGTTCTCCGCATCGTCGAGACTGTCGAACTCAGCGGCGACATGTCCGTCCCAGGCCTGTCGCAGGCTCTCGGTCGGCTCGAAGGTCTTTCCGATCAATGAGGGTTCGCTGCTGTAGGCAACGAGCCCGTTCCCGACCCAGATCTTGAAGAAGGCGATGCGCTGCGCGAGCTCGTCCTTGGCAAGTGTCTCGTCGATGGCGCGTCTTGCACCCGCCGAGAGGATCCTGGTCCCATCGATTTCCAGAAAGAGTGGTGCGATGACGCTATCGACATAGAGGGCCGTCGCGGCGGCGCTGTTGCGTACCACACCATCCTCGATCTGCCGTGTGACCCAAAAGCCGATCGAGACCATGCCCGCGAGGACGACTGCCGCGCTGGCCAGGAGAAACTGTCGCGCCAGGCTCAGGGCATCCCAATGCCGTCGAACCCAGGCGAAGCGACGTGTGTCGGGAGCCGCGCTCATCGATCCAATCATATCGATGCATCTCGCGGTTCGCATCGGACCAGTGCGGCGGATGATGTCAGACCAAGGTCGGAGTCCAGAGAACCGGAGGTGGTCGAGGGGTGTCGTCAGTCGCTGTTCCCATCGTCCGAAGCCCCCGCCGGACGACAACGCGGCGCTGTCTCCATGCCGTCAAACGGCGCCGCATTATCCCTCACCGTAGTCCGATCCGGCGCAGCACGGCGCCGATGCGGCTGCGCAACGTCGGCGCGCGCATCCGGCGATAGGTGTCGGCGACCCGATCGGTTAGCGGGCGCATTTGCTGTGTGAACGCTTCGAGCCGTCCGGTCCTCCGCGCTTCCGCGAAGGCCATGTGGCTCGTCGCGGCAGTCTTCTCGCGCAAGCGGACGATCTCACGGCGATCCGGTGTGAGCACGGCACTGCCGGGCGCAAAGCGCTTTTGCGGTACGCGCTCCCCACGGCGCACCGCATCGGCGAGGCGCAACGACAGTCCTTCGCGACGATGCCGGAAATTCGCAGCCTGCGACTGGCACAGGTCGTCGATGGACAGGGTGTCCCACTCGATCTCACCCCGCCGGATGCCGTCGGCGATGATCTCGTCGATCACAGGATGCCGCGAGACCACCACATTGGTCCCCCGCCAGTCGGACACGTACTGGGGGAGCCATGCGTCGCCGAGCGCGACGTCGGCACCTTCGGCGAAGATATCGTCGCAATAGTCGCAGGCCTTGAGCTGAAAGAACGCGTGGCCCCAGTCCCCGCCGTAGAGCGACTGAGCGACGGCAGATCGCCATTCGCCCGTTTGCGCCGATCGTGCGGCGAAATGATAGTGATTGGCGGGCTTGTCCTGCATCTTTCGCCGGAAATCGACTTCGGCGAGATCATCCGGTGCGATGCCGAGTTGCCATGCCATCAGTTCCGCGAAGCGCGTCGACTTGATGTGGCCGCATACGAGCCCGACGAAGAAACCGATCTGCCGACCGTAACCCGGATCATTCCGGGCGAGATGGCGCGCGGCGGTCACGAAGCAGGGCACGCCGGCGATCGCATAGCGCTTGCCATCGCCCCGGATCGACCGCAGCACCTCGGCCATGTGCGTCGCGGTGTAGCGCGACTTACGCGTCGCGGCCATGTCCTGCCCTGGCACTGTGATCATGTAGGAAAACAGGGCGCCTGACCCGGCCGCACCGGTCGATGCGACGTGAATGACACCGTCGATGAGCCCAGTGTCGAGAAGACGCCGAAGCAGCCAGTTGGTCAGGCCGCCCGAGCTGCTCAGTTCGCGCACCGCCTCATCAGTCACGGCGCCCGCGCCGATCAGGCTATGGCGGCCGACCCTTTGATCGAAGCCCGGAGTGGTCGCCGCGAAGCGTTCGTCGGCGAGGACCGTTTCGTTCGGTGAGGCAGCTGAGAAAGGACAGACAGCATCCGCCTTCGTCTTGTCGGCCGCGGATGCCGCTGTCAGATCCGGAACGAAGGTACCAAGGTCGGTCTCGGTCATCGCGATGACGTTGGAGGCCACCGCGCAGGCGCCGCATCCGCTGCAGAAGCCACCACTAACGACATCGTCGATCGAAAAACCGGTCATGCGATCAATATCTCCTCCGCGACAACCTGATAAGTTACAAGTGTACTTTGTTGCCTCAGCGCCCATCTTGGCAGGACGCGGCGTTCAAACGCAATCATGCACGTACTTACCGGACCAAATATTGGGAAACGAATAGTACCGGCGATCGGGGAGCATCGACGGTCGAGCTTCAGCTGATCGCCGCGTTCGACTCCTCAACCCCTGACAGGTGATCAGTCTTGCATCCGAGCGACCCGCCGGTACAGCACCTGATAGCGCTGCTTGAAGCCGCGCTTCACCCAGAAACGCGTCGAGATCTCGTTCGCCTTTGCGGTCTCGGCCTCTATCCGGTAGATGCCCCGCGCTTGAAGCCAGTCGCACAGGGCACCTAGGATGTGTTCGCCGAGCCCATGCCGGCAATGGCTTGCAGCAACGTCGAGATCGGTGATCAGGTCGTGTATCGCCGGCTCGAAGGAATCCGGTCGCGTGCGCAGAATGTAGACGCCATAGGTTGCGATGGTGCCGACCGTCTCCGCGACGATGACGGCCGCCTCGGGATCCGTGAGTCGTGCCGCCACGAAGCGACCGAACACCTCATGCCCGTCGAGCCGCGGCGTGAAGCTCGGATCGCGGTCCGCGTGGAGCGCCATGGACTCGCGCCAGATCGAGACGATCGCCGGGGAAGCGCGTTCGACCGCCTATCGAAGTTCGGGGGTGTCGGTCATCGGCTGCGCCGGCAGTGCCCTATCGCTTAGGCCGCGGTCGGCTGTTCCACCGCGCGCTGGATACGCAGAAAATCGTCGCCGCAACTGAGCTTCGCCGCAAGCGGCGAGCCCGGCGCGATCGCTCGCCAGAAGGGCGTGACCTCGGCGACGGGCATGCCGGCGGCGATCCGCTCGAGCGCCTCCTCGGCGACGATGCGCAGGAAGATGCCTGTCGAGACCGGGCAGGTTGCGTCCGCGTCGTGGGCCCGTGCGAGGTCAGCGCGCAGATCGGAGGGCTCCCGCGTGGTGCCAAACGGGATTGTCGCGATACGGTCGGCGATGAGGCGCGGCGAGGCGATGAAAAGGCGAGCACCGGCCGGCACACCGGCAAAGGCGCTCTCGAGCGTCACCACGTGGGGCTGTTTGGCGCCGTCGAATTTCTGGCGCCAGCTCTTGCCTTGGGCGGTCTTGCCCATGCTGGCCTTGTCCTTGCCGGTTCCGGGGCTGCCTGCCTCGGTGTTTTTGGTCTTCAGCATCAGGATTTCTCCACGGCAACGGTGAGATCCGCCAGATAGCGGTCGATATGGGCGCCTGGCGGCGCGAAAAGGCGGGCGAGGATCCGGCCGATGAGCGACGGGGTTGTCACGGTTTCGGTGAAGGTGACCCGCGTATTCTCGCCCTCGGCCGCGAAGACACCCTCCCACGCCCCGTCAAAACCCTGCGGCGAGGCGAAGCGGATGGCGTAGCGCGCGGGGGCCTCGCGCGTGACTTCCTCGAAGCCGATGACGATCCCGCCGCGGGTCGTCTCCGTCCAGGCGGTTCCGCCCGGCTCCATCGTCACGGCGGAGACATCGGTGCGCCAGGTGGTCTGGCCGGCCGGATCGGTCACGCGGGCGAACACGGTCTCCACCGATGCGCGGAGCACCGCGCTGCGCGTCGCCGAGACGGTAGATGGCAGAAAGGCGCCCCAGATCAGAACGCCCGCGACGCTCAAGGCGATAACGAGGACAATGATCACAAGGACCTTCACCATTGGTCCGCAGATCCCCAGAATGATGCCTGCCGATGGCCGGTCTGGCGCATCGGCGGAGTGTGAGATAGTCTTTTTCTGACTGACAGTCAATATAAGATCGACAGCGACGATGCCGAAGCCCAGAGGCAAGAATGCCGAGATGCGGAAGGCGACGCGCGCAGCCCTTCTCGCTGCCGCGCGCGATCTCTTCGAGCGTCACGGCTATGAGGCCGTCGCGACGCAGGCGATCTCGGCCGCGGCCGGCGTCTCGCATGGTGCGCTTTTCGATCATTTCGGGTCGAAGCGCGATCTGTTCATCGCCGTGCATGACGGCTGGCAGGACGCGCTCGTCGCGCGCATCGATGCGGCGGCGGCGGTCGAGACGGATCCCTGGCGGCGTTTTGCGGGGATCTGGCGAGCTTATCTCTCCTCGACAGAAGACCCCGCCATGCGCCAGATCCTGCTCCTCGACGGACCCCATGTCGTCGGTCTCGCCCAGATGAGGGCGCGCGATCGCGAGACGGCCTTCGCCTTCTTCAGGGCCGAGGTCGAGGCCCTGATCGCGGCGGGCCTGATCCGCCCGCTCGACGCCCATGGATTGTCGGTGCTGCTCTTCGGCGCACTCGACCAGGCTGCTTTCGAGATGGCCGATTTTCCAGGAGATGCGGGTTTGCGCGCGCGCCTCCTTGCGAGCATGGATGCGCTGATGGAGGCGTTGCGCCCGCCGCCTGTCGATGGCCGGTCCGATCAGCCTGCCTCGACGGTGATGCGCACCACGTCGGAGCGCACCCAGGAGGTGTAGTAGTCGAACACCCGCCCGTCCTTCCGCCACGATACGGAGGTGATCAGGAGGAGTGGCGCGCCGATCGGCAGATCGAGCAGGGGCGCGATGTCGGGAGGGGCCGAGACGGCTTCGATCATGCGCCTCGCACCGTCTATCGAGTAGCCGGCTTCACGCAGTGCGCGGTTCAACGATCCGGCTGGCTGCATGGCGCTGCTGCCGCGCACGAGGTCGGCCAGTTCGGGCAGGAGATAGTTGATCGAATAAAGCGCCAGTCGACCGTCGAGGCGGCGCAGGCGCCGCAGCCGGAATCCCAGTTCGCCCCGCGCGAGATGCAACGCTGCCGCCGGCTCGTCCGGTACCGGGGCGAGGGAGGCCTCGAGGATGTCGGTCATCACCTCGCGCCGGTTGAGATCGACCTCGCCCTCGAAGAAGCCGGCTGCGACCTGCAGCACCCAGCCGGTCTGGTCGGGGTCGATCACGAAGGCGCCGCGCCGGGGCACGGATCGGACGCGTTTGCGCTGTTCGAGGGCGCGCAGCGTCTCACGCACGGTCGAGCGGGCGAGATCGAAATGGCGGCACAGCGCGGTTTCGGAGGGCAATCGATCGCCGACCCGAAAGGTGCCGCCGTCGATCGCCGTCTCGATCAGGCGGGTCAGCTGCAGGTAGAACGGTTCCGGGGATCGCCGGTCGATCTGTCCGGGCACGAGCGCATCCAACATCATGCGTGGCCCTCCGGCCGCCGTCGCGTTTCGCTGTGGGTGGCCCGCAGCGCCTGATAGCGCTCGGCCCAATCAGGCACCGGCTCGATGGTCGTGATGTCGCGTGCGCGGAGCGGGTTGACCGAGGCGCCTGCCGCCATCGCCCCGAAGACCGCGGCGCCGATCGCGGTCGTCTCCAGATCGGCGACGGCATGGATCGGGCAGCCGAAAACGCTCGCGCGAAGCGCAACGAAGCCGTGCGACCGCGTCCAACCGCCGCTGGTGTAGATGTCGCCTGGACGAACACCCATCGCGGTCATCCCGTCGAGCATCATGCTCGCCTCGATTGCCATCGTTTCGAGTGAACGGCGCGCCGGCGGCGCCGTGTCGTCCCCAGCGATCAAGGCAGCCATATCGGCAGGAGGTTCACCCGGCAGGGGTGTTTTCGCGAGAAAGGATCGGAACAGCGCCTCGTCGCGACTCTCGTCCGCGAGGGCAGCGGCGAGGGCGATGACACCGAGACAGGCCTGGCGTCCGCCGCCGGCCGGCGGCAGCGACAGCGCGATGCCTTCCGGAGCCATGCGGCCGTCGCCACCCGGTCGCTCGCCGTAGAGGAGATTGGCAGTGCCGAGCGAATCGACGCGCGCCAGCGGGTCGTGCCGCATGAACAGACTGGCCGCGACAGGGTGATCATGGCCGCCGACGGCGATGATCGTCGCCGGCGACGCCGCGCCCGCTTCGATCAGCGCCCCGCTCCGCACGCCGCCGATCGCGGTGCCGGCCGGAAGCACAGGTGGGAGGGTCGGAGCACCGACCCGCTCGAGAAGCGCCTCTTCCCAGCGCCCGTTGGAAATGTCGAAACAGGCCGTGCGCGGCGCGAGGCTGAGGCTCATGAACGGGATGCCGGACCACCGCACAGCCGGATAGTCCGTGAGCGCGATCCAGTGCGCCGCTCCATCGAGTTCGCTTGGTCGGTGGCGGCGGAGCCAGGCCCATTTGGCGACGGTCCGGTCGGCGGCGATCACTATGCCGGTCCGGCGGGGATCGACGCCAAGTGCCTGAAGGGCAAGAACCTCGCTGTTCGCTCGGGTATCGAACCAGGGAATGGCGAGACCGGTCGGCGCGAGATCGGCACCGACGCCGATCCCGTCCTCGCCGATGCCGGCCGTCGTGATGCTGCGCAGCGCGACACCGCGCCCATGGCGACGCCAGCCCTCGATGATCATGTCCTCGAGTACTGACGTCAGGGTATCAGCGTCCGTGACCGTGCCGACGCCGTCCGAGCGGCGGGGCGTCGGCACGGAGCGCATAAAGACGGCGCGCCCCTCCTCGTCGATCAGGACGACCTTGAGGTTCGTGGTCCCGATGTCGATGCCGCAGTCGAGCCGCATCGTCGCCTTGTCCTCACCAGCGGCGCGTGAAGGCGCTGCGTGTCACGCCGGCGATCTCCTTGATCATCGCCGATGCCTCCTCGGGCGGGCGCTGCCAGATCTTGCGACCGACGACGACGCCCTGCGCGCCGGCCTCGATCGCCTCGCGGATGTCCTTCACGGTCGAGGCCTTGTCGCCGCTGAGCGGCCCGCCTGCGACGACGATCGGAATGTCGAGTTCGGCACAGAGCTTGGCGGTCGCATCCGGGCCAGGGAACGTGATCTTGATGATGTCGGCGCCGAGATCATAGCCGATGCGAGCAACTTCGACCTCCGCCTCGATGATCTCCTTCGAGCGTGGCGCGGCGAGGAAGACCGGCTCGACCATGACCGGAATGTGCCATTTCGAGGCCTCCGACACGACGAGGCCGATGCGTTTGCAATAGAGGATCTTTTCAGCATCCGTGACGTTCCACGGCAGCAGCATCTTGACGCAATCGACGCCGAGGCGGACCGCGTCCTCGACACTCGCGACCAACGTACCGGTGCCCGTGTCAGGCGCCCCTGTCGGCCAGAACGCGTCGATTGCCAGCACACGGGCGAGTGTCGAGGCCCGCGCCAGTTCGACTTCGGACTGCTTGACGATGCCGGTCGAGACCATGAAGCCGGTGATGTCCTCCGGGATGAAGCGCTTCATCACCGTGACCGGAGCCTCGAGCGACGGCACGCGCCCCCAGACGAGGCCGTGGTCGATCGGCATGATCAGCGCAGCACGATCGTGCCGCAGCACGCGGTTCATGCGGTAATTCGTCGAGTAGCGGTTCGCCATGGCGTCTTCTCCCTTTGCGTGCCGCGATCAGAAGCGGAGCTGTGTCTTGACGGCGGTTCCGGCGGCCATGCCGCGGATCGCCGCGTCGAAATCCCACACGGCATAACTCGGCCCGATGAGATGGCGGGCGTTGTCCGCGATGTCGCTCATCACGTCGACCGCTTCGGGGAATTTGTCGGCGCAGGAATTCGACCCGATGATCCGGATCTCGCGCTCATAGATGCGAAACGGATTGAACGGCACCGTCGCCTCCTCGTCATGGACACCGACCTGAACGAGGATGCCGGTTTTCTCGACACGATCGACGGCCTGTTCGAGCGCCGCCCGCACACCGGCGGCCTCGAAGACGGCGTCGAAGCGCTCTGAGCCGAGGCCCTCCGACGTGACCGCGCGGTCGAAGCCGCAGGCCTGCGCGATCTGCCGCTTGCCCGCCGCCGGATCGACGATGGTGATGTCGCCGGCGCCCTTCAGACGCGCGACGAGCGCGATCAGCAGACCCATGGTGCCGCCTCCGAAGATCAGGACGGAGCGGTCCCTGATACCTTGGGCGGTGTCGACCGCATGTAACGCGCAGGCGAGCGGCTCGATCAGCGCCGCAAGGTCGCCCCCGAGCGCCTCGCTGACCGTGAATGCGTTTGTCATAGGAACCGCGACGTATTCCGCCGCCGCGCCGCTACGGCCGACGCCGATCGGGGTCAGCGCGACGCAGAGGTTCGGCCGACCGATCCGGCACCATCGGCAGCTTCCGCACACGACGTTCGGATCGACGGCGACGAAATCGCCTTCCCGCACGCCCTTCACGCCCGACGCCACCGCGACGACGTGACCGGCGAATTCGTGGCCGGGAATGACCGGATAGCGCGTCCCCGGAAAGCCGTGACGGAGGATGTGGAGATCGGTGCCGCAGATGCCGCAGGCGCAGGGCTTTACCAGCACCTCGCCGGTCCCGAGTGCCGGCACGGCGGTCTCGATGATCGCTGCGGTGTGGTCCGCGCGGATTTCGACCGCTCGCATCATCGGCCGGGAGTGGGCACGCTTTCGTGACTGTGCGACCGGGGCGGGGGGCATGCGGGCTTCTCGGGCTGGAGGCCTTGTGGCGCCTGCGATCGACGGGGCTGACGCTGGCATGTCTGAAGCTTACTTTGTCCGTGTTGTACGTACAAGGATGTTCGTCAACGAGCGTGGCTCCCTGGGTGACGAGACACCGGCGCTTGTTCCGAAGTGGCTCCGCCGGTCGGCCCTGGACTGATGTGTGACGATTGCAGCCTCGCGGGCACGCTGGGCGCGCCTGCAATGTCAGGTCAGGCGCGGGCACCGTGCCGGATCAGCTCTCGCGCGATGATCGAGCGCTGGACCTGATTGGTGCCCTCATAAATCTGCGTAATCTTGGCATCGCGATAGAGCCGCTCGACCTCGAAACCCTGAATGTAGCCGCTGCCGCCGAAGATCTGGACGGCGTTGGCGGTCTGCGCCACCGCCATGTCGCTCGCGAAGCATTTCGCCATGGAGCACGCCATCGTCGCCTCCTCGCCCTCGTCGAGGCGGCGCGCGGCATCGTGCACGAGAAGGCGCGCGGCGGTGATGTCCTTGGCCATGTCGGCAAGCATCCAGGACAGGCCCTGGAACTCGATGACGGGCTTGCCGAACTGCTGGCGCGTCTGGGCATAGTCGAGGGCTGCTTCGAGGCCCGCCTGCGCGATGCCGACCGCCAGGGCGCCGATGCCGACACGTCCCTTGTCGAGGACACTCATCATGATGTGGAAGCCGCGCCCCTCCTCGCCGAGAAGGGCGTCGGCCGGCAGCGTCACGTCGCGAAAGGTCAGGGCGCCGACCTGCGAGGCGCGCTGGCCCATCTTGTGTTCCTTCGGACCGCGCTCGACGCCGGGCTGGCGCAGATCGACCACGAAAATGCTCATGCCGCGTTTGCCCGCGGCCTTGTCGGTCCGTGCCAGCACGAAGCCGACATCGGCGACCGGCGCGTTGTGGATCCAGATCTTGCCACCGTCGAGCCGCCAGCCCTCCGCCGTCCGCTCGGCGGTGGTGCGAATGCCGGCGACATCCGTCCCCGCCTCCGGTTCCGTGATGCAGTAGGCGACACGCGCCTCGGCCTTCAGGATCGGCCGCAGCCAGGCGTCACGCTGGGCTTCGCTGCCGTGGCGCACGAGAAGGGTCACGGCGAGCTCGACGAGGCCGCACTGGTCGGCGATGGAGGCATAGCCGCGCGACAATTCCTCCATCACGAGCGCATAGGCCCGCGCATCGAGACCGGCGCCGCCCATCTCCGCCGGCGCGGTGATGCCGAAAAGCCCGAGCTCCGCCATCTGGGCGTAGATCTCCTGCGGAAACCGCTCCTCGCGATCGAGGCGGTCGGCCGCGGGGCGGATCACCGCGTCGGCAAAGCGGCGGACCATCTCCTGAATGTCGCGATGGGTGTCGGAGAGGCGCATGGCGGGCCTTCAACTCGGCGCGTGTGTGATCGCATCGTTTGTGAAGAGCGGTCCAGGGGGCGTCAAGACGCGTGGGGATCGATGGTGTCGGTTCGCGTTTGGACCCGCGTGGGGTCGAGGTTTGCCATCACCGCCATCGCGGCATCGCGCGACGCCGGCATGGTCGCGCCGAGGATTCTCAGTCGGTCGAACTCATCGGGCTGCTCGGCGAGCGCGCGGCGCAGTGCCGCGCCGAAGGCGAGACGCAGTTCGGTGCCGATGTTGAACTTCTTCACGCGGCTCTCGCGCGCGAGGATGCGCCGGGTTGCGGCGGGGATCCCGCTGCCGCCATGCAGGACGAGCGGGACGCGTGTCACCGCCTCGATGGCGGTGAGCGCCTCGCGGTCGATGACGGCGGTCTCCTGCGTCTGGAGGTGGACATTGCCGACCGAGATCGCGAGCGCGTCAACGCCCGTCTCGCGCTCGAACAGGGCCGCCTCCGCCGCGGAGGTGGCCGCCGAGGCGAGGCCGCCATCGTAGCCGACGACCCCGATCTCCCCCTCGACCGAAACGCCCGCCTCGGCCGCCAGCGCCACGGCGGCTCGCGTCAGCGCGATGTTGTCGGCGACCGGCAGCATGGAGCCGTCGATCATGATCGACGAAAAACCGTGGTCGATTCCTTCGCGGCAGGCATCGAGCGTCGTCGCGTGGTCGATGTGGCAGACGACCGGCACGCTCGCCTGTTCGGCGAGGTGACGAAACATCCGCCCGAGGATCGGCACCGGCGTGTGGCGTCGGCAGCCTGGACCGGCCTGGAGGATGACGGCGCAGCCGAGCGCTTCGGCGGCCTCGACATAGGCCTTCGCATCCTCCCAGCCGAGCACGACGAGACCGGCCACGGCGTAGCGCCCGTCGATCGCGGGCAGCAGAACGTCCCTCAGCGTCGCGACGGTCATGCGGGCAGGAGCCTCATTTGAACTTGGCGATCATGTCCTTGATGCCGGGTATCGTCTCGACCTGATAGGCATGGGTCGGCTGGAAGAACTGCACCAGAGAGCGTTGGCTGAGGCCGCCCAGGATCGTGAAATAGTACATCTCGTATCCCGGCGCGGCGACGCAGGGGTGGTAGCCCTTCTCGAGGATCACGGTCGAGCCGTCGGTCAGGTGATAGGCCTCGCCGGTCTTCCCGTCCTCGCGCTGGACGAGCTGAAGACCGAAGCCGTGATGGGGGCGGAAGCGGAAATTGTACGTCTCGTCATGGCGCGTCTCGATCGGCAGACGGTCGGTGTCGTGCTTGTGCGGCGGAAAGCCCGACCAGCCGCCCTGACCGACGGTGAAAAGTTCGGAGACGAGCAGCCGCCCGACGCGGCCATGATACTTTGTGCCGAGGATGTGCTTGATCTTGCGATGGGTCTTGGTGTCGTCCGAGCCGTACTGGATCGTGTCGATGTCGGCCGCCCGCACCGCGAACGGGGTGAGCTCGTCGGCGAAGCGCGCCCCGGCGATGAAGATCTCGGCCTGATCCGACCGGCAGTCGATCGAAACGGTCGCGCCGGCGGGCGCGTAGACGCCTTCGGGCTCGCCGTCCCAGACGTCGACGCCGCGCTGACCGATCGCGTCGAAGCGCTCGCCGCCGACGTCGACATCGACGCGCCCGGTCGCCGGCACGATCGCCGTCTCGTAGCCCGGCACCTGATAGGTGAAGCTCTGGCCGCGGCTGAGTTTGACGATGTTGAAATAGTTCAGCGGAACACGCGCATCGTCGACGTCGATGATCGGCTTGTTCCGGTTGTCATGCGGGGGAATGTGCATGGTGTCCCCTCCTTCAGATCCCGTTGTCGCGCAGGAAGGCCTGCACTTCGGTGGCGTCCGGCATGGCCGGCGCGCAGCCGACCCGTGTGACGACGATCGCCGCCGTCGCCGCGCCGCGCCGGACCGCGCCCGGCAGGGCGTCTCCGGCCGCGAGGCCACAGATGAAGCCGCCGAGGAACCCATCGCCGGCACCGGTCGGCTTCAGCGCCGTGACCGGAAAAACCGGTGTGTGGAAGGCCGTCCCGTCGACGAAGGTGTGACAGCCCTTCTCGCCCATCTTGTAGATGACGATGCGGCCGGGTTCGCGCGCGAGCGTCTCGGCGCAGCGAAGACCGTCACCCGGACCGGCCAGCAGGGCGAACTCCTCGTCATTGCCGACGATGATGTCGCACAGTCCCGCCGCCTCGGCGCAGATCTGGCGCGCCTCGGCGGTCGAGGGCCAGGAGTAGCGCCGGTAGTCGACATCGAGGATCAGCACGAGGCCGGACGCACGGGCGCAGGCAAGCGCCTTGAAGGTCGCGCTGCGTGACGGTTCGCGCGCCAGCGACGTGCCGGTCGCGATGACGGCGGTGAAGGCTGTGTAGTCGATCGCGTCCGCGTCCTCGGGCGTCACCTCAAAGTCGGCGGCGCCGTTTCGGTAGATCACCGACTGGCAGTTCTCGGCGCGTGTCTCGACGACGGCGAGCGAATTGCGTGCCTCACCGCCGACGCGTTTCAGGAGATGGGTCGCGATGCCGTAGTCGGTCAGCGCCTTAGCCGTGTAGCGGCCGACGGCATCATCCGACACCGCCGTGAACAGGGCGCAGTGGCCGCCCTGGCGTGCGATCGCGACAGCGATGTTGCCGGCAGAGCCGCCGAGTGCGGCCGTGAAGCTCATCGCGTCCTCGATGCGGGTGCCCGGCGGGTCGGCGTAGAGGTCGAGCCCGGCCCGTCCGATCACGAGGAACCTTTTGGTGCGCATGCGCTCACGCATCGGTCAGACCCCGGCCCGCTGGCGGGCGCGGCCCGCTTCGACGGCCTCATGGCTGCGCAGCACCTCGGGACGATCGGAGACCGAGGGCGTGCCGATCTCCCACCAGGTATGGCCTTCCGTCGTCCAGCCCTCATGGGCGTCGACATTGATGCTGATCACATAGGTGCGCGGCGACTGCTTTGCCCGCCCGAAAGCGTCCTTCAGGTCGGCGACGGACCGGACATGCTCTGCCCCCGCGCCCATGGCCCGAGCATGGGCCGCGAAATCGACCGCGAAGGGCGCGGTCTCGAGATTGCAGTCGGCGATGAGATTGTTGAAGGGCACATTGCCCGTATTGGTCTGCAGCTTGTTGATGACGGCGAAGCCGCCATTGTCGCAGACGATGATGATGAGCTTCCGGCCGGAGAGGACGGAGGAATAAACGTCCGAGTTCATCATCAGATAGGAACCGTCGCCGGTGAAAACGATCGTCTCGCGCTCGGGCTCTGTCTCCATCTGGGCGATGCGCGCGCCCCAGCCGCCCGCGATCTCGTAGCCCATGCAGGAATAGCCGAACTCGATGTCGACGGTTCCGGTCGACAGCGTGCGCCAGTTCGCCGCGACCTCGGCCGGGAGCCCGCCGGCGGCAGCGACGACCCGGTCGCGCGGATGGCACAGGGCGTTCACCGCCCCGATCACCTGCGCATAGGAGGCTGGGCGGTTGGTTCCGGCGGGTGTCGTCACGGCGATGTTCGCATCGACATAGCGGTCCCAGTCGCGGCGCTCCGCATCGGCCCGGCCGGCCCAGGATACCGGCGCGCGGAAAGCGCCCAGCGCCTGCGACAGGGCGGTCAGTCCGAGAAGGGCGTCACCGACCACCGGCATCGAGCGATGCTTGGTCGCGTCATGCCGTCCGACATTGAGCGCGATGATCCCGGCATCCTGCGCGAAAGCCGTCCAGGAGCCGGTCGTGAAGTCCTGCAGCCGCGTTCCGACGGCAAGGATGCAGTCGGCCTCGGCCGCGATCGCGTTGGCCGAGTTCGACCCTGTGACACCGATCGGGCCGATGTTGAGGGGGTGGCCGTGCACCAGATTGGCGCGTCCCGCGATCGTCTCGACGATCGGGATGCCATGCCGCTCGGCAAAACGCAGAAGCTCATCCGTGGCGCCCGAATACTGCACACCGCCTCCGGCGATGATCAGGGGGCGCGCGGCTGCTGCGAGCTGGCCTGCCGCGGCCGCGATCTCGGTCGGGTCAGGGGCCTGGCGGCGGATGTGATGGACGCGCTCGGCGAAGAAACTCTCGGGAAAGTCATAGCTCCAGCCCTGCACGTCCTGCGGCAGGCCCAGGAAGGTCGGGCCGCAATCGGCGGGATCGAGCATGGTGTCGATGGCGCGCGGCAGCGACTGGATGAGCTGCGCCGGATGCATGATGCGGTCCCAGTAGCGCGTCACCGATTTGAAGGCGTCGTTGACGGTCAGGGTCGGGTCGCCGAAATGTTCGACCTGCTGCAGAACCGGATCGGGAAGGCGCGTGGCGTAGGTATCGCCGCACAGGAAGAGGACCGGCAGGCGGTTGGTATGAGCGACGGCGGCCGCCGTCACCATGTTGGTGGTGCCGGGGCCGGCGGAAGCGGTCGCGAACATGAAGCGCCGGCGCAGCTTCTGCTTGGCGTAGGCGACGGCCGCAAGCGCCATCGACTGTTCGTTCTGCCCACGCCACAGCGGCAGTTCGCGCCGGTAGGTCTGCAGCGCCTCGCCGAGACAGATGACGTTGCCATGGCCGAAAATGCCGAAGCCGCCGCCACACAGCCGCTGTCGCACGCCGTCGATCTCGATGTACTGATTGGCGAGGTGGCGGACCAGCGCCTGCGCCGTGGTGAGGCGGATCGTGCGGGGCGGGTGGGACATCGCGGTCTCCGTCAGACTTGACGGCGCAGACTAGGTCGTGTCTATTTCATTTGCAAGCGCTTGCAAGGAACCATCGCGTGGCTCAGATCGGGGTCGGCATCATCGGCGGCGGCTATATGGGCAAGGCGCATGCCGTCGCCATGGCGGCCGTCGGCGCCGTGTTCGACACTGCGCTGCGTCCCTCGCTCGAAATGATCTGCACCACGACCGCCGCGGGCGCCGCCGACAAGGCGCGCCAGTTCGGCTTCAAGCGCTCGACCCATGACTGGCGCGTGCTCGTCGATGATCCCGCGGTCGAGGCCGTGGTGATCGCAAGCCCGCAGGAGACCCACCACGCGATCGCGCTCTCGGCCTTTGCGCGCGGCAAGCATGTCTTCTGCGAGAAACCGCTTGGCGTCGGGCTTGAGGAAAGCCGGTCCATGGTCGAGGCGGCCGAGAAGAGCGGCTGCGTGCACATGGTCGGCTTCAACTATATCCGCACGCCGGCCTCCCAGCTCGCCCGGCAGATCATCGCGCGCGGCGAGATCGGCGACATCACCTTTCTGCGGGCCGAACACACCGAGGACTTCCTCGCCGACGCCTCATTGCCGGGCGACTGGCGCACCCGGGGTCGTGCGAACGGCAATATGGGCGACCTCGCGCCGCACATCATCAATGCGGCGCTCGCCCTTGCCGGGCCGATCACCTCTCTCGTCGCCGACATCGCCACGATCCACGCGACGCGCGGCGGGATCGCCGTCACCAATGACGATCAGAGCGCGATCCTGTGCCGCTTCGCGTCGGGCGCGATGGGCCAGCTTTTCGTGAGCCGCATCGCGACCGGCCGGAAGATGGGCTACGCCTATGAGATCTACGGCACCAAGGGCTCGATCCGCTTCGATCAGGAGGATCAGAACGCGCTCTGGCTCTACAAGGCCGAGGGACCGGAGGACCGGCGCGGCTTTGCGAAGATCCTGGCGGGGCCCCTGCATCCCGATTACCGCGCCTTCTGCCTCGGCCCCGGACACGGAACGGGCTATCAGGACCAGATCATCATCGAGGCGCGCGATTTTCTCGAGGCGATCCACGCGGGAACGCCGCGCTGGCCCGATTTTCGCGACGGGATGCTGGTGAACCAGATCATCGAGGCGGGATGGCAGTCGAACGAGCTGCGCCGCTGGGTCGACGTCGCACAAGTCTGAGAGGCTTTCATGACCATCAAGATCGGCAATGCGCCCTGTTCCTGGGGCGTCGAGTTTGCGGATGATCCGCGCAATCCGTCCTGGCAGCGCGTGCTCGATGAGTGCAAGGCGGCCGGCTATGACGGCATCGAACTCGGGCCGATCGGCTTCATGCCGGAGGATCCGGCGGTTCTGGGCGACGCACTCGCGGCGCGGGGGCTCGAACTCATCGGGGGCGTCGTCTTCCGGCCGTTCCATGACGCCGCGAAATGGGCCGAGGTGCAGGATGCGGCGCGGCGGACCTGCGTTTCGCTCGTCGCCCACGGCGCCCGCCATCTCGTTCTGATCGATTCGATCTCGCCGCGCCGCGCCCCGACGGCCGGTCGTCCCGCCGAGGCCGAGGTGATGGGCGCCGATGAATGGCGCGGGTTCGCCGCCCGGTTCCGCGACATCGCCCGGATGGGCAGCGAGGAATTCGGCCTCACCGTCTCGCTGCACCCGCACGCGGCGGGCTTCATGGATTTCGAAGCGGATGTCGAGCGGCTCTTCGCCGAGATCGAGCCTGCGCTTCTCGGTTTGTGCCTCGACACGGGTCACACCCACTACGCCGGCTTCGACCCCGTCGCCTTCATGCGGCGGCACCGCGAGCGCCTTGTCTACGTCCATTTCAAGGATATCGATCCGGCGGTGAAAGCGGATGTCGTCGCCAAGCGGACCGACTTCTACAAGGCCTGTGGGCAGGGCATTTTCTGCAATCTCGGCAAGGGCATGACCGATTTCCACGCGGTCCGCTCCCTGTTGCTCGAAACCGGCTATGACGGCTGGTGCACGGTCGAGCAGGACTGCGATCCGACCGGGCCGACGAGCCCGGTCGACGATGCGCGGGCAAACCGCGACTATCTGCGTTCAATCGGTTTCTAGGAACTGGAGCCATACATGGCACGTCTCGCCTGGGGTCTCATCGGTGGCGGCGAAGGCAGCCAGATCGGACCGGTGCACCGCATCGCCTCCGCGCTCGACGCGCGGTTCGACCTCCAGGCCGGCGCGCTCGACGCCGATCCTGCGCGCGGCCGTGATTTCGCACAGCGTCTCGGCATCGCGCCGGAGCGCGCCTATGGCGACTGGCGCGAGATGCTCGCCGGTGAGCGAGATCGCAGCGACCGGCTCGATCTCGTCACGGTGGCGACGCCGAACGCGACGCATTACCCGATCACCAAGGCCTTTCTCGAGGCCGGCATCCACGTCCTGTGCGAGAAGCCGATGACGGTCACGGTCGATGAGGCGGAGGACATCGTCGCGACCTCGAAGCGCACCGGCGCGATCTGTGCCGTGAACTACGGCTACACCGGCTACGCGCTCGTGCGCCACATGCGGGCGATGATCGCGCGCGGGGATCTTGGCAAGATCCGTCTGATCGTCGTCGAATTCTCGCACGGCTTCCATGCGGATGCCGCCGATGCCGACAATCCGCGCATGCGCTGGCGCTACGACCCGGCGCAGGCCGGCATTTCGGGCCAGTTCGCCGATTGCGGCATCCATGCGCTGCACATGGCGAGCTTCGTGCTCGGCCAGAACGCGCGCGAACTGTCCGCCGATTTCATCTCGGCGATCGAGAGCCGGCAGCTTGAGGACGATGCGATGGTCAATGTCCGCATGGACGGCGGCACCACGGTGCGGCTGTGGACGAGTTCCGTCGCCGTCGGCAGTTTTCACGGCTTCAACATCCGCGTCTTCGGCGAGAAGGGCGGGCTGCGCTGGGCGCAGCAATGGCCGGACCAGCTGCAATGGACACCGGTCAACGGCCGCACCGAGACGATCGAGCGCGGCATGGGCGGGCTGTCGGAGGATGCGGACCGGGCGACGCGCATCGCCACTGGTCATTCCGAGGGCATGCTGGTCGCCTTCGCCAACATCTATCTCGATCTCGCCGATCTGATCTTGGCAAAGCGGACGGGAGCGGCGCCGGATCCGCAGGCACTCCATGTGCCGATGGCGACGGATGGGCTTCGTTCGATCGCGGCGATCCGGTCCTGCGTCGACTCGGCCCGCGCCCATGGTTCCTGGACGGATGCACGACCGCCGAGCCTGCGCGGCTAGCTAGACCCGACGCAGCGTCCCCCGCAGGATGATTTCGCACGGAAAGCTTTTTGTTTCCGGGCGAGTGTCGGGCTCTGCCGTCCGTGTGATCGCCTGTTCAACCGCCGCGACGATGATCGCGGCGATCGGCTGGCGGATGGTCGACAGGTCATAGGCCGCCCAGGACGCCATCGCTATGTCGTTGAACCCGAGGACGCCCATCGCGTCGGGCACTGGCCGCCCCGCCTCGCGGCAGGCGTCCATCGCGCCGATCGCCAGGATGTCGTCGCCGCAGAAGACTGCGTCGATACCGCCGCCGGCCAGAAGGCCGCGCATCAAGCGGCGCCCCTCGTCATGGGCGTAGCTGTCAGCGAAGACCTCTGAGACGGGGGTGGTGTGCGCGGCGCCAAGCCCCTCGCGAAAGCCGTTCAACCGGTCGATCGTCGATGTCGCCGAATGCGGGCCGCCGAGAAAGGCGACCTGGCGATAGCCGTGATCGAGAAGCGTCCGTGCCGCGAGGCGCCCGCCCTGGACATTGTCCGCCGCCACGATCTGCACCGGGGTGTCGACTGCCGGCTTGCCGAAGGCGTGCACCACCGGGATACCCGCTGCGACGCAGCCCTCGATGAAGGCCGGCGAAACGGTCGAGGAGGCGACGATGACGCCGTCGACATTGTATTGCTGCAGCATCGCGACCGCCTGCTCCGGATCCGAACGACCGGACAGATTGACGAGCAGCGGTTTCAGGCCGTGGTCCTGGAGCCTGCGGGTGAAGAGATCGAAAATCTCCATGAAGGCCGGATTGTCGAAATTGTTCGACACGAGGCCGATGAGGTCGGTGCGGCCGGTCATCAGGCTGCGCGCCATGAGATTGGGCTGGTAGCCGAGCGCCTCGGCGGCCTCCATGACGATCCGGCGCATGTCCGGCGAGACGCTCGCGCCCGGCGTGAAGGCGCGAGAGACGGCCGAGATCGAGACGCCGGCGCGGTTTGCGACCTGCCGCGCCGTCACCCGTCTACCCTTGGCTTCCACGCCTGAGAGCGCCACCGCCCGTCACCTTTTCGAAGTTGTCGATGTCCTGGCCGGACCTGAAGGCGTCGTTCCGCATGTGCGACGCGAGATCCGACCTGTCAACCGCCGAACCGATGATGCATCCCGCCATCCGCGCCGCCATGTCCAGTGCGCACAGCAGCCTCCAACGGAACTCAAGTTTCCCACGACATGTTTGTAAAATATTCTCGATGTCCCGACTGGTCAGTGACTGGCTTCTCTCCAGGTAAAAACTCGCAGGTCCATGGCATGTGCCGTGTCTATCGATACTGATGCATTCTCTGCATCATCTCTTACATCACCTGGTGTCTTTCAGTTTTGTCCGACTGATCACGTACCCTTAGGTCTCCGTTAAGAGCTACGTGTTTCTTCTAATCAAACGCCAAGCGACGTCAGCAAAGCCCGGGATGATGTGCGGTTTTGCGCGTCTCGTCGTGTGAAGTGGAGAAACCATGAGACTGTCATTCGTCAACTGGTCGCTCATGACCAAGGTCGGATCACTGCTGTGCCTGCTTGGCTTGGGTGCGCTCGGATCGATCGTCCACACATCTCAGCAGATGTTCCAGATTGACACCTCGTATAGTGATCTCCTTGAGCAGGATGCTGCGGCCAGCCTCAATCTCGCACGTGCCAACCGCGCTTTGTCGGACATGGCAACGTCGATGTACTGGAATGCGGCGGCGTCGTCGGAGGCCGACAATAAAGCGGCCATGAAGCAGCGCGAGACTGCGGATGGTGCGTTCCGAAAGTTCATCCAGACCGCGCGCCAGTCGTCTGCCGAGTTGGGCCCGTTCGCCGAAGATCTCATCAAGCGCTACAATGCTGCGATGCGTGGCGACTGTGGCCAGGTCGTACGGCTTTCGCAATCGACGAAGGCCGAAGATCACGTTGAGGCGCTGAGAGTCATGGGGTCCGGCTGCCGTCCTCTACTCGATGACCTGCGCAACAGCCTCGTCGCCGAGACTGACGAACTCGTGCAGACAAGTGTCAACAAATCCGTCGAGAACACGAAGGCGACCATGCTCTCCGTCCAGGTGTCGATCGCAACGGTGGCAGGCCTCGTGGTCACCATTCTTGCCGTCGCCGTCTTCCTGCTTCGTCGCGTCGTCACGCGCCCGCTCGGCGCCCTGCTCACGACCATGAAGGCAATGCAGGCCGGCGACTATGCGCTGACCGTGCCCTCGACCAACCGCAAGGATGAGATCGGCGCCGTTGCCGCCGGCCTCGAGGCGTTCCGCCTGGGCCTCGCCGCCGCCGAAGAGGCGCGCGTCACCCAGGAGGCTGCCAAGGCCGCCGAGGCGGAGACGGTGCGTCGCCGGGCGGAGCTCGCCGAGCAGTTCGTCGCCCGGATGGAGGAATTGTCGGCCGGCTTCGCGCGCTCGTCGAACGAGGTCGCCGATGCGGCGAGCAATCTGTCGGCCACGGCGGAGGAGACCACGCGCCAGGCCCAGGTCGTCGCCGGCGCGGCCGAAGAAGCCTCCGCCAATGTCCAGACGGTCGCCGCTGGAACCGAGGAACTTTCCGCGTCGATCCGCGAGATCTCCAAGCAGGTGTCGCAGTCTGCCGAAGTGTCCCAGGCGGCCGCAAAGGAGGCTGAAGCTTCCGCGAAGAACGTGCAGGCGCTTGCCGAATCGGCCCGCCAGATCGGCGAGGTCGTCGAACTGATCTCCAACATCGCCGCACAGACGAACCTGCTCGCGCTCAACGCCACGATCGAGGCGGCGCGGGCCGGCGAGGCAGGGCGCGGCTTTGCGGTCGTCGCGGCGGAAGTCAAGGAACTCGCCAATCAGACCGCCAAGGCGACGGACGAGATCGGCCGCAAGATCGGCGAGATCCAGTCGGCGACGAGCACGGCGGTCGATTCGATCTCGCGCATCGTCTCGACCATCGGAACGGTCCGCCAGTCGGCAACCGCCATCGCGGGCGCCGTCGAGCAGCAGGAGGCCGCGACCGCCGAGATCGCCGTCAACACCCAGAAGGCAGCCGTGGGCACCGCCGACGTCACCGGCAATATCGCCGGCGTCGGATCGGCCGCCGAAATGACCGGCTCCGCCTCGACGCAGCTGATGGGGCTGTCGAAGACGCTGTCCGAGCAGTCCCAGACGCTGCAGCAGGAGGTCGGCGCGTTCGTCACCAATCTGAAGGCGGCGTGATCGCCTCATGGTGGGTCGGAGCGCTGCTCATCGCGGCGCTCCGACGTTCTCGCTCAGGTCAGCGGCCGAGCGTCTCGATGACGAGATCGGCTGCGGCCGCGCCCGAAAACTGCTGCTGGCCCGTGATCAGATTGCCGTCGCGGACGGCGAAGGGCTTGAACATCGCATTGACGATGAAATTCGTGCCCTCGATCCCGCGTGCTTCCTCCTCGATCCAGAAGGGCTGGATGCGCTTGCCGACGAAACTGTCGGCAAAAGCCTCCTCGCTGTTGGCAAAACCCGTCCAGGTCTTGCCCTTGACCAGCAGCTCCCCGTTCGACAGCCGTGTCTTCAGCAGGATGCAGGTGCCGTGGCAGACGATCGCGACGATCCGTCCCGCCTCATAGGTGCGCGCGACGAAGGCGTGAAGGGCAGTGTCGTCGATCATCGTGACCATCGGAGACTGGCCACCCGCGACAAAGATCGCGTCATAGGCGGTCGGGTCGACGTCTGCGATGGAGCGCGTGCCCCTCAGCAATGCCGCATGGGTCGCGGATTTTTTGAAGCCGAGCGACAGGATGTCGTGGGCAGAATACCCGCTCGAATCCTCGGGATCGGAATACTCGTCGGCGACGAGGTCTCCGCCTTTCGGCGAGACGATGTCGACCTCGTAGCCGGCTTCGACGAATGCCCAATAGGGGTGGGTGAGCTCGGCCCACCAGAAGCCGATCGGCCAGCCGGTCGTGGGTGATGTGCCGGCATTGGCGGCGATCATCAGGATCTTCTTCTTGCCGTGGACGTCGATGGCGGCGGTCATTTCTGGGCTCCTTGGTTTGAACGATCGGGATCGGCGCGCGCCTGTTGCGCACGCGGAAGGTGAGGGTGTCGTTTGTGTCGGGTGCCGGTTGGATCAGCCGGGCAGGTCGTACCAGTCGGGTTTGGACTGTTCCCAAAGGTTCTTGATGATGCGCTTGCCGGTTGGGCCGTCGATGAGACCGGCGGAGACGAGCCAGCGCCGTGCCGCCGTCAATTCCTTGATCAGCCGGGCGCCGCAGGTGCCGCAGAAGGCTCGTCGCGCGGCTTGCGATGACGGGTACCAGACCATGGCGTCGCCACCCTCGACCGACACATCCTCGATCGGCGTGGCGAGGAAGGCATTGAAATTGCCGTGCATCTTCTGACAATCGCCGCAATGGCAGGCGATGACCCCGGCGGCGGCCGCGGGCAGCGTCAGGCGGATCTTGCCGCAGTGGCAGGAGGCGTGAAGTCGATCCGACATCGCGGCGTCTCGTGTTGATCGGGGTTGCGTTCAGGCTCGCTGCACGGCGGCAAAGGCCCAGTTCCGGCCCTTGCCACGCATGAGCGCCTGATTGATCCAAACCATGCCGAAAGGCTCGAGGATCCGCGCCTTGGTCAGGTCGCCGGCATCGAGCGCCTCAAAGCCCAGAGTGGCGAGAAGGCTGGCCACCCGCTCCTTGGCGGCGGCGTCGTTGCCGGCCATGAACATCACCGGTCGATGGGGAAGGGAACCGGCATCCGCCATGATCTCGGCGCCAACCTGATTGAGCGTCTTGACCACATGGGCGCCGGGGATGAGGTTCTGCACGATCTCGCCACCCGACGTCGTGTGGCCGATCGTCAGGCCGAGCGAGCCGCCGACCATGCCGAGCGGGTTCATGCAGTCGATCACCGTCTTGCCGGTGAGGTCGCCGAGTGCCGCGATTGCGCTTTCGGCCGTCGTCCAGGGCAGGGCGAGGATCACGATGTCGGCCTGTCGCGCGGCCTCCGACGGGAGCGCCACCGACGCGCCGACGGCCGCCGCGAGGGCGGTGACCTCCGCGCCCTTCGGATCGCGGGCGCCGAGACGGACCTCGTGCCCCTTGCCCGCCAGACCGCGCGCGATCGCGCCGCCGACATTGCCCGTCCCGATGATCGCAATACGCATGGGGTGTTTGCTCCTTGCTCCCGGCCACGAAGATGGGTACGTCGAGACGGACTGTCATGAAATCGAATTCGCCTCATGTCTGATATTAGTTCTTCTGAACTCAGGAGGCTCGACCTCACCCTGCTGCTCGTCCTTCTCGGGCTGATCCGCCGCCGCAAATCGGCCGAGGTGGCCGCCGAGCTCGGGCTCACCCAGTCCGCGATCAGTCAGGGGCTGCGTCGGCTGCGCGACATCTTTGGCGACGACCTGTTTCTGCGCCGGCCCCACGGCATGGAGCCGACCGCGCGGGCGCTTGCGCTGGAGGAGCCCGTCGCCCGCGCCGTCGACGCGCTGCGCGAGGCGCTGGGTGGCGCGCGTGAGTTCGACCCATCGCGCGATCAGGCGGTGGTGCGCATCGCCGCGCTCGATGCCGAACAGTCGGTGCTCGTTCCGCCATTTGCCGATCACCTCTCCCGCGAGGCGCCGAACCTGCGGCTGTCCGTCCTGCCGCTTGGGCGCGGCGCGGCCATCGAGGCCCTCATCGAAGGCCGGGTGGACCTTGCGCTCGGCTTCATCTGGGACCGGCCGGACACGATCCTTTCGGAAAAACTCTATGAGGAGAGCTTTCTCGTCGCCGGGCGGCCGAGCGTCCTGCCGGACGCGCCGCGGCTCGATCTCGACCGCTATTGCGCCTCAGACCATGTGCTGATCGCGCCGGGTGGCGACATGCGCGGCGTCGTCGACGACCGGCTCGAGGCTATGGGGCGGCGGCGGCGTGTCGTGCTGGGTCTGCCGGCCTTCCTGCCGGCTCTCGCGGCGGTTGCCGCCTCCGCGACGCTCGTGACACTACCTGCGCGCGTCGCGCTCGCTTTCGCCTCCGGATTCGGCCTCGTCACGGCCACGCCGCCGATCGATGTGCGGCACTTTCCGGTTTCGGTATTTTGGCACCGTCGAAATGACAAGGACGGTCGCACGGTCTGGTTGCGGCGACAGCTTCTGACATGCGCCGCGCAACGCGGTCGTGGCGACTGACGAACCGGTGTGTTTGCCGGTGCTTTTGGCCCACATAAATCGATTTCCGGTCAATCAGGATCTTTAACCGAAAGTAGACCGCTGCCCCTTATGGTTGCGCGGATCTGTGTCGAGTACCGGTTGGTCCTGCGTCTCAAGGATGGTGTTGCGTGTTGTCCTTCGCTGAACCCGTTTCCCTCGCGCGAACAGCCGCCGGCCGTTTCGGCCGCGCATGAAACCCGTGCTGGCCAATGCCGCCCCGATGATCGACTTTTTGGCCGCCAGCGATCTGGGGCTGATCATCGTGTCTTCGTCGGGCGAATGTCGGGCGATCGCCGGGGGCGCGCGTCACTGTCTGGGTCTTGGTCCGACCGATCCCATGCCGCGTGATCTCGCGGCGATCATTCGCTCATCGGAAGACGTCGCGCAGTCGAACGCCGACATCCTCGCCTGCCTGCGCTCGGCTACGGCCGCCCGGCCGGTGGAATGCCTGCTCCTCCGCGCCGATGGCGGCCGGACATGGGTCGCGGCGTCCGTGTCGCCGATCAGCGCGGGAGATGACGGCGACCTGATCGTTTCCGTTACCTCGATCGAAAGCCAGCGCCATCAGATCACGGCGGCCGCCAAGGAACTCGACCATCTCACCTACGCGCTCGATGCGACCGGGCAGGGGGTGTGGGACTATAATGGCGCAACCGGCGTCTGGTACTTCTCGCCCGCTTGGAAGCGTATGCGCGGGATTCCCGAGACGGAGGACTACGTCTCGAACGGGGATGACTGGCTCGACAATGTCCATCCGGACGACCGCGAGATGGTCCGCGTTGCGACGGCGCGCCAATATGCCGGTGAACTGACCGACGTCACCTTCGAGTATCGTGAGCGTCACCGCGACGGCCACTGGATCTGGCTTCAGGCGCGCGGTCGCACGATGGAAGGCCTGGGCGACGGCAAGCCGTTGCGCATCGTCGGCACCGACACGGACGTCACCGCGCTCAGGAACAGCGAGGCGGCGCTGGGCGAACTCGAGCGCAGCGAATTGCGCTGGAAGATCGCTGTCGACAGCGCCGAGCAGGGTGTCTGGGACCATGATCTTGTGACCGGTGAGCGCTATTACTCCGCGACCTGGCGCGCGATGCGGGGGCTCGGGCCGGAGGATCCGCTGCCGGCCAATGACGAGCAATGGCTCGCACGGGTCCATCCGGACGATCGCGATCGCGTGGCGCTGGACCTGCAACGGTCGCTCACGGGCGACGTGGAGCAGGTCTCGCTCGAGTATCGCGAGCGCCACGAGGCGGGCGGCTGGATCTGGATCCTGCGCCGCGGCAAGCCGGTGTCGCACGACAGTGCCGGCCGACCGACGCGCTTCATCGGCACGGATACCGGCGTGTCGGATCTGAAAAGCCGCGAACTCGAGTTCGAAGCCCTGTCGCGTCGCCTCGAAATGGCGCTTTCGACCTCGACGGTGGGCGTTTGGGAAACCGACCTCACGTCCGGTGAGGCGCTCTGGGACGCGCGGACCGCCGAGCTCTTCGGCCTGCCGCCACGCGCGACCGCGGTGCCGCCGGGAACCTGGGAGAACATCGTCCATCCGGAGGATCGTGCCCGGACATTCGAGATCTGCGCCGAGGGGCTCGCGACCGATCGGGGTTATGCCTGCGACTACCGGATTCAACTGCCGAACGGCGTCATCCGTCACGTACGGTGCCGCGCGGCCATCGTCACGGTGGCGGGCGTCGGCGAGAAGATCATCGGCGTCAACTGGGACGTCACCCAGGACCTTGAGCAGGCGGACGCCTTGCGGAATGCCAAGCAGCTCGCCGAGGCGCGCAGCCGCGACCTCGAGGCCGCCCATCGGCGGATGGAGCACGCCTCCCTGCACGATTCGCTGACGGGTCTGCCGAACCGCCGGTATCTCGATAACGCGCTCGCAGCCTTCGTCGAGAAGGGCGACACGAACCTCGTTCTGCTCCATATCGATCTCGACCGGTTCAAACACATCAACGACACCAAGGGGCATGCGGCGGGCGACGCTCTGCTCGTCCATGTCGCGGCCCTCCTGCGCCGCAATGTCGGCTTCCACGACATCGTTGCGCGAATTGGTGGCGACGAATTCGTCGTCCTGATCGCGCCGGCACCCGAACCGGCGGCGCTCCAGGCGATCGTTGACCGGATCATCGCGGATGCGGCGCGGCCGATGGAGTGGAACGGGCAGGAGTGCCGCAGCGGGGTCAGCATCGGGATCGCCGAGCCGCGGCCCGGCGTCGGCGCGCGCCAGCTCCTGATCAATGCCGACATCGCGCTCTACCGCGCCAAGCGCGCCGGCCGGAACTGCGCCTGTCGTTTCACCGACAGCCTGCACGACGAGATCGTGTCGAAGAAGCAATGCGCCGACGACATTCTGAAGGGGCTCGAGCGGCGCGAGTTCGAGCCCTGGTACCAGCTCCAGTTCGACGCGACGACGCTCGACATCGTCGGGCTTGAGGCGCTGGTGCGCTGGAACCATCCCGAGCGCGGCCTGTTGCTGCCGGGTGAGTTCCTCGACGTTGCCGTCGACATCAACGCGATGTCCGCCATCGACCGCTGCGTGCTCGAGCGGGCCGCGGAGGCGATCGCGACGTGGGACGCGCTCGGCATCCGGATCCCGCGCGTGTCGGTCAACGTCTCGGCGCGACGTCTGGGGGACGAAGCGTTGATCGGGTCGCTGTCGCGTCTGCCGATCGATCCGTCGCGCGTCTCGTTCGAACTCCTCGAATCCATGTTCCTCGACGATGACAGCGTCGCCTTGTCGACGACGATCGATGGTCTGAAGTCACTCGGCTTCAAGATCGAGATCGATGATTTCGGCACCGGACATGCGTCGATCGCCAGTCTTCTGCGCATCAAGCCGCACCGTCTGAAAATCGACCGTCAGCTCGTCCGCCCGATCGTCGCCAGCGAGCGACAGCGCCATCTCGTCCGCTCGATCATCGAGATCGGCAAGTCGCAGGGGATCGCGATCTGCGCAGAGGGGGTCGAGACGGAGAGCCACGCGGCGATCCTGCGCGATCTCGGCTGCGACACGCTGCAGGGGTACCACCTGGCACGGCCGATGCCGGCTGACCACATTCCGCATTTGATCCAGGCGCGCGGATGGCTCGCCGCAGCGACGCCGGACATGCCGGACGGTTCGGTGCTGCGGACTTTCCTGCGCGACAACAAGATCACGCGCGGCGCCGTCGAACCGTCCAAGCGGGTCCACCGCAAACGACTTTGACCGTCGTCACACGAACCTTGAACAGGCGCGACGGCGGACCTCTTATGGCAGCGTCCGTTGCTCTTTCCGCCCGCGTCCGGACGAAGCCGGCACGGCGGCGCGCGTGGGATGTCGATCCGCCAGGTCGCCGATCGGGAGCTTTCGATGCAGCGTGCTTTTCTTGTCGTTCCACTCATTCTCGGCCTCTCCTCGCCGGCCCTGAGCGATGCCGAGCTGCGGCCCTGTGACGAGGCCGGCATCGGCCTTACCACGCTCGTGCAGCCGGTCGCCTCCAACCAGATCGCGCTCTATGAGGGCAAGGTCATCCTCTACAATGTCGACACGATCGAGCCGGCCTGCTGTTCAGCCGGTCTTGCCGTCGTGCTGCCGGACAAGGACGACCCGCTTGGCGGGTCACAATGCTTTGCCGTCATCGGTCTCGGCGCTGTCGATGTGACCACGGCCCGTCGCAGCTACGATCCGGCACGCGGCCTTCTGGTCGAACTCGCGACCAGTACGATCGGCGAGAACGGTGAAAGGATCCTCGGCGAAACGCTGCATCTTCGGATCAATCTGGCCGATACGACGGTTCGTCTCGAGCGATAGGGTCCCGTCGGTCGGCGCGATTGTCTTGCCTGTCGCGATCGCGCAGGCTACCGCGACGGGGGATCAATCAAGGCACGGAACCAGCCATGCGGCCATGGACCGACGACATCGACACCGCCGTCACCAGCCTGCCGGCGCTCGTGAAGGCGCGGATGGCGGAACCGTCGAAGATCTTTCTGCGCAATGCCGACGGCCGCGATTTCAGTTTCGCGTCGCTGTGGGCCCTGTCGGGGCGCCTCGCCTCCGCCCTCGTCGCTGCCGGCGTCACGAAGGGTGACCGCGTCGCGGTGCAGGCCGAAAAGAGCCCGGAGTTCATCGCGCTGTTTCTCGCCTGTGCCCGCTGCGGCGCGGCCTTCCTGCCGCTCAACACGGCCTACACCGCCACCGAGGTCGACTATTTTCTCGGCGATGCCGAGCCGCGCGTCGTCGTCGCGGCGCCGGAAAAGGCCGCCGCGCTTCAAGACCTCGCGACGCGCCATCGCATTCCGGTCGTTCATACTCTGGGCGTGTCGGGCGATGGCACTCTGATGGAGGCAAGCGCGAGCGCGCAGGCGGATTTCGTCGGCCCGCCGCTCGGCTGGGACGATCTCGTCGCGATCCTCTACACCTCGGGCACCACCGGCCGCTCCAAGGGGGCCATGCTGAGCCATGGCAACCTCGCCTCGAACGCGCTGACGCTCGTCGAAACCTGGCGGTTCACCGCTGCCGATACGCTGCTTCATGCCCTGCCGGTCTATCACACCCATGGGCTGTTCACGGCCACCAATACGCTGCTCCTGTCCGGGGGCACCATGCTGTTCCGCCCGAAATTCGATCCCGACGAGGCGCTGCGTCTCCTGCCATCGGTGACGACGATGATGGGCGTGCCCACCTTCTACACGCGCCTCCTCCAGCATCCGGGCCTGACGCGCGAGGCGACCGCGCATATGCGCCTGTTCGTCTCCGGTTCGGCGCCGCTCCTTGCCGAAACCCATGCGGCTTTCCGGGCCCGCACCGGCCACGCCATTCTTGAGCGCTACGGCATGACCGAGACGAACATGAACACCTCGAACCCCTACGAGGGCGAGCGGATCGCGGGAACGGTCGGCCTACCACTGCCGGGCGTGTCGGTCCGGGTCACCGAGCCCGAGAGCGGGCGCATCCTGCCGACCGGCGAGATCGGCATGATCGAGGTGCGTGGCCCGAACGTCTTTGCCGGCTATTGGCGGATGCCGGAGAAGACCGCACAGGAGTTTCGCGCCGATGGCTACTTCATCACCGGCGATCTCGGCCGGATCGATGCCGCCGGCTACGTGTCGATCGTCGGGCGCGGCAAGGATCTGATCATCACCGGCGGGCTGAACGTCTATCCGAAAGAGGTTGAAGGTGAAATCGATGCGCTGGCGGGCGTCGTCGAGACGGCGGTGATCGGCGTGCCCCATCCCGATTTCGGCGAGGCCGTCGTCGCCGTGGTGGTCGCCGTGGCCGATACCACGCTCGACGAAGCCGCCGTGCTGCGGCAGATCGAGACGCGGCTCGCGCGTTTCAAGCTGCCAAAGGCGGTGCGCTTCGTGCCGGAACTGCCGCGCAATGCCATGGGCAAGGTGCAGAAGAACGTGCTGCGTGCACGCTATGCGGGTCTTTTTGCCGCCGGGCGCATTTAATCACCTTTTCGTCGAATCATGCTATTCCGGTTGCATGGGGGAAGGGTTGCTCTCGAGGCTGCGCGGACAGGCTTGGATCATCCGATGGATGGTCGTGCTCCTGCTCGCGCCTGCGCTCATGGGTCTGGTGCGTCCTGCCGACGGCGCGCCGACAGTCGCGATCGATCGCGAACTCGCCCTCTCGCTGTGCGCGCCATCGGATGGCGCCGCGCCAGCCGGCACCGATCCGACACGGGATCACCATGATCCCGCCGGTTGCCTTCTCTGCACGCTCGGATGCGCAACCTGTGCTGCGTGCGCAGGCGCCGCGACCGTGCCGGTTCTCGTCGATCGGAAGCCCCTTTCGACTTCGATCGCGTGGGGTGTGGCGGAGGCTGACCAGCCGTACCGCGCCTGGATGGTGGCATATCGGCCGCGTGGGCCGCCGGCCTCTCGGTTGATCTGACCGTTTGACCGTGCCGCCGGCCGTGGGCCGCGCGGCTGACACCCATCCACGCCCTGAGGATTTCATGTCCATGTCATCATCGTCGCAGCCAGCCGCTGCGACCAGCACCCGGCTGTACCGGGCCATCTGGCGCTGGCATTTCTATGCCGGCATGCTTGTCGTGCCGTTCCTGATCGTTCTGGCCGTCACCGGGCTGATCATGGTCTATGGAAACTCGATCGAGAGTTTTCTCGGCCCCAAACACAGCGTCGCCGCTGGCGGCGAGCGGGCCAGCCTGGCGTCTCAGGTAGCCGCCGCACAGGCCGCCATCCCCGGCGGTGCCACCAAGATGATCGTCATTCCAGCCGCTCCCGACCGTGCGACCCAGGTCGTGGTCACCGCCAACGATCTGGACCATGTCGTATCCGTCGACCCCAACGGCGCCCGTGTCATCGGCAGCGTCGTCAAGGACGATACCTGGTTCTACTGGGCGAGCACGATCCATGGCACGCTGATGCTCGGAGACACAGGGGATCGGATCCTCGAGGTCGCTGCCGGCCTCGGCGTGATCCTCGTCCTTACAGGCCTCTATCTTTGGTGGCCGCGCAATGCCCGCACGCTCGGCAGGGCGTTGCTGCCGTTGCGCCTGTCACCGGGTCGCAGTGCGTGGCGGGATCTGCATGCCTCCGTCGGCTTCTACATGTCGATCGCGCTGCTGTTCTTCTTCATCTCCGGCCTCGCCTGGACCGGCGTCTGGGGGTCGAAGATCGTCCAGGCCTGGAGCACGTTCCCGGCCGAAAAGTGGGACAACGTGCCCGTTTCCGACAAGACCCATGCGAGCATGAACCATGGCAGCCTCAAGGAGGTGCCGTGGGCGCTCGAGCAGACGCCGTTGCCGGTCTCAGGGTCCGACGCCGGTGTCATGGGCCTTCCGGTCGGCACGCCGGTGACGGTCGACACGGTTGCCGTCTTCGCGCGCTCGATCGGCTTTGACGAACAGTTCCGGATCAACGTGCCCCGCGGGGAGGAGGGGGTCTTCACCGTTTCTGCCGACAGCATGGACGGTGACACGACGAGCCCCACCGGTGACCGGACCGTGCATATCGACCAGTACAGCGGCAAGATCCTCGCCGATGTCCGGTTTGCCGACTACAGCGCCGCAGGCAAGGCCATGGCGGTGGGCATCGCTCTGCATCAGGCCAATCTCGGACTTTGGAATACGGTGCTCAACGTCGTGCTCTGTCTCGGTGTCCTGTTCATCGCCGTGTCGGGTGTCGTGATGTGGTGGCATCGCCGGCCGGTCGGCACCCTCGGTGTGCCGCTCTATCCGAAGAACTTCCGCGTGCCCGCGACTCTTTTGGGGGCGACGGCGGTCGTGATCGTCGCCTTCCCGTTGACGGGCCTTGCCATCATCGCTCTCGGTATCCTCGACTTCCTTCTGCCGAAATCGTGGAAGGAAGCGGGCTTCCAAAGCGCGTGATCTGAAATCCGGACGGGCCACCGCCGCTGAACCGCGCGGTGGTCCGGTCAAACGGGCTCAAAAGTAATCCGGTACATGATTTCGGTTGGTTCGGTGCCACCGATCGCGAAGACCTTGACAGTCACGGGCCGACGTCGAAGTCTGTCGTTCCGGATACGCAGCGTTGGTGATGGGATGGCTCGGATGATGACAGGCATGCCACACTTGCGGGTGGTCGGCGCTCTCCTTGTTTTCACGTCACTCGGCGGCTGCGCCTATTTCTCGGAGGCGCCGACGCCCGCACCTGCGCCGGTCGTCCAGCAGAGTTACCCCTCGTCGATCCCGACCGAAAAGCTCGTCGGCAAATGGGGGCTTGCCTCCTATCGCGACGAGGCGGACCGGGCGCGCACCGAGAAAGAGGCGCGGTCCCAGTGCCGCCAGCCCTACACCATCGCCAAAGGGCCGACGGACGGCGTGCTGATGCATGTCGCCGATGATGCGAAACTCTATGAATTGAAGCTCAAGGGCGGGCCGGACGGGCGGACCTATCTCGGATTCGAGGCGCCGCCCGGCCATAAGCAGGATCGTGAAATCCTGTCCTACACCGACAATGTCATCGTCATGAGCTTCGTGACGCCCAGCATCGCGGAGCGGTACGGCACCTTCGTCTATGTGCGGTGCCCGGAGTGACCGGCAGGCGGTCGAACATGAGGAACAAGCATGGAAAACCGTAACCGAACTGCCGGACGGCGCCGACTCGTCGCCCTTGCGCAGCGCCTTGCGTCACCTTTCGCAAGCGTCGCCGTCGTGGCCGTCATCACGGCCATGGGCGTGAGCCTCGCGACGGTCGACCGGGCCATGGCCCAGGGAGCCCCGCTTTCCGCGCAGAAGGAGACGCTGGTCGTCCTCGACGAACCCGGGCGCGTACCAGCACAGGGCGAGGAGATCACGACAGGGCCCTTCGCCCGGCAGATGGTCCTGTTCCGCACGACGGAAAAGCCCGGCACCATCATCATCCACACCTCGGAGCGCTTTCTGTATCTCGTTCAGGGGAACGGTCGGGCGTTGCGCTACGGCATCGGTGTCGGCCGGGATGGCTTCCAGTGGTCGGGCCTCGTGAAGATCGTGCGCAAGGCGGAGTGGCCCGACTGGCGGCCGCCGCCGGAAATGATCGAGCGCCAGCCCTATCTGCCGCGCTTCATGGCGGGCGGACCGGGCAATCCCATGGGCGCGCGCGGCCTTTATCTTGGCGGGACGGTCTATCGCATCCATGGCACCAACCAGCCGAAGACCATCGGTCACGCGGTGTCGTCGGGGTGCTTCCGGCTCGCGAATGGCGATGTGATCGATCTCTATGAGCGGGTCCCGGTCGGCACCAAGGTGATCGTGCGGCACGCGGCCGAACTCTAGGATCGATGACGGATCAGAACGCGCACGGCTGGGCCGGCGAAGGGCGGAGGCAGGACATGTCAGGACGTTGGGCGGCGCGGGCGACGGTATTCCTCGCCATGGCCGGTCTTTTCATCGGCGCCGGCGTGGCGTCCGCCGATACGCTGAAGACCGTGCGCGACCGTGGAAAACTCGTGTGCGGTGTCAATCAGGGCCTGTCGGGTTTCGCCGCGCAGGATGCGCAGGGCGCGTGGAGCGGGTTCGACGTCGACTACTGCAAGGCGATCGCGGCGGCGGTGCTGGGCGACGCCAGTAAGGTCGATTACGTCCCGCTCTCCGCCAGCGAGCGCTTCGACGCCTTACGCGGCGGCAAGATCGACGTGCTCGCGCGCAATTCGACCTGGACGCTCGACCGCGAAGCGGCATCCGGCCTGATGTTCACCGGCATCAACTACCATGACGGCCAGGGTTTCATGGTCATCCGGCGGCCGGCCGTTACCTCGGCGCTGGAGCTTGACGGGGCGAGCGTCTGCGTCCAGTCGGGAACCACCAGCGAGGCCAATCTGGCCGACTTCTTCCGCGCCAACGCCATGACGCTCAAGGTCGTGCCGGAGCCGAGTCCGGCGGAAGCGCTGAAAGCCTTCGAGGGTGGCACCTGCGACGTGCTCACCGCCGACCAGTCCGCCCTGTTCGCGCAGCGCTTGCAACTCGCCAAGCCGGGCGACGCGACGATCCTGCCCGACGTGATCTCCAAGGAGCCGCTCGGCCCGGTCGTCCGCGCCGATGACGTCGCCTGGTTCACCATCGTCAAATGGGTGCATTTCGCCCTCGTCAACGCCGAGGAACTCGGCATCTCGTCCGCCACGGTCGGGGAGGCGATGGCCTCCAAGAAGCCCGACGTGCTTCGTTTCGTCGGTGCCGAAGGCGGGTTCGGCGCGAGGCTCGGTCTCGACGCCGGTTTCGCGATCGCCATCGTCAAGGCGGTCGGCAATTATGGCGAGGTCTTCGAGCGCAATCTCGGGGTGACGTCGCCGCTGGGCATCCCGCGCGGGCTTAACCATCTCTGGTCGATGGGCGGGATCATCTACGCACCGCCGATGCGGTGAGGTGCCTTGGACGTCGCGGGTCGGAGCGGGTCGGTTCGACGCCCCGTGCCGGACTCACCGCTCGCGGAACGCCTCCGAGGTCGCGCGCAGGATCGGCTTGAGGAAATAGCTCAAAACCGTCCGGTCGCCGACCATGATGTCCACCGATGCGTCCATGCCGGGAATGACCCGGTGCGTGACGGCATTGCGCTCCAGAACGCTCGTCGTCGTCTGGACGATCACCTTGTAGAAGGTTTCGCCCTTTGGATCGGTGATCGTGTCGGGACTGATGCGCACCACCTCGCCCTCGAGGCTGCCGAACTGGGACGTGTCATAGGCCGTGAGCGAGACCCTTGCCCTGAGGCCGGGATGAAGAAAGCCGATATCGGCGGGGCGGATGCGCACCTCGACGAGGAGCGTGTCGTCGAGGGGAGTGATTTCCATCAGCGTACGGCCCGGCTGCAGCACGCTGCCACGGGTCGTCGTATCGAGCTTGTTGACGATGCCCCGGACCGGGGAGCGGATTTCGGTGCGGTTGACGCGGTCTTCCGCCGCCCGGATCGTCTCGCCAAGGGAGGCGATCTGGATGTTGGTGTCGTTCAGTTCGCGCTGGGCGGCCGAGCGGAACGCCGACCGGCGCTCCTCGATATGGTCGCGGGCGAGGGCGATCGCGCCGGTGATCCGCGCCTGGGCCGCCTCGGCGGCCGCGATCTCGCCCTCCAGATTCACGACGTCGCGCTTTTGCCGGATGACCTCGATCTCGGGAACCGAACCCCGTTCGACGCCGGGGGCCAGGATCTCGGCCTCGCGCCGGGCGAGATCGAGGGCTGCGGTGAGTGACGTGATGCGCGTGCGGCTCTCGTCCCGCTCGAGCGAGCGCTGGGTCGCTTCCGCCTCCAGGACTGCGATCGCGCTCGCGAGTTCGTCTCGCCGTGCCTGCCACAGCGCTTTCTCCTCCGCGACCAGCGCCTGCAGAGCCTGCGTCTCCTGCTCCGGCCAGGCGATCTCCGGGACGTCGCGCGCTTCGGCGGTGAGCCGCAGAGCCCGCAGGCGCAGCGCCTCGTAGCGAACGCGCTGCTCGCCGAGTTCGGAGGCGAAGCGCGTGTCGTCGATCCGGGCGATGATCTGCCCGACCTCGACGCGCGAGCCCTCCTCGACCAGGATCTCGTCGAGAATCCCGCCTTCGAGACTCTGGACCACCTGACCCTGCGCCGAGGGGATGACCCGCCCGGCGCCGCGCGTGACGACGTCGAGCCGCGCGACGCTCGCCCACAAGATCACGAGAAGGGCCGCGGCGAGCGTGCCGATCACAAGGCCCAGCGTCCGGATCGGGAAGGGTTCGTCCTCGCGCCAGGGATCGGGCTCCGTCCAGGCCCGCGTGTCGACGGTGGGGGAGCGCGGACCCGTCGATCGCGAGGTCATCGACCGCGGATTCATGGCCGTGTCTCCCCGCCATCCGCGCCCGCGGTGGCGCGAGCCGCCTCTCCGCCGCCTTCCTTGAGGCGCTGAAGCACCTGCTCCTTGGGACCATCCGCGATGATCTGGCCGCCATCGACGAGCACGAGACGGGTTACGAGATCGAGGAGCGTCGAGCGGTGGCTGATGATGATCAGCGTCTGGTCGGGCGTCACCGCCCGGCGAAGCTGGTCGACGACGCGCGCTTCCAGCGCATTGTCCATGCCCGAGGTCGGTTCGTCGAGGATCAGGATCCGGGGCTTGGCGAGCAGGGCCCGGGCCAGCGCCACCGACTGGCGCTGGCCGATCGACAGGTTGCGCCCGCGATCGCTGATCGGCATGCCGAGACCTTGGGGATGGAGACGGCTCATCTCCTCGACGCCGGTGATCCGCGTCGCCGCAAGGACGTCGTCGCGGCCGACATCATCGAGCCCGAGGATCAGATTCTCATAGAGCGAGCCCTGAAACAGGTCGATGTCCTGCTGCATATAGGCGATGGCGCGCCGGCGTACGGTGTCCGGGATCTGTCGCCCATCAAGCCCACCGACGAGGATGACGCCCTGGGCAGGCTCGTAAAGGCCCGCGATGATCTTGGCGATCGTCGACTTTCCGGAACCGGACCGACCGATGATGCCGATACGCTCGCCGGTTCCGACACGCAGATTGACATCGCGCAGCACCGGCGAGCGCGACGAGGGATAGGCAAATCCGACGTCGCGCAGCTCGACGGCGCCGGCGGTGATCCGCTGCACCGGAATGCCACCCGATTGTGTCGGGACGGGGAGAGCCATCACTCGGTCGAAGGATTGGAGCACGCTGCGCTCCTGCGCGAGCCGGGATGCCGAGCCGATCAAGGTCGCGACCGGCCCGACGACGCGGGTGACAAGCATGGTGACGGCGAACAGGGCGCCGACCGTCAGCGTGCTGAAGAAAATCGCGATCGTGCCCGTCGCGAGCACGGCGATGTAGACGACCTGTCCGATAGCGGCATTCAGATTTGCCTGTGTGCGGGCGAGGTCGCGGGTCCGGCGGCTGGTCGTCGCCCGATCACCGACGGCCGCCCGCACGACCCGCTCCCTCGCGCGCTCCGCCCCGAGCGTCTTGATCGTTTCGAGCGCAGCGATTGTCTCGACAAGCAGGCCCTGCTTCGTGCTGCCCGAGGCGCGCGCCTCGGCAGTCGCCGCGTAGGTCGGACCGTGCATCACGACGGCGATGATCGCGATCGTCACCATGGCGAGGATCGGCACGGCGACGATGGGACCAGCGACCAGGTAGATGACGAACAGCACGACGAGGGCAAAAAGGGCGTCGATTAGCGTACTGCCGATCATGGTGACGACAGTCTGGCAGACGGCCTCGAGTTCAGTGATCTCGCCCGCGAATCCGCCGGCGGATGCCGGTTTGTCGACGAGCCTCAGTGCCAGAACATGGCCGAGGATCCGACCGTGCACGCGCTGCTCGACACGCTGGCCGATCTCGTCCAGGAGGCGTGATCGCAGCATCTTCAGGCCGAACTCGAAGCCCAGCATCAGGAGGAGGCCGCTGATCGCCGCGATGAGGCTCGACATGGCGGCATTCGGGATGATCCGGTCGTAGACGGCCATGGTCGCGAGGGGAAAGACGATCCCGAACAGGTTGACGAGGATGCTGCAGGCGATCGCGAGCGCGAAGTGCGGCGTGTAGGCGGTGATCGTTCCCCAGAACCAGCGGCGTTGATCCGTGCCCGCCGATCGTTCGCCTTGTGCAAGAGTCCTGCGGCCGGCGAGCAAGACGGCGCCGGCCTGTTCGCGGGCGATGTCGCGGATGGGCACGCGCGTCAGCCCGCCGCCGCCCGCAGAACCGATGCCGATGAGAACGCGACCGGTACGGCTGCGGCGTGTCACGACGAAGGTGCTGCCGTCGTGCAAGTGGACGAGCGCCGGCAGATGATGCGACCGAAGGTCGGCCACCCTGATGTCCGCCTGCCTGAGGGTCAGGCCGGCCTCCCGTGCGAGGTCGCTGAAGCGATCCACCGTCACGGATCCGTCGGAATCGGGCGGAAGAGCGTCCTGCACGTCTCCGTCGAGGGGCCAGATGATCCCGAACAGCCGGGCGAGAGCGACGAGGCTCGTGGCGGGCAGGCGATCGGCCGGGCCCGTGTCCTGTGGGGGGCCGATCGGCGTTTGCGGTGTGAGCGCCTCGGCTACCGGCGGCGCTGGTCGCCCTTGTGCCAGATGGTTCATGATGCGCCTTCCGGCCTGGCTCACGGCGGGGGCTCAGTTGTCGAGGGTCGGACGCAGCATCGGGCGCGAGAAGTCGGGCTCCGGCGGGAACGGCGGCTGCCCAGCCGCCGCGACGGCGCCCCGCCGACGCAGGATCTCGCCCATGCGGGCGTCGGCGATCGCCTCGGGGGCCATCGCGATGGCGAGCGTCTCGAGGAGCTGACCTTGGACGGCGAGAAGCCGGTAGACCGCGAAATCACGCGTGTAGTCTGCCGAGATGACGGCGGCCTTCGCGGTGAAAACGTCGCTCTGGGCGTTGAAAAGGTCGATCAGACTGCGTTTCCCTGCTTCGAACTCATCGCCAAAGACGGTACGGATCTGTTCGCTGATGGCGAGTTCGCGCTTGAGCAGCGCGATGCTCTCCCGCGCACCCTGCAGGGCGATCCATGACTGACGAGCCTGGAGTGCGACCTCCTGACGGATCCTGTCGGCGCGGAACTCGCTCTCGGCGAGCCGCTCGGTCTGCTCGGACACGATGTTGGTGTCGATGCCGCCGCGAAAGATGTTGTAGCGCAGCCGCAGCACCATCGATGCGTCGACGGTCGAACCACTGCCCCCACCCGTATCCTCCGCTGCGGCGACCCGCCCCTCGAGCGACAGTTTCGGGTAGAAGACGGCTTTCGCCGCCGCCCGCTCGGCCGCAGCGACATCGATGTCGGCGACGGCCGCCGCGATGTCCGGATTGGCCTTCCAGGCCCGTGCGATGATGTCCTCGACCGACTTGGGAAGCCGCTTCGTCGGCGCCTGCGGCCGCCAGAGCTTTCGCGGCTTCTGGCCTGTGTAGCGGATGAAGGAGGCGATGGTGTCGTCGCGCTTCTGGTCGGCCTGCTGAAGGGCGACCTTGGCCTGTTCGATCCGTTCCTCGATGACGCGCAGATCGGCGACACCGGACGCGCCGCTGCGGACCCGGTCGCTGATGCGGTCCACGAAACGCTCATACTCGGCGAGATTGTCGCGGGCGAGGGCGACCAGTTGCTCGGATCTCAGCAGGTCGAGATAGACCAGTACCGTGTCGAGTGCTATCGCCTCCGACCGCGACATGACGCGAAACGCTGCCGAATCCACCCGCGCTGCCTGCCGGGCTCGTTCCGCCCCGTTCGCACCGCCATCGAAGACGGACCAGTTCAGGCTGACACCGACACTTCGGCTGAGGCTCCATTGATCGCCGGCGCCGCTGGTCCATTGGCCCTCCGGCCCGACCCCGGCATCGACATCAAGTGTCGGCATAAAGAGGCCCTTGGCCTGTTCCAGTTCGAACGCGGTGGCGTTGCGGTTCGCCTGCGCTTCCTGGACCCCGTAATGGGCAGTCATCGCGAGATCGACGGCCTCGCGCAGCGACTGCGCCCCCGCGTTGGTCGGGAGGAGGACAGTCGGGCCCAGAATGATGAAAGGGGCGATAATCGAGGAGAATCGCGCCGAAACTGTTGTCCGGCGGGTACCTTTCGACCAGATCCGACGCCGCATCTGTCATGTCCTGTTGGCAATGAGAAAACTCGAAGATGGACTGTGGCCCGGGAGCGTGCGCGTCGGGGGCTTTCGAAAAACAGGCTCGCAATCAACTAAGCGCAGTATACGGTTTTATAGAACCATTGACCGTTTTCGAATAATGACGGTCACAAGAACTAGATACCATTCTCGCTCCTGTGCGCATTAATGGAAGCATTTAATGGTTAATCATTATCTAATTTCTGCCCTTTTTGCGGGCGATAAGCAAAAATTAAGCATGAAATTTTGTTCATGATCTGCACGATTAGGTATTCTAGTAGATGTTTGCTGGTGCGATGCATGTGCGCCAGAGTCCGTTTCTGTTGATTTTCTCGGCTGTTATGAACATATGAATGCTGCATCCGGAAATGCACGGATGTGATGGTGTCGACGGGGACATGGCGCCATCTTCGATGCGCCTTGCCTGCCGTTTTGTCGCTGCCTGCCCATTTCAGCCCATCGCGTGCCGATCCTTCGTGACGGTGAATTCCAGATCGACGTTTTTTGAGTTTCATCGTTGTCCAGAACGCCACCGCCGACAAACGAGCTTCGTCTAGCGGCCCGGGACGCCATCGAACGCGATCTCGATGCGGACGCATGGCGTCGGCTCGGTGCGCTGCTGACCGTCGACGGTGCCGATCTCCTCATGGTTCTTCCGGGCGGCGAACGGCTGCGTATCGTCGACGGGGCTGGCGAACGGCAGCTTCTGGCCGAACTCGATGCGACCGGTGGTGTCGGTGTCATTTCACCGGCCGCCGCGATGCCGGACGCACGCGAGCGGGAGGCGGCCAACGAACCTGCTAGGCCCGCTCTCGACGCACCCTCCCAGCGCGCGTCGGCACCCGATTCCACAATCGTGAGCGCGAGCTATACCGGCGTTGCCGGCAATCGAATGGTGATCCACGCTCTCGGTCCCCATTCGAGACTGATCGACCTTCTCCCGCCAACCGCCTTCGGCCGCTCACCCGCAAATCCGACCGCGTTCGAGGTCAGCAGTACGATCCTTGACGATGACGCGCCGGTTGCGCCGGCGGTGACGGCGGTCACGAGCGACACGAGGACGGAGGGGACGTCGCTCGTGCACGTTGTGACGCTCGGCAAGGCGCCGGCGACGGCGACGGCGTTCGATCTGTCGATCACGGGGGTGACGGCGACGGCGGGCGCGGACTACA
>JBKDKQ010000035.1:0-19475 GCA_046344875.1 Labrys sp. (in: a-proteobacteria) | reverse complement strand
GCCGCCTGCGCCCGAAGTCTTCATCCCGGCAAACACCGCGCGGTCGGCTTCGCCACCCCGACCGTCTACGCCGCCCGCGCTGGCCCTACGCCCGGCCATGAACTAACATTCGAACCGGACCACTCGATGGGGGCCGATCAGTAACCTCACCCCTCGTCAGCAAATGGATCGGGTTCTGGAGCGCCTGGCCGAGGGCGGCATGCTCAAAACCATCTGTTCCGAACTCGACATGCCAAACCGCCAGACCGTCCTGAACTGGGTTTCAGCGGATCGCGACGGTTTCAGGGAGTCCTACAACAAGGCGCGCGGGCTCGGCATCGACGCGATCGCCGACGAAATCATCCAGATCGCCGACGCCGACGACATCGACGTCACGATCGACGAGGACGGCAAGCCGCAGATCAACGGCGAGGCCATCGCTCGGGCGAAGCTCCGGGTCGACGCCCGCAAGTGGATCCTCGCGAAGTTGGACCCTGCCAGGTTCTCCGATCGCGTCACCGTCGGCGGGCAGATCGACATCAACGTCTCGACCCTCTCGGAGGAGGAGTTGATGACCCAGGCGCTCGGGCAACTCGAGCGATGGGGATACGTGCTCGCCCCTCGCCCGACGCGTGCCGACCAGGTCGAGGTCATCAGACGCCAGGCGCTCGCCCTCATGCGTGGCGCCGGCGAGGCCCACGAGGCGATCGAGGCCCTGATGAACGCCGGCTGGCTCCTGATCCCACCACCCTCACGCCCAACGACACTCATCGAGGCCAGCCTCGACGAGATGCCACCAGACGAGGTCACTGAATGACGCTCTACATCACCCAGGATCGCAGCCTGGCGCGGGACGCCTCGGGGAACGTCATCCCCGCCGGCGAGGAGCCCTCGATCGGCACAACCGTCATGGCTGTCGGCGCGACGGCGCAGCAAAGCCCACCGCTCGACTCGTCCTGTCGGTTCATCGAGCTGCACACCGACAGCGTGTGCCACGTCGAGATCGGCGAGAACCCCGTCGCCACGACCGGCAAGCGCCGACTGCCGGCTGGCGTGATCACGTTCCAGGGGCTCGGGAACAACCCCGATCGCCTCCGCATCTCCGTCATCCAGGGAGTGTGACACCATGCAGATGATGACCACAGGCGGCGCGGCAGAGCAGCCTAATGCTGGCCTCGGCAACGCGGCCGCCAGCGCCCTCGCCCTCATCGCCGCCGTCGCCGATCCCGCGACGATGGCCGCCCGCGTGCAGGACCTCGAGGCGCGCAAGGCAGAGATCGACAAGGCTTTCCTCGCGCTTGAGGCCGAGCGCGAGGCGCACCGTCAGGCGGTTGATGCGGAAAAGGCGGCACTTGATGCGCGGAAGGCCCAACTCGATGAGCAACAGGCCCTGATCGATGCGCGCGATGCGACGCTCGATGCGCTGGAGATCAAGCTCGACAAGGCCGAGGATCGGATTGCCAAGCAGCGCGCCGACGCCAAGGACGAGCTTGCCGACGCGAAGACGGCACTCCGGGAACTCGCCAGCAAGATTGCGGCGGTGACGGAGGCAGAGGCCACGGTCAAGCGCGAGCGCGCCGCGGCTGAGGCCGTTATCGCCGAGGAGCGCGCCAAGCTCGATGTAGAGCGGGCGGAAGCGCAGGGCACGATCGACCTCGCCAAGTGGGCGCGCGGCGTCCTTGAGGATCTCATCGTGCGGATCGGGCCGCAGCCGGCGAACTGACGAATGCCCGTCACGGTCACCGGCGCGAAGTACGCATCCGCGATCTGACCGACACCAAAGACCGGATCGTAGCAACCGTCGCCTCCGGCAATCGTACCGCGGTCACCCTGGACGCCTCCTGATGTGGACCCACGATTTCTGGATGATTGATTTCTGGTCGGACAGCTATTGGGAGCCGGCCGCGGCGATCGAGCCGCCTGCAGTCCAGTCGACGCGCCGCAATGACCTCATCGTGGCCATGGGAGCGATGATGACACGATGACTGTTGCGCTCCCGAGAGAGGCGCTGGAAGCGCTGCTTCGGATCGCCAGGGCTGGGGCTGACAGGCTCGATGCCACCAAGTTCTACCGGCTGTTCCCCGACACCACGACGGTCTGGCCTGACGGGTCGGTCTATCACGCCCGCGATCTCTATCCCCGCCACCTCGAGCACATGGCGGCGGGAAAGCGCTATCGCGAGCGGCTGTTCATGGCCGCAAACCGGGTCGGGAAGACGATCTGCGGCGGCTACGAGGTGACATGCCACGTCACCGGCCTCTACCGCCCCTGGTGGGAAGGACGTGTTTTCCAGCGGCCCGTCCGTGTTTGGGCGGCCGGCAAGACCAACGAAAGCACGCGCGACATCGTCCAGAAGGCGCTTCTCGGCGATGTCACGACGATCGGCGGCCGAAAGACCTTCACCGGCACGGGCCTGATCCCGCGCCACCGATCGGATCGACGACGTGGAAGCAGGGCGTCACCGATCTCGCCGACACGGTGATGATCCGGCACGCGACCGGCGGATGGTCGAGCCTCGGGTTCAAGAGCTACCAGCAGGGACGCGGCTCGTTCGAGGGCACCGAGCGCGATGTGATCTGGCTCGATGAGGAGTGCGAGATGGACGTGTACGGCGAGTGCCTGATCCGAACCGCGACCACGAACGGCATCGTCATCGTGACGTTCACGCCGCTCGAAGGGCTGTCGGATGTGGTTCTCCAGTTCATGCCAGCCGACATGCGCCCGGACGCGGTGATCTGACATGCCCGAGGTGTCGGCCTCCCGCTACATGACCAACGCCGGATGGGATGACGTGCCGCACCTCGACGAGAGGGCCAAGCGCGAGTTGCTGGATGCAACACCCGCCTACATGCGCGATGCCCGCTCGAAGGGCACACCGTCGCTCGGCGCCGGCGCGATCTATCCGTTCCCTGAATCGGAAATCACCGTCCCGCCGTTCGCCATCCCCGCCTACTGGCCGCGCTGCTACGGCCTTGATGTCGGCTGGAACAGGACGGCGGCGGTCTGGATCGCCCGCGACGAGAACAACGACACCGCCTATCTCTACACCGAGCACTACCAGTCGCAGGCTCATCCCTCTGTTCACGCGTCGGCCATCCGCGCACGCGGCGACTGGATCCCAGGCGTCATCGATCCGGCAGCGCGTGGTCGCCAGCAACGCGACGGCGAACAACTGCTCGCCAATTACAGCGCGCTCGGCCTGAACTTGTTCCTCGCCGACAACGCGATCAATGCCGGGCTGTGGGAATGCGAGCAGCGCTTTGGCACCGGCCGGCTCAAGATCTTCTCGACCTGCGCAAACACGATCGCCGAATACCGCCTCTACCGTCGGGACGAGCGCGGCAACATCGTCAAGAAGTTCGATCACGCCATGGATGCCATGCGCTACGCGGCGCTCTCCGGCATCCCGCTCGCGCGGAAGGCACCACTCATCCTCGATCGCAGCCAGCAGCGCCCGTCAGGGCCCGGCGACCCGCTCACAGGATACTGAGGCTCAGACACGATGGCCGATGAGATGACCCTCACAGACGAGGATGATGGCGCACGCGCGGAGCGGGCAGTGAAACTGCGCGTCGAAGCCGAAATGCGTGCCATCATCGGCACGCTGGAGCGCGATGCGCTGCTGCGCGTCGATCGCCGGCTTCCGATCGAGCGGCGCTGGCTGCGCGATCTGCGCCAGTATCACGGCCGCTACGAGCCCGAGATCGAGAAAGAACTGGCCGAAGAACAGCGCTCGCGGCTCTTCATCAATCAAACCAGACCGAAGACGAACACGATGGCCGCCCGGCTCGGCGATCTCCTGTTTCCGACCGACGATCGCAACTGGGGTATTCGCGCAACTCCTGTGCCGCGCCTGACGAAGGAAGCGTCGCAGGCTGTCGAGAACGCGCAGAAGGCAGAGGAGCAGGCGGTCGCCCTCGCCAAGCGCGCGGCGTCAGCGAAGAACGAAGCCAGCGCCATGCCCGCTGCATCGCAGGCGCTTGAGGTCGCCCAAGCGGCGGACGACGCCAACGCGCTGAATGAGCGACGGCAGGCGGAGATCGAGGAGGCCAAGCGCCGCTGCGAAGCGATGCAGGAAGAGATCGACGACCAACTCAAGGAGTCGCTTTATCAGGAGCACTGTCGAGAGGTCATCGAGGACGCCTGCAAGATAGGCACGGGAATCCTGAAAGGTCCTATCGCGGGCGCCACGAGCCGCCGCTCATGGGAGGCCGCGGACGGCAGCTACAGGCTGCGCAACGCGCCCGATCCACGCCCCCGGTTCAGCCGCGTGGACTACTGGCATTATTTCCCCGACCCCGACCGAAAGCCGCTCGAACCGCAGTACAGCGAGTTCGAACGCCACCTGATGAGCGTCGAGGATGTCCGGCGGCTCTCACGGCAGCCGGGCTTCGACCACGACGCGCTGCGCCGGGTGCTCAAGTCAGCCACCAAGGACCAGTTGCCCACCTTCTACGGGGAACTTCGCCAGATCACGGGCGAACAGATCAGCGACCTGTCGCAGTACTACGTGGTGTGGGAGTGGCACGGCACGCTCTCGGCCGAGCAGATCAGCGCGCTCGCGCGGGCGGCACGCGCCGATGACCTCGCCGATGAGGCGGAAGAGGCCGACCCGCTCGACGAATTGCGGGTCGTGATCTTCTTCTGCGGGGCGGAGTTACTCAAGGTCGCGCCCTACCCGATGGACTCGGGCGACAGCCAGTATCACCGCTACAATCTCGAAAAGAACGAGATCAGCCCGTGGGGATTTGGCGTCCCCTATCTGTTGCGCGACCCGCAGGCCGCCCTGAACTCCGGCTGGCGGATGATGCTCGACAATTCGGGGCTTAGTTCCGGCCCGCAGATCGTGATTGACGATCAGCAGATCGAGCCGATGAACGGGAACAAGACCCTGAAGGCCCGCAAGCTGTGGCGTCGGAAGACATCGCAGCAGGCGGCGAACATGGCGCCCGCGTTCGAAACGTTCGAGATTGCCTCCCACCAGGCCGAGATCGCCGGCGTCATCCAGCTCGCCCGCCAGTTCATAGACGACGAGATCAATCTTCCGCAGATTGCCCAGGGAGAACAGGGTGCGCGGGCGACGCCGACGCTTGGCGGCATGTCGATCCTCATGAACTCGGCAAACGTCGTGTTCCGCCGGCTCGTCAAGCAATGGGACGACTCGATCACGAGCAGGACGATTACCGCGATCTATGACTGGAACATGCAGTTCTCGCGGCGCGACGACATCAAGGGCGACTACGAGGTCAACGCGCGTGGCTCGTCGGTGCTGCTGGTCCGTGAGATCATCGTGCAGGCGATGATGACGATTGCGATGCAATTCGGGGCTCACCCGATCTACGGCCCGCTGCTCAAGCATCCCGCTTTGCTCAGGGCGATCTTCAAGGCGCAGATGTTGCCCGCCGACGAGGTGATGAAGACCGACAAGGAACTGGAAGCGGAAGCGCTGGCGGCTGCGAACAACCCGCCGCCCGAGGATCCGCGCATCACGATCGAGAAGCTCAAGCTCGATACCGACATGAAGATTGCCAAGACCGAAACCGACGCCCGGATCGCCGTCGCCAACATGCAGTACGACATGAAGATGGCCGAGGTCGCCCAATCGATGAACCTCAAGCTCGATGAACTGCGCGCTGGCCTCACCAGGGCCCGCGAGGACCGGGAGTCGAAAGAGCGCGGCCTCGCGGTCGAGGTCGCGATGAAGCAGCGCACCGGCGACTCGGCCGGCGGCAACGTCTGAGCGCGAAGCCAGCGAAGCACGTTTCACCACCAAGCAAGGAACACCGATGATCGATCGTCATTCGGAGTCCTGGTCCGACGTTCGGACCTGGGCGGAAAAGAAACTCACCGAGTCTGTTGAGCAGATCCTCATGGTTGGTCTCCTGCCGGAGGTCACCGAGCATCTGCGCGGGCAGGTCGTGGTTCTGAGGGCGCTGCTCGCCCTCCCCGACCAGGCCATGCCGCCCCCATCCAGCCAGACCCCGCCGCCCGTGACGCAGTCACCGGCTGGGTACTGACGGATATCGCAAACCGGAGGACACCAACGCATGTCAACCGATAACACCCCGGCCCAATCCGACGAGAAAGCCCTCGACGCATTGTGGAAGGAGATGGATGCCAACGACCCCAACAACGCCGACTCAACCCCGGTAGACGCCGCGGATGACGACGCGATCGGGGACGACCGACAGGCACCCGTCGAAACCGCGCCCGCGGGAGAACCCGCCGGACAACGCGATGATCTTTGGGCCAACGTGCCGAGTGCCGCACGCGCCGCCTACGAAGAGTCTGAACGCCAACGCCAGAGCCTCGAAGACGCGCTGAAACGAGATCGCGGACAGATTTCCGCCCTGCAACGCAGGCTGAAGGACCAACGGAGCGAACCGCCCGTCGATGACCCCTTCAAGCCCGACGCGATTGCGCAGGTCGCGAATGAGTACCCCGAAGTCGTCAATCCGCTGGTCAAGCAAACGACAGCCCTCAACGATCGGCTCTCTCGCATCGAGAGCGCCATCAACGAGGATGCCGCACGCCAGACCGCCGAGGCACAGCGTCAGGAAGTAACCCGCCTCGAGCAGATGCACCCTGGATGGGTCACCCTGCTCAAGGAACGTGGCGCGGCATACACCGCTTGGCTGGAATCCCAGCCCCGGCATATCCGCGAAGCGAGCGAGCGAACCTTTCAGGCAATCGTAGACGCCGACGAGACCGCCGACGTGATCGGCCGGTTCAAGCAGCATTTGGGGATCGTGGGCCAGCAACAACCGTCCCGCTCCGGGACACCCCCCACATCACCTACCTCACGGCGATCCCGCCAACTCGACGCTGTCACGGACATCAGCGGCCGCCCGCCGCCGGCACAAGCCGGTTATGGCGGCGAAAGCGACGATGATCTTGATCGTGAATGGCGCCGAATGAACGAACGGGACGCCCGCGCCGAAAAGGAAGGGCGCCTTCGCAGGTAGGTCCACTACTAGGGACCAACCACCATGATCAGGTCAAATGACGCCGGGATTTCCCAGCGCACGAACCTCTACGCCGAGCGGACCATGCTGATGCATGCAAAGCCGGTGATCGTTCTCGACAAGTTCGGGCAGATGAAGCCTCTGCCCAAGAACAAGTCGACGACCATCCGCTTCCGCCGGCCGAAGGTGTTCACGCCGGCAACGACCCCTCTTGTCGAGGGTGTCACGCCATCGACTACCGCCTTCCAGTACGAAGACGTGTCCACGCAGATCCGGCAGTACGGCCAGGTCGTCGAGGTCACGGATGTGATCGAGGACACCCACGAGGACCCCGTTCTTCAGGATGTCAGCGTGCAGTGCGGCGAGAACATCGGCCGCACACTCGAACAGATCAGCTGGGGCGTCCTGCGGGCCGGCACCAGCGTAACCTATGCCAACGGTGCGGCGCGCAACGCCGTCAACACCCCAATCTCGCTCACCAAGCTCCGCGCGGTCGTGCGATATCTGCGGGCGCAGAAGGCGATGATGATCACCCGCATGCTCTCGGGCAGCGCGGATGTCGCCACCCGGCCGATCGAAGCGTCGTTCATCGCGATCGCCCACACCGACCTCGAGGCGGACATCCGCAACCTGGCCGGTTTTACGCCGATCGCGCAGTACGGCACCCGTCAGATCATCCACGAGCAGGAACTCGGGACGGTCGAGAATCTCCGCTTCCTCCTCTCCCCCGATCTGGGCGCGTTCCCGGATGCCGGCGGTCTGAAGGGCGGCATGGTCTCGACCTCGGGCACGAGCGCCGACGTGTACCCGATCATCATCCTCGGCAAGGAAGCCTATGGCGTCGTGCCGCTCGGTGGTCGCGGCGCGGTCGAGCCGACCATCATCCCGGTCGGGCAGAAGACCAAGGACGACCCGCTCGGTCAGCGCGGCATCGTCGGCTGGAAGACCTGGCACGCGGCCGTGATCCTCAACCAGAGCTGGATGCAGCGTCTGGAAGTGGCGGCCACGGCGCTCTGAGCAAGCGGCGGCCCTGAGTGACGGGCCGCCGCACCTCTCCCCTCATTCCACCCATACGACAGAAGGAACCCCTCGCATGCGCGAGATCGTCAAGCACGGCTACGTCCTGGGCACAGGCGCAGCCCTCAACGTCGAGGTCGGTTTCGTGCCGGACTTCGTCAAGGTCATCAACATGACCGACGGCGACAAGGTCACGGAAGCGGCCCTGAACAACGAAATCATTCCGTTCACTTCGGGCGGTGTGATCGAAATCCGCGCCGGTGACACGATCGTCGGCGTGACATCCGGCGCCCGCGCCGTCGTCTCGCAGGTGCTGCTGGCGTCCGGCACATGGGCAGCAGGCACCGCCGCCGGCTTCTTCGTCGTCAGCGTTGACGATGTGGTCGGCACCTTCGGCGCCGAGAACGTCCGCGTCGGTGCTGGAACCGACGACGCTACCGTGACGGCGCGCGTCGCTCTCAACATCGACTACGACACCGAAGTAGCTGCCGCGACCGGAAACGCGGCACTCTCCTCGTTCATGGGCTCGGCGACACTGGGCAAGGGCTTCACGATCGGCTCGACCGTCTCGGAAGCCGGCAAGCTCCTGTTCTGGCAGGCGTCGCGCAACCTCTGATCCAAGGCGGCCGGCGTCACTCTGCCGGCCGCTCCCCACCTCTCACCGCATGACGAAGGAACCAACCCCATGCCGTTCACCCGACGTATGGCGCGTGAAGCGCTGCCGAAGATTGCCCTCAATGATGACCGCGTCCTCACCAACCTGCTCACGCAGATGGTCAAGAACGAGCACGCCGTGACGACACCTGTGTCGAACACGACCGCCGGCAACGTCACCTACACCGCCGATGACCTGCTCTCCGGCCTGATCGTGCGCGACCCCAACGGCCTTGCCCGAACCGACACGCTCCCGACCGCTGCCCTGCTGATCGCAGCGCTACAGCCCGATGTCGAGGTTGGCGACATCTTTCGTGCGGCGATCGTGAACGGCGCGGACGCCGCCGAGACGATCACGCTTGGCGCCGGCACCGGCGGGACGTTCCCGGCCGCCCAGACCGCCGCCTCCCGCGTCATCCCGCAGAACGCCGGGCGCGAACTGATCATCCAGATCACCGGCGTGACGGCAGGCGCGGAAGCCTACACCGCCTACCTGATCTGAGGAGAACCAAGTCCATGGCAACCAAGAAGATCCCGATCGACCAGGCGAGCGCCGCCGAACTGCGCAAGTACGCGACCGAGGTGCTCGGCATGGCCGACATCAAGGAGCACATGAACAGCCAGACGCTGCGCGCGAAGATCATGCACGTGACGAGCGCCGACACGATCCAGGTCACGGTGTCCGACCGCGAGGCGGACGAGCCCATTCGCGAGCCGTCCCAGCCCCGTACTGCGATCTCGCTGGAACCGGGCAATGAAGAGGGCGACACGGACGGCGCGCCGGCAAACGAGCGCTACTTCCACGTCATCATCAACGTCGACAGCGGCCCCGGCGGCAAGGAACCCGTCCCGCTGAACCCGAACGGCCGCAACATGTATGTGCCGCGCGGCAAGGCATGCTGGATCCCCGAGGCGCACTTCGAGGTTTTGAAGAATGCCACGACGATCACCTACCATCAGGAAAACAGTCAGGGTGATCTCATCGCGACCGAAGCGCCGCAGTTCCCCTACTCGGTGATGGGGATCTCCAACATTCGCCCGCCGGGTGTGTGATGACCTTCCTTGAGCTCGCCCAACGTCTTGCGGCCGAGTCCGGCACCCTTCCCGGTGTCGGACAGCCAGCGTCCGTCATCGGCCAGATCAGCCGGGCGGCGAACATCGTCTCATGGATCCGGCAGTCGCTTGAGCAGGTCGAGAACGAGCGCACCGACTGGCTCTTCATGCAGGAAGAGTTCGAGGGCGAGACCGCCATCGACGCGCGGCGCTACACGGCGGCGGCGTGGAACCTGACGAGCTTCTCGGAATGGCTCAACGCGCAGGCCAACACCCGCGCCTTCTCGATCTTTGCCAACAGCATCGGCCGGGTCGACGAGCGTCCGCTCACCTTCATCGAGTGGCAGCGCTTCTACGAGACGCAGTTGCGCGGTGAGCCGACGCGCGGATACCCGACCTACTTCACGGTGTCCCCAAAGGGCGAGTTCTGCCTATCGCCCCTGCCCGACGCGGTCTACACCGTGCGCGGCCTCTACCGGCTCGGCCCGCAGGCGCTGACGGCCAACACTGACGTGCCGCGCATGCCCGCCCGTCACCACATGGTCATCGTCTGGCATGCTCTCGTGCGACTGGCGATCTATGACGAGGCCGTGGTGCAGGAGCCGAGGTTTCGGGATCAGTATCGCGACACGATGGATGCCCTGATCCGCGATCAGACCCCATCGTTCTCGATCGGCGGACCTCTGGCCTGACATGTCAGTCGAGGACAGAACATTCGCGCTCGGTGGTGGGCTCGACCTCATCACGCCGGCCATGATGGTGCCGTCGGGTCGAGCCATCTTCGCCGAGAACTACGAGCCGGAAGTGCGCGGCTATCGCCGTATCGGCGGCTATGAGCGGATGGACGGGCGGGAAAAGCCGTCGACCGCCGCTTACTGGACGCTCGCCTATCGCAATGGCACGGCGGCGTTCTCCGAGGGCGACATCGTGACCGGGCAGACATCGGGCGCGACGGGGCGGGTCCTCGCGAGCGCGACGGCTGCGACGGGACGGCTCGCTCTTGCTGTCGTCACGGGAACGTTCGTCGAGGGCGAGAACCTCCGCGTCGGTGGTGTCACCCGCGCGATTGCGGATGCCGGATCCCTGATCGATGGCGAGCCCGACGAGACATTGCGGCGGGCCTATCAGGCGGCGGCAATCGCCTATGCACGGTCACTGATCCAGCCCGTACCGGGATCGGGACCGGTGCGCGGCACAGTCACCTATCGCGGAACGATCTACGCCTGGCGCGACAACGTCGGCGCGACGGCCTGCGCGATGTGGCGGGCGACATCGAGCGGCTGGCAGGCGGTCGGCAACTATCGCACGATCAACTTCTCATCAGGCGGACCAACGGAAATCCTGCCGCTTCAGACCATTACCGGCGCAACCAGTGGCATCAGCGCCGTCGTCCGGCGGGTCATCCTTCAATCAGGCACATGGCCGGGCGGCGATGCAGCCGGGTATTTGGTCATCGACAATCACGCCGGCTCCTTTGTCGCCGAAAACCTGAATGTCGGTGCGTCGCTTAATGTCGCAACCGTTGCCGCCAACTCGACGGCGATCACCCTGCCGGCTGGCGGACGGTATGACTTCCTCGTCAAGAACTTCTTCGGCGCGGCGCAGACGGAACGCCTCTACTTCACCAACGGCGTCGGCTACGCGCATGAGTTCGACGGGACAACACTCGTTCCGATCAAGGTGCCGGGGCTCGATGCGGCAACCGACAAGCCGAACCACATCGGTGAACGCTCAAGCCACCTCTTCCTGAGCTATGCGTCGGGCACGCTGATGTTCTCGGGGATCGTCGATCCGGTCGTGTTCACCGTCCTGACCGGAGCCGGAGAAATCTCCGTCGGCAACCCGATCGTCGGGATGGTCGACAGCGCGAAGACCGCGCTTATCATCATCTGCCGGTCACAGGTCCACTATGTGACGGGAACGGACTCAACGACGTTCCAGCGCCTGCCGATCTCCGATCGCGCCGGCGGTGTCGAGTGGACAGTGCAAAGCATCGGCGAACCCGCCTTCCTCGACCAGATCGGTGTGCGGCGTCTCTCCGCGACACAGGAGTTTGGTGACTGGCGCGTCGGATCGCTGACGCAGGCGGTGGAGCCGCTGTTCAAGGCAAAGGCCAAGGCGGGCGTCACGGCGGTCGGCTCGATGTGCGTCGCCTCGAAGGACCAGTATCGCCTGTTCTTCTCGGATGGATCGGGCCTCGTCATTTATCTCGGGCGCAAGACGCCGGAGGTCATGCCCTTCAAGTATCCGACCGTCGCGACGTGCTGTTGGGTGGGGCGCGACGTGAACGATCGCGAGATCGCGCTCCTCGGCGACGCCAGCGGCTACCTGTACGAGGTTGATGCCGGAACATCGTTCGACGGCGCGGCCATCCCTTTCGTGATCCGCTTCCCGTTCAACCATGTCGGCTCTCCACGCTCCGACAAGCGCTGGCATCTGGCGGTGCTCGAGGTCGATGCCGCGCCGAACACAAAGCTCGGGATCATCTACGAGGTGTCCTACGCCAACCCGGATGTGCAGACCGCGCCCGAAAGCCAGGACTTCAGCCTGTCGGGCGGCGGCGGCTTCTGGAACGAGGCGAACTGGGACGAGTTCTATTGGTCGTCCTCAGTGCAGGGGCAAGCCGAGGCGCGGCTTGAGGCCGTTGGCTCGAACATCTCGATCGCCGTCCTCGGAGAGGCGTCGGATGAAGAACCGCACACGCTGTCGACCCTGACATTGCACTACTCTCCAAGGAGGCGGCTGCGGTGACGAACCCGTACTTCAACTACGACACGGCCGCCCTGACGCGGCGAACGCTTGCCCGAGCCGAGATCATCAATGCGCAGTTCGCGCTGATCGCGGAGGCCTTCGACAAGGTCCCTGCCGCCGCGACGATCGACGCCGGTCTGTCGGACTTCACGACGGACGCGGGTGTCGCGAACGCCTACGTGGTCACAAAGGGTGGCGCGACGGCGTATCAGACCGGCATGCGGGTCCGGATGCGGGCCAATCAGACCAACACGGGCCCGTCGACACTGAACTGGAACGGGATCGGGGTGAAGCCGATCCTGTCCTACTCCGGCTTCCCGCTGTCCGGTGGCGAGATCGTAAGTGGCGGCATCGCTGCGCTCGACTATGACGGGACGGCGTTCCGGATCGTCACGGGCGCAACCACGACAATCGATGCCTCGCAGCTCGTGGCCGTCGCCGGCGGTGTCGACGGTGCGGCGGTCATCCCGAGTGGCACCGATGCCCAACGCCCGCCCGGCGCAGTTGCGGGCTATCTGCGCTGGAACGACACATCGACACGGCTTGAAGTCCACAACGGTGTGGGATGGGCGGCTCTACCCACGAGCCTGTCACAACTGGCCGACACGGCGATCGGCGCGCTGTCGACGAACCAGTTGCTCAAGTGGAACGGCACCGCATGGGCGCCAGGGACGGTGTCGTCGGCGGAAGTCGTCGGACTGACCGCGCAGATCGCGGCGGCCGTCGCCTCGCTCGTGAACTCGGCACCCGCCACGCTCGACACGTTGTCGGAACTCGCAGCCGCGCTCGGGAACGATGCGAATTTCGCGGCGACGGTGAACGCGGCGATTGCGAACCGCCTGCCACTGTCGGGCGGGACGCTGACGGGGGAGTTGTCAGCGCCAACGATTACAGCCACCAATGACGGGGCCGGAAATGCGCCCATATGGTTCAAAGACGCCAATGGCAAGCGTAGATGGCTTTTGTTCCGTCAAGGATCTGATGGCCGCTTGGTCATCAATCGCCTCGACGCGAACGAGAATTACCAGTCATCGCCCCTCTACATCGACGACGACACCGGCTATGTGACGATTGGCAGTCGGTTGGAGGTGGGGGATGCGAATTTTTACACGGCCGCCAGCGGTTCGTTCCCACAAATCAACTTCGATGCGGGCGGCGACAGCTTTTTCTACGACCGCGCAGCGAATGAGTACGGGTTCAACATCGCCAACGGCCGGCGCGCCACTATCAACACCACAGGCTTCGTGGGCGACGGCTCGCAGTTGACGGGTTTGTCAGTCGTCAACTACCAGGTATTTACGACACCTGGCGCGGGCACATGGACCAAGCCGGCCGGGGCGACGGCGAATGACATCGTCTATGTTGAGTTGATCGGCGGCGGCTCTAGTGGTGGGCGGGGCAACCCCGGCGGCGGTGGCGGGGCCTTTACTTTCGGCCGCATTCGCGCCGGGCGGCTTGGTGCGACTGAAAGTGTGAGTGTCGGGGGTGGTGGGGCGGCAGAAGGCGCGGGTGTTGGGTCGCCTGGCAACAGCGGCGGCGCATCTACCTTCGGCGCTTGGTTCACTGCCAACGGAGGGGTCGGCGCCGTCGGCGGAAGTGCCCCATCCGGAGCGCTCGGGCAATTTGGGTTCTCGGGGGCGAGTGGAGGGAGCAACGCTGTAGGCGGCAACGCACACTACGGCGGTGGCGGTGGCGGCGGCGGGGCGAACGCGGGCGGCACGAGCGTCCATGCTGGCGGGGGCGGCGCGGGGTCAGCGGTTTTTGCGAACCCCGCTACTGCGGGTACTGCGCCGGGCGGCGGCGGCGGCGGAAATTCGGGCTTCTCAAGCCCGAACTTTGGCGTAACCGGCGCCGGTGCTCGTGGCGAAATCCGCGTTTGGACAGTGAGGGCTTCGTAATGGCGCTTTTGTTGGTCCGTGACGACAAGGTCGTCAACATCCTTCCAGAAGCCCCGCCAGAAGGGTGGAGCCTGCCAGATCACACTGTCATCGACGCTGAAGCACAGATCGGTTGGATCTGGAACGGGTCGGCGTGGGTAGACCCCACCCCGCCAATCAATCTCTCGGCCATCGCAGCCGAAGCCCGCTATCTTGCCGAAACCAGCGGCATCGCTCTGAACGGCGCAACGATCCTGACGGATCGCGAGAGCCAGGCGCTCATCAATGGCGCTGTGTCGCTGTGCCAGATCAACCCAGCCGCGACGGTGAAATTCAAGACGGTTTCCGGCGCGTTCGTGACGCTCGACGCCACGCAGGTCATCGGCATTGGCGTTGCTGTCGGGACGCATGTTCAGGCGTGTTTCGCCCGCGAGGCTGATGTCGCGTCCGAAATCGCAGCCGGGACACTCACGACGGAAGCCGCCGTGCGCGCAAGGTTCAACGATCTGGTGATGCCATGACCACGACCTATCAGGACCCCTACGCGACGACGTCCAGCACGGGCCTCGGGCAAGCGCTCGGGACGCCGACAGCGTCGATGTCACCTCCTGCGGCTTCTGGCATGGCGTCCGCAACCTCTGGGCTTGGCGTCGCGTCTGTGGCGCAGACACCGGCGCAGATGCGGGCAGCCAATCCCGCTCCGCCCGCACCGCCGCGCGAAACCGTCACGGAGCGGGTCAATGCGATCCTGTCGAGCGGTGGGCCGCTGATGGAGCGTGCCAAGACGGACGGCCTCAGGGCAGCGAACGCGCGCGGTCTACTCAACAGTTCCATGGCCGTCGGTGCGGCCCAGGACGCGGTCTATAAGGTCGCGGTACCGATGGCGAGCCAGGAGGCGTCCGAGTCCTTCCAGGCCAACCAGAGCGCCCTCGATCGCGGGCAGCAGAGCCAGATGACCGACTGGCAGCTTTCGGCGCAAGAGCGGATGACGGCGGACGAACTGTTCAGTCGCGAGAAACTGTCCGGCAATGAGATCGCCTCACGGGAACGGGTTTCTGCCGCGGAACTCACGTCTCGGGAGAAGCTGTCGGCAAACGAACTGGCGGCACAGCGCCAGACCAACACGGCGCAGTTCGCCACGAACATGCAGGACATGTACTCGAAGGACTTCTACTCGATCATGCAGAACGAGAACCTGTCCGCTGCCGATCGCGACAAGTTCGTCACGTCGATCACGACCCGGCGCGACAAGAACATGAACCTCGTCGAGCAGATCATGAATGTCGATCTGACATGGGGAGAGGTGACTGATACGACCACCACGACAACCGGGACCACAGGGACCACGCCCACCAGAACAGGGACAGCCTCGCCGCCCGCCTCCCCACCACCTCCACCCGCCGCTAACGGGGCCACGTCGACCAGAACCGGGGCCACGTCGACCAGCAATCGGGGTTCGAGCTCCGTCACCGTTTCAGGCGCGTCGAGGGACGAGGAATGAATGAGCGGGCGCTCAAGGCGGAACTGACCATGCAGATCCGCCCTGCCCGCTTTGCCGACATCCCGGCGATCGTCGCGATCATCCTCGAGGCATACGCCCACTCGATCCACGCCGGCTCGGATGTCGATGTTGACGTGAAAGTCACCAAGGCGCTCCTGATGCAGGCGATACAGCGCCATGGCGCGAAGGGCGCGGGCGGCTCGAGCCTCTTCGTCGCCGAGCACAATGGTGCCGTGAAGGGCTTCATCATCGGGATCGTCGACCGGATCCAGAACATAGGCACGAAGCTCTACGCGACGGACCTGATGTTCCTGTGCGCTCCCGATGCTCCACCGGGTGCTGCCGGGCGGCTCGTTACGGCGCTCGTCGCCTGGGCGCGATCGATCCCCGATGTCCGGATGATCTACCTCGGCGCGTCCGATGTCGTCGGAGACTGGGCGCGGACGGAGAAACTCTATCGCCGGAAGGGCTTCACACAGTCCGGCGTCACCTATCGAATGGAGGTCAACCCATGTCCGGCGTCATGAAGTCGATCGGCAAGACGTTCAAGAAGATCGTGAAATCCCCCGCGAAGCTGATCGCGTCGATCCTGGCGGTGGGCGCAATCGTGTTCACGGCGGGTGCGGCGCTTGGCCTTGCTCCGCTTGCCGGCGGTTGGGGAGGTGCCGTCGCGGGCGTCTTCGGCACGAACTCGACGATAGGCAGTGTGCTGACAGGGGCGGTCACGCAAGCAGGCTACGGCGCGGCGATAGGTGGCGTGGTGTCGGCCGCGACGGGCGGAGACTTTGGCTCCGGCGCGGCGCAAGGTGCGGTCGTGGGTGGCATCGGTGGTGCCGTCATGGGCGGCATGGGCATGGGTACCGACATCCTCGGCGGCATGGGCTCGGGATCGGGCGCGGGGAGCGGTATGGGTGCGAGCGCCGCTCCGCAGGCGGCCGGTGTTGCACAGAGCGGCGTCGCGTCTGCAGGTGCATCGGTCGGCGGTGTGGCGCCCGCGGCCGGCGGCGCGACGGGGCTTGGCTCCATCCTCTCCTCACCCGTGGTCGGCAATGCGATTGCCGGCGGCGCGCAAGGCCTCATGACGGGCCTCGCCGCGAAGGATCAGGCGAAGGCAGCGGACAAGGAGCAGAAGCGCAAGACCGACTCCTACACGCTCGCTGCCGACAACATGGACAAGTCGCCGCTCAACGATCCGACGGTGCGGCCCAAGCCCGGCGAAGCGTTCGCGCAGCAGGACGCCGGCAAGTACGTGTTCAATCGCGACACGGGCCAGATCGAGTATCAGCCTACTTCGTGAACGCGAGAGCGAGCGCGAAGAAGCCGAGCCCGGCACAGAAAAGCGCCCCGATCCACCACAGCGACACGCCGATCATCCCGTCATAGGCACCGACCGACGCTAAGTGGAAGACGGTCATGGTCCCGGCGATAGGCCAGGCGAACATCACGAACAGACCGACGAGGACGCCGTTCGTCGAGAATTGCCAGACGATCGCCGGGATCTGAAGGAGCAGGATCCCGGCGAGCGCGAACCACCAGCAGCCCTGCCCGGTCGAGCCAAAGAACCGCGCGATCGCTTCCATCGGTCAGCTTGCCGCGCGCTTGAACTGGATGCCGCAGTTCTTGCGGGCTGACGCCTCTTCCAGAGCCTGCGCTTCGCCCTTGAGGCGCGCGACCTCGGCAGCGGTCGCACCATCGCCCTGGACGAAGAACACCGCCGGCCAGAACACGAGCAGGCTGACGGTCGTGGCCACAGCATCACCGGTCGCCTTGTTGTTCTGCTGGCCGGCAGCGGTAGCCAATCTGCCGGAAAGCCGCTGCGCCTCCTCGGCGATCTGCGGACAGGAGAGCGGTTGATATTGCGCTGGCGAGGCATAGGAAGCTGCGATGTTTTCCGCCCGCGAGGCGCAACCGGCAAGAATGACGGCACAAATCGTCACGGCAACGCCGCGTGATGCAATCAACATGGGAAAATGATCCTTGAAGCAATAAACATGATCGATGCCTAAAAGGCGTCATCACGGTAGCAAGGATCGGATCTCGCGCAACCGCAGGGTATTACCGATTTTGGGAGGGGCTGAGAGGTGGCGTGCGATCACATTTGCGGACGATCGGTTGACATCCGATAGCATCGCCTATCATTTAACGTGATCTTAACGGCAACAACCCACAAAAGATTGCCGGATTCGTCGATGCAGGGCACGAGGCTACACCATGTCGGCAGCTGAGAAGGTCGCACCCGCGCGGGTTGCGGCTGAAAAGATCGGTGCGGACGACCCTTGGCAGAACGTCGTATCGGCTTCGCTCGCTGCGCAAGTGCGCGCACGGATCGGTCGCGACAACATCGGTCTTGACGACGCCGTGTCGCTCGCGCGGGCCATGCTGGCGGAGGAGCGCGAGACCGGATCGCTTACAAAGGACGGGATCGTCAAACACCTCAGATCGGCCGGCAGGTCACCCGACAAGGCCAGAGAACTCGCAAAGTTCCTGTTCGATTGATGTGATGGTTTAGCACGCGCGCGGTCGCGTTGGATGCGTATGGTGCGCGTGTGAACCCCGAGTCGAAGCATCCCCCGGTAGAACAATTTAAGGGAAATATCGAAGACTTCAGGAAGCTGTCGGACGAAAGTCGCGACAGGGCAACGAAACTACTTATTAACGACACCATCGACGCTCTACTCAAAGCCGAAAGCGAAAAATCACCTTTCAGCCCATCTCAGCAAAAAGCTTTGAAGGCGTTGGCTGCGTTTATCCTCACATACCTGGCCACTCCACCGCAACCGCCACCGAGCCTGTTTGATCGCCTCCGCGACTATTGGAAAAAGAATGTGACGTGGAAGACCATCGTTTCGGTGATCCTCGGCATCGTGGGGTTCTGTTTGCTGGGGGGCTCGGTTTTCTCCCAGAACGTGCGAACAACCATAGGGGTGCAGTGGGCCTACGAGTACTTCTATCAAGACGCGCCGGCATCAGCCGGCACCAGCCCGGCCCCGTAACCCCCCGCACTTTACATCACGGCGTCGGCTTGGGCCGGATCATTCTTGAGCGGGGCAGCGGGTGTAGTGGAAGGTGTAGCCTTCAGTCGTTCGGGTCATCGTGTTGCCGGACAAGGTGATCCGTTCAGATGACAACCATTCGGTGCCCTCGCCAACGCACTTGAAAACGACATCGCCCTCGCGCGCCGATGCAGTGCAACTCGACTCATAAAATTCCCACCGGTTGCCTGAGATGACCAGCGCTTTGTCATCTTGTTCGTAGGATGGGTCACACGAGGCAACCCCGGCTTCCGGGAAGTACCAACGGCCATCGATCTGCCCTGCCGACGCTGGCGTGGCGATCAGGAATGCCAGAATTAGGACGTGCTTCATGGCTTTGCCTTCGGGTGGATTCGCGCCGCAACATCGCACGGCCAATACACGCGATCGTCGATTATGATGATCGCAGTCGTTTCTTCCCAACCTTCGTTTTTATCAAGCTCTACACTCCCATACAGGAGTGTATAAAACGCGTCTTTCCCAACTTCACCAACCGAATATCCAGGGACGCCAGTTCCAAGGCTACCGCAACAGTTGAACGTTCTTGTCCCGTCCGGGGATTGAATTGTAACAGTCACCGGCGGCTTGGATCATGTCCCTGAGCGTGGTGTAGCTGCTGGTACAGTCACCGTTGGTTTCCGGCTCG
>JBKDKQ010000034.1:0-110400 GCA_046344875.1 Labrys sp. (in: a-proteobacteria) | reverse complement strand
CCCACCGCCGCCGCCCCCACCGCCGCCCCCCCCACCGCCCCCGCCACCGCCCCCGCCCCCACCGAGCCGCACGGACGGCGTCCAGGAGCCGGCGAAGCCTGCCGACCGCGACTACGCGGCCGTGGAGCAGGGTTCGACCCTCGACGGCGTGCTGTCGCTGCTGCGTGCGGCTGCCGACGTGGCGGTCGACGCCGTCACGCCGTCGCAGGCCCATGCCCAGGCTTTCTCACGGCCCTGGCCCTATGGCGACATTCCGACGCCGAACTACGGGACGCGCCCCAGCGACTGCAACTCGTCAAACCTCTTCGTGCGCTTCAACACGAGCGGCCGCACGCCACTGAAGGTGAACCATTTCGATCTCTTCACGGCGATGAACGTCGCATGGAATGGGTGCGTCGAATCACGCCCGGCGCCCTACGACACCGACGACACCGCGCCCGGATCGATCGCCAATACCCGCTTCGTGCCCTGGCTCTGGCCGGATGAGTACAACACGGACGCGTCCTTCCCGGCGGCGTCGGATCCGCGGCTCGTTTCCAAGGTCTATATCCCCGATTCCAACATCGGCACGGAGGAAACGCGGGTCCGCAACAACTACCTGAATGACCGCCGCACACGCGCCAGCACCGGTGACAACGCCGTCTGGATGCCCTGGTGGGTGACCGCCAACAGTGCGACGATCGGCAATCCGAGCATCAGCACGGGCACCAACGCACCAGCAAACGGTACGAACAACGCGATCTGGAACCTTCGACGTGCCTGGATCTGGAAGTATCGCGACTCGACACCGGTCATCGCGCCGCTCGCCAACACCGCGGATCGCTTCTACGAATCCGGACCCAACGCCGGTTGCCCGGACCCGATCGTGCCGCTGACGAACAACCGGACCACGGTCGACAACGCGATTCAGGCGCTCAGGTCGAGTTGGGGTCAGGGGACGAACAACGCCGAGGGTCTCGCCTGGGCGTGGCGCGTGCTGTCGCCGACGGCCCCCTTCACCGAGGGGCTGCCGTACAACACCGAGAACAACAAGAAGGTGATCGTGCTGATGACAGACGGTCAGAACGAACTGACCTATCAGCCGTCGACGGTCACACCCACGGTGCCACAGACGCCGAGCCTGTCGGACTATTCCTCCGTCGGCTACGCCTACCAGAATCGCCTCGGATCAACCTCGATCCCGACCATTACCACGACGATCAACTCAAAGGTGACGACGATCTGCAATGCCGCGAAGTCGAACGGGATCATCATCTACACGGTGCTGTTCGACCCCAACAACGGCGCCCTCCCGGCATCGCTTGAGACGATCTTCCGCAATTGCGCGACAGACTCATCGAAGTTCTTCCGCGCGAGTTCGCAGGCCGAACTGATTGCCGCCTTCAACAACGTCGCTTCGGAAATCTCCAAGCTGCGCCTGACGCAGTGAGACCCTCGCCGGCGACCGAGACCAGCACCGAAACGCCGCCCCCAGGGGCGGCGTTTCTCATTCCAGCGCCATCTTGAGCGCCGCCGCGGCGGCGATGCTGCCGAGGACCATCGAAAAGAGACTGAGCCCGCACAGGATCATGAAGGGCGGCAGGAACGGTGTCGGACCGGTGATCGCAGCGCCTGCCGCCGCGACGCCGAAGATCAGCACCGGGATGGCGAAGGGCAGGATCAGGATCGAGACGAGTAGGCCGCCGCGCCTGAGGGCGACGGTGAGGGCCGCCCCGATCGCGCCCAGAAAGGCGAGCGCCGGCGTGCCCACGAGAAGCGTCAGCGTCACCGCCCCGATGCCGGCAGCGGGCAGGTTGACGAAAATCCCCAGAAGCGGCGCGGCGATGACGAGCGGCAAGCCGCTCGCCGTCCAATGGGCGAGCGCCTTGGTCGCAACGACGAGCGAAAGCGGCACATCCGTGAGATGCAAAAGATCAAGCGACCCGTCCTCATGATCGGCCTGGAACAGACGATCGAGGCCGAGCAGCATCGCGAGCAGCGCGCCAATCCACAGGATCGCCGGCCCGATCCGCGCCAGAAGGGCGAGGTCGGGACCGACGCCGAAGGGGATCACCGTCACGACGGCGAGAAAGAACAGCACGCCCATCATCGCGCCGCCGCCGACCCGGACGGCGAGACGCAGTTCCCGGCGATAGAGCGCGGCAAGGCGGGCGATCATGCGCCGATCTCCAGCTGCGCCATGGGCGCAATGTCGAGATCGCTGTGGGTCGCGACGATGATGACGCCGCCATCGGCGAGGTGTCGCCGCATCTCGGCCGTGAGTGCGGCCTGGGTGCGCACGTCGAGCGCCGCCGTCGGCTCGTCGAGGAGCCAGATCGGACGCCGCGTGACGAAGAGACGCGCGAGTGTGACGCGCCGCTTCTGGCCCGCCGACAGATAGCCGGCCGGCAGGTCGGCGAGATGGGCGACGCCCAGCCGATCGAGCGCGTCGATCGGGTCCTCGCCCCTGTCGCCGGTAAAGTCGCGCCAGAAGGCGAGGTTCTCGATGGTGGTCAGCGCCGGTTTCAGCGCATCGGCATGACCGGCATAGTGGCAGAGCTCGGCAACCCGGACGTCGGCGGCCGCACCCTCGGCCACAACTGTGCCGGCTTCCGGACGGATCAGCCCGCAGATCAGTCGAAGCAGACTTGATTTGCCGGCTCCGTTTCGACCGACGACGGCCAGCGCCTCGCCGGCCGCGACCGAGAAGGAAAGCCCTTCGAACACCGTCCGCCCACCGCGGACGCAGGTCAGTTCCTGTCCGACGAGACGACGCAAGCGCTACACCAGTCCGATACGCAGCAGATCATGCATGTGCAGGATGCCGACGGGCTTTCGGCCGTCGACCGCGAAAAGCGCGGTGATCCGCTTGCGCTCCATGATCTCGAGCGCCTCCGCCGCCAGCGCGTCCGGCGCGATCGTCTTGGGATCGCGCGTCATCACCGCATCGACGAGTCGCACCATCAGATCATCGCCCATGTGGCGCCGAAGGTCGCCGTCGGTCACGATGCCGACGAGGTGGCCCGCGGCATCGACGACACCGACGCAGCCGAACCCCTTGGTCGACATCACGAGGATCGCCTCCGACATCGGCGCTCCCGCCGGCACGACCGGCATCGCCTCACCCGCATGCATGACGCCGCGCACGAAGGTGAGCGCCGCGCCGAGCTTGCCGCCGGGATGAAAGACGCGGAAGTCGCGCGCGCTGAAGCCGCGTGCCTCGAGCAGGGCCACCGCGATCGCGTCACCGAGCGCGAGCTGCATGAGCGAGGAGGTGGTGGGTGCGAGACCATGCGGGCAGGCCTCTTCGACACGCGGCAGGATCAGGGCGATGTCGGATGCACGCACCAGCGTCGAGTCGGGCGCCGACGAGATCGCGACGAGCGTGACGCCATAGCGCGCGGCATAGTCGAGGATGTCGCCGAGTTCTCGCGTCTCGCCGGACCAGGACAGGGCGATGACCACGTCGTCGGGCGTGATCATGCCGAGATCGCCATGGCTCGCCTCGCTCGGATGGACGAAGAAGCCGGGCGTTCCGGTCGAGGCGAGCGTCGCCGCGATCTTTTTGCCAATGTGGCCGGACTTGCCCATGCCGGTGATGACGACGCGACCGGTGCACACGCGGATGCGCTCGATCGTGCGGGCAAAACCGGTGCCGAGCTGGCCCGCGAAGGCCGCCGCGAGCGCATCGAGGCCGTTGCGCTCGACGCGGATCGTGCGCAGCGCGGCGGCGATCGTCGGATCGAGGTCTGTCCCGGCCGCCATGGGTTTCATCGTCTTGTCTCCGGATCCCGGCATTCTCATTATCACAATCGCGCGGGATGGAAGCGTGTCGCCGGCACGCTTAACCATTTTCTAACGATGATCATCGCCCGATGCCGGGCCGGAACGGCGAGGGAGGACGCGAGATGGCGGCACGACATCTGCGATGCACGATCACCGCCATCCTGGTGGCGCTGATCGCCAGCGTGGGCGCGAACCCGGCCACCGCGCGCAGTTTCAGCGACTTTCTTGCAGAGCTCTGGCCGGACGCACAGGCCAAGGGCGTCTCTCGCGCCGTATTCGACGCGGCCTTCGCCGGCGTCGAGCCGGACCCCGCGATCATCAAGCTGGCGACGAGCCAGCCCGAGTTCAACCAGACGATGGGCGACTATCTGAACGACCGCGTTTCCGAGCAGCGGATCCGCGTCGGCCGCGAGATGGCGCAGCGCTGGTCGACGCTTCTCGGCCAGCTGGAAGAGCGCTTTGGCGTCGACCGCTACACCATTCTGGCTGTCTGGGGGCTCGAGACCAATTACGGCGCCATGACCGGCGGCAAGAACGTGGTGCGCTCCCTCGCCACCTTGGCCTGCTGCACGGCGCGTCGGCCGGAGTTCTTCCGCGCGGAACTCATCACCGCCCTCCAGATCCTGGAGGCTCACGACACCGACCCCCAGACCATGACCGGCTCGTGGGCCGGTGCGATGGGCCACACGCAGTTCATGCCGTCGAGTTTCATGAAGTTCGCCGTCGACATCACCGGCGACGGGCATCGCGACATCTGGACGAGCGTTCCGGACGCCCTCGCCTCGACGGCGAACTATCTCGCCCAGCAGGGCTGGCAGACCGGCAAGACCTGGGGCTACGAAGTCAAGCTGCCGGCCGGCTTCGACTTTCTCCACATCGACCGCCATGCCGGCAAGACGATCGCGGTCTGGCGCGATCTCGGGATCCGGCGGGTGAGCGACCGCGCCTTCCCGCGGGCGGATGACGAGGCCTGGCTGCGCGTGCCGGCCGGGGCGAATGGCCCGGCCTTCCTCGTGCTGCGCAATTTCGACGCGATCCGCACCTACAACGCCTCCGATGCCTATGCGATCTCGGTCGGGCATCTGGCCGACCGGATCCGCGGCGGCGGCGGCTTCGTCCGGGCCTGGCCCGATGACGAGCCGCTGAGCACGGCGCAGCGCAAGGCCCTGCAGCAGCGGCTGACCGATCTCGGTTATCCGCTGACGAAGATAGACGGGAAGATCGGCGAGGAGACGAGGGCCGCTCTGCGGGCGTGGCAGGCTTCGGCAGGTCTCGTCGCCGACGGCTATCCGACCCGGGCCATTCTCCGCAAAATGGGCGCAATCGAGTGATGAAAACCCAAGGATCGCTCCTGATGAGCCTCGCTGCCGTCCCGGCGCCATGGTAGAGCGATCCTCGATGCGGTGTTTGAAGTCCGGATGCGCGCTCTTCTTCTCCTGATCCTCGCTGTCCTTGCGGCGGTTCTCAGCCCTGCGCCCGTGGTCGCGCAGGAGAGCCCGCTCGAACTCTTGCTGAAGGATTTCAACCGGCGCCAGCAGCGGCTCGATTTCGAACCGCGCATTATCGACATGCAGCAGCCGAAGAAGACAAAGCGCGCCAAGACGCGTCTCGTCGGTCCGGCACTGAACGAATTCCGGGGGCCGCCCTATCAGCTGACGCCACCCGAACCCCCCGGCCCCTCGCAGTTTGTGACGGTCTTCGGGGATTCGATGGCGGCGCTACTCGCCGACGGCCTGACGGTGCGGCTCACCGAGCGCCCCGACATCGCGATCGCCGCCCAGACCCGCAGCTCGTCCGGCTTCGTGCGCGACGATTTCTACGACTGGAACAAGGCGATCACCGATTATCTGGCGGCGACGCCGAAGATCGACGCCGTTGTGATCCATATCGGCACCAATGACCGGCAGCAATTGCGCGACGATGCCGGCACCTATGAAGTCCGCGACGAGCGCTGGCGAGCGATTTACGCCAAACGGATCGACGCAGCGCTGGCACTCCTCGCCGCGCGCAACATCCGCATCTTCTGGGTCGGCCTGCCCTCGATGAAGAGCGAAAAGCTCAATGCGGACGTTGTCTATTTCAACGAGATCTATCGCGAGCGGGTCGAGAAGGCCGGCGGCACCTATATCGACATCTGGGACGCCTTCGTCGACGAGAACGGGAAGTATGCGGGCTCAGGCCCGGATCTGAACGGTCAAGCGGCAAAGCTGCGAGCCGGCGACGGCGTGCACTTCACCAAGGCCGGCGCCCAGCTCGCCGCGCATTACGTCGAGCGCGATCTGATCCGGCTGTTCGGCGACGCCCCGGTGCCGCTGCGACCGACCCTTCCCTCGATCACCCCGCTCGCTGCGGCGCCGGCGCTGCCGCGCTCGGCCGTCTCGGGCGTCAGCGTCTCGACGCTGAATTTCGCGCCGATCGGCGATCTCGTCGTGCCCGTGCCGGCAACGGAGCCACCGCCGCGCCCGGTCGCGGGCCCGATCCTGCCGCTCGATCCGGTCGAGCGCAGCACGGGCGCAGCTCTCCTTGGCGAGGCGACCGCCGTGTCGGTGGCGGGCCCCGCGACCGCCGGCGGTGCCGACAAGCCCGTGCTCGATCCGCTCGCGACACGCCTTCTGGTGCGCGGCGACGCCCTCGTGCCGATGCCCGGCCGTATCGATGATTTCTCCTGGCCACGCCCGGCGGATACGCTGCAGCCCGCCGTGTCGAGCCGTGTCGACCCGGACCAGAACCCGGTGCGCTAGCCGCGCGCGGCCGCGATAAGGCGATCGACATCCTCCGGCGTCGTGGCGAAGGAACAGACGAGGCGGATCATGGCTTCGTCGCCGCCGACCCTCTCGCCCGGTGGCAGGTTCAGCGCCGGCCACTCGTAAAAGGCCGCGCCCCTGGCCTCGAGGCGCGCGATCACCGTCCTTGGCAGGATGGCGAAGACCTCGTTCGCCTGGGTCGGCCAGGCGAGACGCCCGCCGGCTTCGACGATCCCGGCGGCAAGCCGCGCCGCCATTGCATTGGCGTGGCGGGCGAGATCGAGCCAGTGCCCGTCCTCGAGCAGTGCCAGGAACTGCGCCGCGAGGGGGCGCAGTTTCGACACGCCATGGCCAAGGCGCTGGCGAAGCTGATCGAACGCGAAGAGATCACGCTGACCGAAGAAGACGACCGCCTCAGCCATCAGCGCCCCGTTCTTGGTGCCGCCGAAGGACAGCACGTCGATGCCGGCCTTCCAGGTGATCTCGGCCGGCGAGACGCCGAGGCCCGCGACCGCATTGGCGAAGCGGGCGCCGTCCATATGGACGCCGAGGCCCTTCGCGCGGGCGACGGCGGTGAGCGCCGCGATCTCGTCAGGGGCATAGAGCGTGCCGCATTCCGTCGCCTGAGTGAGCGACAGCGCCGCCGGCTGGCGAAAGCGCGGATGGCGCGGAACCTCGGCGAGCGCGGCCTCCAGCGCCGCGACCGTCACCTTGCCGCCGACGCCGGCGAGGCCATGCAGCCGCGCCCCGCCCGTCGCCAGTTCGACCGCCCCGCACTCGTCATGGATCACATGGGCCTGGGCATGGGCGAAGATGACGCCGGTCGAGGGTGCCAGTGCCGCGAGCGACAGCATGTTCGCGGCCGTCCCCGTCGGCACGAGCCGCACGGCGACCTCGCGCTCGAACAGTGCCGACATCGCGGCCGTCACCCGCGCGGTGAGATCGTCGGACCCGTAGGCCGGCGCAAAACCCGCTGCGCTCGCCTCGATCGCGGCCCTTACGCGATCGCTCGCGCCGGCCCAGTTGTCGCTTGCAAAAAACATCGCGGCACCCCTCCGGCGCCGTTTGACGACCCGCGCGACGCCCTGTCAAGGCACAGGCGAGGGTCAGCGCCGCGCAGTGCGCGATAAGGCGGCGAGACGCGCGATTGGTTCGACGAATGGCGGTAGCGACGACCCGCGTCGCCACAACAGCGCGACCTTGACCGGCGGCAGGTCCTCGACGATCTGCCGCGCCTCGATCTTGTCGCCTTCCAGCGACCAGGGGCGATAGGTGAGATCCGGCAGAATCGCGACGCCCGCACCGGTCGCGACGAGGCTGCGCACCGCCTCGACCGAGCGCGTACGCAGCGCGATGGGCGGGCGGACACCGAGACGCCGCCACACAGCCTCGACCGTCTCGGCGATCTCGTCGGTGCCGAGCAGCACGTGTTTCTCGCCCGCGACATCGCGCAGGCTGACCGTCTCGGCACCGGTGAGCCGATGGCCGAGCGGCAGCCAGAGACGCGAGCGCGACACGTCGACCACCTCGACATGCAGCCCCTGCGTCACCGCGCCGCCCGACAGGACGACGATGGCGACATCGAGTTCGCCGCCGACGAGGAGATGTTCGAGGTAGTCGCGACCGTCCTCGACGACGTCGACCGTCACCGCCGGGTGGGCGCGTTGGAAGCGGGCGAGAAGATCGGACAGCACATAGCTCGCGACGAGCGGCGTGACACCGAGCGCGAGCCGGCCGGCGAGCGGCACGCTGTCGTCACGCAGCGCTCGGCGCGCATCGGCCACGTCGGACAGGATCTTGTGGGCATGGCGCAGAAAGTGATGGCCCTTGAGCGTGAGTTCGACACCCTGCGCGTGCCGCTCGAACAGCACGAAGCCGAGATCGGCCTCGAGTTCCTGGATCGCCTCCGTCACGGTCGATTGCGAGATCGACAATTGCTGCGCCGCGCGCGAGACGGCGCCGCGCTCGGCAACCGCGACGAAATACTGGATCTGTCGAAACGAGAACGCCATGCCGGCACCCAATCACGGCTCGACAAACGGTTCAACGGCGCTCGATACGGCCTCTGGAACGCCGCCTGCCGACGCCGGGGACGATGACGGCCACGCCATCTCCCGCGCTCGTCTCACCAACTTGCTTGCGGCAGAGGGGATTTTGCGGTAAGGCCCCGCGACTTTTCCAAATGGGCGCGAAGGCGTCTCCGGGTCTGCGCCCGGACCGACGGAGGATTGACCGATGAAGTCCAACATTCACCCCGACTACCACATGATCAAGGTGGTCATGACCGACGGGACCGAGTTCCATACCCGCACGACCTGGGGCAAGGCGGGCGACACGATGCAGCTCGACATCGACCCGACCACCCATCCGGCCTGGACCGGCGGTTCGCACCAGATGCTCGACCGAGCCGGCCGCGTCTCCAAGTTCAACCAGCGCTTCGCCGGTCTGTCCTTCAAGCGCTGATCGAGCCTTACGATCGCAGACCCGAAGCCCGGCCGCGTGCCGGGCTTTTCTGTTGGTGGCCGCTGAGGAGCCTTGCGGCCGCCGCAGCCCGATGATCTGCTTGGCGCATGATCGCCGCCGAAACCGCCCTCTCCATTGCCGCCCGCGTCCGCAGCGGCACGTTGACGGCGGCCGCCGCCGTCGAGATCTCCCTCGCGCGCATCGCCGAGGTCGAGCCGAAGCTCAACTGCTTCACGGAAGTCTACGTCGAGGATGCGCGTGCCGCCGCAGCCCGCATCGACGCCCTCACGCCCGGTGCCCGGGCCGGGATGGCGCTGTGCGGCGTTCCCGTCGCGATCAAGGATTTCACGCCGATCGCCGGCCGCCGCACGACCTTTGGCTCGGCCGTACATGCCGACACCATCACCACCGAGGATCCCGTCATCGTGCGCCGGCTGCGCGCGGCGGGCGCCATCATCATCGGCCACACGACGACCCCGGAGTTCGCCCATTCGGGCTTCACGCACAGCCCGCTCTGGGGTGTGACGCGCAATCCCTTCGACCCCGAGCGTACGCCCGGCGGATCCTCCGGCGGGTCGGCGGTCGCGGTCGCGACCGGCTGCGTGCCGCTGGCCGAGGGCACCGACATGGGCGGGTCGGTGCGCATCCCTGCGGCCCTGTGCGGCATTGTCGGCCTCAAGCCGAGCTATGGCCGGATCCCCATGGACATCCTGCCGACCTGCTATGACCAGCTCTCGCATTTCGGTCCCCTCGCCCGCACGGTCGACGATGCGGCGCTCTTCCTTTCCGTCGTCGAGGGACCGTCGGATGCGGACGCCAATTCGCTGCCACCGCTCCCTCCCGTCGTGCCGATCCCGGATCTCGTGAAGCCGCGCTTTGCCGTCAGCCTCGATCTCGGCTTCTACGCGCCGACCGTCGAGGTCGCCGATCTCTTCGAGGAGACCGTGGCGCGGCTCGCCCATGCGGGCGCGATCATCGAGCGGGTGCCGATCCGTTTCACGACGGATGTGGCGCGCGACTGGCTGTCGCTGTGGGCCTATGCCTTTGCGGGAGATCGCGGCCATCTGCTCGAGGCCCATCGCGCGGATCTCGATCCCGCCGTCGTCGATCTCATCGAACAGGGCCAGAAACTCTCAGCCGTCGACGTCCGCCGCATCGAACACCGCAGGACGGCGCTCTGGCCGATCCTCAACGAGGCGCTCGCCGGCCAGGATGCGCTCTTGTGTCCGACGACCTGCATGACCGCCCCACGCGCGACCCTGCGCGACCCCGACGTCGAGGTGTTTCTGCCGGACGGTCGCTACCGCGCGCTCGACATGACGACGCCGTTCAATCTTCTGAGCGCCTGCCCGGCCCTCTCCGTCCCGATGGGTCTTGCCGCCGATGGCCTGCCGGCGGGTTTGCAGATCGTCACCCGCCGCCATGACGACCGCATGGCGCTTGCCGCCGGCCGCTTCGTCGAGCGGGCGCTGCGCGGCGAGCGGACCGGCGCCTGACGGAACCCGTCACGCGCCGGAGCCGTCGCAGGTCCCGATCAGCGCCGGGCACGGATCAGCGTTCGGTCAGCTTCAGTTCGATGCGACGGTTGCGGCTGCGGGCCTCATCCGTATCCCCGTCCTCGATCGGCTGGAACTCGCCGAACCCCGCCGCGACGAGGCGCTGCGGAGGAATGCCGCGCGACATCAGGTACTGCACGACCGAGATGGCGCGGCTCGACGACAATTCCCAGTTCGACGGGAACTGCTGCGACCGGATCGGCCGGTTGTCGGTGTGGCCGTCGACCCTGAGCACCCAGGGAATGTCGATCGGAATCTGCTTTTCGAGCTCGATCAGGGCATCCGCGATCTTGTCCATCTCGACCCGGCCCTCGGGCTCGAGCGTTGCCTGACCGGGGGCGAAGAAGACCTCGGACTGGAAGACGAAGCGATCGCCGACGATGCGCACATCCGGCCGGTTACCGAGGATCTCCCGCAGCTTGCCGAAGAAATCGGAGCGATAGCGCGACAATTCCTGAACGCGCTGTGCCAGCGCCACGTTCAGGCGCGACCCGAGATCGGCGATCTTGGCCTGGCTCTCGCGGTCGCGCGACTCGGAGGCGTCGAGCGCGTCTTCGAGCGCCGCGATCTGGCGGCGCAGGGCCGCGATCTGCTGGTTGAGGAGTTCGACCTGGGCGAGCGCCTGCTGGCTGATGCGCCGCTCGCCTTCGAGCTGGGCGGTCAGCGTACCGATCTGGCCGCCAGAGGCCGTGGCTGACGCCGTCTCGCCGCGCGCCGCCTCGAGCTCGAGGGCAAGACGCGCGTTCTCGCCCTTGGCGCCTTCATAGGTGTCGGTGAGGGCGGCGAGCTGATCGGCCAGCGAGGCACCGCTCGCCTTTTCGAGCGCGAGGAGCTGCGACAGTTCCGCGACCTGCGCGTTCAGCCGGTCGAGCGCCTCGTCCTTGCCCGTGACCTCCTGCGACAGCACGAACTGCGCCAGCATGAAGATCGACAACAGGAAGATGATCGACAGGAGGAGCGTCGACAGCGCGTCGACGAAGCCGGGCCAGTAATCGATGCCGCGCTCCCGCCGGCGTCCGCGCGCGACCGCCATCTCAGGACGGTTCCCGTTCGCGGTTCAGCCGCTGCAGCACCGCCTTGATGTCGCGCTGCTGCTCGGCCTGCGCCTCGACCCAGTCGCGGATCATCTGCTGCTCGGCCCGCATGTGCTGGACGAGGCCCTGAATGCCCTCGGCGAGCTGCGCCATCGCCGCCGTCGCGGACCGGCCCGACAGACCGTCGCCCGGATTGGCGGCGAGGCGTTCGATCGCCGTCTTGATCGCGCTCATGTCACCCTCCGCCCCGCCGCGGCCGATGCTCTCGGCCTCGATGTCGGTGACGGTGGCGGCCAGCCAGTCCTCGAGTTCGTTGTAGAACCGGTTCTGCGCCTGTCCGGCCTGAAGATCGAGGAAGCCGAGGATCAGTGAGCCAGCGAGACCAAAAAGCGAGGATGAGAACGAGATGCCCATGCCGGCGAGCGGGGCGGCGAGGCCCGCCTTGAGATCGTCGAACATGGCGCCGGCATTCGAGCCGACCTGCATCGCGCCGATCACCTTGCCGACCGAGCCGACGGTTTCGATGAGGCCCCAGAAGGTGCCGAGGAGCCCGAGAAACACCAAAAGCCCCGTGAGGTACCGCAGGATCTCGCGCTGCTCGTCGAGGCGCATGCCGATCGACTCGAGGATCGAGCGCAGGGTCACCGGCGAGATGGTGCGCACCCCGACCTTGTCGCCGAGAAGCGCCGCCATGGGCGCCAGCAGCGCCGGCTGGTCGCGCAGCTCGAGGCCAGGGTCGCGCATCCGCGTCGCATTGACCCAGCGCACCTCGGGGACGAGGCGCAGAACCTGCCGCATGGCGAAGGCGATGCCGAGGGCAAGGGCGAAGAAGATCAGGCCGTTGAGGACCGGGTTGGCCATGAAGGCTTCGAGCAGCCGCTGGTACATCACCGCAGCGACGCAGCCCGCGAGGCCGAGAAACACGAGCATCCGGATGAAATAGATCCGGGGCGACGACAGCTTGTAGGGATCCAGGTCACGCGCCATTGCAACAAGCCCATTGCCTCGTGGCCTCAGTCTAGACCACTTGTCACGGCGGGAAAATGGCCGACTGCACTGCGACCGGCGTTACAACCAACCAAAATCGGCTCTGCGGATGCAGCCTCCCTTCACTCATCCGCTGGACGGATTGTTGCAGAATTGACACGTCACACGCGGAAAACGGCAACGTGAACAGAGTTTGCGGCAGCCCGCGTTGAAGATTAACCAGTACCGCTCCACATTGTGAGCAGTGCGGCGTTGATCCGCCGCGCTGCCCTCCTTGGGCGTTTCCTCCCTAGACTTGGGCCGCCGCAAGGCGGCCTTTTTTTGCGCTAACCACAGCCAGCGATCCGCTTGCCCGCCACGGCCACGAACCGCATAGTGCAGTGATGGATTTGGATTCACGCCTCTTCGACCGGATCAGGATACGGCCGCGCGCCGAGGCCGAGCGCCCGGCCGAGGCGCCGCGTTGCGAGCATCCCGGCTGCCGGGAGGCGGGCATCCACCGTGCGCCGAGGGGTCGGGGCGCCGAGGGCCAGTACTGGCGCTTCTGCCTCGAGCACGTGAAGACCTACAACGCGACCTACGACTACTTCGCCGGCATGACGGATGATGCGGTAGCCGCCTATCAAAAGGACGCCGCGACCGGTCACCGGCCGACCTGGGGCATGGGCGTCAACCCCTGGGCCGCCCGCAAGGATGGCAGCGGTGTCGTCGCTGACGACCCGTTCGACATTGCCGGCATCGGCCCACGGGCCCGGCCGACGCGTCCGGCGGCGCCCGCGGCCCCGCGCTGGAAGATCCAGGAACGCAAGGCCCTCGACGAGCTCAACCTGCCCGAAACCGCGACGATGGCCGACATCAAGGCGCGCTACAAGGAACTCGTGAAGCGGCTGCACCCGGACGCCAATGGCGGCGACCGCTCGCGCGAGGACCGGCTGCAGGAGGTGATCCGGGCCTACAAGACGCTGACGGGCAACGCGTCGGTCGGCGCCTGAAGAGAGGCCGATCAGCGGACCGGCGCGGAGCGCTCGCCGAAGATCGCCGTCCCGACCCGGACATGGGTCGCACCGACCTCGATCGCCGTCTCGTAATCGCCCGACATGCCCATCGACAGGACCGACAGCCCGTGCCGCCGGGCGATCTTGGCGAGCAGGGCAAAATGCGGGCCGGGCGGCTGGTCGACGGGCGGAATGCACATCAGGCCCTCGATCGTCAGACCATGGTCCGAGCGGCAGCGCGCCAGGAACGCATCGACGTCGGCCGGGACGACACCTCCCTTCTGCTCCTCCTCGCCGGTATTGACCTGCACCAGGAGCCGCGGGACGCTTAGGCCCTCGGCCCGGCGCCGCGCGATCGCCTTGGCGAGCGCCGCCGCGAGGCTTTCGCGGTCGAGCGTCTCGATCACGTCGAACAGCGCCACCGCGTCCGCCGCCTTGTTCGATTGCAGCGGGCCGATCAGATGAAGGTCGATCCCCGGCCAGGTCGCACGCAGCGCCGGCCATTTCGCCTTCGCCTCCTGCACGTAGTTCTCGCCGAAGACACGTTGGCCGGCCGCGAGCGCTTCTTCGATCGCCTCGGCCCCGTGCAGCTTGGAGACGGCGACGAGCGTCACCGATCCGTCCGGCCTGCCGGCGTCTTTCTCGGCGCGGCGGATCGCGGTCGTCACCCCCGCCAGTCGTGTCCTGATGTCCGTCATGGCTTGCTTCTCGTCGAGCCCTCCCGCCGGGTCAAGTCTGCTGACGCCGAGGCCTGATCGCGGTCGAGTGCTCCGGACCGATCCCGAACCGGCTTTTGGTCTCGACGCTTGCGGCGCACGACGGTATCAACGGAGCATTGGCGGAGGCGGTCATGCGCGATCCCATCTCCCGGACGCTGTTTGCCCTCATCGGCTGCCAGATCCTGTTCGCGCTGCTTCTGCCGCTCGTGCTGATCCCGCCGCCGGAGGGACTGGCGCTCGATCTCTACATGTTCGGGCTGCACGACGCCGCCGATCTCGTCGTCAGGGCCGCGGCCGGGACCATCGTCATGTTTGCGCTCGCGATCTGGATCCAGCGCCGCTTCTGGCTCACCGGCTATGCCGCCAGCGTCGGCCTGATCGGCCCGGCACTCGTCCTCGCACCGTTCTTCGTCTACACGGACGGCGTGACCCGCGCCGGCACGGCCGAGAAATCGCTGACCTTCTTCGCGGGCTACCTCGCCCTTGCCTTCATTCTCGGCACGGTCTTCTGGTTTGCGGCCGTCCTCGAGCGTTCCGAGGAGGACTGATCACCAGCGCGTCGCTTCTCCCGGAGCGGCGGCTTCGATCGCCAGCGCATGCAGGCCGCGGTCGAAGGCCTCCTTGAGGGCGGCGTTGATCCGCCGATGCCGATCGACGCGGCCGACGCCCGCAAAGGCCTGGGCCACGATCCGAACGCGGAAATGGCTCTCGCCTCCCGCCCGATGCCCGGCATGGCCGGCATGGGCGGCGGATTCGTCGATCACCGCGAGGCGATCCGGCGCAAACTCCGTGGCAAGGCGCGTCTCGATCAGGCTCTTGATGCTCGTCATCATCCACTCCCCGAAGCCTTCCGCTTTCGCGCGTCGCGCGCGGCTTGGCAAGCCTGGCGTCAGGACCTCGGCACGGGCGCGCTTGACAGGCCGCGAGGGCGCGTGTGCTGTCGCGGGCGACCCACGCCGGACAGCCGCATGACCGACAGACCCGCCAGCCACACGACCGGCAACACGGCGATCGACAATCTTCTGTCGATCCTCGATCTCGAAAATCTCGAGCACAATCTCTATCGCGGCCGCTCGCCGCAGGTCGGCTGGCAACGGGTCTTCGGCGGGCTCGTCGTCTCTCAGGCACTCGTCGCGGTGACGCGGACGGTCGAGCCCGAGCGGCGCGTGCATTCGCTGCACGGCTATTTCCTGCGCCCGGGCGATCCCTCGATCCCGATCCTCTACCAGGTCGACAGGCTCCGCGACGGTCGCAGTTTCACCACGCGCCGGGTCGTCGCGATCCAGCATGGCGAGGCGATCTTCGCCCTGTCGGCCTCGTTCCAGGTCGCGGAGGAAGGCTTCACCCATCAGCCGGCCATGCCGGACGTGCCGCAGCCCGATCAACTGCCGAACGACGCCGAACTCAGGGCGCGCTTCATGGCGCTGATGCCCAAGAACGTACGCGACTACTGGGAGCGCGAGCGGCCGATCGAACTGCGACCCGTCGACCTCACCCGCTACGTGGCGCGTATCCCGCAGGAGCCGCGGCAATATGTCTGGATCCGCGCCGCCGGCCCTCTTCCCGAGGATCGGTCGATCCACGAGGCGGTCCTCGCCTATGCCTCCGACATGACGCTCCTCGATACGACGCTGATCGCGCACGGCAAGTCGGTGTTCGACGCCGACATCCAGGCCGCTTCGATCGACCACGCGCTGTGGTTCCACCGTCCGGTCCTCGCCGACCAGTGGCACCTCTATGCGCAGGAGAGCCCGTTCACGGCCGGCGCCCGCGGCTTTGCGCGCGGCCAGATCTGGTCGGCGGACGGCAAGCTCGTCGCCTCGGTCGCGCAGGAAGGTCTCATTCGCCAACACCGGCCGCAGGTCTGAGTGCTGCGGGTCATCACAGGGCGTGGCAACGCCGGCTTAACGGCTTTGCGGCACTGTGGCGGGATGGTCGCGCGCGCCCTTCTCCTTGTTTTTCTGGTCTGTACCGCCGGGTCCGCCGCGGCCGAGACCGCCTGCGATCCGACGCCACAGTCCTATGTCTTCATCAAGCCGCCCGCCCCGGCGGGACAGGGCGCGAGCGGGAGACCGATCGTCGTGGGGTCACAGAATGCCTGCGCCGAGATCGTCGACCCCAAGGCCGACCTCCTCGGTCCGATCACCGTCGAGGTCGCCCCACGGATCGGCCGTCCCCGCCCGGAACGACCGATCGGCGGCCCCGAACCGTTGACAAACGCGCCTTCGCCCGATTAAGAACCGCCACCTTTCATCGACCACGCTGCCGAGGCTCGCGCCCGTGCGGCCCATCCGAGGCACGACGACCATGAAGATCCGCAATTCCCTCAAGTCGCTGCGCAACCGCCATCGCGACAACCAGCTCGTCCGCCGTCGCGGCCGGGTGTACATCATCAACAAGACCCAGAAGCGCTTCAAGGCGCGTCAGGGCTGAGCCATCCGGCTTTGATTTCAGGGGCCCGGACACGCGCGCGTGCCCGGGCCCCTTGCATTTTGGGGCTTGATGAAGCCGGGCGGTCGCGCCACCTTCTCTCGTATGCGCGCGATGCTTCCGCTCCTGCTGCTGCTCAGTGTGGTCCCCGCCCACGCCACCCCGACGGATGGCGCCGGGACGGGAAACCCTGCGGCGACGATGCCCGGCCCTGACGCGTTGCAGGCCCCCGGCGCACTCGATGATCTCTACAAGCGCCTCGCCGCCTCGAAGACGAGTGAGGAGGCCGAGGCCATCGCCGCCGCGATCGACCGCGTGCGCATGCGCTCGGGTAGCGACACGATCGATCTCCTGATGGGGCGGGCGCTGCAGGCCTCGCAGTCGGGCGACAACGCGCTCGCGATCGAACTGCTCTCTGCCGTGATCGGGCTCAAGCCAGACTTCACCGAGGCCTGGAACAAGCGGGCGACGCTCCTGTTCATGGAGAACAATTTCGCCCGCTCGATGAGCGACATCGCCGAAACCCTCAAGCGCGACCCCCGCCATTACGGGGCCTGGGCCGGGCTCGGCATGATCCTCTACCAGAGCGACGACAAGAAGCGCGCCTATGACGCCTTCAAGCGTGCGCTGGCGATCAATCCGCATCTGGAAGACATCAAGAAGACGGTCGAGGACCTGACCCTGGACGTCGAAGGCCAGGGCATCTGATCAGGCAAAGCCGTTTGGCAGCGAGCCCGCTCAGGCCGCCCGCCTTGCCCGCGCGTCGAGCGCCGCCTGCGCCTTCTCCCGGATCACCGCCAGCGGGAAGGGCTTCGTCACGACGTCATGGATGATCGCCTCGAGATTGGAGGCGCGTTCACGCTGGTCGGCAAAGCCCGTCATCAGGAGGACGACGACGTCGGGAAAATCGCGCGCGACGGTGAGCGCAAGCGCGATGCCGTCCATGACCGGCATGCGGATGTCGCTGACCACGAGGTCGAAGGCGCCACCTTCTGCAGCGAGAATCTCGAGCGCATGCGCGCCGTCGACCGCCTCGGCCGTCACGTGACCGTCGAGCTGCAGCGCGCGGGCGACAAAGGCCCGCATCGCATCCTCATCGTCGCACACCAGAATGCGAGCCACGCTGACCCCCTATTCCACCACGCCGACAAAGGGCAGTTGACGGTATGAATGCGCGACATCCATGCCGTAGCCGACCACGAACAGATCGGGGCACTGGAAGCCGAGAAAATCCGGATCGACATTCACCGCGCGCTTGCCCGGCTTCTCGAGCAGCACGCAGGTCATCACCCGCCGGGCACCGCGCGCCGCGAGAAGGTCCTTGGCGAAAGCGAGCGTGCGGCCTGATTCGAGAATGTCGTCGACGAGCAGCACGTCGCGCCCGCGCACGTCGCTCTCGACGTCGCGCAGGATCGTGACGACGCCCGACGAGGTCGTCGCCGCCCGGTAGCTCGACAGATGCACGAATTCGACCTGCGGCGCGAGACCGGCATGGTGCATCGCGCGCAGGAGATCGGCGGTGAAGACGAAGGAGCCTTTCAGCACCGCGATCACCAGAAGATTCTCCGGATTGACCGCCTTGATCTCCTCGACGAGCTCAGCGTTGCGCGCCGCGATCGTCTCCGCGTCGAAAAGCACCTTGATGTTTCGCTGGGTCATGATTCTACCTCGACGCCACGACCATATCGCGGCGCAGCAGGAAGCGCACCACCACCGAACGGCCGGCCTCGGGCGGTGAGGCGAGACGCGTCTTGAACGGCACCGACTGGCCCGGCGGCAGCGCCTCGCGCGTCACCACGGCCGTCCAATTGTAGATTTCCGTGTCCTTCTCGTCACGTACGCTGACGCGCAGGCGAGGAATCACGGTCGGCGTGGCGGCGAGGCTGCGGATGAAGCCTTCGACGATCAGGACCGGAACGCCGTTCTCCACCAGCATCGCCGTCTTGACGCCCTCGAACTCGATGCCGCGCAGGTTCACCGGCAGGCCGACGAGCGCGTAGAGCGACGCCGTCTGCGGCGCGATCCGCACGACGGCGGTGCGAGCGGCAAAGAGGAGAACAATCCCGGCGAGACCGGCCGCGACGGCGGCTTTCGCCCAGGGAAACGGTTTTGCCGGTTTTTTCTTCTTCTTGGTGACCTTGATCTTGGCGCGCCGCGCCGGCGGTCCATCGATGACGGCAGCCGCGGTCGGGGGCGGTGCGAGCCCGTCCTCGAGCGCCTGCGCGTCGACGGGCTCCTCGACGCCCATCCCCGCCGCACCGGAACCCGCCATGTCCTCGTCCGACCCAGGCGCGGAATCATCCTCGAAGGGGAGCGGCGCGGCACCGTCGGCGAAGACCCGCCATTCGGTCCGGCAGCGCGAGCAGCGAACGGAGCGACCGCCGGCCCCGATCGCATCGGCGGCGATGTCGTAGCGGCTTTCACAGGTCGGGCAGACGATCAGCATGGCGGCTCCACCGTCCGGCGTCTGCGCGGACCCGCGTCATCCCCTTTTCTGTCCGGTAGCGTTAAAGAAGTGTTAATGGAGCCGCGCCGACAGTGCGTCGCGGCACGGGGAGGACGGCTTGGTTCGGTTCGAGAATGTGGGACTGCGCTACGGCATGGGGCCGGAGGTTCTGCGCGACGTCTCGTTCGAGATCGCGGCCGATTCGTTTCACTTCCTCACGGGCCCGTCGGGTTCGGGAAAGACCACGCTGCTGCGTCTGTTGTTTCTGTCGCTGAAGCCGACACGGGGCCTCGTGAACGTCTTCGGGCGCGACGTTTCGACGCTCGGTGGCAACGACCTCTCGGAGATGCGCCGCCGCATCGGCATCGTCTTCCAGGACTTCCGCCTGCTCGACCATCTGACCACCTATGAGAACGTGGCGCTGCCGCTGCGCGTCCTGGGCCAGGAGGAGGCGCGCTACCGGGCGGAGGTGATCGAACTCCTCCATTGGGTCGGGCTGGGCGAGCGCGTGCATGTGCTGCCGCCGGTCCTGTCGGGCGGCGAGAAGCAGCGTGCCGCGATCGCGCGCGCGCTCATCGCGCGGCCGGAACTGCTGCTCGCCGACGAGCCGACCGGCAATGTCGATCCGGCGCTGGCGCGGCGCCTGCTGCGGCTTTTCGTCGAGCTGCACCGTTCCGGAACCTCGGTGGTGATCGCGACGCATGACGAGGCGCTGATGGATCTCGTGCCGGCCCGGCGCCTGCGCATCGAGGAAGGACATGTCACCGTCGAGGAGACCCCCTCATGGCGATGACCGGGCATGACGAGACCATCCGCCCGACGGCCTCGATCGTGCCGGCAGGCTCGATCGCGGGCCGCTCGCTCATGGCTGTCGTCGCGATCATGACTTTCCTCGCCGCCCTCACCGCCGGCACCGTGCAGCTCATCGCCTCCGCCGCTTCGGACTGGGGGTCGGAGGTCGCGCGCGAGGTGACGATCCAGGTCAGGCCGATCGAGGGGCGCGACATCGAGGCTGACGTCACGCGCGCCGCAGACATCGCCCGATCGATCCCCGGTATTGTCGACGTCCGAGCCTATTCACGGCTCGAGACAGAGCGGATGCTCACGCCCTGGCTCGGCGAGAACGCGGACATGTCGGATCTGCCGATCCCGCGGCTCATCGTGGTGCGGATCGCCGCAAGCATGACACCCGATCTCGCGGCGCTGCGCACCGCCCTCGCCGCGGAGGTCGCCAATGCGACGCTCGACGACCATCGTTTCTGGGTCGACCGGCTCTCGACCATGGCGCGCACCATCGTCGCCGCCGGTCTCGTCGTGCTGGCGCTGATGATCGCGGCGACCGCGCTCTCCGTCGTCTTCGCCACGCGCGGGGCGATGGCCGGCAATCGTCAGGTGATCGAAGTGCTGCACTTCGTCGGTGCGCGCGACAGTTTCATCGCGGCCGAGTTCCAGCGCCACTTCCTGTGGCTCGGCCTCAAGGGCGGCGCGGCGGGCGGGCTCGCGGCCATGGTGGTCTTCGCCATCGCCCGCCTGCTCGCGGGACGCTATGTGGCGACGGCGGGCGGCGATCAGGTCGAGGCGCTGTTCGGCTCCTTCGACGTCGGCTGGATGGGCTATGCCGCCATTCTCGCGACCGTTCTCGTCGTCGCGCTCCTGACGGGCCTCACCTCACGCTTCACCGTGCGGCACGCGCTCAGCGAGCCGTGAGCGAGGCGCGCGTCAGGTCTCGGGCTGCGACAGGGCGGCGGTGACGGCCGCCGCATCGATCGCCATCAGGGCACCGGCGACCTTGAATGCGCGGGTGCGATGGCCCGGACGCATCACCAAAATGACGGTTTCGAGCCCCGGACAGGCCGCATCGCCGCAATCGATCTCGCTCACCGACACCGTGGCTTCATCTTCAAGGGCGAGATCGCGACGGACCTGCTCCTTCACCACCTCGGCCTTGGCGCGTTCCTGTGGCGAGGGTCGGCGGAAAAGACCGAACATGGTCAGCCCGCCGGAAGCGTCAGGATGCCGGCCGCACCGTCAGCGGCACCGAAGGCAAGCTGCGCACCGACAGCATCCCAGGCGAGCGCCGTGATCGCCGACCCCTTCTCGGCTCGTCGCACCAGGATCTCGGCAGCGTCCGTCAGGCGGCAGAGCAGGATGCAGCCATCATCATAACCAATGGCCAGCACCAGCGCCTTCGGATGGAAGGCGACCTGCGCGACCTTGGCCGGCCGCACGCCGCATTCGCGTGGCGCCTTGCCCATGGGTCCCGCCTTGTCCTGAAACGGCCAGACGATGGCGGCGTCCGCACCGGAGGTCGCGAGCCAATCCCCGCCCGGTGACCAAGAGAACGAGCGCGTCTTCGACGGGTAGCCGGACATGCGCATGTGCTGCTTGTCGGTGACGCGCCAGCCATGCAGCGTGTTCTCCTGCATCGACGTGACGATGAAGCGCCCGTCGGGGGAGACGGTCACGTCGAGATGGCTGCCCTTCCACTCGAAGACCTCAGGCTCGGCGGTCGCGTTCGGAAACCAGAAGGAGACGCCGTTGTAATGGCTGACGGCGACACGGTAGCCTTTCGGCGCGAAGCCGAGACCTTGCACGCTCGACGGCGCCCGCCAGCGCTTCTCGCCCCCCTTGTCGTCACGGGCGGTCACGTCACGGCCAGCGGACCATGCGATCGCGCCGCCCGGCGCCATCGCGACGGCATCGATCCAGGCACCGCCCGATCGGCCGATGTCCTGAACGCGGCCGTCCCCGTCGCAGGCCATGACCCGCCCGTCGTCACCGCCGGTGACGAGGCGTCTCCCGTCGCTCGCAGCGACCAGAATGCCCGCCTCCCCATGCGGGCGCACCCGGGCCTCCTCGCCGATTCCGGCAACGAGCACCGTGCCCTCGGCGCAGGCGAAGACCGGTGCGCGGCCGAGCCAGGCACAGGCGATGACGTGATCGCCGGCATCAATCGCCGTCACGCGCTCGGTCAGGGACGTCATGGTCGCGGAGGTCATCGGTTCGGCGTCGAGGTCAGTGGCTCCATCGGGCTTCCTTGAGGCGCCAAAGCGGCCGCGCTGTCAACATGAACGCGGCGCGGCACGACCGGCGACCGGTCGCCTCATGTTCAATTCCCAGCCGTAATCGACTATACAAGGCGCGAAGGAGTTCACGCGCTTGACCGTCGACGCCGCCACACCACCGGCGCCTGCCACCAGAACCGGACGCCGCTGGCTGCGCCGGGTGCTGCTCGCCCTGCTGGCGCTCATGGTTGCGCCCTTCATCCTGACCCTCGGCTACGCCGTGGTCCCGCCGATCTCCATGCCGATGATCGGGCGGGCCTTGATGCTTCAGGACGTGCAGCGCGACTGGGTGTCGTTCGACGAGATCGCGCCGGCCCTGCCCCAGGCGGTGCTCGCCTCGGAAGACGCGCGGTTCTGCCTGCACAACGGCGTTGACTTCGTCGAACTCGAGAAGGTGCTGTCGCGCGAGGGCGGTCCGTCGCGCGGTGCCTCGACGATCACAATGCAGGTCGCCAAGAACCTTTATCTGTGGCCGCTGCCGACGCTCATGCGCAAGGGAGCCGAGATCCCGCTCGCGCTGTGGATCGACCTCGTCTGGCCGAAACGCCGCACGCTCGAGGTCTATCTCAACATCGCCGAATGGGGCGATGGCATTTTCGGGGCCGAGGCGGCGGCGCAGGCGCATTTCGGCAAGCGCGCCGCCGACCTCTCAGCCCGTGAGGCGGCGCTGCTCGCCGCGGCCCTGCCCAATCCGATCAAGCGCGATGCCGGCAACCCGACCAACCGGCTGCGGGGCCGAGCCGGGACGATCACGGCCCGCGCCCGCCAGTCGGGCGATCTGATGGAGTGCATCAAATAATCGGCGCGGCCCCTTTTCCCGCGCGGCAGTGTCGTGTATAGGCTCGCGCCTCATCGATATTCCGGCGTGCTGACGTCCATCGGACCGGCACGCATGAACCGAAAGACCGTGTCATGGCAGTTCCGAAGAGAAAAACCTCGCGCATGAAGCGCGGCTTCCGCCGTTCCCACGACTCGCTGCAGGCGCCGACCTATGTCGAGGACAAGGACTCGGGCGAACTGCGCCGTCCGCACCATGTCGACCTCAAGCCCGGCATGTATCGCGGCCGCCAGATCCTGAAGCCGAAAACCGAAGCCTGATCCCGCATCAGCGCTGGACGGACCCAAGGCCGGCACCTCGCCGGCCTTTTGGCGTTTTCTGGACCGGCCGACAGCGGTACCCGCGTTGTCAGGCGCGCCGGCCTAGGCTACCAGAGCAGAGCGCGATTTTGCGGAACCGCACTCTGCTCCCGTTGGCCTGATTTCGCATGCTCTTCTGCGACAAACCGGTACCCACTTTTTCGCAGCATGCTTTAGCGTGCCACACCGCTTGTCCGGAGCGTCACGCATGATTGTCCTGCTGAACTTCCCGCTGATGCTGGTTCCGTTCGCGGTCTACAATCTCTTCGAGCTGATGCTGGCGCTGAACCCGTGGGAAGACATCGTCATCCGCGTGCAGATGATGTCGGGGGTGGACTTCACCCTGACGCTCGGTGAGTCGCTGATCTGCCTCAGCCTCGTGCTGCTGTTCTTCGAAATCCTCAAGGCGACGCGGATCGCGACGCTCTCGATCGTCGATCACCTCGTCTCGACGCTCGTCTTCATCGCTTTCCTCGTCGAGTTCCTTCTGGTCGAACAGGCGGCGACGTCGACCTTCTTCATCCTCACCGTGCTCGCGCTGATCGACGTGCTTGCGGGCTATGCCGTCTCCGTCCGAAACGCGGCGCGCGATCTCACCTTCGAGACCTGATCAGTCCGCCTCCGGCAGGGACAGGGCGCCGTCCGGACCGAGCGGGAAGAAGGGATTGTGGGCGATCTCCCAAAGATGGCCGTCGGGATCCTCGACATAGCCCGAATAGCCGCCCCAGAACACCGGTTGCAGCGGCTTGACGGCCTTGGCGCCCGCCACGAGCATCTCGGCGAAGAAGCGATCGGCCTCGGCCCGGTCGCGGGCGTTGATGGCGAGCGTGACGCCGCGAAAGCCTTCGCCCGCGGCCTCGCGGCCGGCGTCTTCGGCGAGCGCCGCCCGGCCATAGAGCGCCAGCGCCATCGATCCCGTCTGGAAGAAGCAGATATTTTCATTCGACGCGCTCGAGGCGACCCAGCCCAGGCGCTCGAAGAACGCCCGGGAACGCCCCACATCGGCGACGCCCAGCGTCACCAGCGACACCCGTTGATCCATGCCATCCTCGCCCGGTCGCCGGGCGTCAGGGCCCGATGCCGACCGGTATGGGCGGTGCGGCATTGGCGAGCAAGATCGAAACGCGGCGATTGACGGACAGTGCCGGGTCATCGGCGATCATCGGCTCGCTGTCGGCCTTGCCGACGACCGCCGCGAAGCGATCCTCCTGAATGCCCGACCGCGCCAGAACGTCGTGGATCGCAATCGCACGCTCGGCGGAGAGCCGCCAGTGCATCCCCATGTCACCGTCGACACGGCGCCCGTCGACGCCGTTCCAGGCCGTATGTCCGGTGATGGTGATCGCGTTCGGCAAATGGGCGAGCACGGGGGCGATCGCCTCCAGCACCGCCTGCGTCCGTGCATTGGGCTGCGACGAACCGTCGGCGAACATCGCGCGGCCGTCCTGGTCGACGAGCTCGATGCTCAAACCCTCCGGCGTCTCCTCGACGACGACCTGCCTCGACAGCGCCGCGAGTTCGGGGCTCGACTGAAGCGCCTGCCGGATTGAGGTCGAAGCGCTGTCAAAACCCTGCCGGACGCGGGGATCATGGGTGCCGTCCTCGCGAACCTCCCGGTGGCGGGGTGCCGGATGGTCGGTCGCCTCGCTCGGATCGATCTGCTCGACCGCCTTGGTGTTGGGGCGCGTCGGGACACCGTCGAGTTCGACGATACCCGACAGCCGGCTCTCCTTGATCACGCCGAAGGCCTCCGCCATCGAGCCCGCGACCTTTTCGAGCTTCGCCTGATCCATGGTCGAATAGGCCGTGAGCATCACGAAGAAGCTCATCAGGAGACCCATCAGGTCGGCGAAGGTCACGAACCAACCGTGACCTCCATGCGCGGCTTTTTTCTTTTTCGCCATCTCGGTACGGCCTCAGGCGGTGGCTTCTTCGGTGTGACGGTCGTGCTCGGGCAGATAGGCCATGAGCAGTTCGCGCACGAGCGCCGGGCTCTTCGAATCGCGGATCGCCAGAACGCCGTCGATGATCAGCGTCGAGTTGACGTCGAAATCATCGGCCTTGAGGTGGACCTTGTCGGCGATCGGCATGCAGACGAGGTTCGCCACCACCGCGCCGTAGAGCGTCGCGAGAAGCGCCGTCGCCATGAACGGGCCGAGCTTGGACGGATCGTCCATGTTGGCGAACATCTGCACCATGCCGACGAGCGTGCCGATCATGCCGAAGGCGGGCGCGCAATCGCCGATGGAGCGGTAGACCTTCTGGCTCTCGTCCAGCCGGAACAGCGTGTTGTCGCGATCGCGCTCGAGCGTGTCGCGCATGAAGTCACGGTCATAGCCGTCGGCGATCATGCGCATGCCCTTGGCCAGAAACTCCTCCTCGATCGTCTCGTTCTCGAGCGCGATCGGGCCGGACTTGCGCACGATTTCCGCGAGCCGGGTCACTTCGTCGACGATCTCGCGCTGGGAGAAGCGCTTCGACGAGAAGGCGTATTTCATCGCCATCGGCAGGCCGTGGAGAATCGTCGAGAACGGAAACCGGATCATGGTCGCCGCCGCGGCGCCACCGAAGATCACGATGGAGGCGTGTTCGGAGACGAACATCATGATGCCGCCGCCGTCCATCATGAGGAAAATGAAGACGCCGAATCCGAAAACGAGACCAATGCCGGTTGCGATATCCATGGAAGAACCCTGCGTCGCGCCGCTGCTTCGTAAAAACTCGTGAGCCAAATCTACAGAAAACCGATGAAGAATAACTGAAGGTATCTGATTGCAAACAAGGGTAATCGTCTCGAATCGTTCGCCATCGGTTAACCATGATCGGGCGCAGCTGCCGTTCCGGCGAAGCAAATCAGCCCGAATACTTGCTGGCTGAGCCAGAACGAGAAACGTGGCGACGAAGCGTTAAGGTTAATCGCTCCTTAAGTACTCTTGGGCAGTATCGCGGCATCGAACAACCGCAAGGCGACTCGAAGCTTGTCCGGGAGAGTGGGAATGCGCAGACTGAGCATGGGTTTCGCCCTGGTGGCGGCAATGACGGCGATGGGCGCCACGGGCGCGCGCGCCGCCGACATGAGCTACTCGCCGATCGTCGAGCCGGCGCCGATGGTCGAAGACGTGGAAATGGGCTCAAACTGGTATCTGCGCGGCGATATCGGCTACGTCTTCAGCAATGACGTCGACGTCGACGCCTCTTGGGCCGCCGCCGGCGCCAACTTCGCCAATGACGACATCGAGGAGAGCTTCTCCTTCGGCGGCGGCGTCGGCTTCAAGGCCGGCTGGCTGCGCGCCGACCTGACGGTCGACCAGATCAGCCCCTCCGAGATCACCGCGACCCGCACCGTCGCGGTCTGCGACGTCGCGCTCAGCGGCGGTGACGCCTGTACGACGACCGAACGCGGCGAGATCGGCTTCGTCCCGATGCTCGCCAACGTCTATTTCGATCTCGGCACCTGGTCCGGTCTGACGCCCTATGTCGGCGTCGGCCTCGGCGCCTCGTTCGTCTGGGCCGATTCCTGGCGGACCGTTGTCGATCCGAACACGGTCGGCGCCGTCACCATCACCAACCAGACCGAGGAAAGCTTCAGCTTCACCTACGCGCTGATGGCCGGCATGAGCTATTCGGTCACCGACAACCTCGCAGTCGACCTCGGCTATCGCTATCTCTCCGTGGCGGACGGCGATCTCGTCAACCCCTACATCCCGAACGGGACGGCGCCGGCAGGCTTCCCGACGACCGCGACGCTCGAGCGCAAGGATCTGATCACGCAGGAAGTACGCCTCGGCATCCGCTACCTGATCGACTGACGATCGTCACCAGACCGATCGACGCAGAGCGGCGGACCCAGACTCCGCCGCTTTTTCTTTGGGGTGTTCACGGGCCGAGCCGCGTTCACACCTGCGTGACACCGCATCCGCGCGACGGCAGGGCGCGTAATCCGGGCATGTCGTCTCGATACGGAAGCATCCCATGATCTCGCGTCGTACGTTCGGACTGGTCGCCGGTGGCGCCCTTTCGACCCTTCTCATCGGCAAGGCTCACGCCATCGCCAAGCCGCTCGTGCTCGAAACCTGGTTCCGCGGCCGCACCACGGCGCGCGGCTTCTTCGTCAACACGATCGATGGATCGCGCCGCGACCTCGTGGTCGATCTCGTCGGCACCTGGAACAAGCGCACGCAGACGCTGACGCTCGTCGAGGATTTCTTCTATGCCGACGGCGAGCGCGACAAGAAGACCTGGTACTTCACCAAGACCGGGCCCGGCACCTATGTCGGCACGCGCGAGGACGTGATCGGTGAGGCTAAGGTCTTCACCGACACCTCGGGGCGCATCCGGCTGCAGTACAAGGCCATGGTCGGCGGCCGCGCGCTGAGCTTCGACGATACGCTCGCGCTGCGTCCGGACGGCACGGTCTTGAACACCGCCGACGTCAGCTATCTGTTCCTGACCGTCGGCCGCGTCGAACTCGTGTTCAACCGCGGGGGCCGCAAGGCGGCAAGCTGATGCAGGACGATCGCCGCCGCGGTCGCGACATTGAGACTGTCGCAGCCGGGCGCCATGCTGATGCGCACGGTGCGGCAGGCGGCGAGGAAGGAGGCCGGCAGGCCCGGCCCCTCCGCGCCCATGACGACGGCGGTCCTGCGCTCGGGCTTGACGCTCAGAAGATCCTCGCGGCCCGCTGGACTCGTCGCGATCAGTGAGAAGCCCGCCGCGATCAGCGCGTCGTGAAGACCCTCGAGCGTGCCGCCCCGGCTGAACGGCAGAGCGAGCGCCGAGCCGGTCGAGACGCGGATCGCCTTGCGATAGAGCGGATCGCAGGAGGCGTGATCGAGCAGCACCGCATCGACCCCAAAGGCCGCGGCATTGCGGAACAGGCCGCCGATATTGTCGTGGTTCGCGATCCCGGCAGCGACCAGCACCAGCGCATCCTCCGGCAGGCCGGCGAGAAGCGCTGCCGCGCCCGGATCAGGGCGACGCTCGCCGATCGCCAGAACCCCGCGATGGACGGCAAATCCCGCGATCCCTTCGAGAACCTCGGCCGAGGCGGTGAAGACCGGCACGGCGGGATCGAGCACGGGCAGAAGATCGCCAAGGGCTGCAACGCGGTTCTCGGCCAGCAGCAGCGAGGCGAGGCGGTGACGGCCACGCGCGAGCGCTGACCGCAGCACGACCTCGCCCTCGATGACGAAGAGGCCGTGCCGCCCGACGAGATCGCGCTCGCGAATGTCACGATAGGCCTCGATCCGCGGATCCTCGGACGAGACGATCGGGATCGTCGTCCTCACGCGCCGAGGAAACCCTGCAGCGTATTGGCGACGTTGACGCCGATCGCCTCGACTGCGTAGCCGCCTTCCATGACGAAGAGCGTCGGGCGCTTCAGTCGCGCGATGCGGGCGCCCATCGCCAGGTAATCCGGGCTGTCGAGCTTGAAGCGCGAGATCGGATCATCCTTGTAGGTGTCGACGCCGAGCGACACGACGACGACGTCTGGACCGAATGCCTCGACGCGGGCGCAGGAGGCCTCGAGCGCCTCGCTCCAGATCGCGTAATCGGCGCCCCAGCGCAGCGGATAGTTGGCGTTGAACCCCTCACCCTTGCCGATGCCGATCTCGTCGGCATAGCCGAGGAAATAGGGATATTCCTGCGCCGGATGGGCATGGATGTTGCACACCAGCACGTCCGCGCGCGCCTCGAAGATCGACTGCGTGCCATTGCCGTGGTGGTAGTCGACGTCGAGGATCGCAACCCGCGTCGCGCCGCGGTCGAGGAAGGACTGGGCGGCGACGCTGGCATTGTTGATGTAGCAATAGCCGCCCATGGTCGCGGCATGGGCATGATGGCCCGGCGGCCGGCACAGCGCGAAGGCGGACGGCGCACCACCCGCGACGAGATCGACACCCGTCAGCGCGACATCGGCGGAGGAGCGGATCGCATCCCACGACCCGGCGACGATGCAGCAGCCCGCATCGAAGGAGTAATGCCCGAGCCGGCCGTCGATGTTTTCAGGAATGCGCCAGCCCATGCCGGGCGCGTGCCAGAAGCTTGGCAGGGCCGGATAGGCGCCACGGCCATCAGCGACCCAGGCCGGCCAGAGACCTTCGAGGAAATCGACGAAGCCGGCGTCATGGATGCGCTTCACCGGCGCGATGCCGTGCTCGGTGGGGCCGATGACCGGACCGAAGCCACGCCGCTCCACCTCGGCGCGGATCATCTCCGCCCTCTCGGGCTTCTCGAAAGCGGGCACGACGCGCCCGTTCGACAGTTCAACGTGATTGGAATGGCCGAGGTGGCGGTCGGTGTAGATGGTCTTCATGGCGTGCACTTCGTGGCGTTGGGTCTGCCACTCATACCGCCCGCATCGAGAGGCGTCACGCCAAGATTGGCCCGTCGCCGGTCAGCCGGGCTGCGCCATCCTCTGGAGTGGCGAATGGGTTGCGGCGCCGAGGATCGCACCGGGCTTGCCGTCCTGCACGGACTGCACCAGAACAGCGAAGCCATCGACACCGTCGGAGCCGATCACGGAGCCCTTGACCGGAATCTTGACCGCATCGCCTGTGTAGTCGCCGATCTTCGTCATCGAGCGCACGACATTGGTGTAGGTGATCGAATGGCCGGAATTCTCGCCCCGCCCGATCGCCACTTCGGCCTTGCTCTCGGTCGCCATCAGCCAGACCTCGCCCCTGAGCCCGGGCGCCTTGTCGATCGCGACCGTGAAGCCGTCGCCCGAGGGGGTGATTGCGACGGCCGCATCGAGCACGCCGTCGCGCGCGCCCGCATCCTTCGTGGCAATGGCGAGCGCATCATTGTCGGACCCGACGACATGGACGAGCCCGTTCACGACGATCTGCGGGGTGTAGACGTTGCGGTCGCCGCGCGCAGCCGCATAGGCCTTCTGGCGCTTGGTGAAGGCAGGGCTCGCCAGCGTGTCCTTCCAGCCGAGATAGTCCCAATAGTCGACGGGCATGGACAGCACGACCGTGTCGGGCCGGCGGGCGAGTTCGGCGGCGAGCTTGTCGGCGGGCGGGCAGGACGAGCAACCCTGGCTCGTGAACAGCTCGTAGACGGCGCGCGTGTCGCCGGCCATCGCCGCACTCGTTCCAAGCAACGACGCCAGCCCGATCGTCGCGAGCCCCGCCGTCACCCACCCTGCCGTCATTTTCAGGCGCATCATGCGCGGACACTCCAACTCCCGATCCCTCGACCGCAGCTATAGGAGCGGGCCGGATGACATGCGAGTCACGGTCGAGTGAAGCAGGTCTGCGTCGCGAAATGGTGAAAGATTACTCCTCTCCCATTGCAATCAGTGTGGCATTACCACCAGCTGCGGCCGTGTTCACGGCAACGACCTGCTCCAGCGCAAAGCGCTTGAGGTAGGACGGCCCGCCGGCCTTGGGTCCGGTGCCCGAAAGGCCCGACCCGCCGAATGGCTGCGTGCCGACGACGGCGCCGATCATGTTGCGGTTGATGTAGATGTTGCCGGCGTTCATCCGCTCCGTGACCGTGTCGATCATCGTGTCGATACGGCTGTGCACCCCGAGCGTGAGGCCGTAGCCGGTCTCGGCGACCACATCGAGCACGCGGTCGAGATCGCCCGCCTTCCAGCGGACGACGTGAAGGATCGGACCGAACACCTCGCGCTCGAGATCGGCGATGCGCGGCAGCTCGACGATCGCGGGCGCGACGAAGGTCCCCGCCGCCGGCGCGGTACCACGATAGCGTACCCGTCCCTTGGCCTGCATCGAGGCAAGATGCGCCTCGAGCATGGTCTTGGCCTCGGCGTCGATCACCGGCCCGACATGGGTCGAGACCTCGCGCGGATCGCCGATCTTGAGTTCGCGCGCCGCGCCCTCGACCATGGCGACGATCTTGTCGGCGACGTCCTCCTGCACGCACAGGAGACGCAGCGCCGAGCAGCGCTGACCGGCCGAGCGGAAGGCGGACAGCACCACATCGTCGGCGACCTGTTCCGGCAGGGCGGTCGCATCGACGATCATCGCGTTGATGCCCCCCGTCTCGGCGATGAGGGGGACGATGGGACCGTTCTTGGCGGCAAGCGCACGGTTGATGGCGAAGGCCGTCTCGGTCGACCCCGTGAAGGCGACACCCGCGACGGCGCGATGGCCGACGAGCCGTGCCCCGACGCGACCATCGCCGGGCACGAGCTGCAGGACGGAGGCCGGAACGCCGGCCTCATGCACGAGCTTCACCGTTTCATGGGCAATCAGCGGCGTCTGTTCGGCAGGCTTGGCGACGACGGCATTGCCGGCGACGAGCGCCGCGGCCACCTGACCGAGGAAGATCGCGAGCGGGAAGTTCCATGGGCTGATGCAGACAAAGACGCCGCGGCCGCGATGCAGCAGGCGGTTTTCCTCGCCGGTCGGTCCAGGCAGGATCTCGGGCGTCGCCAGCGTCTCGCGGGCCTGCGCGGCATAGTAGCGGCAGAAATCCACCGCCTCGCGGATCTCGGCGATCGCGTCGTCGATCGTTTTGCCGGCTTCGGACTGGAGGAGCGCGATGAAGCGACCGCGCCGGGCCTCCAGGAGATCCGCTGCATTGGAGAGCACCGCCGCCCGCTCGGCGGCAGGCGTGCGGTCCCAGGCGATGAAGGCCTTCGCCGCGCCGGCCATGGCGCGGTCGGCCGTGTCGAGATCGGCCTCAAGGACGCTGCCGACGCGCTGACCGTCGATCGGCGAGACGATGTCGCGGCGCGTACCGGTCGCGGTACCGCCACCGATGAGCGGCTGCGCCTCGACGGAACCCGGCGCGCCGGCACGGATCTCGGCCATCAGCCGGTCAAGCGCCGCCGACGAACCGAGTTCGACGCCACCGGAATTCGCCCGCGATGACCCGTAGAGATCGCGCGGCATCGGGATGCGGGCATGGCGGCCGCGCGTCGCCGATCCGACGAGGGCGGCAGGCCGGCGCAGAAGTTCGGTGACCGGCACCGCCTCATCCGCCGCAACCGAGACGAAGTTCGAGTTGGCACCGTTTTCGAGCAGACGCCGCACGAGATAGGCCAGCAGATCGGCATGCCCGCCGACCGGCGCATAGACGCGGCAGGCCGCCGCCGGCAATTCGCGGATCAGCGCCTTGTAGGCGACGTCGCCCATGCCGTGCAGGCGCTGGAACTCGTAGCCCTCGACCCCCCCCGCCGCCTCGATGATCGTGGCGATGGTGAGCGCGTTGTGCGTCGCAAACTGCGGATAGAGATGCGGCCGCGCCGCGAGCATCCGCTTGGCGCAGGCGATGTAGTTCAGATCCGTGACGGGCTTGCGGGTGAAGACGGGGTAGTCGTCGAGGCCGCGCTCCTGCGCACGCTTCACTTCCGTATCCCAATAGGCGCCCTTGACGAGGCGCACCATCAGGCGGCGCTGAAGCCGGATCGCCAGCGCCTCGACATGCTCGATCACCGCGAGCGCGCGCTTCTGATAGGCCTGGATGGCGAGGCCAAAACCGGTCCAGCCCTCGAGCGACGGATCGGCGAGCACGGCCGCGATCACCTCGAGCGACAGTTCGAGCCGGTCGGCTTCCTCGGCATCCACGGTAAAGTTGAGGTCATGGGCCTTGGCGCGGCGGGCAAGGTCGAGCGTGAGCGGCACGAGTTCCGCCATGACACGCTCGCGCGAGATCGCCTCGTAGCGCGGATGCAGGGCCGAGAGCTTGACCGAGATGCCCGGCCGGTTCGGCAGCGCATCATTACCGGCACTGCGGCCGATGGCGGCGATGGCATCCGCATAGGACTTGAAGTAGCGCTTGGCGTCTTCCGCCGTTCGAGCGCCCTCGCCCAGCATGTCGAAGGAGTAGCGAAAACCGCGCGCCTCGCCGGACGAGGAACGGCGCAGCGCCTCCTCGATCGTCTGGCCGAGGACAAAATGCGAGCCCAGGACCTTCATCGCCTGACGGGTCGCGGTGCGCACCGTCGGCAGCCCGATCCGCTTGGCGAGCGTCGCCAGAATGCCGTCCGGCGTCTCGCCGGGCTGGATGATCCGCGCCGTGACGCCGAGCGCCCAGGCGGAGGCCGAGACCAGAAAGGCGTCGGACTTGGTCTCGCGATGCGTCCAGTCGCCCTGCCCGAGCTTGTCCTCGATCAGCGCTTCCGCCGTTTCCTTGTCCGGCACGCGCAGGAGCGCCTCGGCGAGGACCATCAGCGCAAGGCCCTCCTTGGTGGAGAGTGAGTATTCGCGCAGGAAATCCTCGATCCCGCCGATCGCGCCGGCGCCGTCGCGGATCGCCCGGATCAACCGGCCGGCGCGCTCGTCGATGCGGGCCTCGGCCGCCGGCGAGAGCGGCGGTTCGGCCAGAAGCGCCGCCACGATGTCGCGGTCGTCGGCGGCATAGGGAGCGGAAAAGCGCGGCAAGGCGGTCATGGCGGACGTCTCCATTCGATGTCCCTATGAAGCATAAAATCCATGGAGGCTGAAGCGAGACATTTCATAGCTTAATAGCGACAATCACTACCAAAGCTCCGCCTAATAGCGTAATCGTCACTTCAGTGGATTTTTCGGCAGTGGGTGAGTGGCCTCATGACCGACACGATGCAGATCGACCGGATCGACCGGCGGATCCTCGCCCTGCTGCAGGCCGATGGTCGGCTGCCGACGATCGAAGTGGCACAGCGCATCGGGCTGTCGCCGACCGCGACGACGGAGCGGATCCGGCGCCTCACCCGTGACGGCTACATCATCGGCTATGGCGCGCGGCTCGATGCGGAAAAGCTCGGCCGGTCCTTCCTGGTCTTTGTCGAGGTGTCGCTCGACAAGACGACGCCGGATGTGTTCGACCGCTTCGCGGATGCGGTTCGCCGGACACCGGACGTCATCGAGTGCCACATGGTCGCCGGCGGCTTCGACTATCTCCTGAAGGTGCGCGTGGCGGACATGGCGGCCTATCGCCGGTTTCTCGGCGAGGCGCTGTGGGTGGTGCCGGGCGTGCGCGAGACGCGGACCTACACGGTCATGGAGGCGGTCAAGGCGGAGACGGGGCTTCCCGTCTGATCCCCATGCAGCACACCGGTCATGACAGCGTCGCCAAGCTTGCCTAACGGGCGGTTTTCGACGAGAGCCTAGCCGATCACGCCCCGCTTCGAAGGAATCACCCATGCAGGTCCGACCCCTTGGCCGCACCGGACAATCCGTTTCCCTGATCTGCCTCGGCACCATGACCTATGGTGATCAGAACAGCGCGGCCGAAGCCTTCGAGCAGATGGATTATGCGCTAGAGAACGGCGTCACCTTCTTCGACACGGCCGAACTCTATTCCTCCCCGCCCAAGCCCGACACGGCCGGTTCGACCGAGCGCATCATCGGCGACTGGTTCAAGGCCCGCGGCACGCGCGCTCAGATCTTCCTCGCCTCGAAGGTGGTCGGTCGCTCGGGGATGACCTGGTTCCGCGACGCCGGCGGGCCGACCCACCTCAACCGCGCGCAGATGACGGAAGCGCTCGAGAAGAGCCTGAAGCGTCTCAAGACCGACCATATCGATCTCTACCAGCTCCATTGGCCCGAGCGGTCGATCACCTGGGGCTCGAACCCCACCGTCTTCCAGCCCTCGCCGGCCGACGAGACCACGACCTTCGCGGAACAGATCGACGTGCTCGATGGCTTCGTGAAGGCCGGCAAGATCCGCTGGTACGGGCTTTCGAACGAAAGCGCCTGGGGGACGATGCGGTTCGTCGCCGAATCCGACCGGCTGAATCTCCCCCGCCCCCAGTCGATCCAGAACGCCTATTCGCTGCTCAACCGCACCTTCGAGACCGGTCTCGGAGAAGTGGCGATGCGCGAGCAGATCGGGCTGCTCGCCTATTCGCCGCTGGCGCAAGGCTATCTGTCCGGGAAGTACCAGAACGGCGCCCTGCCGGCCGGATCGCGCAAGGCGCTCTACAACCGCCTGCAACGCTATGAAAAGCCGGGCTCTGCCCAAGCGATCGACAAATACGTTGCGCTTGCGCGCGAGAGCGGGCTCGATCCGTCCCAGATGGCGCTCGCCTTCGTCAACAGCCGCCCCTTCACGACGTCGACGATCATCGGCGCCTCTACCATGGCGCAGCTGAAGCTCGCCATCGGCTCGGCCAGCGTCGCGATCACTCCCGACATAGAAGCGCGGATCAACGAAATACATCAGCTTCACCTCAATCCGGCGAGCTGATGCTGGAAACACCGATCTCTTCTGTATCATGACGGTTTTGTGACATGTAAATCGATATAAATCGATCCTCACAACCGCGATTCTTCGTTGTAGTTCTGAATGACATAAAAAAGATCACGCGTTCGTGATCGAGATAGACTTGAGAGGCACCCCCAGTAATCGCCTCGCTTTAAGTGACGTTAACAATTGAGGCAATATAGTACGGCATCCATGGAGGGGCCGGAATGCGTGCCACAGGTCGTTCATTGAAATGGAAAGTCATCGGCGGTTTTGCGCTCGTTGCGGCCGTCGGGATCGCGGCGTCGGGAATTGGGTTGCGGTCGAACAGCATTCTCTCCGGCCATGTTTCGTCCCTGGAAGATGTGGCCAAAGACACGGTCCTTGCATCGAACATCAATTCAGCTCTGTCCTCGGCCATGCTGAGCACACGTGAATACCTGATGACCTTTGATGAAAAGGCGATCGCGACCGCAGAACGCGCGATGGCTGACATTGAGACGATGTCAGCACAGGAAAGCGCTGCGCTCACCGATCCGGAGCAGCGCCGGCGCGCCGGTGATATCGGCGAGGCGGCCCGGCAGTTCAGTGCGGGACTCAAGACGCTGGTCGAGCATCAGCAAAAGCGCAACGAACTCTTCAACGGCGCGATGAGCGAGGCCGGCACGGCGATGCGCGTCGCGGTCACACAGATCAATGGCATCCTGACGGATCGCAACGAGGCCACGCTCGCCAACCGCATCGGACAGCTCAACGAAAGCGTTCTCCTGTCGCGCCTCTATATGCTGCGCTTCATGCTCACCAATGCGGAGGCCGACTTCAAACGCGCCGTGGACGAACTCGAGCAGGTCAGAACGCGTCATGATGCGCTGAAGCCGGCTCTCGAGCCCTTTGCCGCCGCAATCTCCGATCAGATGGCCGCCTTCGAGACGAATCGCGCGGCCTATGCGTCCGCGATGGACGACCTGCATCAGGCGATCGTCAAGCGTAACGAGGTACGTAGCCTCGTGCTCGACAAGCTGGGGGCCGACATCGCCCGCAACACCACCGACATGGTGGCGGTCGCGAACACGAGCTTCGCCAAGACAGTCGCAACCGCTCATGATGACGCGACGGTCCAGGCCTGGATCGTCAAGGCGGCGACGGGCGGCGGCGTCGTTCTGGCGCTTGGCCTCGGCCTGGTCATTGCGGTCTCGCTCACCCGGCCGATCCGGGCGCTGACCGGACAGATGACGAGCCTCGCCGACGGAAAGACCGATCTCGAGGTCGCGGGCCGCGAGCGCGCCGACGAGATCGGCGCCATGGCGGCGGCCGTCGAGGTGTTCCGCCTCAACGCCATCGAGCGCGCCCGTCTCGAGGCCGAGGCAAATCTCGAGGCGCAGACCAAGGCCGAGACCGCACGCCGCTTCGAGGAGGCGATCGCTGCTTTCCAGAGCCAGTCCAGCGAAGTGCTGAGCCGGATCGACGCGAATTCCCGCCAGATGGAAGACACAGCAAACACGCTCGGATCGCTTGCCGGCCATGCGCGCTCGGAGGCGGACGCGGCGGCGACCGCCTCGATCGAGACATCGAGCAACATCCAGACTGTCGCCGCCGCCGCCGAGGAACTCGCGGGCTCGATCCAGGAGATCAGCCGGCAGGTGAACGGCGCGTCCGGCGTGGTGCGCGGCGCCGCCGAGACGACCCTGCGGTCCGCCGACGACATGGAGGGACTGGCTGCCGCCGCCCAGCGCATCGGTGATGTCGTCGGTCTGATCCAGGGCATCGCGGCGCAGACCAATCTCCTCGCCCTCAACGCGACGATCGAGGCCGCGCGTGCCGGCGATGCCGGCCGCGGCTTCGCGGTCGTTGCCCAGGAGGTGAAGGCGCTCGCCACCCAGACGGCACGGGCGACCGAGGAGATCGGCGGCCAGATCTCCGCGATCCAGGGATCGACGCGCTCCGCCGTCGAGGCCATGCGCGAGATCACGCGCAAGATGGACGAGATCGACCGGGTGACGGCCTCGATCGCGGCGGCGATCGAGGAACAGGGGGCCGCCACCGGCGAAATCTCCGCGAGCGTCCAGATCGCCGCGCGCGGAACGGAGCGCCTCGCGAGCAATGTGAACTCGGTGTCGGGATCGATCGGCGAGACCAGCCAGTCCTCGGAGTTGGTCCGGGCAGCCTCGCTCGAACTGACGAGCGGTGCCTCGCGACTGGCGGAGGAGATTCACGCCTTCTTCCTTGCGCTGCGTGGCGGCCCGCTCAACCGACGTGTCGCGGACGACCCGACCTATCGCGGGCCGGAGCGGCGCCAGAGCAGAAAACTAGCCGCCTGATCAGGGGCCGGAGCCGGGGCAGGCCGGCACGTCACGCCTTCCCGAACCCGCCGCCCGTCGGCGTGACGATGGTGATCGCCTCGCCCGCCTCCAGCACGGTCTGGTCGCATCCCTGCAAAGGCTCGGTGCGACCCTCGCGCCGACGCACGCTGTTCATGCCCAGCTCCCCCGGCTCGCCGCCCGAAAGCCCCGGCGGCGGGATCCGTCTATGACCCGACAGGATGGCGCACTCCATACGCTCGCGGAAACGCACCGTCCGCGAGGTGCCGTCGCCGGCATGCCAGCTCCCCCGCCCACCCGATCCCCGGCGGATGTGGAAATCCTCGAGCACGACGGGAAAGCGCGTTTCGAGCACCTCCGGATCGGTGAGGCGCGAATTCGTCATGTGGGTGTGCACGCCCGGGGCGCCTGAAAAACCCGGTCCGGCCGGCGCCCCGGAGCACAGCGTCTCGTAATACTGATAGGTGGCGTTGCCCCAGGTCAGGTTGTTCATCGTGCCCTGAGCGGTGCCGAGCACGCCCAGCGCCGCGAAGAGCGCATTGGTGACCGCCTGGCTGGTCTCGACATTGCCCGCGACGACCGCCGCCGGATAGCGCGGCGCCAGCATGGAACCCTCCGGAATGACGATGTCGATCGGCCGCAGGCAGCCGGCATTCATCGGAATGTCGTCGTCGACGAGGACGCGGAAGACATAGAGCACGGCCGCGCGGGTCACGGGTTCGGGCGCGTTGAAGTTCGTCGGCTGCTGCGCCGAGGTGCCGGTGAAGTCGACGGTGGCGCGCCTGTTCTCGCGGTCGACCCGGATCGCCACCCGGATGACGGTTCCCTGGTCCATCGGATAGTCGAAGGAGGCATCCGACAGCCGCTCGATCGCCCGCGCCACGCATTCGGCCGCGTTGTCCTGCACGTGCCCCATATAGGCGAGCACCGTCGACAGACCGAACTCGCGCACCATGGCGGCGAGTTCGCGCGCGCCCTTTTCATTGGCGGCGATCTGCGCCTTGAGATCATTGATGTTCTGGGTGACGTTGCGGACCGGATAGGGACCGCGCGTCAACAGGTCGACCAGGGCCTTTTCCTGGAAGACCCCACGATCGACCAGCTTGAAGTTGTCGATATAGACGCCTTCCTCCTCGATGGTGGTCGCGAGCGGCGACATGGAACCGGGCGCGATGCCGCCGATGTCGGCGTGATGTCCGCGCGAGGCGACGAAGAAGCGCAGGCTCGTGCCGGTCTCGTCAAAGATCGGCGTGACGACGGTGATGTCGGGGAGATGCGTGCCGCCATTATAGGGTGCGTTCATCGCATAGACATCGCCGGGGCTCATCCGCCCGGCGTTGAGCCGCAGGATCGTCTCGACGGAGCGATCCATCGAGCCGAGATGCACCGGCATGTGCGGCGCATTGGCGACGAGCCGGCCCTCGGCGTCGAACACCGCGCAGGAGAAGTCGAGCCGCTCCTTGATGTTCACCGAATAGGCCGTGTTCTGCAGCGTCACGCCCATCTGCTCGGCGATCGACATGAAGAGATTGTTGAAGATCTCGAGCATGACCGGATCGGCGTCGGTGCCAATGGCGGACCGCGCCTGTCGCGCCTCGACGCGTTCGAGCAGGAGGTGATCCTTCTCGTTGACGCGCGCGCTCCAGCCGGCCTCGACGACCACCGTCTGGTGCGGTTCGATCAGGAGGGCCGGCCCCTCGACCCGCGCGCCGGGCGTCAGCCGATCGCGGGTGAAGATCCCGCCCTCGCGCCATCCGCCCTGGCTGTAGAAGCGCACCGGCCGCACGGGCTCCGGTCGATGCTCGGGCGCGGGATGAACGGGTTCCTCGTGCTTGGCGCCCCCGCCCACCGCCTCGACCGAGGCTGCCTCGAGCACGATCTGCTTCGTCGTGTCGATGAAGCCGAAGCGCTGGCGATGCGCCGCCTCGAAGGCCGCGACCAGCGCCGCGCGATCGAGCGCCTCGGTCTGCGCGCCGGTGCGCCGCAGGGCGTCGATGATCAGCGGCGTATCGGTGCCCGCATAGCGGATATGGGCGCGAACCGTGATCGCGATCGTGCCGCCCTCGACGCCCTGCCCCGCGACCTCGGCCGCGGCCGCCATGCCGAGATCATCGACCGTCGCGCGCAGCAGCGCCACGGCGGCCTCGTCGAGCGGCACCTCGATCGCGCGCTGGCGCGTGGCGCGGATGTCGGCGAGGCCCATGCCATAAGCCGACAGCAGCGAGGAGAGCGGATGGATCAGGATCCGCGTCATGCCGAGCGCATCCGCGACGAGGCAGGCATGCTGGCCACCCGCCCCACCGAAGCACTGCAGGGCGTAGCGCGTCACGTCATGGCCGCGCGCCACCGAGATCTTCTTGATCGCGTTCGCCATGCTCTCGACGGCGATGGCAATGAACCCGTCGGCGACCTCCTCGGGCGTCTTGCCCACGGCCTGCGCCAGGGGGGCGAACCGCGCCGCGACCGTGGCGGCATCGAGCGGCTGGTCGCGATCCGGACCGAAAAGGCGCGGAAAGAAATCAGGCTGGAGCTTGCCCACCATCACATTGGCATCGGTCACGGCGAGCGGCCCGCCCTTGCGGTAGCAGGCGGGTCCGGGATTGGCGCCGGCGGAATCCGGGCCGACCCGGAACCGCGTCCCGTCGAAATGCAGGATCGACCCACCGCCCGCCGCGACCGTGTGGATCAGCATCATCGGCGCCCGCATGCGCACGCCCGCCACTTCGGTTTCGAAGGCGCGCTCGAAATCGCCGTCGAAATGGCTGACATCGGTCGATGTGCCGCCCATGTCGAAACCGATCAGGCGGTGGAGACCTGCCTGACGGCCGGTCTCCGCCATGCCGACGACGCCCCCCGCCGGACCGGACAGGATCGCATCCTTGCCCTGGAACAGATCCGCCGCCGTCAACCCGCCCGACGACGTCATGAACATGACCTTCGCGCCGGTGCGCGACGCATCGAGCGCCTCGGCCACCTGATCGACGTAGCGACGCAGGATCGGCGAGAGATAGGCGTCGACCACGGTCGTGTCGCCCCGGCCGACGAGCTTGATCAGCGGCGAGACCTCATGGCTGACCGAGACCTGCGGCACACCTCGCGCACGGGCGATACGCGCTGCCGCCTGCTCATGGGCCGGATGGCGATAGGCGTGCATGAACACGATCGCGACGCTGCCGAAGCCGTCCGCGCGCAGGGCCTCAAGCGCAGCGGTGAAGCCTGCCTCATCGAGAGGCCGCTCCACCGTGGCATCCGCAAGCACACGCTCGTCGATCTCGACGACGCGCTCATAAAGCTGTTCCGGCTTGATGATCTGCTTGGCGAAGATCTTCGCCCGGGCCTGGTAGCCGATCTCGAGCGCGTCGCGGAAACCGCGTGTGATCAGGAGGGCCGTCCGGTCGCCCTTGCGCTCAAGCAGGGCGTTGGTCGCGACGGTCGTGCCCATCTTCACCGCACCGATCGCGCCTTCCGGGATCGGTTCACCGGCGGTGAGGCCGAGAAGGTCGCGAATGCCCTGGACGGCCGCGTCGCGATAGGCGCTGGGGTTTTCCGACAGGAGCTTGTGCGCGTGCAGCCGCCCGTCCGGGTCACGCCCGACAATGTCGGTGAAGGTCCCGCCGCGATCGATCCAGAAGTCCCAGCGGCTCGCGGTCCTCGACATGGCGCCCTCCCATAGAGGCGCCCTTAGTGGCGCCTCCCCGCGGGACTGACAAGGGTGTGCCGTGTCGCGCCGGTTCAGGCGGGGATGAGGGGCATTCCGGCAAGCGCCTGGGCGAGAACCGCGAGCGTGAAAAGGGTATAAAGCGCGGTGAAGGCCAGCAGGCCGGTGCGCGCCATCGCCGGCACGAAGGCGATGAGGAGCGCGCCGACGACCGGGATCACCTGCTGCGCGTGGATCCCGAAGAAATGGGCGACACGCAGGTCACCGGCCGTATAAAGCCAGCCCAGTACCGGCCACCCGGTGTCGCCCGGCACGGGTGTGCCGATGACATGCGTCAGCCCTGCGCCCATCATGATGCCGGCGCTCGCCCCCAGAACGAAGGTCAGGACGAGCCCGAGAACCACCGCGAGACGGTAGACCGGGTCGGCCGGTGGCGCATCACGTCGCATGATCCCCCAGGCGAGAACCGGGGCTGTCAGGGTCAGGGTCACGGCCCCCAGCCCCATCAAGCGGTAAAGAATGGCAGCCATCGGCGTCCCGACATTGAAGTGCGACGGTTCGCCCATCGATGCGCGCCAGGCGATGTAGAGAACTTCGTAGAAGGTCGGGATGATGAAACCCCAGACCACGAAGCGGCCGGCCCAGGACCTGCGGAAGGCCTCGCTCGCCATCGGCATGAAGAAGGCGAGCGTGAAAGCGAAAAGCCCAAGCGAGGCCTGGAACTTGAGCGGCTTCAGCCAGACATTGACGCCGTTGATCGTCCTATCATCGAGCGCGTAGCACAGTGCCGTCGGGATCATCGCGAGCGCGAGCACGAGGCCGGTCATGACGAGGTAGGGCTCGCGCGCGGCAAACCCGCGCCACCGGTCCGCCGCCTGCCGCAGGGGCGGCATGACGAAACGCCCGCGACCGCCACGCCAGGCCGCGCGCATCAGGACGAAGCCGAGATAGCCCGTCGGGCCGAACATCAGGGTCAGCGGCAGAAGCGGAACCACCAGGAGATGAGGAATGCCCTCCTTGCGGGCTTCGCGGCTGATCCAGGCACCAAACCAAAGATCGAAGGCGAGGTAGTGGAGCCAGCCCGCCACGAGCATCGGCCGCGACTGGAACAGGGTCTCGAGGTCATGCAGCGTGGCGAAACCGCCCTCTGCCCGGCTCCACCACACCCCGATCAGAGCCGTGTAACCAAGCGATAGCAGAACGGGCACGGCGACGGCGGTGACAAACTGGGCCACACCGCGCCAGTACGGAAGCAGGATGAGCAACAGCCAGCACGGCAGCACGATCATGTTGCCCGCCGAGAAAATGGCTTCCATGGACATTGAACGCCCTCGGGAATCAAAAAGTCAGCAGAACACTACCACTCGAAAAAAGTAAGTCAATGTAACTTACATACAGAGGTATTGCGTAACCTTTTTGATGCCCCGCCACCGGGCACTCGCCCCCCTTGTCGCACAGGCCTCGTGAATGCCGCGACCAAAGGAAAAGGCGCGGCCCAGACGACCCGCGACGACGTCGGATGCATGACAGCGGCTTGACAAAAGCTGCGGCGCGGTCACCCATCCTGCCCGCACGCGCATCGGCGCGTGCCACGATCCGGACCCTCCCCATGCTGCATGCCGTTCCCGCCTTCTCGCGCATCGGTGAAGAGAACGCCTTCGCCGTTCTCGCCCGCGCCACGGAGCTTGCCCGCCAGGGCAAGGACATCATCAATCTTGGCATCGGCCAGCCGGACTTCCCGACGCCGCCGCACATCGTCGAGGCGGCCATCAAGGCGCTGCGCGACGGTCATCACGGCTATACGCCGGCGACCGGCATCCTGCCGCTGCGCGAGGGTGTCGCCGCCGACGTCGAGAAGCGCACCGGCGCCAAGGTATCGCCGGACGAGGTGATCATCGTCCCCGGCGGCAAGGTCACCATGTTCATGGCGATTTTGATGTTCGGTGAGCCCGGCGCCGACATCCTCTATCCGGATCCAGGTTTCCCGATCTACCGGTCGATGATCGAGTTCACCGGCGCCCGCCCGATCCCGGTGCCGATGCGCGAGGAGAACGGTTTCGCCTTCTCCGCCGCAGAAACCCTGTCGCTGATCACGCCGAAAACGCGCCTCCTGATCCTCAACTCGCCCGCCAATCCAACCGGCGGCGTGACGCCGCGCGCCGAGATCGAGGCGCTGGTCAAGGGCCTTGCCGCCTTCCCGGACGTGGCGATCATGTCGGACGAGATCTATGGCCAGATGACCTATGACGGCCTCGATCACGTCTCGCTCCTCGAATATCCCGAGATCCGCGACCGGCTGATCCTGCTCGACGGCTGGTCGAAGACCTATGCGATGACCGGCTGGCGGATGGGCTACTCGATCTGGCCGAAGCCACTCGGCGACATGGCGCGCAAGCTCGCGGTCAACTCCTATTCCTGCGTCAACGCACCGGCGCAATGGGCAGGCCTTGCCGCGCTCACCGGGCCGCAGGACGCGGTTCACGCCATGGTGGCCGAGTTCGACAAGCGTCGCCGCATCGTCGTCGAGGGGTTGAACAGGCTGCCGGGCGTCTCGGCCGCGACGCCGAAGGGCGCCTTCTACGCCTTTCCCAACATCTCGAAGACCGGCTGGAAGGCGAAGCCCCTCGCCAGCGCGCTTCTGGAGGAGGCCGGCGTCGCGACGATCGGCGGACCGGATTTCGGCGTGCATGGCGAAGGCTATATCCGCCTCTCCTATGCGAATTCGGCCGAGAACATCCTGCGCGCGCTCGAGCGCATGCACGGCTTCCTGAGCAACCGCAAGGCGCCGTGACATGGCCGATCTCGTCTCGATCGGCGAGTGCATGATCGAGCTCTCGCGCCAGTCGGACGGGCGGTTCTCGCTGGCCTATGGCGGTGACACCTTCAACACGGCGGTTTACGCGGCCCGTCTCGGGCTGTCGGCGACCTATGCGATGGCGCTCGGCGACGACCCTTATTCCGACGGCATCATCGCCGCAGGGAGCATCGAAGCGGTCGACATGACGGCAATCCCGCGCCTGAAGGGCCGGGTGCCGGGCCTCTACGTCATCGAGACGGACGACAGGGGCGAACGACGCTTCTACTACTGGCGCGACACCGCACCCGCCCGCGTGCTCTTCGAACTGCCGGAGCGGCAGCGGATCATCGATGCGATGACCCGCTCGCGCCTCGTCTACTTCTCGGGCATCACGCTGTCGCTCTATGGCGATGCCGGCCTCGACGCCTTCGAGACGGCGCTGCGCGCGGCGAAGGCCGCGGGTGCCCGCATCGCCTTCGACGGCAACTTCCGTCCCCGTGGCTGGCAGCACGATCTCGACCGCGCCCGCGCCGTCTTCCGGCGCTTTCTGCCGCTCATCGACATCGCTCTGCCGACCTTCGACGATGAACAGGCGCTCTGGGGCGACGTAGATCCGCAGGCGACGCTCGTTCGGCTGTCCAGTCACGGCATACCCCTTGCGGTGGTGAAGAACGGCAAGGAGGGGGCGCTCGTCTCGGACACGGCCAGGGCGATCGCCGTCCCTGTGCCGCGACAGGTTCAGCCGGTCGACACGACGGCGGCTGGCGACAGTTTCAATGCGGCGTTTCTCACGGCTGTACTGAGCGGGGCGGCGCCAGCCGACGCGGCGCGCGCGGGCCATGATCTTGCGGCGATCGTCATCGGACATCGCGGCGCGATCGTGCCGCGCTCGGCGACGGAAGGGCTCAGGCGTCGCCCGTGACGCGGCCACCCCAGTAGAACGCGTGCAGGCCAAGCCGCTTGCGCACCAGCGTGAAGAGCAGGACGGATTCGACGATCATCGCGCCGGCGGTCGCAATCGCGGCACCCGAAAGACCCAGCGATGGGACGAGCGCGAAGTTCAACACCACATTGGTCGCGAAGGCCGCCATATAGACCCAGCCACAGGCGGACTGGTGCCCGAGCATGGTCAGGAGCCGCTCTGCGGGCCCGATGGAGGCGCGGGCCAGAAGCCCGATCATCAGGATCGGCAGCACCGGGTAGCCGGCCGTGAACTCCGGCCCGAAGAGCCACAGCAATGGTTCGCCGAGGGCGAGGATCACGAGAGCGGCGGCGAGCGAGGGGAGGAAGGTCCAGGCAACAGACTGGCGAACGAAGGCCCGCAGCGCCTGCCGGTCTCCGGCCACGTGATACTGGGTGAAGCGGTGCGCCGCAGCCGAGGCGACCGCGAAATAGACGAAGGCGACGATGGCCGTAAGCTTCGATGCCGCAAAATAGATCGCCACCTGCTCCGGCGTGACGAAATGCTGGAGGATCAGGATGTCGCTGTAGGTGAGGAGCAGATAAAACCCCTCGACGAGGAAGATCGCGGCGGACACACGCAACCAGGTCCCCGTCGCATAGGCCCGCGGGCCGGGCTCGACATGGCGGGCGAGCCGTCGGTCGAGCGCGACGAGCTGCCATAGCCCCGAGGCCCAGACGGTGACGACCGAGACGATCATCGCCTCGCGCGCGCCGGTCGGAAAGCCGAGCGCATGAACCAGCCACAAGCCACCGATGAGGAGCAGCGGGCGCAGAAGATAGGTCGGGATCAGCGCGAGGTCGGACCAGTCATAGGACCGCGCGATGCCCTCCTGCACGCCGATCACGACGAGCATCGGCAGACAGGCGAAGGCGAGATAGGCGGGGATGATCAGCCAGGAATCGAGATGCTCGCCGAAGAGCACCAGACCGGCGACACCGAGCGCAGCGATCAGCGAGGCGAGGCCGAAGGACAGCCATCGGCTGCCGAACAGGAACCCGCGCAAAAGGTCACCCTCGCCCTTGACCCTGTACTCCGGGATGAACCGCTGCGGCGAGGACATGAAGCCGAGTGTCGCGAGCGTCGAGAGCAGCAGGCACCAGGTCCAGACGTAAACGTAGACGCCAAACTCAAAACTCCCCATCCAGCGCGCCAGAAGGATCTGCGTGCCGAAGGCGATGGCGGCATTGGCGAGACGATAGAGGAAGGACAGGGAGGCGAAGCGCCGGGCGACGCCGCCGTCGCTGGTGTCATGGCGCCAGCGGCGCAGCATCGCGCCAAGGCCGCCGCCGGCCCGGCCGATCCCGTGCGACTGATCCGGCAGATCGACCATGTGGCGGTTCCGTACGCGAGACGCTGTCGCCGTGCGCATACAGGAAATCGATTAAGGAAGGGTGCCAAACCCTCCGGAAACCTTAACGGGGTCAGGGTCTCAGCTCCGTCGCTCGGCTGAAAACCGGGCGGCGCTGCGCAGGATGACGGCATCCTCACCGAAGACCGACAGGCAGTTCGCCGCCTCACCCGCCAGCCGGTCGCGCTCGTCGCGGGCGGCGGCAAGCCCCAGATGATCGACCAGCGTGCCCTTGCCGCGATCCTTGTCCTTGCCCGTCGCCTTGCCCATTGTGGCGGCCGAGGCCTCCACGTCGAGGATATCGTCGGCGATCTGGAAGGCCGCGCCGAGATGATCGCCATAGCGCCGCAGAACGCGGCGCGCCTGCGGATCAGCCCCGCCGATCACCGCCCCCATCTCGACAGCGGCGGCAAGTAGGGCGCCGGTCTTCATGGCCTGCAGGTTTCGGATCGCCGCGACATCGAGCGGCGTGCGGACGCCCCCGTCGAAACGCCCCTCCGCCGCAAGGTCGAGCATCTGGCCGCCCGCCATCCCCATCGCGCCGGAGGCTCGCGCCAGACACAGAACGAGCTCCGCCCGGATCGCCGGATCGGCATGGGTGCGGGCATCGGCGAGAAGCTCGAAGGCAAGCGTCTGCAGCGTGTCGCCGACGAGGATCGCGGTCGCCTCGTCAAAGGCCCGGTGCACCGTCGGCTTGCCCCGGCGCAGCGCGTCGTCGTCCATCGCCGGCAGATCATCATGCACGAGGCTGTAGACGTGCAGGCATTCCACAGCCGCGCCGGCCCGCAGCACGCCCTCACCGGCAGCGCCGAAGAGGCGTGCGGTCTCGATCAGCAGAAAGGGCCGCAGCCGCTTTCCGCCCCCGAGCGCCGCATAGCGCATGGCGTCGACCAGCCGTCTCGGTGCCCGGCCGACTGCGAGCTCGTCGAACGCCGACACCAGCGCCTGTTCGAGATCCTCCGCGACACGCGCGAGATAGGGCAGGAAGTCGCCGGCGTTCATGACCATCAGGTCATGGCCTGTCCGCCATTCACCGAAATGGTCGATCCGGTGATGAAGGCCGCTTCATCCGACGCCAGGAACACCACACACCGCGCGACTTCCTCGGGCTGGCCGAGACGGCCGACCGGGATCTGCGGCAGGATGCGGGTCTCGAGAACCTTCGGGTCGATTGCGGCGACCATCTCCGTGCCGATATAGCCCGGGCAGATCGCGTTGGCGGTGATGCCCTTGGCAGCGCCTTCCTGGGCGAGCGCCTTGATGAAGCCGATGTCGCCGGCCTTGGAGGCGGAATAGTTCGCCTGCCCCATCTGGCCCTTCTGCCCGTTCACCGACGAGATGACGATGACGCGCCCGAAGGACCGGTTGCGCATGCCCTCGATGACCTGACGCGTCATGTTGAACAGGCTGTCGAGATTGGTCCGCATGACGGCCGACCACTGGTCCTTCGTCATCTTGTGCAGGAAGGCGTCGCGCGTGATGCCGGCATTGTTGTCGAGAATGTCGACCGGGCCGAGTTCCGCCTCGATCGCCTTCACGCCCTCGGCGCAGGCGTCGAAATCGCCGACGTCGAACTTGAAGACCGGGATGCCGGTCTCGGCCTTGAACGCCGCCGCCGCCGCGTCATTGCCGGCATAGGTCGCGGCGACCTTGTAGCCGGCCGCGCTCAGCGCCTTCGACACCGCAGCGCCAATGCCGCGCGTTCCCCCCGTGACCACCGCAACCCGTGCCATGATTCTCGTTTCCCCCGTTCGACGTTTCTTCTAGGCGTCGACCGCTTCACCAACCCGTGGAACAGCGACCCTGACCGGCGCATCGGCGAGCGCCGACACGAACTCATCGGCGTTCGGGACCAGAAGCCCGAACGTCGCATAATGGCTCGGCAAGACAAGCTCCACGCCGGGCATGAACCGCTTCACCGCCATGGCGGCGACGCGCGGACCCATGGTGAAGCGATCACCGATCGGCACGATGGCGATCCTCGGCCTGTGGATCTCGCAGATCAGCGCCATGTCGGAAAAGATGTCGGTGTCGCCGAGATGCCAGACCGCCGGCCCGTCGCCGATCCGCACGATCGCGCCGTTGGCGGAGCCGAGCGGGCGGCCGGCCTGCGCGGAGGAGTGATCTGCCCGGACGAGGGTCACCGACACGTCGCCCGACGTGACGGTTCCGCCGGTGTTCATCATCTGGACGCCGTCCGGATGGGCGAAGCCCTGCTCGATGACCCATTCGCACAGCTCGTAATTGGCGAAGAGCTGCGGACGCACTTCTTTACTGATGGCAAGAACGTCGCCGGTGTGGTCGCTGTGCCCATGCGTGAGCACCACATGCGTCACACCGGCGGCCACGGCCTCGATCGATCCCTTGAAGGCCGGGCTATGGCTCAGGAAGGGGTCGAACAGCACGCTCGTTCCGCCATGATCGAGGCGGAAACAGCTGTGGCCGAACCAGGTGATGCGCATCGTCGTCTCAGCGCTCGACGGTGAGCGCGACACCCATGCCGCCGCCGATGCACAGGGTCGCGAGACCCTTTTTCGCATCGCGCTTGGCCATTTCGTGGAGCAGCGTCACGAGCACACGCGCGCCCGACGCGCCGATCGGATGGCCGATCGCGATCGCGCCGCCATTGACGTTGACGATCGCCGGATCCCAGCCCATGTCCTTGTTCACCGCGATCGCTTGCGCCGCGAAGGCCTCGTTCGCCTCGATGAGATCGAGATCACCGATCGTCCAGCCGGCCTTCTCAAGCGCCTTGCGCGAGGCCGGGATCGGGCCCGTCCCCATGATCGCCGGATCGACGCCCGCCGTCGCCCAGGAGGCGATCCGCGCGAGCGGCGTGAGACCGCGCCGGGCGGCTTCCGCGGCACTCATCAGGACCAGCGCGGCCGCGCCGTCATTGATGCCGGAGGCGTTGCCCGCCGTCACCGTGCCCTCCTTGCTGAAGGCCGGGCGAAGCTTGGCCATGCCGTCCATCGTCGAGCCGTGGCGCGGATATTCGTCGTCGGCGACGATGGTGTCGCCCTTCTTGCCGGCGATCGTGACCGGGACGATCTCATCCTTGAAGCGTCCGGCCTTCTGCGCCGCCTCGGCCTTGTTCTGCGAACCGACGGCGAAGGCGTCCTGATCCTCGCGCGTGATCTGCCAGCGGCTGGCAACGTTCTCGGCCGTGGTGCCCATGTGATAGCCGTGGAAGGCGTCCCACAGACCGTCCCGGAGCATGGTGTCGAGGAACTTCATCTCGCCCATCTTCACGCCATTGCGCAGATTGGCGGAATGCTCCGACTTCGACATGCTCTCCATGCCGCCCGCGACGATGACGGACGCATCGCCATTGGCGATCTGCTGCATCCCGATGGCGACGGCGCGCAGGCCCGAGCCGCAGAGCTGGTTGAGGCCCCAGGCCGTCTTCTCCTGCGGGATGCCGGCCTTCATCGCGGCCTGGCGTGCTGGGTTCTGACCCTGGCCGGCCGCCAGGATCTGGCCCATGATCACCTCGTCGACCTCACCGGCATCGACCTTGGCGCGGACCAGCGCCTCCTTGATCGCGATGGCACCGAGTTCATGGGCGGCGAGAGACGACAGGGCGCCGCTGAAGGAACCGACAGGGGTGCGCGCCGCGCCCACGATGACCACGTCCGACATGCGATTTCCTCCACCTCGGTTGTCCGACAGGACCGCCGCTCCCCATGCGGCGGAGCCCGGCAATTCCTGTGCATATGGCCTTCACGAACCCGCGCCGTCAACCAGACCTAAGTCAAACGGCCGGTTGGTCCGATCGTCCCGATAGCCGTCCTTCAACACGGCTTCGCGACAGCGCCAAGACGCCGACGGACCGGAAACGGCCACGCCGCCACTCCGTCGCCCGTGTCAGTGCACCGCGCGCCGGTAGAGGTGCCAGGTCGCGTGGCCCAGAATCGGAAGCGCGACCACGAGGCCGATGAAGAACGGCATGATCGCGACGGCGAGAATGAAAACGACGAGAATGCCCCAGCCGATCATCGGGAACGGACTTTCAACCACGACCCGCAGCGAGGTGACGATGGCGGTGACGAAGTCGACATCCCGGTCGACCAGCATCGGGAAGGACACGACGCTGATGGAGAAGACGAAGAGCGCGATCAGCGCACCGGCGCCATTGCCGAGCAGGGCGAAGAGGAGACCCTGCGGGGTCGTCACCATCTCGCTGATCAGGACGTCGACCGTGACGACTTCGGCACCGAAGACGAGGGCGTAGATCAGGCCTGCGATCCGCAGCCAGACCGCGAGCGCAAACAGGAGAGCAGCCCCGAGAATGACGATCTCGCGGCCGGACTGGCGATAGACCGACACGAGAATGTCGCTCGTCGAGAACGTCTCGCCCCTCGCTCTTCGGCGGCTGATCTCATAGAGCCCGACCGCAATGAACGGGCCGATCAGGACGAAACCGGCGATGGCCGGGAAAACGGTCCAGACGAGGTCGTAGCGCAAGGCCAGGACCGTGATCAGCATGCCCCCGAGCGCGTAGACGGCGCCAAAAAACAGCCCCAGCGCCGGATAGGCGGCGAAATCGGCAATGCCGTCGCGGATACTGTCGGAGATGTCATCGCCGGTGATCGCCCGGATGGTCGGCGGCTCGGCGGCATCGGTCTCGTTTGCGGATATGTCGGCCATCGTCCCTAGTCCCGCCACGGGCGATACGTGTGCACACGCGCCCGCGCTTTCCCATGCGACGACAGTGCCGGCGTTGGCGCGTACTGCCAATGATCTCGATCAAAGACCGCCGCATCGATACGATCAACCGATCCTTAACCATACGGGTCATGGCTGTCACGGCCTTCACCGAAAGGAAAGGCCGCACGGGCTTCGCTCGTCGTACTCATGCCGGGGTAACGACCATGCTTCGACGGGCTTCACGCAGCCTCCTCGTCCTCGCGCTGCTCGCGACCACCCCCGTTGCGGCCCACAGGCTGCCGGACAGTGGCGTGATCATCGGGCGCCCGGGGCTCGACATGGTGCTTCGTAGCCTCGAGGCACGTGGTTTCTACGATCTCGGGCCGGCGCGGGCGCTGCGCGGCGCCTATCGTCTGACCGCGACCGAGCCGCGTGGACAGCGTGTCATCGTTACCGTGCACGCCCGGACGGGACATATTCTCGACATCCGCGCGACCCATTGGACACCGGCTCCCGCACGCTCCGGTGAACCGGTGATCTTCCAGCCCGAGCGCTGAAACCGACTGAACGCAGGATGAACGCACGCTTCCGTTCCGGTTCAGGCAGTCGATCCTAGAACTCTCCCCATCACCGGCGCAGCACGCTCCGGCAACGAGGAGAGACCCGATGTTCAAGTCAACGATTCTGGCCGCCGTGGTCGCGCTGGCGACGATCTCCGCGGCCCCTTCCGCCAAGGCCGACGATTTCTCTGTGACGCTCGGCTTCGACGCCGGCCAGACCTATCAGGTCGGCGGCTGGAGCCACGATCGCTGGGAAAGCCCGCGTTACTACGACGAACTGATCTCGCCGCGCCGGGTGCACCGCATCCTGCGTCGCAACGGCTTCTCGGACATCGGCTCAATCCGCCTGCGGGGCCCGAACTACATCGCCGAGGCCGTCGGCCCGCGCGGCAACTTCGTGCGGGTGATCGTCGATGGCCGCTCCGGCGACATCACCGGCCTGCGTGTGATCCGCTGGGCCAAGCCGCGCGACCGCTGGCATGATCGCGGCGGTTGGGATCGCCGGTCCGGCTGGGACAACCAGGACTGGTGACAGTGCGAGCGGCGGTGGGCGAATGCCGCGCACCGCCGCCCGCGCGCCATCGGACCGTCGCGGCTGTCGGATACCCTTGCAATTCCACGGAACGGACGCGCACTATCCGGGTCGTGTCATTGCAGGGGATCTCGACCGTGAAGACAGGCTTGGCATTGGCCGCGATCCTGCTCGGCCTCTCGATCACGGCCGGTGACGGCGGGCCGGCGCGTGCGTCGGAACCCGATCGCCTTCCGCAAATGACGGTCCTGATCGAAGATGCGGCGTTGATCGTCCGCGAGATTGCGACCTGTCGGTCAAATGCTTTTGTGCGACCGTCACCGAAATGGCGAGAGGGGGTCGAGGCAGCCCTTCGCGCGGCGGCCCTCGATGACCAGCAGATCACGGACTTGCTGCGGCGTTTCGAGACCATCACTCCCCTTATCGGCGATGATCGTCCGATCGCGGAAGCAGTGCTGTTCTGCGACACCCGTCCGCGCGGCGACAATGAACGCGCGGATCGGTTCTTTCGCCTGGTGGAGCGAATCACGACAGCAGCCGCGACGCCGGCCGGACGTGACGATGCGCTCATCCGCGACGCGATGACGGAGGTCATGTCGCGGCTGAGGCTCAACAGGACCTGCCTGCGCCTCGAAAACGGGCCTTTTCCGCCCAGCCGAAGTATTGACCCGGGGAGCCCCATCGGCAAACAGCTGGCGCGTTTCGACATCTCGCCAGCGATGCGCGCGCATCTCGACACGCTGTACGAAGCGGACTCGCCATTCGACGGGATCAAGACGGTCGGCGAACTGCGCACCCTCTGTACGGAGCGCGCCCTTGGCATTCAAGAGATGCTGGATGAGAAGATAACGCCACCAAGCGCCATCGATATACTGAAGGCACTTCAACCAACGCGCTGAGGCCCCGGAAGCTTCCCTGCGTCGGGTACGGGTCAGCCGATCCGGGTCTTCGCCAAAACGGCCTCGTCGAGCGCATAGCCCATGCCGGGTTCGTCCGACAGCGTCACGAAACCGTCCGCGCCGATCGTCAGCGGCTCGGCCATCATGAAGTCGCGGCGCTGCGGGCTCCATTCCGGCGGATCATAGGGGATCTCGATGAAGGGTGCCTCGGCGACGCCCGCCGTCAGATGGCAGTTCGCCACCACGCCCATGCCGTTCGTCCAGGTGTGGGGCGTGAAGACGAGGCCGTGCTCCTGCGCCATCTGCGCGACGCGACGCAGGCCGGTGATGCCGCCGACGAGCGCCGCGTCCGGCTGGACGACGTCGAGGCAGCCATCGACGATGAGATCGCGGAACTCGTAGAGCTCGCGCGTCATCTCGCCGCCGGCGATGCGCACATCGACCATCTGCCGCAGCCGCCGCATGCCCTCGCGGTCGGAGCGATGCAGCGGTTCCTCCATCCAGAACACGCCGAGCCGCTCGAGCTCGCGCGCCACCCGCACCGCATCCTTCAGCGACCAGGGCGCATAGGCGTCCCAGGACATGCGCCAGCCCTGGTTGCAGTCGACCATGAGTTCGAGTCGATCGCCGATGCGCGCCCGCACGGCCTCCAGCGCCTTGATGTCGGCGCGCCAGTCGCCGCGATGAAAGCGGATCTTGAGCGCCTTGAAGCCCTCGCCGGCAAAGCGCTCGGCCGCATCCGCCAGCGCCTGCGGCTGGCGCAGCGTGCCGGAGGAGGCATAGGCCGGGATCCGGTTCGACAACCCGCCGAGGAGTTTCCAGCACGGCTGCCCGGTGATCTTGCCCGCCAGGTCCCAGAGCGCCAGATCGAGCGGCCAGCAGCGGCCATAGTGGAACTGGATGTTCGACAGGATCCGGTAGTGCCGCTCGATCGCCATCGGATCCTGTCCGATGAACAGGCTCTCATGCCCGGCAAAGCCCGTCATGGTGTCGCCGGATCCGATCCCGACCAGCCCCTCGTCGGTGGTGACGCGCACGATCGTCGCGTCGAAGGACACGCGCGGCTTCGTGTCCCAGCTCGCGTTGAAGGGCGGGTCGAGCGGCAGGCGATGATGGGTGATCTCGATCGCGGCGATCTTCATGGGACCCTCGGGCAAGGACGGCCCGCCTCGCGCGGGCCGGCGCGGCATCAGGAATAGGCTGACCAGATCGTCTTGAAGTCCATGTACTTGTCGATCGCGTGCGGCGAGCGATCGCGGCCGAAACCGGACTGCTTGAAGCCGCCGAACGGCGTCGACATGGTCGAGCGATCGAAGCAGTTGAGCCAGACGGTGCCCGCGCGCAGCCCCCGCGTCATGCGGTGCGCGACATTGATGTCCCTGGTCCAGACGGCGGCGCCGAGCCCATAGATCGAATCGTTCGCGATCGTCAGCGCCTCGGCCTCGGTCTCGAACGGCATGACGGCGATGACGGGCCCGAAGATTTCCTCGCGGGCGACACGGTCGGTCGGCTTGACGTCGTCGAGGATCGTCGCCTCGACATAGAAGCCGCCGGTCTCCTCCATCACCCGGCCACCACCGAAGGCGACGCGCGCGCCCTCGGCCTTGCCGATCTCGATGTAGCGCAGCACGCGCTCCATGTGGCCCTTCTCGACCAGCGCGCCCATCTGCGCGGCCGGATCGAGCGGATGACCCATGGGGATCTGCTTCTTCTGCACCTCGGCGATCTTCTCGATCAGCGTGGCGCGGATCGAATGATGGGCGAGCACGCGCGACCCGGCATGGCAGGTCTCGCCCTGATTGTAATAGATGCCCCAGGCGATGCCCTCCGCGGCCGCGTCGAGATCGGCGTCGGCCATCACGACATGCGGGGTCTTGCCGCCGCATTCGAGCGCGACGCGCTTCATATTGCTCTCGCCCGCATAGCGCAGCATCAGCTTGCCGACCTCGGTCGAGCCGGTGAAGCTCACCATGTCGACGTCCATGTGCAGGGCGAGCGGCTTGCCGGCCTTCTCGCCGAAGCCCGGAACGACATTGACGACACCGGCCGAAATGCCGGCCTCCTGCGCCAAAGCCGCGAGGCGGATCGCCGACAGCGGCGACTGCTCGGCCGGCTTCAGGACGACGCTGTTGCCGGCGATGAGCGCCGCGCCGAGCTTCCAGGCGGTGATGATCAGCGGGTAGTTCCAGGGCACGATCGCGGCGACGACGCCCAACGGTTCGCGGCGGATCAGCGCGACGTCGTTCGGCCCGGTCGGCGCGATCTCGTCATAGAGCTTGTCGGCGAACTCGGCATAAAACTGGATGCAGTTCGCGCAGTTCGGCACGTCGACCGCGATCGAATTGCCGATGACCTTGCCGACATCGAGCGTCTCGAGCAAAGCGAGCGTCTCGACATCGTTGCGGATCAGCTCGGCGAAGCGGAGCATGATGCGCTTCTTCTCGGCCGGCAGGAGGTTGCGCCAGCGTCCGTCCTCGAAGGAGGCGCGGGCGGCTGCGACCGCGAGATCGACGTCGGCGGCATCGCAATCGGCGACCGAGGCGATCACGCGACCATCGATCGGCGATGTCTTGGTGAAGACCTTGCCGGACACGGCGGCGACATAGGCACCGTTGATGAAGGCCCGCCCCTCGGGCGTCAGCGCCGCCGCCTTCTTCTCCCAATCCGCGCGGGTCATCGTCTTGTCGAGCATGGTCGTCTCCTCATGCCTGGGCGAGCAGCGTCGTGGCGAAGGCCTTCAGATCGGCATCCGAGACCGTCCGGCGGTTCGACACGCGCATGGCCGCGTTTTCCGGCCGGGCGAACTGCTCGGCCAGCCTCTCCGCGTTAATGTCGGCGAACTCGTCGGCGATCGCTGTCTTGATGCCGACACGGCGGCACAGGCTTGCGAAGGCCTCGGGCAAGTCCGACGCACCGCCAAGCCCCATCGCCCTGGCGGCGGCATCGAGGCGGCCATCATCGTCCATGATGTTCCAGGCCAGCGTCGCGACCATGCCGATCGCCACGGCCCGACCGTGATGGATCGGCTTCAGCGAGCCGAGCGCATGGCCGATCATGTGGCCGACCGCCGTTCCCGCATTGTCGATTGCGGCACCGCCCAGCATGGCGGCCTGCTGCATCGCGGCCCGCGCCGCCTTGTCGGCGCCATCGGCGACGGCGCGTTCGAGATGGGTCGCGGCAAGACCGATCGCGGCATGGGCCGCGACATTGTTGGCCGCCGTCGCGTTCTTGTTGGTCGCGGCCTCGAGCGCGTGGACGAGCGCGTCGATACCGGTCCAGGCGGTGAGATGGGCCGGGAGCGAAGCCGTCGTCTCCGGGTCGAGGATCACGGCGTCCGGCTTCAGCTCATCGCCCCAGAGCCAGACCTTCGCCTTGTCGGCGCGCGTAACGATCGAGGTGCGCGTCGCTTCCGAGCCCGTGCCGGAGGTGGTCGGAATGACGATCGAGGGCAGACGCCGCGTCGGGAAGGGCTGCTCGCAGAGTTGATAGAACACGGCCGACCGATCCGCGGTCGCGATGGCGGCGACGGCCTTGCCGAGATCGAGCGCCGAACCGCCGCCGAGCGACACCACCGCCGCGACCGTCTCGCGACGCGCCACCGCTGCGGCGGCATCGACCTGTGCCACGGTCGGATCTCCGGTGAACTCGGAAAACACCGTAACACCGAGCCCGGCATTCCTGAGCGAGGTCGCGACATCATCGGCGAGACCGGTCGCCTTCAGGCCGGGATCGGCGACCAAGAGGACGGCGGCCCCGGGCGGCACGAGCCCGGCGAGGATCGCCCCGGCCTCCGACCGGCTGCCCTCACCCCCGACCACGCGCGGCATTCGCGCCAGCTCGAAACGCGCCATGTTGAGGCTCTCCGACTGATCTTCTCGCCCCGACGATTAGCCGACCGCCTCGCCCCCCAGCGCGCGATTATTCGATGGCGCGATGCCAAAATGCGATGCGCCGGCAAATGCGGCCTGTTGCGCGTGGCGACGGCCGGATCACGGCGCTAATGTGCGCGGAATACCCGCTCCGCGACCGCGTGACCCTGGGCCGATGGCCGGGCCGTCGATCGATCGGCGACGGGTGAGCCGATCGAGGACCAGACATGGAACTGTCCGCCGAAACCACCGAACGTCCGCGCCGTCGGGGCCGCGAGGAGCGCCAGCGCGCCGCGCCGCCCGCCCCGATCCGCGGACAGGCGCGCCTGCCCTTTCCACCGGTCAATGCGGTCTCGGCGGACGAGCTCGAGGCGATCCATGAGACGTCGCTGACGATCCTTGAAGAGATCGGCATGGACTTCCTGCATGAGGAGGCGCGCGCGATCCTGAAGGCGGAGGGCGCCGAGGTCCGCGCCGATTCCGAGCGGGTGCGCTTCCCGCGCGGGCTGGTCGAGTCCAAGATCGGCCTCGCGCCCCGCACCTTCGACCTGCATTCGCGCAACCCGGCCCGCAAGCTCACCATCGGCGGCAATTACCTCGCCTTCGGCTCCGTCGCCTCCGCCCCCAACGTCGCCGACCGGGAAGGCGGACGCCGGCCCGGCAATCGCCACGACTTCCAGAACCTTCTGCGGCTGGGCCAGACGCTCGACGCCATCCAGTTCTGGGGCGGCTATCCGGTCGAGCCGGCGGACGTGCATGCCTCGGTCCGTCACCTCGACGCGCTCTTCGACATGCTCACCCTGTCGGACAAGCCGATCCACGCCTATTCGCTCGGCCGGATCCGCAATCTCGACGGCATCGAGATGGCCCGCATCGCCCGCGGCATCGACGACGCGACGCTCGAGCGCGAGCCCTCGCTCTTCACCATCATCAATTCGTCCTCGCCGCTCAGGCTCGACGGCCCGATGCTCGAAGGCATCATCCAGATGGCGCGGCGCAACCAGGCCGTGATCCTGACGCCCTTCACGCTGGCGGGCGCCATGGCACCGGTGACGATCGCCGGCGCCGTGGCGCAGCAGAACGCCGAAGCGCTCGCCGGCATGGTCTTCGCCCAGTCCGTGCGGCCGGGTTCGCCCTTCGGCTATGGCGGCTTCACCTCGAACGTCGACATGAAGTCGGGCGCGCCCGCCTTCGGCACGCCGGAATACATGAAGGCGGCGCTCCTCGGCGGCCAGCTCGCGCGGCGCTACGGCCTGCCCTATCGCTCCTCCAACACCTGCGCCGCCAACACGCTCGACGTCCAGGCCGCCTATGAGAGCGTCTTCTCGCTCTGGGGCGCGATCATGGGCGGCGTGAACTTCCTGATGCACGGCGCCGGCTGGATGGAGGGTGGCCTGCATGCCTGCTTCGAGAAGATGGTTCTCGATGCCGACCTGCTCGACATGGTCACGGACTTCCTGCGGCCGGTCGCGGTCAACCAGGACGAACTCGCGCTCGACGCGGTGCGCGAGGTCGGGCCGGGTGGCCATTTCTTCGGCTGCGCCCACACCCAGGCCCGCTACCGCACGGCCTTCTTCGCGCCGATGATCTCGGACTGGCGCAATTACGAGAGCTGGCGCGAGGCCGGGTCGCCGACGGGCTACGACACGGCGAATCGCTTGTATAAGCAGCGCCTGGAGACGTATGAGGAACCGCCGATGGACCCGGCGATCCGCGAGGAGCTGACCGCCTTCGTGGCGCGCCGGAAGGCCGAAGGCGGCGCACCGACCGATTTCTAGCCGGGCAGCGCCGTTCCCATGCATCCCGCTCCCGCCGAGACCGGACATGTCGCACCGTGCCGCAGCGCCGCTCCTCACGCCTCGCGGCGCGATGGTGCTGGCGTTTTTCGCGCTCGGGACGGGGTTCGGCATCTGGGGCGGCGCGGCGCCGACGGTCGCGGCGCGGGCCTTGATCGGGCCGGATCTGATGGGGCTCGCCTATTCGGTCTTCGTCATCGTCTATCTGTGCGGCATGTCGGGCAGCGGTCTCATCGCCCGTTTCGTCTCGATCCGCCGGATGCTGCTGGCGACGCTGCCGGCAACCGGTGTGGTTCTGGCACTGCTTCTCCTCACGGGGTCGCCGCTGGGTCTGTTCGTCGGCATCGCCCTCTTCGGACTGATGGCCGGCATGGTGGACCTCGCGATCAACGCGGAGGGGACGGCGGTCGAGGCGGACCTGTCGCGCCCGGTCCTGGCCGGTTTCCACGGGTCGGCGTCTCTGGGCGTCGCGCTGGCGGCGATCCTCGGCAGCCTGCTCGCCGTCAATGTCGGTCCGTGGTCGGCGGCGGTCGCAACCCTCATCCTGTTCTCGATCGGCACGGCGGCGGTCCTCTCGGGCTCGCCCGATCGCGGCCGGCTGCCGCAGAAATCCGCGGGAGCGTCGCGGCCGCGCGTCACGCCGGTTCTGCTCATTCTTGGGCTGATCGTGGGCGTCTCGGTCGCGGGCGAGATGGCCGCCGCCCTGTTCTCGACACCGTTTCTCACCGTGCAGGCGCCGGAAAAGGCCGCCATCGCCGGCATGGGCGCGACGGCTTTCGCGCTGTGCCAGGCGATGATCCGCTTTCAGGCCGATCGCCTGCGGGCACGCTTCGGCGATGCGGCGCTCCTCGCGGGCTCGCTGGTGATCGCAGGCCTCGGCTTCTGCGTCGTCGCCCTTTCGCCGACCTTCTGGATGAGCGCGCTCGGCTTCGGCCTGATCGGCATCGGGACGGGGTGCGTCGTGCCCTGCGGCTTCGCCCTTGCCGTCGCCCGCTCGCCTCTGGCGGCATCGAGCGCGCTAGCGGTCGTCGCCCTCGTCAGTGCCGTGCCGCGCGTGCCGACGCCCTATGCCTTCGGCGAGATCGCGAGCCTCGTCTCCTATGGCGCGGCCTTCGGCGCCTATGCGCTGCTCTTCGCCCTCGCCTTCGTCCTGATCGTCGGCCTCATGCGCCGCGGTCCAACCTGATCCCCCGCATCGGGGCAGCTCCCCGTCCGAACCGCTCCGGAGAAGCGCCATGAAGTCCACCACCCGCGTCGTCGTCATCGGCGGCGGTGTCGTCGGCTGTTCCGTCCTCTACCACCTGACCAAGGCCGGCTGGACCGACGTCATGCTGATCGAGCGGGCGGAACTCACCGCCGGTTCGACCTGGCATGCCGCCGGCGGCTACCACACGCTGAACGGCGACCCGAACGTCGCCAAGCTGCAGCAGTACACGGTCGAACTCTACAAGGAGATCGAGGAACTCTCTGGCGTCTCCTGCGGCCTGCACCTCACCGGCGGCGTCATGCTCGCCGGCACGAAGGAGCGCATGGACTGGCTCAAAATGGCGCATGCCAAGGGCCGCTATCTCGGCATGCACACCGAGATCATCTCGGCGGCAGAAGCGAAGCGTCTGATGCCACTGATCAACGAAAAGGAATTCGCCGGCGCGATGTTCGACCCGCTGGAGGGGCATCTCGACCCGTACGGCACCACCCACGCCTATGCGAAATCGGCCCGCCTGAAAGGCGCGGAGATCGTGCTGCGCAACCGCGTCGTCGACCTGACCCAGCGCGAGGACGGCACCTGGAACGTCATCACCGAGCAGGGCACGGTGCATGCCGAGCACGTCGTCAATGCTGGCGGGCTTTGGGCGCGCGAATGCGGCCGCATGGTCGGCCTCGAACTGCCGGTCCTCGCCATGGAGCACATGTATCTTCTCACCGAGGACATGCCCGAAGTCGCCGAGATCAACGCCTCGACCGGCAAGGAAGTGATCACGGCGCTTGATTTCGAGGGCGAGATTTACATGCGCCAGGAGCGCGGCGGCATGCTGCTCGGCACCTATGAGCGCGCCTGCAAGCCCTGGTCGGAAAAGGTCACGCCGTGGGATTTCGGACAGAACCTGCTCGAACCCGACATCGACCGTATCACACCCTCGCTCGAGGTCGGGTTCCGGCATTTCCCGGCCTTCGAGAATGCCGGGATCCGCAAGATCATCAACGGCCCCTTCACCTTCGCGCCGGACGGCAATCCGCTCGTCGGCCCGATCCGCGGCCTGCGCAACTACTGGGTCGCCTGCGGCGTCATGGCCGGCTTTTCGCAGGGCGGCGGCGTCGGCCTCGCCCTGTCGAACTGGATGGTCCATGGCGATCCGGGCTTCGACGTCTGGGGCATGGACGTCGCGCGCTATGGCGACTGGACGACGCTGCGCCACACCAACGCAAAGGTGCGCGAGAACTATTCCCGCCGCTTCCGCATCCGCTTTCCCAACGAGGAACTGCCCGCCGGGCGGCCCTTCCGCACGACCCCGATCCATGATCGCCTCACGGCCGAGAACGCCGTCTTCGGCGACATGTGCGGCATCGAGCACGCGCTCTGGTTCGCCCCGACCAAGGCCGAGGCGAAGGACGACTTCTCCTTCCGCCGCTCCAATGATTTCGCCCATGTCGGCACCGAGAGCCGCGTCGTGCGTGAGGCCGTCGGCCTGTTCGAGACCTCGATCTTCGCCAAGTACGAGGTGACCGGCAAAGGCGCCGAGGCTTGGCTCGACAGGCTCCTGCCGAACCGGCTGCCCGCCAAGGGACGCATGGTGCTGACGCCGATGCTGAACGACAACGGCATGCTGATCGGCGACTTCACGCTGGCGCGTGAGACGGATGACCGCTTCTACATTTTTGGATCGGGCGTCGCGGAGCAGTACCACATGCGCTGGTTCGAGGCGCACCTGCCGACGAGCGGCGTGTCGCTGCGCCCCTTCGGCCTCGATCTCGTCGGTCTCCAGATCGCCGGACCGCAGGCGCGGACGCTGCTCGCCCGCCTCACCGACGAGGATGTCTCGAACGCGGCCTTCCGCTTCATGGATTTCCGCCGCATGGAGATCGGCGTATTCCCGGCCCTCGTCGGGCGCGTGAGCTACACGGGTGATCTCGGCTATGAGATCTGGGTCAAGGCCGAGCACCAGCGCGCGCTCTACGATCTCGTTCGGCAGGAAGGCCATGATCTCGGCCTCCGCCTCTTCGGCGCGCGGGCGCTGAACTCGCTGCGGCTCGAGAAAAGCTTCGGCTCCTGGTCGCGGGAATACCGGCCGATCTATACGCCCTGGGAAGCGGGTCTCGACCGTTTCGTCTCGACGCAGAAGCCGGCCTTCATCGGCCGCGACGCGGCGCTCACGGCCCGCGAGCGCGGCCCGAAGATGCGGCTCGTGACCATGGCGGTCGAGGCGGCGGACGCCGACGTCATCGGCGACGAGCCGATCTGGCTCGGCGGCGAGGTGGTCGGCTGGGTCACCTCGGGCGGCTATGCCCACTGGTCGAAGACATCGGTTGCCATGGGCTACATCAAGGCCGAGCATTTCACCGCCGACGCGCCCTACGCGATCGAAATCATCGGTGAACAGCGTGGCGCACGCATCCTGGCCGAGCCTTTGTTCGACCCCAGGGCGGAGCGCATGCGCGGCTGAACGAGGATCCTGCGGCGCAGCAGGGGATCCCTCTCCGCCGTCGACGGTCTCGCGACATGCAAGGCCGGACGTCGCGCTCGTCGTCATCCCGGGCGCGACGCAGCGCGAAGCGGTGCGGCGCAGACCCCGGACCGTTCCCCGAGCCAAGCGCCCCGACGCGGTTCCGCCGACCGCGCGACGATCCCGGATCTGCCACGCGGCCCGTCGCGCCGCATGGCGTCCGGGATGACGCGTCCTCACAGAATGGCGTTCGGGATGTTGCGGGGTCGCGCCACGGCAGCCGTTCGGACACGAAAAGGCCCTCCCCCGACATCGGGGAAGGGCCCTGACGATATTCAGACGATGGGCCGTGCGGCGATCAGGCGGCGGCCTTCTCGATCGCCGGCGTCGACTTCGCGGTCGTCGCGATCGGGATCGACCGGGGCTTCTTGGCCTCCGGGATCTCGCGGACGAGATCGACATGGAGCAGGCCGTTCTCGAGCGAGGCGCCCGTCACCTGCACGCCATCGGCGAGCTGGAAACGGCGCTCGAAGGCGCGAGCGGCGATGCCCTGATAGAGCACCTCGGCGCGCTTGTCGGCATCCTCGGCCGACTTCTCACCGCGGACGGAAAGCGTGTGTTCCTTCACCTCGAGCGTGAGGTCCTTCTCGGCAAAGCCCGCGACCGCGATCGAGATGCGGTAGGCGTTCTCCGAGGTCCGCTCGATGTTGTAGGGGGGATAGCTCGGCGCGGAATCAAGACCATTGGCCTGGTCGAGAAGCGCGAAAAGACGGTCGAAACCGACGGTCGAGCGGTAGAAGGGAGCGAGATCGAACTGGCGCATAACATATCCTCCAAAGAAGCGACATGCGTGTGTCGGGCCTCGCCATCTGGCCGAGGCCGGGTTCGTGCAGCCGACTGGCCTGCACGTACCAGGAGGTGGGAAGGGGTCTTGGTCTTTGCAAGAGGATCCGCAAAAACCCGCATGATCGCCGTCGACTGACGCCCGCGGTTCCGCGCCGGCGTCGGTCCAAACGACGACGCCGGCCCGAAGGCCGGCGCGCGGTCGCCCGTAACGGGTGCGTCAGTTCAGGGCGCGGATCGCGGCGATCACGCGGCGATCATAGCCATAAATGTCCTCGAAGGTCTTCAGTGCGCCGGTTTCGTCGACCGCGGCGGTGAAGTAGGCGATGTGGACCGGGAGCTTCTCGACGAGGTTGATCCGCCGCTCGCCGCCCCCGATCATCCCCTTGACCTTCTCCTCGGTCCAGCCGTTCTCCGCGCCCATCACCACCTCGGCGAGCCGGAAGGGCTGATCGACACGCACGCAGCCATGGCTGAAGGCCCGGCGCTCGGAGCCGAAGAGCCCGCGCGAGGAGGTATCGTGCAGATAGACCGAGAAATCGTTGGGGAACATGAACTTGATATGGCCGAGCGCATTGCCGCCGCCGGGTGGCTGCCGGATCGAGACCCGCGGCATGCCGCGCGTCCAGTCGATCTGCGAGGCATCGACACGCCGGCCGCCGGACACGAGTTCGTAGCCGCGCCGCGACAGATAGGTAGGGTCAGCGCGCAGTTTCGGAATGAACTCGTTGCGGATGATCGATACCGGCACGTGCCAGTACGGGTTGACGACCACATACTCCATCGTGTCCGAGAAGATCGGCGTCGGCGTGTTCGGCTTGCCGACGATCACCCGCGATTCATGGATCTTCGCGCCGCCCTTCTGCACCTCCATGCGGAATTCGGGCACGTTGACGAAGATGTGGAAGGCGCCCATCTCGCGCGGCAGCCAGCGCCACCGCTCCATGTTGGCGACGATCTCGTCGACATCCGAAACGCCGTCCGGCAGGATCTTGGCGTTGAGCGCGGCGACAGTGCGTTCACCGACGATGCCGGTCGCCTTGACGCTGTTCTCGCGCTGGAACGACTTCACTGCATCGGCCAGCGCCTCGTCATAGACATCGGCGTCGGACATGGTCGTGACGCCCAGCCTTGCGCGCAGGACCGCGACGCGCGGATCCGACATGCCGGGCTTGAGGAGCGGGCCTTCCGGAACGAGCGGCAATGACGGCGCCGCCTCCGCCTGTTGCTGGGCCGCCGCGCGCACTTCGGCAAGCTTCGCCCGCAGGGCAAGGAAGCCTGGATGACGCGGATTATAGCCGTCGAGCACCGCCGCCGGATCCGACGCGTCGGCGACCTCCGTCAGCACGGCCAGCGGGTCCGGCGTGTGCGGCTTGACCTGAATGTTCTTCGACAGCTTGTTCGGATCGATCCGCCCGCCGGCCGCATGTCGGGCATAGGCGAGGATGGCGGCCGAAACCCCGACCTCGGCGTCTCCGACCCACGCCGCCTCCGTCGTGAGGCCAGCCAGAAGCTCGGTGCCGGTTGCGGTGTAGTCCTTCGACGACAAGCCGTCCGCCTCTGCCCCGGCGAGCCGAGCGAGGACCTTGACCGCGTGCTCGGTCAGCCGGCCATCGACCGTCCAGACTGCGCCATTGCCGCGACTGGCGTAAAACGCAGCGACGGCGCTCGCCTCCTCGCTGGTGAGCCCGACAATGCCGCGCTCGCCCGTGGCGAAACGCTCCGCGATGGCGGTGCGAACCCGCTCCGCATAGGCGGCATCCGGCGAAGCCGACACCAGGGTCTCGGCGGCCTTGACCACCGGCGCCGCTGCGACCGGCGGCTCGATCACGGCGACGAGCGGCCGTGTCTCGCGGTCGGTCTCACGCTCCGTCGCGGTGACGAGGGGACGTGTCGCGCTCGCTGCGGGCGCCACGGGCACGGTCGCCACTGGCGTGGCCGGCGCGCTATCCGGTTGTGCGGAATCGGGCTTTTCCGGCACCGAGGCATCACCGAGCGCGGCGGTCGTCTCTTCCGGCGTGAGCGCTGGAACCGACACGATCTTCGCACCCGAGGTGCCGCCGCCAGCGGCGGGATCAACGGGAACGAGGCGGGCAGGCTCGGTCGAAACGGCATCCGGAGCCGTCTCCGCCGGCTTGCGACTTCCATCATTGCCGAGAGCAGCCGCCTTTTCCTCGGCGCTCAGCCCAGGAACCGTCAGGACACCGTCAAGTCCGCGAGCGACCGGCGCCGGCGTTGCCACCGGTTCGATTTCGATCGTCATCGCCTGCACCGGGACGACCTGCAAGGCCGCCGACGCCACAGAAGCCAGAAGCACCACGAGCAGACGGTTCATCGTCGTTTCCCAAGGGGTCTCGCCAAGCGACTCGAAACCCCGCAAGTCAATCACATAGCGGGTAAAATTTCCCCTGTTACCATTATGCGATCAAGACAATTCCCGCTGTGCGAGAAATCACGCGGCGGCTTCGCGCCCAACCGTGACTTCGGCGTCACAGTCCGTGGCGCCGTCCACCATGCCGAATTCCTTGAGCTTTCGGTAGAGCGTCGAGCGCCCGATCCCCAGCCGCCGCGCGACCTCCGTCATCTGACCGCGATAGTGGCGGATCGCGAATTTCAGGATCTCCTTTTCGAGCGCCTCCATGGCGAGCATGTCGCCATGGGCGTCGAGAAGCGGCAGACTGTTGATGTCGCGCAGCGTCACCACCTCGCGCGCCGGAACGGGGCCGGTGATCATCGCCGGACCGGTGTGGACCGGCTTCGGCGGCAGCACGGGGGCGGCCGGAATGCGGACGTCGAAGCCTTCGACCAGTGCCGCGATCTGCGGGAACTCGTCGACCGTCAGTTCGTCGCCCTCGCACAGCACGACCGCGCGAAACACGGCGTTTTCGAGCTGGCGGACATTGCCGGGCCAGTCATAGGCGCTCAGCATGGCGAGCGCCTCGGCCGTGATGGTGCGGATCTTGCGCCCCTCCTCGGCCGAGAACCGTGCCATGAAATGGCGGGCGAGATCACCGATGTCCTCGCGGCGCGCCCGCAGCGGCGGCACCATGATCGGGAAGACGTGCAGGCGGTAATAGAGATCCTCGCGGAAACGACCTTCCTTCACGAGATCGATCAGGTTGCAGTTGGTCGCCGAGATCAGGCGGAACTCGGTCTTGACCGGGCGCTTGGCGCCGACCGGATCCACCTCCCCCTCCTGCAGGGCACGCAGCAGCTTGACCTGGATGTCGAGCGGCAATTCGCCGACCTCGTCGAGAAACAGCGTGCCGCCATTGGCCTCGACGAACTTGCCGACATGCCGGTCGCTGGCGCCTGTGAAGGCCCCGCGTTCATGTCCGAACAGGATCGATTCGACGAGATTGGCCGGCAGCGCGCCGCAATTGACCGCGACGAACGGCTTTGTGCGCCGGTCGCTGGCGCCCTGGATGGCGCGGGCGATGATCTCCTTGCCGACGCCCGATTCCCCTTCGATCAGGATCGGGATCCCCGAGGTCGCGGCCCGCTCGCCGAGGCGGATGACGCGCGCCATCTCGGGGCTGCGGGTGACGAGGTCCTTGAAGCTCAGCGTGCCGGAGGCTTTGCGGCTGAGGAGGCGCACCTCGCTCTCGAGCACGCGGTTGCGCATGGCGTTGCGGATCGAGACCTGCAGCCGCTCCGGCCCGACCGGCTTGACGACGAAGTCACTGGCGCCCGCCCGCATCGCCGAGACGACGGTGTCGATCGAGCTGTGGGCGGTCTGGACGATGGTCGGCGTCTCGATCGACCGCTCGCGCATGCGGCCGAGAACGCCCATGCCGTCGAGGTCGGGCATGACGAGGTCGAGCACGAACACGTCGAAGGCGCCGGTTTCGAGCTGGGCGAGCGCCGCCTCGCCGCCGTCGACGACGACCGGTTCATAGCCGAACCGGCGGACCATGGCTTCGAGCAGACGACGCTGGACGGGATCGTCGTCGGCAATCAGGATTCGACCACTCATTCACGCCCCAACATGCGGCTGGCGTCGCACGACCGACGCATTGTCCCGTTTCGGAGCATGGTGACGCGCAACGGTGAACGCGCGCTTAACGACGTTTTGCGGATTTTACCGGATCGCATCCTGGCGGTGACTGACCCGGCGCGACGTCAGGATGAGCGGCTGCCGGAGATCGACGGACTTTTCTTCCGGGCGCGGGGCCGCTATATAGGCCGTGAATCCCGACAATTCGTCCGCGTCGGGCTTCGGTCCGGGACGCGGGCCGGGGCACCGGACACGGCTATCCCGCGGAGGTAAACACCATGTCGAACGCGCCGTTGATGCCGAAGGCGACCGCCGTGTGGCTGGTCGAGAACACGGCCCTGACGTTCGATCAGATCGCCGATTTCTGCAAGCTGCACCCGCTCGAGGTGAAGGGCATCGCCGATGGCGAGGTCGCGGCCGGCATCAAGGGCCAGGATCCGATCAACAGCAACCAGCTCACCCGCGAGGAGATCGCGCGCGGCGAGCGCGACCCGAACCACCGGCTCCACCTCGCCGATCCGAAGGTCAAGATCGCCGTCTCCAAGATCAAGAAGGGTCCGCGCTACACCCCGGTCTCGCGCCGGCAGGACCGCCCGAACGCGATTCTGTGGCTGGTGCGCAATCATCCGGAGCTGAAGGACGCGCAGATCATGCGCCTCGTCGGCACGACCAAGACGACGATCGCCGCGATCCGCGAGCGCACCCACTGGAACGCCCAGCAGCTCACCGCCATGGACCCGGTGACGCTCGGCCTGTGCACCCAGATCGACCTCGACTTCGAGGTGGCCCGCGCCGCCAAGGACCGCCCCGTCGAGCACGATGCCGGCCCGACCCTGCTGCCGGCCGAGGTCACGACCGCGGCGCCCGAGCGCGTCCAGCGCGACGACCCCTTCGCGAACATGGGCCGCTCCTCGTCGTCGGACGAGGACGATCTCGATCTCGACAGCGTCTTCGCCAAGCTGAAGGACATGAAGCAGAAGGCGTGAGGCGGCGGGCGGCGACGCCCCATCCCACGCTCCTGTGACGGGCGACAGACGACACTTGACCGCGGCAGGAACATCGTTCTAGTTTTGTTCTCATGAACAAGACAGCGACTCGCCCTGCCCCCTCTCCCGCCGTCGCCGGCTGCGGCGACCCCGCCGCGCGCGAGGCTCCAGCCGAGACGGCCCGCCATGGCGGGCGCCTCTTCGCCAATTTCCGGCGCGTTACGGGCGCGTCGGGGCGCTCCTATCTCGTCTCGGTCTATCCGATCGAGGCGTGCCCGGACTATGTCGACGCGGTGATGATCGCAACGCGCGCGGGCGATGATCCGGTTCCGACCGTGGTGTGGATCGGCGATGCCGGCGCCGGTGGCGCGCCGCTCAGGGACGCGCTCGCGGCGGCACGGGCCGCCGGCGCGCGCGACGTGCTCGTGCATCTCCTCGCAGGCGATGCCGAGGCACGGCGCGCGGCCATCCGCGATCTCGACCAGCGGCACTGACGGTGGTTGCGTCGGCCGGGCGGGACCGCCATTGTCGGCCGAAACGACGCGTCGGCGCAGCGAGACGGAATGCCCCTTGTCCTGAGTGAGAACGACCGCGCCGACATGGACGGCCGCAACGGCGCCGCGGTGGCGCTCGCCATGCGGCTCCTCGTTCCCTTCGCCGAGGCCGTCGGGGCCGACCGGCTGATCGCCTGCACCCAGGCCCATATCGACGGCTGTCTCTATCACGGACAGGTGAGCCTCGATTTCGTCGAGCGCTTCGTCGCCGCGGGCGGGACGGTGCGGGTGCCGACGACGCTGAATGTCGGCTCGATCGACCTGATCCACCCCGAACTCTTCCTTGGCCCCGCCGATGAGCGCAGCGCCGGCGAGCGGCTGATGCGGGCGCATGAGGCGCTCGGCTGCGTTCCAACCTTCACCTGCGCTCCCTATCAGACTCTGTTCCGTCCGCGTCTCGGCGACCAGATCGCCTGGGCCGAGTCGAACGCCATCGTCTTCGCCAATTCCGTGCTCGGTGCCCGCACCAACCGCTATGGCGACTTTATCGACCTGTGCTGCGCGCTCGCCGGCCGCGTGCCGGACTACGGCCTGCATCGCACCGAGAACCGTCGCGCGCGGATCGTGATCGACCTCACCGATACGCCGTCCGAGTGGCGAGGCAGCGATCTGTCCTGCGTCGCCGCAGGCCATTTTGCCGGCAAAGTGAGTGGAAACCAGATCCCCGTCATCGTCGGATTGCCGGACGGGACGACGGAGGACGATCTCAAGGCGCTCGGCGCGGTCGCGGCCTCCTCGGGCGCCGTGGCGATGTTCCACGCTGTCGGCCTGACGCCGGAGGCGGCGACGCTCGACGACGCGCTGCAGGGGCAGACACCCGACGCCGTCCATCGCCTGACGGCAGAGGACCAGCGCGCGATCATCGCCGGTCTGTCGACCGTGCCGGACGGCACGCCGCTGAGTGCCGTGGCGCTCGGCACCCCGCATTTCTCGATCGGTGAATTCGCCCGCCTGATGCCGCTGCTCGAGGAGGGGACACCGATCATCGACGTCTATGTCAATTGCGGGCGCGACACCCATGCCGAGCTCGTCCGGCGCGGCTGGGCAGAGCGTCTCGCGGCGGGCGGCGTCACGGTCGTGCTCGACACCTGCACCTATGTGACAAGCATCATCCGCGACCTCAGCGGCGCGGTGATGACGAACTCCGGCAAATGGGCCTATTACGCGCCCGGCAATCTCGGCATCGACGTCGCCTTCGGCGCGCTGGAAGACTGCATGGCCTCGGCGCGCGCCGGACGGGTCGTGCGCTCATGAGGCGGCGCGCCATCGCCCTCGTCCCCGGCATCGCCACCGGGCCGGTCCGTGTTCTCAGCGAGCCGGTCAGCTTCTGGGGCGGGTATGATGCGACGACAGGGCGGATCATCGACCGCTGGCATCCCCAGCACGGCATGAGCTGCGCCGGCCACGTCCTCGTCATGACGGCGAGCCGCGGTTCCTCCTCCGGCTCCTCGGTGCTCGCCGAGGCGATCCGCGCCGGTTTCGGGCCCAGCGCCTTCGTCATCCTCGAGCGCGATGCGATCCTCACCGTGGGCGTCATGGTGGCGCGCGAACTCTATGGCATCACCTGCCCGATCGCGATCGCCGACCCCACCGACTGGCCGGCACTCACCGCCGCCCGTTCCCTTTCGATCCAGGCTGAGGGTGACGCGGCGTTGATCGCGATCGATCCGCCGGCATGACGGCGTCGGATCGCGTCATTCCTTCAGGAATGCCCGCACAGCCTCGTCGATGAACGCGCGATCGGCCGCCTCGCGCCCAAGCGCCGCGGCGTGACCGGCAAGGCTCTCGATGACGCGGACCCGTGCGTCGGGAAAGAAGCGCGCCTGATCGGCGACGTCTTCCGGGTTGAAATAGACATCCGTCGATCCCGGCATGAACAGGACCGGCATCCGCGCCCGGGCCGCCGCCGTCGCGAGGTCGCCGCCGCAACCCGGCGTGCCGGAAATGTCGTGCCGGCGCCAGGCATCGAGCTGCAGCAAAAGGTCGTTCGCGTCCTTCCCGTCATAGCGCCGCCGCCATTTGGCGAGGAAGGCCTCGATCGTGTCGGCGGCGATGTCGGCATGGGCCTGGTGCAGGCCGAGTGAGAAATAGCGCGGCGAGAGCGCAAAGCCCGCCCAGGTCTCGGCCATGCGCTCCAGCCCGCGACGCGGCGGCGCGGCGTAACGACCGCCCGCAAAGGCCGGGTCGCTGCGCAGCGCCTGTTCGACCGCGTTGAGGAAGATCTGCGCGTAGAGTGTCGTCTTTGCATTGCCGATCAGGACGACGGCGCGCGCGACGCGGTCGGGATGGCTCACCGCCCATTGCGCCGCCTGCTGCCCGCCCATGCTGGCGCCGATGACGAGCCGGAGCCGCCCGACCCCGAGATGGTCGAGAAGCCGCGCCTGCAGCGCGACATTGTCGCGGATCGACACGGGCGGAAAATCAGGCCCGCCGAAGGGCGCGGGCGTGTTGCTCGGAGAGGAGGAGCGGCCATTGCCGATCTGCTCGGTCTGGATCAGCCACGTGCCGGCCTCCGGATCGAGGGCACCGCCGGGCTCGCTGAGGTAACCGATGTCGAGCGGCGTGTGGGAGAAGGCCGTGGTGGTGAGGACCGGATCGCCGGCGCCGACCGGGCCCCGCTGCCGATAGGCGAGGTGGATGAGGGGCAGCGTGACGCCGCACTCGAGCGTGAAGTCACGGACCTCGAACAGGTCATGGGGCGGCATGGTGGGCATCGTCATCGGGTCATTCTCGCACGATCATCCGACAAGACCAGCATCCCGCGGCAAGGACAAGTGCTGCGCGCGTGGGAGAAAGGGCGGGATTGTGGTGCGGCATCGCCCATGCTTGAAGGGCGGACGCCGCCGATGGAGTGCCCGCCATGCCCGATTATGACGCCCGCCCGCTTCCCCCGCTCGATCCGACCATGGACGCCTCGGCCAATCATTACTGGAGCTATCATTCCCTGCCCGTCCTCCTCGCCTGCAAGAAGCCGCTGACGGCCTCCAAGGACGAGGATCTCTTCATCGCGGTGCACCAGATCTGCGAGATCGCCTTCCATCAGATGATCCTCGATCTCGACCGCGCGCTCGATGCCTTCCGCCTCGCGCTCGACGAGGCACCCGACAGGATCTGCGGTGACGTCGGCGAGACCTGCTATTTTCTCGACCGCGTCGTCGCGCTGTGGCGTACCGTCAACACCACCATGCCGATCCTCACGGGTCTGCGGGCATTTGCGGAGTTCCGCACCTCGATCGGACCGACGAGCGGGTTCCAGTCGGTCCAGTTCCGCCGCATCGAGATCATGTCGGGCGTGACGGACGCCTTCTGGCGCGGCGGCACGGCGGACAAGGACGGCAAGGTCCATGTCGCCGAGACCGAGTTCGACCGCCGACACGGCGCCGAGATCGCGGCCTGGTTCGAGACCTACCGCACGCATTCGCTCGCCCATCACGCGACGGTGCTGGCGACCCGCCGCGCGGGGGGCGATCATCCGGGCAGCAACGCCCTCGTTGATCTCCTCATCGCCTATGAACGCGCGCAGGAGGCCTTCCACCGCCTGCACCTGAAGCTCGCCGTCGTGCAGCTGAAGCGCGTCGGCGCCGATGTCGGGACCGGCGGCACGCCCTATCGCGACTATCTCCAGACCTATTCGCAGCGCATCGCTCCGCTGTTTCCGGGCCTCGCGCCAGTCGCCGCCGGGTGACGGGCGCCATCGGCACGGTGGGTCAGAGAAAACTCACCGGGTCGATGTCGATGCTCAGCGTCAGCCGGCCGCGCGGTTTCGGGCCCGCGGCGAGCCAGTGTCGGAGGTGGCTCTGGAGCGGGTGTTCCCGTCCGGCCTGGACGATCAGCCGGAAACGGTGCAGCCCGCGCAGCACGGCGAGCGGCGCTTCCGCAGGCCCCAGGATCCGCACGGCCGGATCCGCCGGTGCCGCCCGCGCCAGCGCCCGGGCAAAGCTCTCGGCGGTCGATCGATCGGGATCGGCGATCGTGATCAGCGCCATGCGGCCGAAGGGCGGCAGGCCGGCGGCCTCGCGCTGCGCGATCTCGCGTCGGTAGAAGAGCTCCGGATCACCGGACGCCAGCGCCTGCATCACCGGATGCGAGGGATCATAGGTCTGGAGCATCGCCCGCCCCCGCGCAGCCCCTCGCCCCGCGCGGCCCGTGACCTGGCCGAGAAGCTGGAAGGTCCGCTCGGCCGCGCGCGGATCACCGGCGCCGAGACCGAGATCCGCGTCGATGACGCCGACGAGAGCCAGCATCGGAAAGTTATGCCCCTTTGCGACGAGCTGCGTACCGATGACGATCTCGGCCTCGCCGCGCGCGACGGCCTCGATCTCCGCCTTGAGCCGCTCCACCCCGCCGGCCATGTCGCTCGACAGCGTCACCACATGCGCCTTGGGGAAATGGCTCGCGACCTCCTCCGCAAGCCGCTCGACGCCCGGTCCGATCGGTGTGAGCGCATCCGGCGTGTCGCAGCGCGGGCATTGCCGCGGCGTCTGTTCCGTGTGCCCGCAATGATGGCAGATCAGGGCGCGACGGTAGCGGTGTTCGACGAGCCAGGCGGTGCAGTTCGGGCACTGGAAACGATGGCCGCAGTGGGCGCACAGGGTGAGCGGGGCATAGCCGCGCCGGTTGAGGAAGAGCAGCGCCTGCTGGCCGGCCGACAGCGTCTGCGCCACCGCCTCGACGAGCGCCGGCGCGATGAACCGGCCCTTGGCGAGACCGGCGCCGCGCATGTCGACGAGCGCGATGTCGGGGAGCGTGCGGCCTCCGTATCGTTCCGGCAAAACGACATGGGCATAGCGCCCGCGCTCGGCATTGACCCGGCTTTCGATCGAGGGCGTCGCCGATGCGAGGATCACCGGCGCATCGAGGAGCCGCGCCCGGACCACCGCCATGTCGCGGGCGTGGTAATGGACCCCGTCCTCCTGCTTGAAGGCGCTGTCATGCTCCTCGTCGACGACGATCAGGCGCAGATCGGCGAAGGGCAGGAACAGCGCCGAGCGCGCGCCGACGACGACCGCCGCCTCGCCCTTGGCGATCGCCCGCCACAGCCGCGCGCGCTTGGCCGACGCGACGCCCGAATGCCATTCGGCGGGGCGCACACCGAAGCGTTCGGCGAAACGATCGAGAAACTGGTTCGTCAGCGCGATCTCCGGCAGCAGGATCAACGCCTGCCCGCCCTGTCGGATCGCCTCCGCGACCGCCTCGAAATAGACCTCCGTCTTGCCGGACCCCGTCACCCCTTCGAGAAGGGTCGCGGAAAAACGCCGCGCCGCCACCGCCTGACGTAGGCTGTCGGCGGCCTGTTCCTGCGCCGGGTTGAGCGCGGTCGTCGCATGGGCGGGGTCCGGCGTCGGGGCGACCGGCAGGGGCGGCAGCGCGATCACCGTCAGCGCGCCCTCGTCGACGAGACCGTCGATCACGCCGGGCGAGACGCCCGCACCGAGGACGATCGCCTTGCGATCCTGCGGCAGCCCGTCGGCGAGATGGGCGAGGACGCGCCGGCGGGCCGGCGTCAGCCGCTCGGGCTCATGGCCGGTGCGGCGATAGGCGAGGCGCTGGCGCTCCTCGGGTGCCTCGGGGGCACGCAGGGCCATGCGCAGCACCATGCCGCGCGGCGTCAGCGTCCAGTTCGCGACCCACTCCACGAAACGCCGCATGTCGGCGCGCATCGCCGGCGCGTCGACGAGCCCCTCGACGAACTTGACGCGGTTCGAGGTCGCGGAAAGGCCGTGTTCGCCCTCCCAGACGGCGCCGATCGTCTCGCGGCCGCCAATGTCGACCCGCACGATGTCGCCGGGCACGAGTTCGACGCCAAAAGGAACGCGATAGGTGTAGGTGCGGTCGAGCGCGACCGGCAGCAGAACCTCAACCGCTTCACCGGGCTTGGCCATCGCCCCTCCCCGCCGACGGCGCGCACCGGATGCGGCGCCGCGTCAGGCCGCCTTCCGGCCGGTCGTCACGCCCTCCGCGAAAAGCTCCGCGAGCTTTTCCGTCATCGCTCCGCCGAGTTCCTCGGCATCGACGATCGTCACGGCGCGCCGATAGTAGCGCGTCACGTCGTGTCCGATGCCGATCGCGATCAGTTCCACCGGCGAGCGCGTCTCGATGTCCTCGATCACCCAGCGCAGATGCCGTTCGAGATAGTTGCCGGCATTCACGGAGAGCGTCGAATCGTCGACCGGCGCACCATCCGAGATCACCATCAGGATACGCCGCGATTCGGGCCGGCCGAGGAGACGCTGATGCGCCCATTGCAACGCCTCGCCGTCGATGTTCTCCTTCAGGAGACCCTCACGCATCATCAGGCCGAGATTCTTGCGCGCGCGCCGCCAGGGCGCATCGGCGGCCTTGTAGATGATGTGGCGCAGATCGTTGAGACGCCCCGGCGAGGGCGGCTTGCCGGCCTGCAGCCAGGATTCGCGTGACTGCCCGCCCTTCCAGGCGCGGGTCGTGAAGCCCAGAATCTCGACACGCACGCCGCAGCGCTCGAGCGTGCGGGCGAGAATGTCGGCGCAGGTTGCCGCCACCGTGATCGGACGCCCGCGCATCGAGCCGGAATTGTCGAGGAGTAGCGTCACGACCGTGTCGCGGAAATCCGTGTCGCGCTCGCGCATGAAGGACAAGGCAGAGGTCGGATCGATAATGACGCGCGACAGACGCGCCGGATCGAGCGTGCCCTCCTCGAGGTCAAAGTCCCACCCGCGGCTCTGCTGCGCCATCAGACGGCGCTGCAGGCGGTTGGCGAGGCGCGCGACAACGCCGCCGAGCGAGGCGAGCTGCTTGTCGAGATAGGAGCGCAGCCGCGACAGCTCTTCAGCGTCGCACAGGTCCTCGGCGCTGACGATCTCGTCGAACTTGGTCGAAAACGCCTTGTAGTCCGGCCCCTGACGGTCCTGGGTCTTCGATTCCGGCGGCCGATAGGGCTCGTTCGCCTCGGTCGCCTCGTCGCTGTCGGAATCATCCGGCATGTCGGAGGACGGGGCGTCGGCTTCCTGCGCCTCGCCCTCGAACGTGTCCTCCTCGCCGCCTTCCGCATCCTCGAGCTGGAGCGACTGGGACTGCTCCTCGCTTTCGCCCTCGCCCTCCTCGCCCTCGCTCTCCTGATCGTTCTGGTTCTCGTTCTCGCTGTCGTCCTGATCGTCCTTGGAGGCGTCGCTCGCCTCGACCATGCCGAGATCGACGAGGAGATCGTTGACCACGCGGGCAAAGGCGCGCTGGTCCTCGATGCGGGCGCTCAGCTTGTCGAGGGTCGTGCCGGCTTTCTCCTCGACCCAGGGCCGCCAGACGTCGACGAGCTTGCGGGCGGATGGCGGCACCGGCAGGCCGGTGAGTTTCTCGCGGACGATCAGAGCCACGGCCTCGTCGACCGGCGCATCGGCACGCTCGCGAATGTCCTCGTATTTCGCGCCACGGAAGAAACGATCCTCCAGCATGGCGCTGAGATTGCCCGCGACCCCCTCCATGCGGCGCGAGCCGACGGATTCCACCCGCGCCTGCTCGACCGCATCGAAGACGAGCCGTGCCTGTTCCGACTGCGGCGAGAGCTTGCGGTGGGCGGCATCGTCGTGCAGCGCGAGCCGCAGCGCCATCGCATCCGCATGGCCACGCACGATCGCCGCCGCCTGCGGATCGAGCTTGCGCGGCGGCTCGGGCAGCCGGGCGCGGTCGGCGGTCAGGGCCGGCTTTTCGCTCGCATAAACGACATCGAGTTCACGCTGCCGGGCAATCGCCCGCAGACAGGTCGCGACCGAGCGCTTGAACGGCTCGACCGGTGATTCCTTCGGCTTCTCGCCGGGCTTGCGGTTCGTGCTCATCCCCGTCCTGCCGCCTCCCAGGCCTCGCGGCCCGGTCCTTCACCCGTCCCGCTCAGCTCAGCGCCACGTTGACGGCGCTCTCCGGGAGGTCCTGCCCGAAGGCGCGCTGGTAGAACTCGGCCACCAGGGCACGCTCGAGTTCGTCGCACTTGTTCAGGAAGGTCACGCGGAATGCGAAGCCGACATCGCTGAAGATCTCGGCGTTCTCGGCCCAGGTCAGCACGGTGCGCGGCGACATGACGGTCGACAGATCGCCGTTCATGAAGGCGTTGCGGGTGAGGTCGGCGACCCGAACCATCTTGTTGATGACGTCGCGACCATTGGCTGTCTTCTGGTAGTGCTTCGACTTGGCGAGGACGATGTCCACTTCCTTGTCATGCGGCAGGTAGTTCAGCGTCGTCACGATCGACCAGCGGTCCATCTGGCCCTGGTTGATCTGCTGGGTGCCGTGATAGAGGCCCGAGGTGTCGCCGAGGCCGACCGTGTTCGCGGTCGCAAACAGCCGGAAGGCGGGATGGGGGCGGATGACGCGCTTCTGGTCGAGAAGCGTGAGCTTGCCCGAGACCTCGAGGACGCGCTGGATGACGAACATCACGTCCGGCCGACCGGCGTCGTACTCGTCGAAAACGAGTGCGATGTTGTGCTGCAGCGCCCAGGGCAGGATGCCGTCCTTGAACTCGGTGACCTGCTTGCCGTCGCGCAGCACGATCGCATCCTTGCCGACGAGGTCGATGCGCGAGACGTGGCTGTCGAGGTTGATGCGGATGCAGGGCCAGTTCAGCCGGGCCGCCACCTGCTCGATATGGGTCGATTTGCCGGTACCGTGATAGCCCGTGACGATGACGCGGCGGTTGTAGGCGAAGCCGGCGAGGATCGCGAGGGTCGTCTGCTTGTCGAACAGATAGGTCTCGTCGAGGTCAGGGACGTGCTCACCGGTCTCGGAATAGGCCGGAACCTCGAGATCGGTGTCGATCCCGAACAGCTTGCGCACGGAAACCTTGGTGTCGGGCAGGCCGGTTGGCGTCTGGAGCGTAACGGGTGCAGAGGCAGGCATGGAACCTCACGGAACGGACGCGGCGCGCCCAGCGGTCAGCATGAAACACCCCTATTATAGAGCCCCGCCGCGCCGTGCAAACCGACGATTTCTGATCGGATTGTCACGCCGGATTGATCGATCGCCGGCGCGTCCCGAACGGGCGGGACAACCCGCCCCCGCGCCGCACAATTTTCTTTTCGCGCCCGCGAAATAGGCTAGTGTGGCGGTAAAGATACCCCATAAAGGTCAGGGGCATGGCGAAGACGCACGAACCCACCATCATCAAGAAATACGCGAACCGGCGGCTCTACAATACCGGCACCTCCAGTTACGTGACCCTCGAGGATCTCGCCGCGATGGTGAAGGCCGGCGAGGACTTCGTCGTCCACGACGCCAAGACCAACGAGGACATCACGAGACCCGTGCTGGGGCAGATCATCTTCGAGCAGGAAGGCAAGGAGGGTCAGAATCTTCTCCCGGTCGCCTTCCTGCGCCAGCTGATCCGCTTCTACGGCGACAGCATGCAGGCGCTGGTGCCGAGCTATCTCGAATTCTCGATCGACACGCTGACCCGCGAGCAGCAGAAGCTGCGCGACGCCATGGCGCAGCAAATGTCGCAGGCCTGGCCCAAGGCGCCCTGGCTCGGCGTGATGGAGGAACAGACGCGCACCAACATGGCGATGTTCGAGCGCGCCTTCCGGATGTTCTCGCCCTTCAGCCCGCCTGCCAATGCCGATGTGAAGCAGCCGGAGGCCGCCAGCGAGGACATTGACGGCCTGCGCCGCGAACTCGCCGACATGAAGTCCAGGCTCGACAAGATGGCCCCGCGCAAGGATTGACGCGGAAACATTGACGCGGCCCCCCCGCGACCCATCTCGTCCGTCATGCAGCAATCGGCGGTTCGGCGACGGCGCGCACGGTTGCGCCGCGCGGTGAAGGAATAGGGATGGCGCAGGGCAGCAAAGTTCTTCCGGCGATCGCCCCGGCGGCGGCACTCGGCGTCGCCCTCGTCGGCTTCGCCTTCGGCAAAAACCTCGCCGGCCCGATCGCCGGGCTCCTTCCCGTCGTCGAATTCATCGCCCTGCTCTGCGCGGTGTTCGCCGCCGTGCACCATGCCGACGTCATCGCCCACCGCACGGGCGAGCCTTACGGCACGCTCGTTCTGACGGTCGCCGTCACCATCATCGAGGTGGCGCTGATCCTGTCGATCATGTTTGCCGGCGACGGCAGCCCGTTTCTCGCCCGCGACACGGTGATGGCGGTGATCATGATCGTGTGCAACGGCCTCGTCGGCGTCTGCGTCATCCTCGGCGGCCTGCGCTATGGCGAGCAGGGTTTCCGCACCACCGGCGCCAGCGCCTATCTCGTGGTGCTGATGCCGCTCGTCACGCTGACGCTGATCCTGCCGAATTACACGACCTCGGTCCCTGGCCCCTTCTATTCCACAGTACAGCTCGTCTTCGTCAGCGTGGCCACGCTCACGCTGTACGGCGCGTTCCTCTATGTCCAGACCGTGCGCCACCGCGACTATTTCCTGTCGGATGACGGCGAGGACGATCTTCATCCGGACATGCTGCCGGACAACCGGACGCTCGTGATCAGCGTCGTCCAGCTCCTGGTCGGCCTCACGGCGGTCGTGCTTCTTGCCAAGGTTTTCGCCAAGTCCGTCGACGGCGTGATCGACTATCTCGACGCGCCGGCCGCCGTCGCCGGCATTCTTGTCGCAGGCCTCGTGCTTTTGCCCGAAACCCTCTCCGCAATCCGCGCGGCGCGGCTCAACCGGCTCCAGAAAAGCCTGAACCTCGCTCTCGGCTCCTCGCTCGCGACCATCGGTCTGACCATCCCGGCGGTCGCGATCCTGTCAATCTTTCTCGGCAAGCCCTTGGGACTCGGTCTGACGACGAGCGAAACCGTGCTCGTCGCCCTGACACTCGCCGTCAGCCTGATCACCTTCGGCAGCGGGCGGACGAACATCCTGCCGGGGTTCGTTCACCTGGTGCTCTTCGCGACCTTCATCTTCCTCGTCTTCGCGCCGTGACGGGCGCTCAGCGATCGAGCATCGGCAGCTTGAGGCCCTGCTCTCGGGCGCAATCCCTGGCGATCGGATAGCCCGCATCGGCATGGCGCATGACGCCGGTGCCGGGATCGTTCCACAGGACGCGTTCGAGCCGCGCCGCAGCCTCGGGCGTGCCGTCCGCGACGATGACCATGCCGGAATGCTGCGAGAAGCCCATGCCGACGCCGCCGCCATGGTGCAGCGACACCCAGGTCGCGCCCGAGGCGGTGTTGAGGAGCGCGTTGAGAAGCGGCCAGTCCGAGACCGCGTCGGACCCATCCATCATCGCCTCGGTCTCGCGGTTGGGCGAGGCGACCGAGCCGGAATCGAGATGGTCGCGACCGATCACGACCGGCGCCTTGAGCTCGCCCTTCGCCACCATCTCGTTGAAGGCGAGGCCGAGGCGATGGCGCTGGCCGAGCCCGACCCAGCAGATCCGCGCCGGCAGGCCCTGGAACTGGATGCGCTCGCGGGCCATGTCGAGCCAGTTGTGCAGGTGCGGATCATCCGGGATCATCTCCTTCACCCGCTGATCGGTGCGGTAGATGTCCTCCGGATCCCCCGACAGCGCCGCCCAGCGGAACGGCCCGATGCCGCGGCAGAAGAGCGGGCGGATATAGGCCGGCACGAAGCCCGGAAAGTCGAAGGCGTTGGCGACGCCCATTTCCTTCGCCATCTGGCGGATGTTGTTGCCGTAATCGAGCGTCGGGATGCCCATGGCGTGGAGGTCGAGCATCGCCTGGACATGCACGGCCATGGACTGCTTGGCGGCGAGCGCCGTGCCGGTCGGATCGCTGGCGCGCCGCTCGTCATGCTGCTCATTGGTCCAGCCGAGCGGCAGATAGCCATTTACCGGATCATGCGCCGAGGTCTGGTCGGTGACCATGTCGGGCCGGGCGCGGACATCGCCGGCCCTGGCGCGGCGCAGGATCTCCGGAAAGATCTCGGCCGCATTGCCGAGGAGGCCGACAGAGACGGCCCGCCCTTCCGCGTGGGCGGCGTGGATCGTGTCGAGAGCCTGATCGAGCGTCGGCGCCCAGGTGTCGAGGTAGCGCGTCTGCAGGCGCTTCTCGATGCGGCTCATCCGGCACTCGACGCCGAGCAGCGAGGCGCCTGCCATGGTGGCTGCGAGGGGCTGCGCGCCGCCCATCCCGCCGAGACCGCCGGTGAGGATCCACTTGCCCTTGAGATTGCCGCCATAATGCTGACGGCCCGCCTCGACGAAGGTCTCGTAGGTGCCCTGCACGATGCCCTGCGTGCCGATATAGATCCAGGACCCCGCGGTCATCTGGCCGTACATCATCAGGCCCTGGCGATCGAGCGCGTTGAAATGCTCCCAGGTCGCCCAGCCCGGCACGAGATTGGAGTTGGCGAGGAGGACGCGCGGCGAATCGGGCGTCGTCTTGAACACGCCGACGGGCTTGCCGGACTGAATGAGCAGCGTCTCGTCGGGGGCGAGCGTCTTCAGCGTGGCAACGATCGCGTCATAGCAGGCCCAGTCGCGCGCCGCCCGGCCGATGCCGCCGTAGACGACGAGTTCTTCCGGTTTCTCGGCCACTTCCGGGTCGAGATTGTTCATCAGCATGCGCATGGCCGCTTCCGCACCCCAGGTGCGCGCGGTCTTCTCGGGGCCGCGCGCGGCGCGGATGACACGGGAATTGTCAAGACGGTTGGGGGCGTTCATCGCGGCTCTCCGGAGGCGGCAATATGTCTATACATATCGCCGCTTCACGGATCCGTCCAGAGCCTTGTCAAGGCTAACGGGAGCGCTCGAAGAAGGCGCGGATCTGCTCGTCGCGCGCCTCGTCGTCATCCGGGCCCCAGGGCTCGCCGAACAGGAGCCAGTTGAGATCGCGCGGGCGTTGCGCGTGATTGAAGGGCCAGACCGGCAGGACATCGCCGGTCTTCGCCTTGCGCCGCGGTTGGGACTTCACCGGCTCGATGAGACGGGCGTCGGCGACCGACAGTGGTGCGCGCATGCCCGCCGCCATGGACGGCGCAGTGCCCGCGACCGTGGCGGCGAGGGAAAGAAGGGCGATGGTGCCGGCACAGGCGATGACGTGTTTCATGACCAACCTCGATGGCGGATGGACGCGGCGCAGGCATGGCCGACGCACCCGACACCGCAGTCTAGCCGAGAGTGCCGGCCAAAAGAACGACGACTGCGCAGGAATCGATCTAACGCGACTGTTCCCCGGACGGCTCAGCCGCGACAAACGCCTCGATGCGGTGTTCGATGACCGTCGGCACGGCCGGATCCAGCGCGAGCGCCGTCGCAACGCCGCGCGCAGAAACAGGGTTTGCCTCGGTCGAGGGACCGATGCCGAGGTCGAACAGCGCGGCGGTGGGCTCAACACCGACGCCGCGATAGGTCCCACGCCAGGGTTCACTCGTCAGCGCCCGGTCCGAGAGCCAGATTTGCACCGAGGGCAGGAGATCGCGCGACCAGTCGATGCGCACCCCCGCGCCGGCATCGCGGAAGACGGCCCGGATCGGACCGCTGATGCCATGGAGCTGAACGACGAGTTCGACGGGCCGCCCAAGCGGCAGGCGCGAGAGGTCGACGGCGTCGCCCGCGCGCGCAGGAACCTGCCGCAGGTCCTCGAACGTCACCCCCTCCGCGAGCCTCTCCATCCCCTCGGCATCGGCGGGGAAGGTCACGCCGAAGCGAAACGGGATGTCGAGCGCGAAATCGCCCGGTCGATCGGGAAGCCGCAGGATCGGGTGCAGGCCGATCGGCAGGCGGCAGGCGCGCCGAGCGTGGATCACAAGGCGCATGGCGAGCGCCGGCTCGCCGGGCACCGCGGCGATGGTCCGCTCGAGCCGCGCGATCGGCGAGGGTTCTGGCTCGTCGAGCGTCAGCGTCACGTGGTTCTCGCCGACATGGGCGACCGTCCAGTCCACATCCGCCGACCGGCCATGGAACAGCGAGTCGGCCGGCCGGAACACGAAGGGCTCCCAGCCGGGCGCGCTGCGCGAAAAGGCGCCGCCGCCGCCGAACGGGAGGCAGACGAAATCTCCGCCGAGGTGACGCATATGGCCGGAGAGCCGCGCCGCGCCCGGTTCATCCGGCGCCCAGGTCGGCTCGGCGAAGGGCGTGAACTGGCCGGTGGCGAGGCGGAAGGAGACGGTGCGCAGCATCGCGGCGGTCGGCAGGACCTCCGCCGTGCCATGCGACCAGTCGAGCCGCAAAACTCCGCTCATCGGACCGACGCCCCAGGCGCCGGCCCTCGCCCGCCCCATGCGCGGTTCGGCGGATCGCGGACAATGCGGTTGGGCATCGAACCCTCCTCGCGGATGCTTCGGTTGGCCATCGGCCGGCTTGCGGCGCCTCCCGCGACCCTGCCTCCCCGACGCCGTGTTTTCAACCGGCGGATCCATGACGGTTTCGAAGGCAACGGCTTGATCCGGATCGCCCCTTGCGGCAGACTGTCGCAGGCGGGCGAAACGGGCGTTGCGCGCGACATTTCACGATTCGGGTCCAGCGCCGCGTACCGGCTTGGGTCCGCCCGACGGCCAACAGGTGGACAATGACGACAATCATCACGCGCCTCTATGCCTCCGGGAACCAAGCCGCGGCGGCAGCGACGGCGCTTCGCGACAGTGAGTTCGACGACGCCAACATCAGCGTCTTCGGTGCCGGCCCGGATCAGGCGGGTGCCGTGATGGCGGCGGGTGTCCACCAGTCGGCCTCCGACATTTATGCGCGCCACCTCGGCGAGGGCGCCGGCCTCGTCGTCGTCCGCGCGCCCTATGGCAGCGCCGTCACCGCGATGCGGATCCTCAACCGCTTCGATCCGGTGAAGACGGCGGTGAAGGTGACGGAGCGCTATCTCGGCACGCCGGATCCGCGCGCCAAGGAAATCCTGCCCCAGGCGAAGAAGCGCATGGGAACGGATATTCTCGTCTGCTCCGACGGCCTCTTTCCGCCGGCCGTTATCCGCGGCACGACGTTCTTCTCGGCCTGGCTCGGCTTCCCGCTCCTGTCGATGCGCGGTGCGCGCGCTTCGCTGGTCAACGGCAGCACGACGCCTTTCTCCTCCGCCCTCGGTCTTCCCATGCTGAGCAAGAATCGCCTGCTGACGCGCTAATGGCGCGCCGCGACGGGCGCCGTTCGCCCGTCGCCCATCCAACCACCGCCCGGATCAGGCTGCGAGCACGGGCCGCAGCGCCTGGCTGTCGGCTTCGATGCGCAGGCCAGCATGGGTGTTTGATCGCCACATGATCGTCGCCGTTACCACGGTCCCGTCCGGCATGGCCGTCGTGACGCGATCGCCCTTGCGCATCATCGCCGGCTGATGCGGATCGAAAACAATCTTCATGCCGCCCGCGCAGACATCGACGAGGCGCGCCGTCACCCGCCCCGCAGACGTCACGAGCGTGACAGGGCCGTCAGCGGGCGTGCGAAACTCACGTCGACGGTCATTCACGTCTTCCGCAACACCGTCGAGGAAGGCATTGACGGTCTCGGCCAGCTTGTCGGCGAGGACACCGACCGTTGCGGACACCGTGTTGACTGCCTGCGCCTGGCCGTTGGTTTCGCCGATCACCGCGCCGACATGAGTCAATCCCTGCCCGACCGCCCGCGCCCCCTCGCCGGCACCGGCGATCGACGCCCCGATCGAGCGGGTCGAGGCCTCCTGAAACTCGACCGCCCGCGTCAGCGTCGTGATCAGCCCGGCGATGTCGTCAATCGTCGCGGTGATCGAGGCCATGGCCTCCACGGTCTCCGACGTGGACGACTGGATGCCGCCGACATGCTGCTCGATCTCGTCCGTCGCCCGCGCCGTCTGGGCGGCGAGCGATTTCACCTCGGCTGCCACGACCGCAAAGCCCTTGCCGGCTTCACCGGCCCGCGCCGCCTCGATCGTCGCGTTGAGGGCGAGAAGATTGGTCTGCCCGGCAATGGCGCGGATCAGGTTCACGACGGTGCCGATGCGCTCGGCGGCGTCGGACAGGGACGTGACATTCGAGCGGGTCTCCGCGGCAAGGCCGGTCGCCCGGGTGACCGTTGACCGGGTTGTCTCCGTGTGCCCGGCGAAGTCCCGCACGGATTGGGCCAGCTCGCCGACGACGACACGGACGGACTGCATGTCGTCATCCATCCGTCGCGAGGCCTCCATCGCCTTGGCCGATTGACCGGCGGCGCTTTCCCCGACAGCTGACAGATGCACGGCCGCATCCTTCATCGAACGCATGTTCGCGCTGAGGCTTTCCTTGATCTCGGCGGTCGCGTCGCGAAACGCGCTGACGAGACCCTCCAGCCGGTCCTGCCGCGCGAGTTCCTTGTCGCGGTCCGCGCTCGTCTGGGCTTCGAGTGCACGGCGGGCGATGGTGTTGTCGCGAAACACGGCGATCGCCTCGACCATTGCGCCGACCTCGTCGCGGCCGGCGAAGGGTGTCAGATCGACGGCGAGATCGCCGTCGGCGAGCCGTCGCATGATCGAGGCGACGGCGACGATGCGGCGGGCGACGCGCACGAGGAAGAACCGGACGGCCCAGCCGACGAGAACGAGGGCGAGGATGGACGCGGCGAGGATGGTCACGAGTTTGCGCCGTGCCTCGCTCTGCATCTCAGCCGCCAGCGCGACATTGGCCTCGCCCGCCCGCAGGACGACCGCCACGGCAGAGTCGAGCGCAGCAGAGCTGCGGGCGAAATAGGTCTCGAAATCGACCGGAAACTGGCCCGTGCGGGCGCCGGCATACATCGCGGCACGCAGCGCCTGATACTCCGCGAAATAGGTCGCCTTGACCGCCTCCAGCGCCGACGCGATCTCAGGCGAAAAAGTCGTGCGCTGCATCTGTCGCTGCATCAGGTCCCACGCCTGCAGAACGCGTCCGTGCGACTCATGCATCTCGGGAAGAGAGGTCTCCGGCACGGGTTGACCGGTCGCGGTCGCGATCGCGAAATAGGTGCGCTCGCGCCCGCCATATTCGCGGATGATCCAGCCGCGCTGCATCAAAAGGTCATGCGCCGCGATGATCACCGGCATTTCGCTGGGATCGGGGCGCAGCAGGTCGCCAAGATCGCGGAACGTGACGACGCTCGCCTTGAGCCGATCGATCGGGCCCTTGTCCTTGATTGCGCGGTCCGCCGCCGCGCGCGCAAGATCCGGGTCGATCATGCGGCGCAGGCGGTCGAGCTCGGCCCGCTCGCGCTTCAGCGCCTCGGCAAACTCCGAAGCCCGCGGCAGATCGGACGCCGCGACGAGCGACTGCACGGTGTCGAACAGGCGGTCGGACTTCTGGCGCTGATCGATCAGCATGCCATTGAACCGCGCCGGAAACGCGCTCGGCAGGGCAAGACCGACCTGCGACAGTGACCGCTCAAACGCCAGTTCCACCGTCGCCTTGTTGAGATAGGAAATCACCCGCGTCGCATCACCAACCTTGACGCTCGCCTTCAGGCGCTGGACTTCATTCATCACCGCCAGTGCTGCGGCAAAAATGACTGCGATCGCGACACAGCCGGAAAACAACACACTGAGTTTGCGGATTGTCATTGCGGCTCATCTCTAAGAACGGCGGTATCTATATGATGAGCGATAAATACTTTAGCGCCCGTAAATACGGCGATGATCAATCAATCGCACGGACAATAATGATTCCACACAGAAGAAATGTGGTAGCGTTCTGTTGTTGTCATCTTCCATCAATGACGGGAAACCTTGAGGCCCCGCCAGCAACGGATAGCCACCGAGCACGCCTGCCGACAGCCCCATCGAAGCTTCAGCGGGATCCCGCGGCCAGTTCCGCGAGCGCGATGCAGACCGCGGTCGACGCCGCCATGTCCTGCACGCTGACCCATTCGAGCGGGCCGTGGATCATGGCCATGCCGGTGAAGATGTTGGGCGTCGGCACGCCCATTTCGGTGAGCCGCGACCCGTCCGTCCCGCCGCGGATCGGCACCGAGAACGGTTCGATGCCCACCCGGCGGCAGGCCTCGCGGGCGAGTTCGACCGGCGTCATGTCTTTTTCCAGCCAGTAGCGCATGTTGCGATACTGTTTCGTGATCGTGCAGGTGATGGTCGAACGCGGCTCCGTGCGCTCCACCATCGCGCAGACGTCGCGCAACAGTTCGCCATGGTCGGAAAGACCCTCGCGCTCGAAATCGCGCAGGATGAACTTCAATTGCGCTTCCGCCGCCGTGCCGCTCATCTCGTAGAGGTGGATGAAGCCCTGGCGCCCATCCGTGGTCTCCGGTGTCAGCGTCACCTGCGGCAGCGTCGTCACGATCTTGGCCGCGAGATGGAGCGCGTTGACGAGCTTGTCCTTCGCCTGACCCGGATGAATCGGCACGCCGGAAATCGTCACCACCGCGCCATCGGCCGAAAAGGTCTCGTAGACGATCTCGCCCCGCTCCGCCCCGTCGAGCGTATAGGCGAAATCCACGGCGAGATCGCCCGGCAGCCGCGGATCGACGCCGCGCCCGATCTCCTCGTCCGGCGTGAAGCCGATCCGGATCTCGCCGTGCGGGATCGAGGGAGCCGACAAAAGATGCCGCGCCGCCGTCATGATGATGGCGACGCCGGCCTTGTCGTCGGCGCTGAGAAGCGTCGTGCCGCTCGCGGTGATGATGTCATCGCCGATGCGCTGCCGCAGATAGGGCGACTGCTCGGGCGACAGGACGAGGCCGGGTGCGTCCGGGAAGGTGATGGTGCCGCCGTCATAGGCCCGGTGCACGATCGGCTTCACGCCGCTGGCTGCAAAAGCTGGTGCCGTGTCGACATGCGCGAGGAAGCCGATCACCGGCAGCGGGCCCGGGGCCGTTGCCGGAATGGTCGCGAGCACCGCGCCATACTCGGTGATGCGCACGTTCTCAGCCCCAAACCCCTTCAGTTCGTCCGCGAGGAGGGTGAGAAGGTCATATTGCCGCTTCGTGCTCGGCGAGGTCGGCGAGGTTTCATCGCTCTGAGTGTCGATCCGCGCATAGCGCACGAAACGCTCTTCCAGTTCGCGGTTGAAATCCGGCATCGCCCCTCTCCTCGTCGCACCGCCGATGCGTCGACCGCAGTGTCGAGACGTCAGGGAACCACAGCCGATCGCCCGAGGCCACAAGATCCTGATGCCATCGCGCCGGCAGAAGGGAACCGTCGGGACCGTTGCGCACCGAACCTTTTCCTCTCCGTCCGACGCCCTAGATGCCGCTCTTGGACAGGGTTCGGACGATGGACGCGCAACGGGGACAGACGCTTGCCGGCGACTATGGACAGGCGCCGAAATCGACCTTCGTGCGGGCCCACCAGCTGCGGGGCCGCCACGCCTATCTGATGGAGATCGGCCAGCCGCCCGGCGGCTATGGCAGCCCGGCCTGCGCCGAGCTGACCTTCGTCATGCCCCAGTCGCCGCGAATCCGGTTGAGCAAGCGCTGGGGTGCCGCCCGGTTCGAGGGGCTCGCGCCGGCGCGTTCGATCTGGCTGGTGCCACCCGACACCTCGACCGAACTCGAGATCCGCGACCCGCACGTCATCCGCACGGCATCCATCAGCGCAGGCTTTCTCGCTGCGAGCCTCGACGGGCTCGACCAGGCGATCGACTTCGACCGCCTTCACCGCACGCCCTTGACCAACGGCGCCGTCGGCACCCTGTTCGGCGCCTTGTGGGAGGCCGCGAGCCCGACGAGCCCGCACGGCGCGCTTTTCGTCGATCACGTGCTGAACGCGGTCGTCCTCGAACTGACGACCCTGTCGGACAGGCGACCACCGAGGACACAGGGCGGCCTTGCCCCCTGGCAGATCCGCCGGGTGACCGACTGCCTGGCGCAGTCGGACGACGAGACGCTGTCGCTCGCAAGCCTCGCCGGTCTCGTCGGGCTGTCGCCGTTTCATTTCGCGCGCATGTTCAAGCAGTCGATGGGCATGGCGCCGCATCGCTATCAGCGGCATGTCCGGCTGGAACGCGCGCGGCAGAGGCTGCTTGAGCGCGACACTTCGATCACCGCGATCGCCCATGAGGCCGGCTATGAATCGAGCCAGGCCTTCGCCCGCGCCTTCCGCGAGGCCTATGCGCTGTCGCCGACCGATTACCGGCGACAGCGCCTCACCTGATCAGGCGGTTTCGGACGAACGTCCCCTCACCCGCCCGCCTTGCTGTAGGCGCCCTCGCGCTGAGCATTGTCGCCTGCGCCGATCGAGGATCGCGCCGCGGCGACCGCCACGGCAAAGGCGTCCTCAACCATGCGCAGCGACCCCTGATGCTCGGAATAGATCTTGATGAGGCCGCCGGCATGCGGCCGGGCGAAATCGCCGAGGAGCTCGGCGCCGAGCGGCGACCATGTCGTGATCGTCGCCCCCATGGCCGAAAGCCGCGCGATCGCCGCCGTCTCGGACCGCGCATCGAGTGAGGCGGACGCGTCGAGCACGACGAAGACCTGATAGCCGGCGGCAATCGCCGACCGGGCGGTGAAGGCGACGCATTGCTCCGTCGTGATGCCGGCCATGACGAGCTGCGTGCGACCAGTGGCACGGATCGCCTCCGCATAGCCCGGAGCCTCCCAGGCGCCGACGCTCGAGCGGTTGATGAACTGCATCTGCGGGATGATCTCTTCGATCTCGGTCATCTCCGCGCCGAGATAGGTGCGGCCGGAGCGGTCGCCGGTGCCGATCGTCGGCAGGTCGAACAGGCGCGCGATCTTGGCGAGCGCGATCGCGTTGTTGCGCACGACTCCCGGCTCGATCGACCGGCAGGCGGCCATCAGGCCGTGCATGTAGTCGATCGGCAGGAAGACGGCGTTCTGGGGATCAAGTCGCGGAGCGGAGACGGGTGAAGCTGACATCGGGAAGCCTGATCTGTCGTTGATGGTTCGGGGGGCGGCCATCCACCGAGCGATAGCCGGTGACACGCGGCAGGGCCGTGCGCCGACGCCGCAACCATGCGGCGGCCCCCGATCGGCGGCGGCCCGCCGCTTGCTCCCGTGTGACCGATCTTGCGACTTCCGACCGTGGGGGTCGGTCAGGTTTTTCGCGTCGCGGTCATCATCGCGACGATGGCGGGGTCAATGTCGCCGAAATATTCGCGATAGGCACTGATCTTGCCGTCGCGTACTTCGAAGGAGGCGGCAATCCGGTTGCGATAGGGTATTCCGGCGATGGTGCCGTGATCGTCGAACTCAATGACGACGGTGTCGCCGCGATCGGTGACGCGCAGGGGCTCCTCGTAGACGAGGCGTGGCTCGGCGCTGACGATCATTGCATAGATCCGTCCGGCCCCCGCTTTCCCGATCGTCTCGCCACGAAACGGACCGATCGGCATGGTGATGCGCACATCCTCCGCCAGACTGTCGAGCCAGGGGTCAAAGCCGCCGCCCGCATGCCCGGCCGCATTCGCCCGCCAGGCCGCAAGCGCGATGTCGCGCGGCGACGAGGCGACGGGCTGGACGGGTGTCAGTGCACGATCGACGCGCGCGGAAGCCCATTGGGCGATCGGTGAGACGAGGATGACGGTCGGCAGGACCAGCACCTAGGTCGCCGCGAAACGTGCCAGCCAGACCGGCACGAAATCCGATCGAGGGCCGATGTCCTGAAGCGTGAAGACGGCCGACAGGATCAGGCCCATCAGGATCGTCATGATCAGGATCATCAGGATGGTGCGCCGGCTCATCAACAGCGGTTCCTCAAGAGCTGAGCACGGATCAGCGCTCGCCGACCTCGGTCGAACGGAGTGCTGGCGGATGATGACGCCGCGGCGGAGGGCTCAGCGCAGCGTGGCGGTGAAGGCGAGGATCGCCGCCGCCATCTCGGCAGGCTTCTCCTCGGCGCAGAGATGACCGCAGAACGGCAGCGTGACGGAGGTGACCGTCTCGGCGACGAGGCCCATCTGCTCGCCGACGCCGGGATGGCCATAGGCGCCGTTGATGGCGAGCACCGGCGTCTTGATCCGCGTCGTCGTGGCGGCCCGGATCTGGTCGGCGGTGACGAGGGCGTCGCGGTACCAGCCGAAGGATCCATCGAGCCCACCGGGCTTGCGCAGGCCGCGGACATACTCCGCCTTGTCGGCGGCGGTGTGCGTCGTCGGATCGGCGCACATCGCGGTGAGGAAGTAGTCGACGAGTTCCGCCTCCTTCCCGGCCCACATCAGCGCCGGCAGATGCGGCTGGGCGTTGAAGGAGAACCACCAGTAGACGAAGGGATTGTCGCGCCGGAACGCGGTGAACTGGTCGAGATTATAGCCCGGCAATGGCTCATCGACATAGATCAGGCCGCTCACCTCGTCGGGATGGCCGGCCGCGAGAAGCAGCGCCGGCAGCGCGCCCATGTCATGGCCGAGCACGATGTAGCGCGACAGGCCGAGGGCCTGGGCGATGCCGCGCAAATCCGCCGCGATGGTCTCCCCGTCATAACCCAGTGCCGGCTTGTCGCTGTCGCCATAGCCCCGTACGTCCACGGCAATCACGGTGTGGCTTGCGGCAAGAAGCGGCATCAGGTGCCGCCAGTGATAGGAGGAACCGAGCCAGCCATGGACAAGCAGGATCGGCGGCCCCTCGCCCGTCATCACCACATGATGGGTGAGACCATTGGCGCGAAGCTTCATATGGCGGGGAGACGGCGCGGTTTCAGTCGACATCCGGGGGCCTTTCGCTGGGCGGCCGCCGGAAGGAGGGGCGGCGGCACGCGATCGACCGGTGAGATACCGTGGACCGCCCGCGGCTGCGCGACGCGGGTTGCTCCATGGTGCCGGGATTGCGCAATTCGCGCCGCTCGCGCGCGATCGGTTCCGGCGCAAGGGCCGGCCGGCGCTGCCGCCTGCCAGCCGCATCGGATCAGGCGGCGCGCACCGTCTGCAAAAACGCCTCGATGCGCCGCTGAAGTTCCTCCGACTGGGACGACAGGGCGTTCGCCGCCGCGTCGACCTGTTGCGACGTGGCGCTGGTGTCCTGCGCCGCGCGCGTGACGCCGGTGATGTTGGTCGAGACCTTGTTCGTCCCCTGTGCCGCCTCCTGCACGTTCTGCGCGATCTCGTGGGTGGCAGCGCCCTGATCCTTCACCGCGCTGGCGACGGCCGAGGCGATCTGATTGATCTCCTGCACCCGGGCCGTGATGTTGGTGATCGAACTCGCCGATTCCTGCGTCGCCGTCTGGATGTCGGCGATGTGGCGCGCAATCTCCTGCGTCGCCCGTGCGGTCTGTTCGGCAAGGCTCTTCACCTCGGAGGCAACGACCGCAAAGCCCTTGCCCGCTTCGCCCGCGCGCGCGGCCTCGATCGTGGCGTTCAGGGCGAGGAGGTTCGTCTGGCCGGCAATGTCGGTGATCATGCCCACGATCCCGCCGATCTTCTGGGCGGCGGTCGCGAGCCGTGCCACCTTGTCGGCGGAATCATCCGCATCGAGCGCCGCCTGCCGCGACATGTCGGAGGCCTGGTCGACCTGACGGCTGATCTCGGCGATCGAGGCCGCGAGTTCCTCCGAGGAGGCAGCGACGGCCTGGACGTTTCCGGAGGCTTCCGTTGCCGCCATCGTCACGGCTGCCGACTGACGGTTGGTCTCGTCGGCGACGCCGCGCATCGACAGGGCAGCATCGCGCAACTGCATGGTGGCGGTACTGATCGAGTCCATCACCTCCCGCGTCGAGCGACCAAAAACACTGATTGCCTCCTCGACGGCGGCCTGCCGCCTGGCGCGCGCAGCCTGCACGTCGGCCGTCTCCGCAGCCAGCCGTCGACGCTCGACGGAGGCACGGGCGAGGACGTCGAGCGCCGCCGCCATCGAGCCGATTTCGTCGCGACGCTGCAGATAGGGGATCGTCGTCTCCTCGTCGCGCGCCAGCGTGCTCGCCGCCATCGACAGATGCTGGATCGGCCGGACCGTGAAGCGCAGAGCGAAGATGATGACGGCGGCACCGCCAAGAACGACGAGAAGGCTCGCCAGACCCAGCTGCCAGAGCATTTCATTGATCAGACCATCGATCGTCGCGACCGAATTGCCGACGGCGATCGCACCGATCAGATCGCCCTTGCCGTTCATGATCGGGGTGAACCAGGACATGAAGCGCACGCCGGCCACGACCGACGGGCCATAAAAGGCGCGCTTTTCGCTCAGCGCCGCGTGCACCGCCGAGGTGGCATCGAGCGCGATGCCGACCCCGCGCGATCCGTCCGGCTTGCGCGCCGTGGTCGAGACACGCATGAAGTCACGCGTCGCCGGGCGGTATTCAAGGATCGTCGACACGCCGCCGTTCATCCAGACGATGCGATCGACGAGCACATGGTCGTCGACCTTCGGCAGGCTTTCCATCTCGACACGCTGCACGCGCGGACCATCGGCGACGATCGTGCCATTGCCGGCCTGGCGAAGCATTTCGAGGCCAGCCCGGTTGGACGCCAACTGCGACGTCTCGAACAACTGCTCGAACGCGACCTGCGCGCGCCAGATGGCAACGCCGGCAACGCACAGCCCGGTCACAATCATCAAAGCAACGGCGAGGCCCGTGATGCGGGTGGTCAGGGACAGCGAAAGGCGACGGTACATGGAAACCCTCCTGTTGGGTCCCTTATGCACGTATATTTCCTAATCAACTGTAATAAACAGAATAATCGCGGACATTCGCTCGATCACGAGAGGCATCGCCTCAGTCAAAATCACCAGCTTCCTCAATACCCTCAACAGATCAAACAAGCACAGAGAGCATCCAAGATCCTAACATTAATCGTTTCAGAGAAGGAGATTGATCGATTTGCCCGATCATCACGAAAGCAAGGCTGCCAATCGCATGATTGCACGCAATCGTGACGTCGAGATCGGGTTCACGGCGTTCAAACACGCCGGCGAAGTGGTTCGGACTACCAGCTAGAAGCGGTAGCTGACCGAGGTGAAGAGACCGAAGCGCTCGAGACGGTTGTTGTCGGTCGATGTGGTGTCGCGGAAGGGCGGCGGCAGCCGCGCCCCGAACGTCACCGGCGCGGAGCCGGAATCGAACGTCCAGTACCGGGCACCGGCCGAGACCGACCAGCGATCGGCGAGGCGCCATGTCAGCTCGCTTTCCAGCATCAGTCCGGTCAGTTCGGTGCTGTTCGAGACGATGTTGGGGGCGGGACCAAGCGCATTCTCATTGGCCGGATCGCCCGGAGCGCTCGCCGGATCAGGCGTCGCGGTGCGCAGCAGATGACCGTCGTCGAGCGCAAACGATCCGCCGGCGACATAGGCCGCCTCCACCCGCCAGAACAGATCAGAGGGGAGCGCGATCATCGCCTCGACCCCGATGCGCGCACCGAGGATCCGCGCCTCGTGGGCGATCACGTCGCGATCAAGTGGCACGACCTGCGCATCGAGCGGACAGAGCAGGTTCTGCGCGTCGTCCGGATTGCAGCGCACGCCACGACCGAGAAACTCGTCGACGCTGCCGACACCCCCGACGAAAACGCCGAGCCGGACAGGCAGGTCGGCTGACAGCGGCACCGTCAGACCGACATCGGCGACCGCATAGCCGAAGGGCTTGTCGGCACCCTTCAGATAGGTGTCAAGAAAGGTGCCGGAGAACGTCCCGCCGGGAATCGGCACGTTGAATGCATAGTCCTCGTCGTCAAGCGAGCCGCCGCGCGTCAGTCCGCCACCAACGAATCCCTTCACGAAAAGCCCGGTCTCCGGCAGGTCGAGGCGAAAGAACGTCTCGAGGCTCGTCGACGTGCCGCCGTCCCACAGAAGGCGGGATGCCGGCGTCCCGTCCGGGTCGAAGAGGCGGTTGTCGAGCCGCGGCGCGCTGAGCCAGACACGTCCCCCGAACTCGACCCTCGCACCGTCAAAAAGCGACGCGCGATCATCCGCCATGGCCGGCGCCGCAACCGACGCCAGCGCCAGGCCCACGCCGATCCCGACGAGATGCCGGACCCGGCCACTCACTCTCTTCCCGCGCACCGACGTCCCCCACGTCACACGGATGGCTGGCATCCCCTGGGGCAATCGATAGGAGGCGAGGATTGCGCCAGCATTGCCGGCTCAGCACCGACGCGGGTAAACGACCTCAGACAAGCCAGCCCCGCCGACCGGGTCCGCATCGGACCCATCCCGCGTGCACCGCCGAGGTTCTCATCGGGGCCGGATGACACGTCCGCGACAGGCCATCGGACGTCTGCGTGCGGATGCGGCCACGTGCGCTGACAGCAGGCGTCAGGCGATCAAAAGCGGCGATGGTCCGACCGGCGGAGGCCAGAACCGCCCGACCGCCGGTGCGGGGGCGTCGATCACTCGGCCGCGTTTCGCGCAACCGCCCCGATCTCGATCCGACCGACACGGTCCGCAACGGCGCGGGTCGCCGAGACGCATTCCTCAACCGCGTAAAAGTAGCGTTCGTTGAGCTCGATGTTGAACAGGGCGAGGTCCGGAAAGTCACAAACACGGGTCACGTCGTCCCACGGGATCGATCCCCAGCCGACCGGCAGATGCAGATCGCCATGACCGAAGGCGACACGTTCGCCCTGCGCATACATCCAGATGTCGTCGGCGCGACCGAAGGAGTCATGCATGTGGACATGTTTGGCGAAGGGCGCGAGCGCGGCAATTTCTGCGAGGAAATCAAGGCCGCGGAAGCCTGCGAGCAGATAGGCGTGGCTGACGTCGAGCGTCGCGCGCAGGAACGGATGGTCGATGGCGGCGAGCTCTCGGGCAAGGCGGCTCGGGTTCGAGGCATAGGTAGAACCATCCCATTCGGTGAACAGGTTCTCGACGCAGACATGGATTCCGTGAGCCGCGCCGATCTCCGCGCAACGGACGAGCCACTCGCGCTGCCGTCCGTAGCAGGCCTCGATTCCGGCGGCCTGATGGGTCCGGGCGAGGCCTGAATGCAGCACATAATGCACGGCACCGACCTCAGCCGCGATTTCCATCGACGCCTTGAACACCTCGAAGTGCCGGTCCAGTCGGAACGGTTCGTCGAAGAAGTTGATGCCGAGCGGACCGTGCACCGAATAGCCGAGCCTGCGGCCGGCGCAGGCGGCTTTCAGTCGGGCAAGATTGCCGCGATGAATGCGACCGCCGATCACAAGGTCGTTGTCATAGGTCGACAGTTCGACATGGCTGATCGCCTGCGTCTCGAGACCGTCGAGGATCTCGTTCAAGCCGGAGCAGTCGGCCTTGCCGGGACGGGCGGTGAGGCCGATGCCAAGAACGGTCTTCATGGGTATGTCCTCTTTCTCACGTGGATGGTTCAGGCCGCCGCCGGCGCGGAGGCGGACGGGGTGACGGGCAGCGCAAAGTCGAGGCGCCGGCCATGGGTGACGTCAAAGGCGTGGAGCTGTTCCGGCCGAACCAGCAGGCCGATCTGATCCCCGGCCCGGCCGGGTGTGCCGGGCGCGAGCGAGGCCACCACGTCGATGCCGTCGACCGCGCCGTGGAAAAGGCGCGCCGATCCGACATCCTCGACGAACTCGACGCGGAACGGCAGCGCACCGCGCGTGCCTTCGGCCGCAAACTCGGCGAGTTCCGGCCGAAACCCGATGTCGACCTGATCACCGGCGCGCAGGCCCGGCGGCGCGCTGCCGCCGATGCGCCGCCCCTCGCCGATGAAGAGAGCGTCGTCCGGACCGACGGTGGCGCGCAGCAGGTTCATCGACGGCGAGCCGATGAAACTCGCGACGAAGCGGGTCGCCGGGCGCGCATAGACGTCCGCCGGCGTGCCCGCCTGATCGATCCGCCCCGAATTCATGACGACAAGCCGATCCGCAAGCGTCATCGCCTCGATCTGATCATGCGTCACGAAGACACTCGTCGTCCCGAGTCGCTGATGCATCCGTCGGATCTCGATCCGCATCTGGACGCGCAATTGCGCGTCGAGGTTCGACAGAGGCTCGTCGAACAGAAACACCTTCGGCTCGCGGATCATGGCACGCGCCATCGCCACCCGCTGGCGCTGTCCGCCGGAAAGCTGGCCAGGCTTTCGATCGAGAAAATCGGCGAGGCCAACCGTCCTCGCCATTGCCTCGACGCGCTGCCGGCGAGTGGCTCGCGGCACGCCGGCGACCTTGAGCGCATAGCCGATGTTGTCGGCGACGCTCATGTGCGGGTAGAGCGCGTAGTTCTGGAACACCATCGCGCATCCACGCTCGCGCGGTTCGAGCCGGTTGACGACCGTACCGCCGATCGCGATCTCGCCCGCCGTAATGCCCTCAAGCCCGGCGATCATGCGCAGCAAGGTCGACTTTCCGCATCCAGACGGCCCGAGAATGACGACGAACTCACCATTGGCGATGGTCAGGTCGACACCGTGGACCACCTTGTTCTTGCCATAGGTTTTCTCGACGGATCGGATGGCGATCTCGGCCATGGAACCTCACTTGTCGGACGCGACGAGGCCGCGCACGAACCAGCGTTGCAGGAGGATGACGACGATGAGGGGCGGGATCATCACGATGAGCGTACCGGCCATCGCGATGTTCCAGATGGGCGGCTCACCGAAGAGCGGGCCGGGGACGAGACGCGACAGTTCGACCGTCGCAACCCCATAGGTCGCGTGGTCGGTGATGATCAGAAGGGGCCATAGAAACTCGTTCCAGGCATAGACGAAGAGGATGGTTGCGAGCGCCGCCATCGTCGTCTTCGACAAGGGCAGCAGGACGTCGATGAAGAAGCGGATCGGACCGGCGCCGTCCATCTTCGCCGCCTCGACGAGTTCATCCGGGATGGTGAGGAAAAACTGGCGATAGAGGAATGTCCCTGTCGCCGTCGCCACGAGCGGCAGGATGAGGCCCGTATAGGAATTCAGGAGGTTCCATTGCGGCAGGCCGACCTGCAGCCCAAAGACCGAGAACACCTCTCGGAACGGCCGCAATGCGTCCGCCGCCACCGCATAGGTCGGAACGATGCGCACCTCGAGCGGCAACATCAGGGTGATGAAGATGATCCAGAAGACCAGCATCCGGAATGGAAAGCGGAAGTAGACGATGGCAAAGGCGGTTAGGGCGGCGATGGCGATCTTTCCGACCGTCACGCCGGTCGCCATGATCAGGGAGTTCGTGAGTTTCGCCGCGAAATCGCCCTTGTTCCACGCGGCCACCCAGTTCTCGACGAGATGGTCTCCCGGCAAGAGCGGCATGGGGATGCGGTTGACCGTGACGAAATCATGGGTCGACGCGACGAAGACGATCCACAGGGGCATCAGGAGGACCACGAGCCCCACGATCAGGATCGCGTGGGTCGCGAGATTGAGCAGCGGGGTGCGTTCGACGAGGCCGCTCATGTGTAGTGCACCCGGCGTTCGATGAAACGGAACTGCACGAAGGTCAGCACCATGACGAGGCCCATCAGGACGATCGATTGGGCTGCCGCCAGCGAGTAGTCCTTGGCGACAAATCCATCGTTGTAGATCTTGAAGACCATGATGTCGGTGGCGCGCACGGGGCCGCCGCCTGTCGTGACGGAGACGATGCCGAAGGAATCGACGAAGGACTGGGTGATCACGATGACCAGGAGGAAGAAGACGGTCGGCGTGATCAGCGGCAATTGAATGTCGCGGAACCGGCGCAGCACGCCCGCACCATCCATCGCACCCGCCTCGACGAGGCTTCTGGGGATCGCCTGGAGGCCGGCGAGGAAGAAGATGAAGGTGTAGGCCGCGTACTTCCAGGCAAAGGCAATGACGATCAGAATCATCGCGTCGATGCCGTCGAAAGCCGGATTCCAGAGATTGGGGAACCACTGGTTCACAGCCGATACGAAGCCCGCATCCGGCGCGAAGATGAACCGGAAGGCGAGACCCACCGCGGGTGGTGCGACGGCGTAGGGGAGGAAATACAGGAACCGATAGGCGCTATAGCCCGGCAGCTGCCGATCGACGAAAAGCGCCAGCACGAGCCCGAAGATCATGGCAAGCGCCGTGGTCGACAGCGCGAAGATCAGCGACAGGCGGACCGAGTTCCAGTAGTGGTCGTCGCGGAAAACCGTCTCGAAGTTCTGCCAGCCGACCCATTGATTGGCCCCGCCGAAAGGCGGCTCCAGCGTGAAGGCCCAGTAGAGTGCCTCACCGGCAGGCCAGTAAAAGAAAATGAAGACGAGCAGGAGTTGTGGCAGCACCAGTGCCCAACCCAGCCAAGCCTGCGAGAAGACCGCGCGCTTTTCCATGCCATCGCCCTGAGAACCGAGCAGACGAGGGGAGCGCGGGGCGAACCCGCACTCCCCCGCAGTGACCGATCAGGGAAGAGCGCGCCCGGTATAGGTCTGCTCATAGCGCCGCAGGATCTGGTTGCCGCGGTCGACGGCGGCGTCGAGGGCAGCCTGAACGTCCTTGTTCTGCGTGAAGACGGCTTCGAGTTCGGAGCGCAGTTCCGAGCGGATCGACGTGAAGTTTCCGAGACGAATGCCGCGGGAATTGGCCGACGCCTCCGTCGCGTTGAGCGACGCGATCGCGAGTTCGCGACCAGCCTGCCCCGGCTGCCGATAGAAGCCGCTGTCGGTCAGTGCCTTGAAGCCAGCCTTGGTCAGCGGGATGTATCCCGTCTTCGTCGCCATCCACTGCTGCTGCTCGGGGGTCGAGACCCAGTCGAGGAAGGCAGCCGCCGCCTCATATTCTTCCTTCGACTTGCCCTTCATGACCCACAGCTGCGCGCCGCCGACGAGCGAGTTCTTCCGCTCGATGCCGGCATAGGTCGGCAGCATGGCAACCGACCAGTTCATGCCGGCCTTGGCGGTCGAGCCGATGACGCCATGATTGGCGATCGATGTCTGGACCGTCGCGCAGGTGCCGTCGGCAAAGGCCTGAACGATGGTCTTGCCGGTCTGTGCCGTATGCACCTGCGCGATGCCCGCGTCGAACCAGCGCTTCAGATTCTTCACATGGTCGACGAACTTCGTCTTGTTGAAGACGAGTTCGGCACCCAGCCCGTCGTAACCATTGCTGAGCGTGGCGATGGGCTGATCGTTGATCGCCGAGAACTGTTCGAGCACCTGCCAGGTGTCGTAATCGAAACCGAGCACACAGCCGACGCCGGCCGCCTTCAGCTTGGCAGCCCCGGCCTCGAAGTCTTCCCAGGTCTTGGGAAACTCGGTGATGCCAGCCTTCGCCCATTCATCCTTGCTCCAGTAGACGACAGCGGTCGAGTGGTTATAGGGGAACGACCACATCTCGCCCTTGGCGGTGGCGAAATAGCTCTTGATGCCCGGGAAATAGTCGTCCCAGGTGATCTTCATGTTGAAGTCCTTCGCGAGTTCGACGGCCGGATAGACCGCGCCCGACAGCATGAAGGTCAGCGTGCCCGCATCGTAGAGCTGGACGACGGTCGGTTGCTGGCCGGCGCGATAGGCCGCGATGGTGTTCTGCTCGGCCTTGTCATAGCCACCCTGCCCGGTGCACACGGCCTCATACTTCGTCTGCGCCTTGTTGAACTCGGTGCAATGCTCCTGCATCACGTCGCCGAGGGCACCCGTAAGGCCATACCAGTACTGGAACTTGATGCGCTCCTGCGACAGCGCAGGTGTTGCGGCAAGCGCTGCGACGAGGGCCGCCGCGGACGCGATCGAGAGGCGGGTCATGGACAAATCTCCGGTAGGATCGGGGCAGCCTCGCCCCCGCGGAGATCCCTAGTCAGCCTTCACGACAGTCGAGTTAAGCTTTTGCTAAGGTTTTCCGACCACCCGGTGACGGCGCCATGACAGGGCGGCCGGCACCCGCCTGTGCCGCGCGGGTCCTTCGCCCGTCGATCCTCGGACGGCAGGTTTCAGGTGCCGGCGAACACGATCTCGAACATGTTGCCGCCACTCGTCAGATAGCGTCCCGGTGCCACGCGGCGGACGGCATAGCATTTGCGCTCCTCGCGCAAGGCAGACCAGACGGTACACAGCCGATCCCCGTCGAGCGTCCATCGGCCCGCATCCTGCGCCGGCGCAGGGGCCGATACGACGAGACGGGCGGCACCGCCCGGTTCGAGCCGCATCTCGCCCCTATTCCAGCCATCCGTTTCCCACCAGCTCATGGTCTGGCCGATGAGCTCGTTCCGGATGTCCGCACCCGTGAGGTCACCGGCTCTCGCCCCGCCCGCAATCGGCAGGATCAGGGCGACAAGAAACGCGCGAATCATCAATGCGATCATCATGCATGACAAAATGATGACGGCTCGTGTCACAATCAAACATCGCGTCGTAGCCCGTCGAGATCGGGCCAACGATCACGCGACCCGAGCTTCGGTTCGCCACGTTGAAGTCTCGTGGCGCAGGGCGCGACTTTGCGTCGATTAAGCCGCAAATGATGCGAGTGCTTCTGCCAGATGATCCATCACCGCCCGGACCCGGCGCTGTTGCCGCAGATCCGCATGGGTCACGAGCCAGACGTCGAGTGATGACCGGATCCCGGGCAGCACGGCGCGCAGCCGCGGATCGGCGGCGGCGATCGGCACCTGGCACACGCCGATCCCGATCCCAGCTCGAACCGCGCCGAGCTGTGCCGTGTCGCTGTCGGTGCGGTAGCGGAAGGTGATCGGCCCCGCTTCCGGCGCCAGATGCGCGATTGCCTCGGCGATGCTGGTGCCGCGATCCTCGCCGATCAGCCGATGGTCACGGATCAGGCTCGCGAGGTCCGACGGCTCGCCGTACCGCTCGAGATAGGCGACCGCGGCATGAAAACCGAGGGCCACCGTCGCCACCTTGCGCGCGACGAGCCCGTCCTGCGTCGGCCGCACCATCCGCACCGCGAGATCAGCGTCCCGCCGCAGCAGGTTCTCGACGCGATTCGAGGCGACGAGCTCGATCGCGAGATCCGCGTGGGTGTCGAGAAAGGGTGCGAGCAAGGCCGGCAAAACCTCCGCCGCCATGACCTCGCTGCAGGACAGCCGGACCGTGCCGGCGATGCTGTCGCGTTCGGCGGAGGCCGTGCGCACGAGTGCCGCCACGAGGGCGTCGATGTCCTGCGCATAAGGTGCGATGTCACGCGCCGCGCTCGTCGGGATCAGCCCGTTCGGGGATCGGGTGAAGAGCGCGACCCCGAGCGCTGCTTCGATCTCGTCGACATGCCGGCGGATGGTGGGCTGCGTGACCCCGCGCGAGCGCGCGGCGGCCGACAGACTGCCCGTCTCCAGCACCGCCCGCATGCTCGCGATCAAGTCCCATGAGATCGGTCTGCTCATTGATTTATGTTAGGCTGATCGACGAGCTTAGCCAATCGTGTTGAGCGTGACCGTGGCGCACACTCCCTTCATGCACGACGACGTGCTGCAGAGAAGGAACAAGATCATGTCCGATACCGCCACGAGGACGATTGCCGCCGACACCGCCGCCGGAACGGTCCAAGGCCTGCCGAAACTGCTGCTGCGCCTCGAGGGCGCCGTGGTTCTTGCCGCCGCCGCCTATGCCTATGGCGAGATCGGCAGCGGCTGGATGCTCTTCGCCATCCTCTTCCTCGTCCCCGACGTTTCGATGCTCGGCCACCTGATCGACACGAGGGTCGGGGCGCTCGTCTACAATCTCGGCCACACCTATCTCCTGCCGGCGATCCTTGGTCTGGTCGGCCTCCTGACATCCCTGCCGATCCTCGTGTCGATCGCCCTGATCTGGATCGCCCATGACGGCTTTGATCGTGCGGTCGGCTACGGCTTCAAATACCCGACAGCCTTCAAGCACACGCATCTCGGAACCCCGTTCGAGCAGGCCCGCCCAGCTTGAACGTCCGATCGGCGGGATCCGCGGCGGCGGGAGCAACCTACCCGCCGACGGCGACCCGCACGCCGTCCCGGACCCGGTCGCTCGGGTAGACGATGACGCGATCACCCGGTCCGACGCCGCTCGTGATCGCGGCCGTTCGTCCGGAGCGGCGCAGGACCTCGACGGGCCGCAGCCGCGCCTTGCCGTCCTCGACCATGAAGACATGCCAGGTCTCGCCGAGGCGAAACAGCGCGCCGGATGGAACGATGGTCGCCTCCTCCACCGCGAAGACGACGATCCGGGTCTCCGCCTGGTACCCGTCGCCGAGCCCAGCCCAAAGCGGCGCCGGCGAGACCACGTCGATGAGGACGTTGACGCGCTGTTCCTCGACGCCGAGCGTGGAGATCTTCGTGAAGGCAGCCGGTTCGACCAGCCGCACCCGTCCCTCGAGCGGCGTCGCGCCGCCCCATTGATCGATGATCACGTCGCCGCCCGCGCCGATCTCGACCGCGTCGGTCGAGAGTACGTCGACGACGATCTCGAGATCCCGTCGATCGCCGATCTCGACAAGGGGCGTGCCCGGCTGCACGGTCGCCTCGCTCTGCTGGATGACGGCGAGGACGACACCGCTGATCGGCGCGTCGACCGGGAAGCTCTCCTGCGCCGCATCGCTTCCATCCGCATATCGGGCGAGCAGGGCCCTTGCCTGATCGAGGTCGTGTCGAGCGGCGTCGAGCTGGAATTCGGACGCCCGAAGATCGCGTTCGGTCAGTCGCTTGGCCAATTCCGCCCGTTCGAACTGCTGCGCCGTCGCCGCTCCGTCATCCCGTAGTCGCCGGATCCGGGTCAGATCCTGGTCGGCCTGTCCGTCCTGTGCCCTCGCCCCGTCGACGAGAGTCGTCGCCCCTTCGAGGGCCGCCTCGGCGGCACCGACGCGCTCCTGCGCCGCGACACGGCTGCGGGCATCGAGAAGCGGGGCGGGCGCGGGATGGATCGTCGCGAGCCGGTCGCCCGCCCGGACCGCGTCGCCGGGGTTCAGTCGCATGCGGTCGAGCTGCCCGCCCAGCGGCGCGGAGACGAGATAGCGGTCGCGGATGCGCGTCCTGCCCGTCTCGTCAATGGTCGCGACGAAACGGCCCCGCTGGACATCGGCGAGTTCGACGGGGATGGGCTGCGGCATCAGTGACCAGACGATCGCGCCGACGATCAGGGCGGCGACACCCCATCCGATCCATCCGCGTGCGGTGATGTTCATCGTCACTCTCTCGTCTTGAGGACAGAGACCAGATCAAGGCGATCAATCTGCCGGCGTACGAGCCAGGCGCTGGCAAGCGCCGCGGTCAGGATCACCAGCGCGGCGAGGAGATAAGTGCCGGGACTGATGACGGCCGGGATCTCGAAGCTCTCATTGGCATGGAGCGAGGCCAGCAGCCGGATGATGCCCGTCGACACGAGCAGACCGATCGGGACGCCGAGGGCGATCTCGATGGCGAACTCGGCAAAATGGATCCGCGACACTTCCTCGCGGCGAAAGCCGAGCACGCGCAGGCTCGCCAGCTCCCAGGCCTGCTCCTGTAGCCGCGTGCGTGCGGCATTGTAGACGACGCCCACGGCGATGATCGCCCCGAACAGGGTCAGGATCCCGGCGCTGACGAGGACGAGCGTGCCGACCTTGTCCATGAAGGCATCGAGCGACTGTGATCGAACCACGACCGACGCGAGCACGGGCACGGCCTTCAGCCGGGCGAGGATGTCGGGAAGCGCCGCCGGATCGACGAAGAGGGAGGCGGACGTCATGCCGTCGCGTTCCCCCGTCAGCGGTTCGAGCATCGCGGCGGAGATGTAGGAGCCCATCCCGATCATGTCGTCGACGAGGGCAGCGACCGGCACGTCGATGATCCGCCGATGCCCTTCGAGCACCTCGACCGCGATGGCATCGCCAAGGCCCACGCCCAGCCGCTCTGCGAGACGGCGCGAGAGGGTGATCCCCTCTGTCGGCACGCTGATCGGGCGCAGACCCGCGTCATGCGGCCGCCGCAGGTCACTCCGGACGGGCAGGACCAGCACGCTCGACAGCCGCGACCGGTTGCCGACCCGCAGGCGGACCGGCACCACCCGCTGCCCCTCCGCTGCGAGAACTCCCGGCAGTCGGGCGAGGTCGCCGATCGCCGAACCCGGGAGCGGATGCGAGAAGGTGATCGACACGTTGGCGCGCTCGATGAGCTCATACTGCACGAGCGTCATGCGATCGACCGCGTCGCGCCAGAAGAGACCGAGCACCACCATGGGCACGGCGAAGGCGACGCCGGTGATGGTAAGAAGCGTGCGGACCGGTCGACCGGCCATGGTGCGCACCACCATCCGGCCGCTCGACTTGAGGAAACCGGCCGGCAGCCACTGCTCCCCGACGGCATGGCGGAAGCGCTGCGGCATGGCGGGCCGCATCGCCGCAGCCGGCGTCAGCGCCAGAATGGCGCGCAGCGCCGAAAGCACGCCGAGCGCGGCGAAGGCGAAGCAGACGCCAACCGCTGCCAGCACCGACCAGCGCGTCAGCGTGAAGTCGAGCGATGGAAAGCGGAAAAAACCGCGATAGCTCCCCATCATCGCCTCGCCGAGCGCGATGCCGGCCGGAACCCCGATCACAGCCCCGAGCAGCACGACGACCGCCACCAGCTTCAGATAGTGCAGCGCGATCGGCGGACCATCGAAGCCGAGCGCGCGCAGGGCCGCGATCTGTTCGCGCTGCGCCGTCACGAGCCGACCCATCGTGACGTTGAGCAGAAAAGCCGCGACGCCGAAGAAGATCAGCGGAATGGTGATCGACGTGACCCGCTGCTGGTTGAGTTCGTCGTCCAGAAAGCGGTTCGACGGCTGGTCCCGCCGCTCGATTGCCCCGAGCGATCCATAGGGTTCGAGCAGCCGGTCGAGTTCGGCGATGACCGCGACCGCATCGCTTCCCGGCGCGAGCATGATCACGAGATCGTCGAAGGCCCCCTTCATGTCGAACGAGGCTTCCATGGCGCGTCGATCCATCCACACGGCGGCATAGTTCCCGTCATCCGGGATCGGTCCGCCGGCCTTCACGGCATAGACGAATTCCGGGGCGAGCATGATACCCGAGATCGTGAACGGCTCGATCCGGCCGTTGAGAATGAGGCGCAGCGTGTCGCCCGGTTCGATGCGGTTTGCCTCGGCGAAGGCTTCGTTGACGGCGATCTGGCGGGCATCGCCGGGCGATGGCGCGGTTCCCCGGCGCGGAACGAGGCGCGCGAGCGGCTCATCGCCCGCGTTCTCGATCGACACGATGCGCGCGGAGACGGGCGAACGCGCGGCGGGGCGATCGACGACCGCGTCGCGGACGATGCGTGCCGTCATGCCGATGACACCCGGAATCGCCTCGATCTGTGGCAGGAGCGCCCGTGGCGCGCGCGTCACGCTGACAAAGACCTGCGGAAACCGCGTCTCGACGTAGAAGCTTTCCCGCGCGGCAAGCAGCGAGGCATAGGTCGAGATCGAGGCGATGAAAACGGCGATCCCGGTCGCGATGACGAGCGCGATCGTCATGATCGGCCCGCGCAGGGACCGGACGTCGCGCATCAGCTTTCGATCGAGGAGGCTCACCAGCGGACCTCCTCCGGCGACAACCGCCTCGGATTGCGGTCCTCGCCGACGATCTGCCCGCCAGCGAGGCGCAGCACCCTGTCGGCGAGACCGGCGATCGCGGCGTTGTGGGTTATGATGATGGTCGTGGTCCCGAGGTCCCGATTGACGCGCAGGATCGCGGCGAGAACCAGCTTGCCGGTCTCGTAATCGAGCGCTCCGGTGGGTTCGTCGCACAGCAGCACATCGGGCGACTTGACGATGGCGCGCGCGACCGCGACGCGCTGCTGCTCGCCGCCGGAGAGCTGCGAGGGAAAATGGTCGAGGCGGTGTTCGAGCCCGACAAGCGCGAGCGCATGGCGGGGATCAAGCGGCTTCGTCGCGATTTCCGTGACGAGCGCGACGTTTTCGAGAACCGTCAGGCTCGGGATCAGATTGTAGAACTGGAAGACGAAGCCGACATGCTCGCGCCGATACCGCGTCAGCGCCGCCTCGTCGGCGCCGACGAGATCATGATCACGCCAGCGCGCCTCGCCGCCGGTCGCGGCATCGAGCCCGCCGAGGATGTTGAGCAGCGTCGATTTGCCGGATCCCGACGGCCCGAGCAGTACGACGACCTCGCCCTGCAGGATGTCGAGGTCGACGTCGCGCAGCGCATGGACCTGAACCTCGCCCATGGTGTAGGTCTTGCTCAGGTGGCGGGCGCGAAACACGACCTCCATCGCTCACGGCTCCCCACGACCGGACGGTATCGAAGTCATACCACCGTTAGGCCGCGCTGGCGGCGTCGTCTTTGACGTCGATCAGTCAATGTCGGCCGCGCCGTCAAGATTTGGTCGTGTGCACCAGGATCAGGCGCGAGGCGGGATCGGTGCTCGGCTTGCACGGCCCCAGAGGACGAAGGCCGCGAGTGCAAGGTAGATCAGGTTGAACGGCAGCGGCTCGAACTCGCCTCGAAGCGCATGGAATCCGATGGCCAGGGGCTGGATCGCCAGAAGGCCGGTGGCCGCCCAGACGGTGAGATGCGGCATGATGCGGGTCGCCGTCGGCAGGATCAGCCCGATCACGCCCAAAAGCTCCATGAAGCCGATGAACCGGGGTAGAAGAAGGGGGACTTCGGACATCCAGACCGCCCCCATCGTGGCCGCCTCCTGCGGAGTGAGGAACAGATGAAAGTAGGCGCCCACCATGTAAAGCGCCGCGAGCGCAATCTGGCCGACCCAGACGGCGACGTTCCAGCGTCGCTGAGAACCCGCGGTCGCGGTATCGATCATGGTCATGGTCGGCTCCCCATGCTTGCCGGCGGGCGCGCTGCCCGATTCCTGTGCCCTCCTGCAGTAGCCACTCATCCGTTTGCGATCATCGGGATGGGAGCAAAGGCTGGGTTTCGTCGGAGTTGATGATCCCCGCCGGCGATGCGGACTAATCTGCCCGTCGCGGCAAGACTGGCAGCGCCAGATTGCCCGATCGCCGGTCCTTCAAGCCCCGAACGCTCCGGTGACGGACGATGAGGAAACCATGAACAGCCTTCAAAGCCTCCGCGTCCTTGCTGCGGTTGCCGAAACAAAGAGCTTTGCTGTCGCCGCCGAGCGATTGGGCCTCTCGGCGGCGATGACCAGTAAGCACGTGCAGCATATCGAGGCCGAGGTTGGTGCCCGTCTTTTGAACCGCACCAGCCGCAGTGTCAGCCTGACGGAGGCGGGTGCGATATACCTGCAAGCGGTTCGTCCCCTGCTCGAAGGCCTGGACGAGGCGGCCGCGCGACTCGCGCAGCTGACACTCGAACCTCGCGGGAGTCTGAAGATCAGCATGCCTGTCTGGCTGGCCGAGCCAGGCTTCGTCCGGGTGCTCGCCGCCTATCGCGTGCGCTTTCCGTCCGTGATCCTCGATCTCGACCTCAGCGGTCGACAGGTCAATCTGGTCGAGGACGGCTATGACCTTGCGCTGCGCGTCAGCCCGACGATCGACGAGGGGTTGATCGCGCGTCGTCTGACGACCGTGAGCTTCACCATTGTGGCCACTCCCGCCCTTCTGGACCGTATCGGCCGTCCGAAGGACATTGCTGACCTCACCGGTGCTCCATTCCTTGCCTACAGCCCCGTCAGCACAGGCGGCCGCGTGCGTCTGGGATTCGGGCAGGGTGCGCCGGAAGTGCGCATGACGCCGGTTCTCCAGAGCGCCAATGAGACGGTGCTGTTTCAGGCCGCCCTTGAAGGGATGGGCATCGCCATCATGCCCCATCTCACGGCGAAGGCTCATCTTTCCGAGGGGCGGTTGGAGCGGGTCCTCCCCGATCTACCGGCCCCGACGGTCAGCCTGTCGGCGATCTACGCCGACCGCAGCTACCTGCCCGCGAAGACTCGCAGCTTCCTCGATTTCCTCGCTGGGCCAGAAGGATTCGGTGGCCTGCTCGGCGCACCGTGACGGACACCCCGCGCTTGCACGCCCTGCTTTCCGGATAAGAAAGGCTCGATCAACAGATCGCCCAATGATCTCCTGACAGTGAAGGTCTAGCCTCTCCCGATCGGACCGCAGATGCCGTGCCGGCCTGGTCGGTAGCCGAACCAACAGACAGGAGACGACATTGACCATCACCCGACGCGCAACGGTGGCCTTCGCCGCCGTAGCTTCTCTGATGCTGCTTGCTAACACGGCGATGGCCGCATCCGCCAACAAGGAGAAGATCCGTCTGTTCTACGAGACCTTCGTCACGGGCAATGCCGAGCTTTTGGACCAGGTTCTGGCTGAAGACTGGGTCAATGAACCGAAGAACCCGGGCCAGGGTCCTGGCCGCGACGGATTCAAGAAGATGATCCCGCACTATGCCGAAATCTTCACGAACAACAAATTCGTCCTCGAGGACATGATCGAGGAAGGAAACAAGGTCGTCGTGCGTTCCACCTATTCGGCCACGCAGGCAGGACCCTTCGCCGGCTTCCCGGCGAAAGGTCGCGACTTCACGATCATGACCATCGACATCCATCAGTTCGATGACAAAGGCATGGTGGTGAAGACGTGGCATCTCGAAGACTGGCTGGGCGGCTTGTTCCAGATGGGGGCCTTCGAGAAATGAGGTCCAGTCCTTGATCTGAACCGCAACCTCCGGCCCGGAAGAACCCGGGCCGGAGGAGACCCAGGAAAGCTGCCAACTACTATGGTGTTGGTTCAGAACGCGCAAAAGCCGCCGTTTTTGGCGGCGGCTTTTGTGTTTGTTTTTGTTGGATTGATTTGGTTGCGGGGGCTGGATTTGTTGAAGCGCCTACGATCAGTGTGGTCGTGTCCTCTGGATTGGTGTAGGAGCAGGCCGCCATTGAGGTGGTCATCGCCGGTCTTCGGCTAGGGTTCGGTTGCGAAGCTGAACCTGACGAGGAAGACGACGATGACCGACGACAGGATGGCCCTGATCGAGTTGATCGAGAAGGGGGCGGACAGCGATCTTGTCCGCGAACTTTTGGCCTTTGCGGCCGATCGCATGATGGAGTTGGAGGTCGAGGCGAGAACCGATGCGCCGGCGGGCGCCCGCAGCCCTGACCGGCTTACTCAGCCGAATGGCTACCGCGATCGGCCGTGGGACACGCGGGTGGGTCGGATCGACCTGTCCATCCCGAAGCTGCGCAAGGGTTCCTACCTGCCCACATTCCTGGAACCGCGACGCACGGCGGAGAAGGCGCTGACCGCAGTCATCCAAGAGGCCTGCGTGCACGGGATCTCGAGGCGGGCGGTCGATGATCTCGTCAAGGCGATGGGAGGCTCCGGCATCTCGAAGCGCCAGGTCAGCCGGCTCTGCGAAGAGATCGACGAGCGGGTGAACGCCTTCCTCTCCCGCCCGATCGAAGGGACCTGGCCGTACCTGTGGATCGACGCCACCCACCTGAAGGCGCGAGGCCGGGCGGATCGTCTCGCTTGCCGTGATAGTCGCCGTCGGCGTGAACACGGACGGGCGCCGCGAGGTGCTCGGCGTCGCCACCGGCGCCTCGGAAGCCGAGCCCTTCTGGAAGGCGTTCCTGCGTTCCCTGGCCGATAGGGGCCTGCGCGGGGTAAAGCTTGTCGTGGCCGACGACCACAAAGGCCTTCGGGCGGCCGCGGCGAAGGTGTTCAGCGCCACCCAACAGAGGTGCCGCGTACACTGGCTCAGGAATGTCCTTGCCCACGTGCCGCCCAAGCAGCGTCCGGCGGCGGTGGTGATGCTGAAGACGATCTTCGCCCAGGACACCGCGGAGGCCGCCCAGGCGCAATGGCGACAGGTCGCTGATGCCCTGCGCGAGCGCTTCCCCAGGCTTGCCGAACTGATGGACGGCGCTCGCGACGACGTGCTCGCCTACATGACCTTCCCGCGCGAGCACTGGCCGCAGATCGCGTCCACGAACCCGCTCGAGCGCCTCAACGGCGAGATCAAGCGCAGGGCCGACGTCGTCGGGATCTTCCCCAACGACCGG
>JBKDKQ010000033.1:0-80337 GCA_046344875.1 Labrys sp. (in: a-proteobacteria) | reverse complement strand
TGCCGTCGGACAGCATTGTAGAACCTCTCGATGTAATCAAACACGTCCGCACGCGCCTCGTCACGCGTCCGGTAAACCTTGCCCCTGGTCCGCTCGGTCTTCAGGGAGGAGAAGAAGCTCTCCATGGCGTTGTAGGTCCTCCCGCTGTCTAAAGACATACCTGAGGGTGGACCATTTCATCGGGGTGGATCACCAAACGAGACCACATTCGATACAACCGGCCGACCGGTCGATATCTCTTCCACGAGCCTAGCCCAATGCTCAAGGGCACGCCGCGCGGTCACCGCAACGTCAACGCCACTGTAGCTGACGATTTGGAGCGTATGGCCTGATCCGTTGTCCGCTGTCGTTCGGGCCTATCCACAGGCGTCTTATTTGACGCATATTTGATGGCTCGGGTTACCTAATCCATTTTTCTATGTAAGCCATTGAAATCATTGGCGCTCCCAACCGGGTTCGAACCGGTGTTTTCGCCGTGAGAGGGCGACGTCCTAGGCCACTAGACGATGGGAGCATCCGGCGACGGCGCGCTCTATAGCGCTCATGGCCGTGGCATACAAGGCGCTTCCTCTGCTACGAGCGGAGGCATGTCACACCCCGAAGCGGTCGACCCCGATCAGCCGGTGCTGAGCGTCACCTGTGGCGCCGCGCCCGAACGGCTCGACCGCCTGCTGGCGGGGGCCGCCGACGGCCTGTCGCGCACCCGCATCAAGGCGCTGATCGAGGCGGGGCTCGCGAACGTCGACGGGCACGTCGTGAGCGACCCTTCCGCCATGGTCCGGCCGGGGCAGACGGCGTATGTCGGTGTTCCGGCCCCGGCTCCGGCCGAACCGCAGGCGGAGGCGATCGAGCTGTCGATTCTCCACGAGGACGCGGACCTCATCGTCATCGACAAACCGGCGGGGCTCGTCGTCCATCCCGCCGCCGGGCACGAGACCGGCACGCTCGTCAACGCCCTGATCGCCCATTGCGGCGCGAGCCTTTCCGGCATTGGCGGCGTCCGGCGACCCGGCATCGTCCATCGGCTCGACAAGGACACGTCCGGCGTGATGGTCGTCGCCAAGAACGACCACGCCCATCAGCACCTCTCGGCGCAATTCGCGGACCACGGTCGCACCGGGCCGCTGGAGCGTGCCTATACCGCGATCGCCTGGGGTACCTTCGACCGGCCGCGCGGCACGATCCGCACCGGCATCGACCGCTCGACCAAGAACCGCGAGAAGATGGCCGTCGTGCCGGAGGGGCGGGGACGGCTGGCGATCACCCATTACACGGTCGAGGAGACGTTCGGGCGCGAGATGGTCGCCTCCCTCGTCACCTGCCGGCTCGAGACGGGGCGGACCCATCAGATCCGCGTCCATCTCGCCCATGCCGGTCATCCGATACTCGGCGACGACGTATATGGAAGCGGATACCGGACCAAGGCGTCCAGGCTGCCCGAGGCGGCGACGCAGGCGCTCGCCGCGCTGGGCAGACAGGCGCTCCACGCGCGGCTGCTCGGCTTCGAACACCCGACCAGCGGCGCGCATCTGGTGTTCGAGAGTGCCCTGCCGACGGATCTCGCGACTCTGGTTTCGGCACTCAAGCAATCGTGATGGGCGAGCGTCCGGGTCTGATTGGCGTCTGCGCAAAATGATCATGACTTCGCCCAAATTCGATCTATGATCCGAACCGTCGGGAAACCGGTTTGCGGCTTTGGTGGAAGCGCAGGTCGATCGCCCGACACGCATGGTGCCCCGCCAATGTCTGGGGGGCATGACCCGAGTCGCCCCGATGGGGGGCTCAAGGAGGAGACAATGGCTTCTGCTGCCGCGCTTCCGGTTCTGGCGTCCGAAAGTGGACTGAGCCGCTACCTGGAAGAGATTCGCCGGTTCCCGATGCTGGTGCCGGAAGAAGAATACATGTTGGCGCAGCGTTTCCGCGAACATCAGGACCGCGAAGCTGCCCACCGGCTCGTGACATCGCACCTTCGTCTGGTCGCCAAGATCGCCATGGGCTACCGTGGCTACGGGCTGCCGCTCGGCGAGGTCGTGTCCGAGGGCAATATCGGCCTGATGCAGGCGGTCAAGCGCTTCGAGCCCGACAAGGGCTTCCGTCTCGCGACCTACGCGATGTGGTGGATTCGCGCCTCGATCCAGGAGTACATCCTGCGGTCTTGGTCGCTGGTGAAGATGGGCACCACCGCAAACCAGAAGAAGCTCTTCTTCAACCTGCGCAAGGCCAAGAGCCAGATCGCCGCGCTCGACGAGGGCGACCTGCGGCCCGACCAGGTGAAGCAGATCGCGACGAAGCTCGGCGTCGAGGAGCGCGAAGTGGTGGAGATGAACCGCCGCCTCGGTGGCGACTCCTCCCTCAACGCGCCCCTGCGAGCCGATGCCGACGGTGAATGGCAGGACTTCCTCGTCGACGAGGCGTCCAACCAGGAAACCCGGCTCGTCGAGGACGAGGAGCGCGACAACCGCGCCATCGCCCTGCGCACGGCGCTGAGCGTCCTCAACGAGCGCGAACGCCGCATCTTCGAGGCGCGCCGGCTCGCCGAGGATCCGATCACGCTGGAGGAACTCTCCGACGAGTTCGGCGTCTCGCGTGAGCGTGTCCGCCAGATCGAGGTCCGCGCCTTCGAGAAGGTGCAGGCTGCGGTCAAGGCGCAGATGAAGGTTCTGGAGGCGGCGTGAGCCGCCTCTGTCTTTCGAAACAAACGGCAGGCGGCGTTGGCCGCCTGCGATAGCGGCATCAAGGCGGCTTCCGGGCCGCCTTTTTTGTGCGCGCAACCGGGACCGGCAGGTGTGGACAGTGGGGGGAGGGAGCAATCCGCCTTCCCAAATCGCGCCCCTGGCTGTAAATCGGAGTACCCCGCCACGAAATCGCCGTGTCCGAATGGTTCCGCCGGGGCACGGTCTTGGGAGAAGCGGCATGGGCTTGGTGCGTTGGAGAGGGTTTGGTCTGGCGATTATCGCCGCCCTCGTCGTCTCAGGCCAGCCGGCCGCGGCCAATCCCTACATCGTCGTCGACGCCACGAGCGGCAAGGTGATCGCCGAGGAGGACGCCACACGGCCCTGGTACCCGGCGTCGCTCACCAAGCTGATGACGGCCTATACCGTCTTCCGCGCGATCGATGATCGCCGCGTCGATCTCGGCACCCCGATCGTGATTTCCCAGCGCGCGGCCTCGATGGCGCCTTCCAAGATGGGCTATCCGGTCGGCACCAAGGTCACGATCGACAATGCCCTGAAGATGCTGATGGTGAAGTCGGCAAACGACATCGCCGTCGCGCTCGCCGAAGGGGTCTCGGGGTCGGTCGAAGGATTTGTCGCCGAGATGAACGCCCATTCCCGTGCGCTCGGCATGAGCCAGAGCCGCTGGGTCAATCCCAACGGCCTTCCCGATGACGGGCAGGTCTCCTCGGCACGTGACATGGCGCTGCTCGCGCGCGCCATCCGAGCCCGCTACCCGCAATATGCCGGGCTGTTCAAGATCCATGCGATCAAGGCAGGCAAGCGCGTGATGCGTAACCACAACGCACTCGTCATGCGCTATCCGGGTGCGGACGGCATGAAGACCGGATTCATCTGCGCCTCGGGCTTCAATCTCGTGGCGACCGCCCATCGTGGCGGACGCCAGCTGATCGCCGTCGTGCTGGGCGCGACCTCCGCAAGGGAGCGCGGGATAAAGGCCGCGAAGCTGCTCGAGGACGGTTTTGGCGGCTCCTCGCTCTTCGGCGGTTTCGGCACGAAATCCGTCACCTCCCTGCCGAACTCGGCCTACACCCAGCCGGCGAACATCCGCGAGGACGTCTGCGGCAAGAACCGCAAGGCGCGGCGGGCGGCCGAGGCGGCGGAGGATGTCGGCGAGAGCTCGGCGCCGACCGGCAATGACCGCGACGACGCACTCGGCGTGGTGCTGAACGGCGGAAAGCCGGCGCGAGCCGCGAAGAACGGCAAGGTCCGAGTATCTGAATCGCCCTATCTCCTCGCCGAATACGCCATGGATCCGCCCGTGCCCGTCGGACCCTATCTGGGCGACCGCGAACCGGCGCAGCCGGCAGCTCTCGTCGCTTCCCTCGACCAGCCGGCGGACGCGCAAGCGACAGATCAGGCGCTTCTGCCGCCCGAGCCGCCCCTCAAGCCCGGCGCAATCATGCCGGCGGGCCAGGCGGAGACGGCGGCCGCCTATGCGGCCACCTCGCCGCAGTTCAAGCCCGGTGCGATCAAGCAGGCGGGTGCGAGCGGGGAACTGCCCCTCTTCGAACCGCCGGCCGGCGTCGACAACGGCACCGCGATGGCAGCCCTGCCCGGTCAGATCGGACGCGGGGTCGCGCTCGGCGCAGTCACACCGCAAGAGACGATCGTCGAACTCGTCGAGGTGCCGATGCCGCCGCGCCGCCCGAAAGTCATGCCGCCTGCCGCGCCCGGCCCCTAAGGCGCCGAGGAACTCCGAGACAAGACCGGCGACATGACCCCGCACACCATGCTGTTTGGACTGCTGGCGGCCTTCGTGTCGGCGGTCGCCTATGGCGCCAACGTACCCTTCGCCCGGATCTCGGCGGGGCTCGGCGTCTTTGGCCCCGACATCGTCGTCTATCGCAGTCTCGCCATGATCGCGCTGCTGGCGGCGATCGCCGGTATCCGGCGTGACAGCCTCGCCATTCCGCCGCCGATGCGGCTGCCCATTCTCGGGCTCGGCCTCTTCACCGCCACGGTCGGGCTCGCCTATCTGTCGTCCGTCGCCTTCATCCCGGTCGGCGTCGCGACGATCATCTTCTACATGTTCCCGCTGGTGATCGTGATCGTCAGCCCCTTCGTCGACGGCGAGAAGCTGACGCTGTCGCGCATCCTGATCTTTCTCGTTGCCTTTTGCGGGCTTTTTCTCGCGATCGGTCCGAGCTTCACGAGCCTCGACCCGCGCGGGCTCGCGCTGGCCGCGATCGCCGTGATCGGCGCAACGGGGCAGTTCTTCTTCGCCTCGAAGACGACCCGCGTTCTGCCGCCGACCATCGTCGGCTTCTGGACGCAGCTCATCCTGCTGCCGATCGCGATGGCGACCGTCTATGCCGCCGGGGGGCCGGCCTCGCTCGCGACACTGCAGGGGGCGGCGGTGCCGGTGCTGATCACCGCGGGCCTATTCCTCATCGCCTTCATGCTGCACCTCTTCGCCGCCCGTGCCGCACCGCCGGCGGTGATCGGCCTCGTCTATTGCGCCGAGCCGGTGACCTCGATCCTGCTCGCCTCGGTCGTCCTCGACGAGGCCTTGACGCTGCTGCAACTCGGCGGCGGCCTCCTCGTCTTCGCCGCCGTGATCGCGGCGATCCTCGTCGAGCAACGCCGGAAGGCCTGACCATGCCCCATAGAGGCCGCCCTGCCGCGGATCCTTCGCAATGACCACCGAGCCCAAGCGCCTTCCCGTGACCCTGCTCACCGGCTTCCTCGGGGCCGGCAAGACGACAGTGCTCAACCGCGTCCTCAAGGATCCGGCTCTGAAGGGGGCCGCGGTGCTGATCAACGAGTTCGGCGACATCGGGCTCGACCATCTTCTCGTCGAGGCGGTCGACGACACGGTGCTCGTGCTCTCCTCCGGCTGTCTGTGCTGCACCATCCGGGGAGAACTGATCGACACGGTCGGAGACCTGCTCGACCGGCGCGAGGCCGGTGGCGTGCCGGCGTTTGATCGCATCATCATCGAGACCACTGGCCTTGCCGATCCGGCGCCGATCCTGCAGACGCTGACGGCACATCCCCGGCTCGCCGGGGCCCTGGTGCTCGACGGTGTCGTGACGCTCGTCGATGCGGTCAACGGCCTGTCGACGCTCGACCACCACCGCGAGAGCCTGCGCCAGGTGGCGGTCGCCGACCGCCTCATTGTGACCAAGACCGACCTCGCCGGCCCGTCAGAGGCGCTCAGGGCACGGCTCGCGCGGCTGAACCCGGCGGCGCCGGTCATCGACGGCGCGATGGCCGACGCGGCGCTCTTCGCGGGACTCGGACCCTGGCGGGCGGATGGCAAGATCGGCGATGTCCGCGCCTGGCTCGCGGCCGAGCGCCATGACGCGGCGCATCACCAGCATTCGGATCATCACCACCACGACCACGATCACCCGCACCACGATCATCACCACCACCACGGCCATCCGGGTGGTCAGCATGCCCATGACCGCAACCGGCACGACGACCGGATCCGTTCCTTCAGCCTGTCGCAGACGCGTGCGCTGACGCCGTCGGCTCTGGAGATGTTTCTCGATCTCGTGCGCGCCGAGCACGGACCGAAACTCCTGCGCTACAAGGGGCTGGTGAAGCTCACGGACGATCCGGCGCGGCCGGTCGTCCTGCATGGCGTCCAGCACGTGATGCACCCGCCGGTGCGGCTTGCGGCCTGGCCTGACGGCGACGCGACCTCGCGGCTCGTGTTCATCGTTCAGGATGTCGAGTCGGCGCGGATCGAGCGCCTGTTCGCGGCGTTCTCCGGCGAGGTGCGCATCGATGCGCCGGACGCGGCCGCGCTCACCGACAATCCGCTGGCGCTGCGCTGAGGGTCAGATCCAGCCCTGCAATTCGCGCGTGATCACGTGGCGGATCACGGCGATGCCCTCGTCGCTGTCGTTGAGGCAGGGCAGGTAGGCGTATTTCTCGCCGCCATTATGCTCGAAGATCTCGCGGTTCTCCTCGCCGAGTTCCTCGATCGTCTCCAGGCAGTCGGCGACGAAGCCCGGTGCGACCACGGCGATCCGCTTGACCCCGGACTTGGCGAGCCCCTCGATCGTCTCGTCCGTGTAGGGCTTCAGCCACTCGTCATTGCCGAAACGCGACTGGAAGGTGGTGCGGAACCGGTCCGCCGGCCATCCGAGCGCCTCGCGCAACAGGCGACCGGTCTTGGCCGAAAAGCAGTGATAGGGATCGCCCTGCAGAAGATATTTTTTCGGCACGCCGTGGAAGGAGGCGATCAGCACCTCCGGCTCGAAATCGAGCTTGGCGAGGCTGGCGCGCACCGAGGTCGCGAGGGCCTCGATGTAGACGGGGTCGTCATGCCATTGCGGCGCGACCCGGACCGCCGGCTGCCAGCGCATCGTCATCAGATGCTCGAAGGCCTTGTCGCAGACGGTGGCGGAGGTCGCCGCCGCATATTGCGGGTAGAGCGGCACCAGGAGGATCCGATCGCACCCCTTCGCCTTCAGGGCGTCGATCCGCGACGCGATCGAGGGGTTGCCATAGCGCATGGCATAGTCGACCTCGAGCTTGGGCGACAGGTTGGCGAGGTCCTTGCGCAGCTTTTCCGTCTGGTCGATCGTGATCGCCAGCAGCGGCGACATGTTGCGCTCATTGTCCCAGATGGACGCGTATTTCGCGCCGCTGCGCGAGGGGCGCGTCGTCAGGATCACGAGGTTGAGGAGCGGCCACCAGATGAAGCGCGGCACCTCGATCACCCGACGGTCCGACAGGAACTCCTTCAGGTAGCGCCGCATCGGCCAGTAGGTCGGCGCGTCCGGCGTACCGAGATTGATCAGCAGCACGCCGATCCTTCCGATGGCGAAGGACGGATGTCCGTCGGGAAGCGTGCTTTGCCGGACAGAAGGGGTGTGCATCGTCATCCTTGCGGATCCTCCTCACGGCAAGTGGGGCGCCGGGCGAAAAAGAAAAGCCATCGCCCGGCCGCGGCATCGATCCGGAACGCGGTGACGGCGTCCTGAAACCCGGTTGGCGCAGCCGCCGCCCGGCTCAGAGCCAGGGGCGGTTCTCGCCGACCCGGCTCTCGAACCGGCCGATCTCGTCCTGCCGCGTCATCGTCACGCCGATGTCGTCGAGACCCTGAAGCAGCTTCTCCTTGCGGGCCGGATCGATATCGAAACGAACTACGCCGCCATCGGGCCCTCGGATCTCCTGCGCTTCGAGATTGACGGTCAAAGTGGCGTTGGCGCCGCGCCGCGCATCGTCCATCAGCTTGTCGAGATCGCTCTGCGACACGACGATCGGCAGGATCCCGTTGTTGAAGCAGTTGTTGTAGAAAATGTCGGCGAAGGACGTCGAAATGATGCAGCGGATCCCGTAGTCGAGCAGCGCCCACGGGGCGTGTTCGCGCGAAGAGCCGCAGCCGAAATTGTCGCCCGCGACGAGGATCTTGGCCTGGCGGTAGGCCGGCTTGTTCAAAACGAAGTCCGGGTTCTCTGTGCCGTCGTCGCGAAAGCGCAATTCCGAAAACAGCCCCTTGCCGAGACCGGTGCGCTGGATGGTCTTGAGATACTGCTTGGGGATGATCATGTCGGTGTCGACGTTGATGATCTCGAGCGGCGCGGCGACACCGGTGAGGGTCGTGAACTTGTCCATGTGAGGCGGCCTTTCAGCACTTTGCAGTGAGGGGCCTTGTAAGGTGCGCTCCGCCAAGCGACAAGGTAGATCGGAGGAGAAGTTATGGCCGGACTCGAGCGGCTTTCAACGTCAGCCCGACGCGCGGTGGTCCAGGTTCTGGCGCCGGCGGAGCCGATCCTTTTCGTGACGACGCCCAACGCGGTCGAGGCGGCGCGTGCCGCCTGGCCGACGGCAAGCGCCGGGGCGCTGCTCGGGTTTCTGGGGGCGCCGATCGCCTATCTGTCGCTCGAGGCCTCGTGGGATGCGCTGCGCTGGGGTAAGATCGCCATCATGCCGGTGCTTTTCGCCTGCATCGCCCTGCCGAGCTGCCTGATGGCGCTCTATCTCGGCGCGAGCCCGTGGGCGGCACGCCAGCGGGCCCTCGATACGGTGATCCTCGTCACCGACCGCCGGCTTGTCCTCCTGTCGATCCGCCACGGCCTGATGCGCGAGGTGCGCGCCTCCGCGATCCTGGGCGTCGAGCGCAGCGCCGTCGAGCGCGGTTTCGGCACGCTGCAGATCCGCCACGAGGCGATCAGCGATCACGAAGCGGAGACGACGCTCACCGGCATCGACGACGTGCTCGAGGCTGAGGGCGCCATCCGCCAGCTCGCCCGCGAACGCAGCGTCACCATCATCGACCCGGTCCATTGAACGGGATCGATCTGGTCATCTTCCTGTCGCATCCCGCGTCCAGTTGCCGCCCATGAACAAGGGGCGCATGGCGGACGAGGCGGAACGATCGACCGGGATGGGCGCGCATGCCGCGGACGAGGGGCCGCGACCGGCTTCCCTGGGAGACCTGACGCGCGCCTTCGCCTCGATTGGTGTCCTGTCTTTCGGCGGCGCTGCCGGCCAGATCGCGATGATGCACCGTCTCGTCGTCGAAGAGCGCCAATGGCTCGACGAGCAGCGCTTCATGCATGCGCTGAACTACTGCATGCTGCTGCCGGGGCCCGAGGCTCAGCAACTCGCGACCTATATCGGCTGGCTGAAGCAGGGCGTGCGCGGCGGGGTCATCGCCGGCCTCCTCTTCATCCTGCCGGGCGCCCTCGTGATGCTTGGCCTGTCGGTGCTCTATGTCGTTGCGGCGGATGCGCCGGTTGTCGAGGGCATCTTCTTCGGCATCAAGGCGGCGGTGCTCGCGCTGATCGCGCAGGCGGTGATCAAGATCGCGGCGCGGGGGCTGCGGACGCCCTTCCTGATCGCGCTCGCGGCCCTAGCTTTTCTCGGTCTCCTGCTCGCCGGCCTGCCTTTTCCCGCGATCGTCATTGGCTGCGGCCTCATCGGCTACGGCCTCGCCCGGGTGGCGCCGCGCCTCGTCGCCGTCGATCTTTCCGTCGCCCCCGCCACCGCTGCGCCGCAGCCCGGACGCCTCGCATCGACCCTGCGCACATCGGTGATCGGCCTCGCGGTGTGGTGGCTGCCTGTGCTCCTCGCCTTTCTCGCGCTCGGTGGCGACAGCGTCATCGTGGAACTCGGGCTGTTCTTCTCGAAGCTCGCGGTGCTCACCTTCGGCGGCGCCTATGCGCTTCTCGCCTGGCTGGCACAGGAGGCAGTCAGCCGTGGCTGGGTCACGGCGCTTGAAATGGCGGATGGGCTCGGGCTCGCCGAGACGACGCCGGGGCCGACCATTCTCGTCAACCAGTTCGTCGGCTTTCTCGCCGCCTGGCGCGAGCCGGGGCCCTTTTCGCCGCTCGTCGCCGCCGTGCTCGGCGCGCTGATGACGACCTGGGTGACCTTCGCACCCTCCTTCCTGTGGATCTTCGCCGGCGCCCCCTATGTCGAGGATCTGCGCGCCAATGCCCGCATCGCGGCAGCTCTGCGGGCGATCTCAGCCGCCGTCGTCGGCGTCGTCGCCTATCTCGGCGTCTGGTTCGCGCTCCATGTCGTCTTCACGGAGGTCGGCACGCTCGAGCTTGGACCGGTGCGTCTCGCCTGGCCTGTCTTCGGCTCGATAGACCTCGCCGCCGCAGCCCTCGCGCTTCTCGCCTTCGCACTGGTTTTCGTCGCGCGGCTCGGCATTTTGCCTGTCGTCGCGATCATGGCGGCGGCGGGCGTCACGACGCGTTTTCTCGTCTGATCCTCAGCCGATCCGGTCGAGCTTGTGCTTGACCTCGGCGAGACCGCTCGTCGTCGCGACCATCCGCGCGTGGATCTCGCGGGCGATGCGCTCGGCGACGTGGGGATATTCCTCGAGCGTCCTGCGGAACAGCACGCGCGCCAGCCGCAGCACCGTCGTCGGCTCGCGCGCGATCGCGGTCGCTGGCCGGCGCGTCTCCGAAATCAGCGCGATCTCCCCCAGAAGCGATCCCGCCTCCGCCACGGCGAGGGGCGTGACCTCGTCGTCGGCAAGCAGCGTCACCGCACCGCTCGCGACCACGAAGCCGCCGTCGGCGGGGTCGTTCTTGCGGAACAGCACGTCACCCGCCCGCAGCACGCGCGGCTCGGCGGAGAAGGCGAGCAGACGCAGCGCCTCCTTCTCGATCGAGCCGAGCATCGGCACACGGGCCAGGAGGGCGATGTCGTCGTCGAGTGCCAAATCAGGGAACCAGCTTGTACCCGCCGCCTTCGGTGACGAGGAGGGACGCGCTGGAAGGATCTTTCTCGATCTTCTGACGCAGGCGGTAGATGTGCGTTTCGAGTGTATGGGTCGTCACGCCCGAATTATAGCCCCAGACCTCCTGGAGCAGCACTTCGCGCGAGACCGGCTTCTGGCCCGACCGGTAGAGGAAACGCAGGATCGCTGTCTCCTTCTCCGTCAGACGGACCTTCGAGCCCTTTTCCGACACCAGCAGCTTGGAGGCTGGTCTGAAGGTGAAGGGACCGACGTTGAAGACCGCGTCCTCGCTCGCCTCGTGCTGGCGCAGCTGGGCGCGGACGCGGGCGAGGAGCACGGCGAAACGGAACGGCTTCGTCACATAGTCGTTGGCGCCGGCCTCGAGACCCAGGATGGTGTCGGAATCCGAATCATGGCCCGTGAGCATGATCACGGGTGCCTTGAACCCGTTCTTGCGCATCAGCTTGATCGCCTCGCGCCCGTCCATGTCCGGCAGGCCGACATCCATGATGATCAGGTCGAGATGATCGACTTTCGATGACTGAATCGCCTTGGTCGCCGACTCCGCCTGGATCACTTCGAATTCATCATAGAGCGCCAATTGTTCCGCGAGCGCGGAGCGCAGTTCGTCCTCATCGTCCACAAGCAGTATCTTGCGCCGTCCCGGCATGCTTCCCCCAACGGGTTCTTCCGACATTCGGCCGGATGCCTACTCGAACTCTTGGCAGTTGCAAGCGGCGAGGTCCATTATGACGCCAATTCATCAAGGATGTGAAATGTCGTGATCGGTCTTTCGACAGGAAAAGCGGCGGAGTGGTCGTCATGAGCAGCGGCGTGAAGCGGCGGATTGTCCGGATCACCGTCCACGCCCTGCCGACGCGGCGCACGCTCGGGCGACTCGTGATCGGGGCGAGCGCCTACCCGTGCGTCCTTGGACGGTCGGGCGTCGTCGTCGACAAGCGCGAGGGCGATGGCGGCACGCCGCGCGCGCGGCTGCCGCTGCGCCGTGTGTTCCAGCGTCTCGACCGGGCGGCGCGGATCCCGACGCTGCTGCCGACACGAAGGACGCGCCATGACGATGCCTGGTGCGACGATCCCGCCGATCGGCGCTACAACCGGCTGATCCGGCGCCCGCCCGATCAGGCCGAGGAGCGGCTGTGCCGGGATGACAGGCTCTACGACGTGATCGTCGAACTCGGCTGGAACGATGCGCCGGTTCACCGCGGGCGCGGGTCGGCGATCTTCTGGCATGTGTGCCGGATCGCGCGCACGCCGACGGCTGGCTGCGTCGCCGTCGAGCCGGAGGTGTTCCGCAAGGTCCTGCCGCGCCTCTCCCGCGCGTCCGTGATGGTGGTGCGCGGGTAGGAAAGCGCGACGTTCCGCCACTTTACGGGGCGCTACCGGCGGCCCATCTGTCCGGTAGGAGGGCGCCATGGCGGATGACGGCGAGCAGAACCGGTTCTCGGCACGTGCCGCGCGCTATGCGCGGGTCGGCGCCAATGTCGGCGGCGTGGCGGCTCGCATTGCGGGCGCGCGCCTTTTCGGCATGGAGGGGCGTGACGCATCGAATGCGGTCGCGCTGGCGCAGGCGCTCGGCGGGCTCAAGGGTCCGCTGATGAAGGTCGCCCAGCTCGTCTCGACCATTCCCGACGTGCTGCCGCCCGAATATGCAGCCGAACTCGCCAAGCTCCAGAGCGAGGCGCCGCCCATGGGCTGGGCCTTCGTCAAGCGGCGCATGATGGCCGAGCTCGGCGCCGACTGGTCGGGCCGTTTCTCCTCCTTCGAGCGCCAGCCGGCGGCCGCGGCCTCCCTTGGTCAGGTCCACCGCGCCGTCGCGCTCGACGGCACGCCGCTCGCCTGCAAGCTGCAATATGCCGACATGCAGTCGGCCGTGGAGGCCGATCTCGCCCAGCTCCAGATCCTGTTCGGCCTGCATCGGCGGATGGATCCGGCGATCGACACCCGCGAGATGTACAAGGAAATCTCGGCGCGCGTCCGCGAGGAACTCGACTATCGCCGTGAGGCCAAGCACGCCGCCCTTTATGGCGGCGTCTTCGCCGATGCGGGCGTGACGACGGTTCGGGCGCCAAAAGTGCATCCGGACCTGTCGACCGGCCGCCTCCTCACCATGGACTGGCTGGAGGGCGAGAAGCTCCTGACGTTCAAGCAGTCCGATCTCGCCGTGCGCAACCGCCTCTCGACGGCGATGTACACGGCGTGGTGGCGACCCTTCGCCCGCGTCGGGATCATCCATGGCGATCCCCATCTCGGCAACTACACGGTCTATCGCGACGGCGGTGAGCCCGCGGGCATCAACCTGCTCGATTATGGCTGCATCCGGATTTTCCCGGCGAGCTTCGTCGGCGGCGTCGTCGATCTCTACAAGGGCCTGCTGCACGGCGACGCCGCGCGCGTCGTCCATGCCTATGAGACCTGGGGGTTCAAGAACCTCAGGAAGGAACTGATCGACATCCTCAACATCTGGGCGCGTTTCATCTACGCGCCGCTGCTCGAGGATCGCGTGCGCAGCATCGCCGACGGCGTCGCGCCGGGCGAGTATGGCCGCCGCGAGGCCTTCACGGTGCACAAGGCGCTGAAGGAGAAGGGGCCGGTCACGGTACCGCAGGAATTCGTGTTCATGGATCGCGCGGCGATCGGGCTCGGCGGCGTGTTCCTGCATCTGCAGGCCGAGCTGAACTTCCACCGCATGTTCGAGGAGGCGATCGAGCACTTCTCCGTCGAGACCGTCGCGACGCGCCAGCGCGCCGCGCTCGACCGCGTCGGTCTGTAAGAAGAAGAGGCCGGCTCAGCGGCTGCCGGTCGCCTCTTCGCCGAAGGGCCGGCCATGCGCGAGACGCAACTGCCCGATCCGCGCCAGCGCGATGAGCGCGGCGACCAGCCCGACGAGATTGACCGCCAGCGCCGCATAACCCCAGGACGCCGTCGGCCAGAAGGCCGGATCGCCGATCAGGAGCTTGAAGAGGATGCCGCCCGACACGAAGGCCACGGCCGCCGTCGTCGAGGTGAAGGCGAGCGGCCAGCGTCGCAGGAAATCGAACAGCGCGAAGGCGATGGCGGCGAAGAGCACGAGCCCGAACGTCGAGGACTTGGGGAACGGCGCCGCCTGGCCGGAATTGATCATGGCGATGCCGTAGATGTTGGAGGCGGAGATCAACACCGCCCAGAGCATCTGGAAAGGCAGAGTGAGGCGCAGGATCGGGTCGGAGGAGAGCATCGCGGGCAGTCCCAGGTCCGCCCTGCCGGCGGCAGGCCGCAGCGCGGCGACACGGCCCAGGGCGGAAGGAGCCTACGCCAAACGCGTTCGTCCGCAACCAAGGGATAGTGCCTAGACGCCGATGCGAGACGGCAGCGCCGCCGCCCCTGCGCCTTGCCATCAGGATTGGTTTCCGCTAACTCGCCCGCCGACGCGGCAGGACCAATCCGGGCCGCTGAGAAGGGTCCTGGGGCTCCACCAGGCCGGAGCAGTGACGATCCATGTCGGCGAGCCAGTCAGCCAGTCCCGCACGTCCCCGTCTCGTGATGAAGTTCGGCGGCACCTCCGTCGCGACCGTCGAGCGCATCAAGAACGTGGCACGCCACGTCAAGCGCGAGGTCGAGGCGGGCTATGACGTCGCCGTGGTGGTCTCCGCCATGTCCGGCAAGACGAACGAACTCGTCGCCTGGTGCGCCGAAGCGGCGCCCCTGTACGACCAGCGTGAATATGACACCGTCGTCGCCTCTGGCGAGCAGGTGACGTCGGGCCTCCTGTCCATCGTCCTCAACGCTACCGGCGTGAAGGCGCGCTCCTGGCAGGGATGGCAGATCCCGATCGAAACCTCCGACGCGCATGGATCGGCCCGCATCGCGGCAATTCCCTCGACGAATCTCGACGCAGGTTTCGTGGCGGGCGAGGTCGCGGTGATCTCGGGTTTCCAGGGCATCGAGCCGAAGACGCAGCGGATCAGCACACTCGGGCGCGGCGGGTCCGACACGTCGGCGGTGGCGATCGCGGCGGCGATCGGCGCGGAGCGCTGCGACATCTACACCGACGTCGACGGCGTCTACACCACCGACCCGCGCATCGTGCCCAAGGCCCGGCGCATGGAGAAGATCGCCTTCGAGGAAATGCTCGAAATGGCCTCCCTGGGCGCCAAGGTGCTGCAGGTCCGCTCCGTCGAACTCGCCATGATCCATGGCGTCAAGACCTATGTTCGGTCGTCCTTCGACGATCCGGCAAACCCCAATCCCGGCACCCTCATCTGCGGCGAGGAAGATATCGTGGAACAGCAGGTCGTCACCGGCATCGCCTATTCCAAGGACGAGGCGCAGATCACGCTGCGTCGCGTCGCCGACAAGCCCGGCGTCGCGGCGGCGATCTTCGTCCCGCTCGCCGAAGCCAACATCAATGTCGACATGATCGTGCAGAACATCTCCGAAGGGGGACACTTCACGGACATGACCTTCACCGTGCCCCAGGCCGAGTTCGAGCGCGCCAAGGCCGTCGTCGAGACGGCGCGCGCCGTGATCGGGTTCGACACGGTCGAGGCGGCGATGGACGTCGCCAAGGTGTCGGCCATCGGCGTCGGCATGCGCAGCCACGCCGGCGTCGCGGCCACCTGTTTTCAGGCGCTGGCGTCGAAGGGCATCAACATCCGCGCCATCACCACCTCCGAGATCAAGATTTCCGTCCTGATCGATGCCGCCTACACGGAGCTTGCCGTTCGGACGCTGCATTCGCTATACGGCCTCGACAAGGCTTGACGGCGACCTGACTTTTTCCACGATCGGTGACGCAATCTGCCGCGGCACGGCGGCGGCTGGGGAGGCTTGGTATGCGCGGCGCGATGGGCGGCCCGCGCCTGCTGCTGAAGCGGCTTCGCGAGGTCATGGCGGAGCCGGTCAGCGCGCAGGCCCGCCTGGACAAGACCGTCGTGATGATCGCCGCGAACATGGTCGCGGAGGTCTGCTCGGTCTATGTGCTGCGCGCCGACGGCACGCTCGAACTCTACGCCACCGAGGGTCTCAACCGCGCCGCCGTCCATCTCACGACGATGAGCAAGGGCGAGGGCCTCGTTGGCCTCGTCGCCTCGACCGCGGAACCGGTCAACACGGCTGACGCCCGCAACCATCCCGCCTTCTCCTACAAGCCCGAGACGGGTGAGGAGATCTACAATTCCTTCCTCGGCGTGCCGATCCTGCGCGCCGGCGAGACGCTCGGCGTTCTCGTCGTCCAGAACCGGGCACAGCGTATCTATTCCGAAGAGGAAGCCGAGGCGCTCCTGACCGTCTCGATGGTCCTCGCCGAGATGATTGCCTCGGGCGACCTCAAGGCGATCGCCGCCCCCGGCGCTGCCGAGATCGCCATCCGCCGGCCCGTCAACATGACGGGCGTGCCGTTGTCCGACGCGATCGGTCTCGGCCATGTGGTGCTGCACGAACCGCGTCTCGTCATCAAGAACCTCATCGCCGAGGACCCCTCGCGGGAGATCGAGCGGCTGGAGGCCGCGGTCGAGGGCCTGCGCAACTCGATCGACGCCATGCTCGAACGCGGCGAGATCGCGCGCGCCGGCGAGCACCGCGAGGTGCTCGAGGCCTACCGCATGTTCGCCCATGATCGCGGCTGGATGGCGAAGATGCGCGAGATCGTCGCGACCGGCGTCACCGCCGAGGCGGCGGTTCAGCGCGTCCAGTCCGACACCCGCGCCCGCATGCAGCGTGTGCTCGACCCCTATCTGCGCGAGCGCCTGACCGATCTCGAGGATCTCGCCAACCGTCTCCTGCGCCAGCTCACCGGCGACCAGCATCCGACCGGTGACCAGCTGCCGAAGGACGCTATCATCGTCGCCCGCGCCATGGGGCCGGCGGCTCTGCTCGACTATGACCGCGAGCGCCTGCGTGGCCTCGTGCTGGAGGAGGGCGGGGCGACCAGCCACGTCGCCATCGTCGCCCGCGCGCTCGGCATCGCGGCGGTCGGTGAGGTCGAGGGCGCGACGAGCCTGTTCGAGACCGGCGACGCCATCATCGTCGACGGGTCCTCCGGCGAGGTGCATGTCCGCCCGGCCCCGGAGATCGAGGCCGCCTATGTCGAGAAAGTGCGCTTCCGCGCGCGGCGGCAGGAGCAGTATGCGGCGCTGCGCCAGCGCCCGAGCGTGACGCGTGACGGCCAGAAGATCGATCTCCTCCTGAATGCGGGACTGCTCGTCGACCTTCCCCATGTGAAGGAGAGCGGCGCGGCCGGGATCGGCCTCTTCCGCACCGAGCTTCAGTTCATGATCGCCTCGCAGTTTCCCCGCACGCAGGAGCAGTATCAGCTCTACAAGGCGGTGCTGGAGGCGGCGGGCGACCGGCCGGTGACCTTCCGCACCCTCGACATCGGCGGCGACAAGGTGCTGCCCTACATGCGCCAGATCGAGGAGGAGAACCCGGCACTCGGCTGGCGCGCGATCCGCCTGGGCCTCGACCGACCGGCGCTGCTGCGCAGCCAGCTGCGCGCGCTGCTGCAGGCGGCCGCCGGTCGCGAGCTGCGAGTGATGTTCCCGATGGTCGCCGATGTCGGCGAGTTCGACCGGGCGCGGGTCCTGATGGAGCGCGAGGTCACCTTCCTGCGCAAGCACGGCAAGGCACTGCCCGATCTCGTCAAGCTCGGGGTCATGATCGAGGCGCCGTCGCTGTTGTGGCAGCTCGACGAGATCGCACGGCGCGTCGACTTCGTCTCGGTTGGCTCCAACGATCTGTTCCAGTTCCTGTTCGCGGTCGATCGCGGCAATCAGCGTGTCGCGAGCCGGTTCGATCCGCTGTCGCCCGCCATGCTGCGCGCCCTGCGTGCGATCGTGCGCCAGACGGCGCAAGTGGGCGTGCCGGCGACGCTGTGCGGCGAGATGGCGTCGCGCCCGATCGAGGCGCTTGCCCTGATCGGGCTCGGCTTCCGGCAGCTGTCGATGTCACCGGCCTCGATCGGGCCGGTCAAGGCGATGCTGCTCGATTGCGACGCGGCGGCGGTCGAGGCCCATCTCGACGCGGTTCTCGCCCGGTCCGACGGCGTGCCGCTGCGCGACAGCCTGCGCGACTTCGCCGACCGCACCGGGATCCCGCTCTAGCGACGCCCCCCGGCCCCGTCGGGCCTGAGCGACACTCTCGAAATCCGTGCCCTTTTCCGCTATGCGCGCTGACCATGCTTCCGATCGAACGCCTTGATGCCCTCGTCCGCCGCCGCGACTATGTCGAGGGGCAGCTCGCCGAAGGCCCCGATGCCGCGACCTATGTCGCGCTCACGCGCGAGCTCGCCGAGCTCGACCCGGTCGTCGCGGCGATCCGCGACTGGCGGATGGCGGAGGATGAGCTTGCCGGCGTCGAGGCCATGCTCGCCGATCCCGCCACGACCGGTGAGTTCGCGACGCTGGCGGCCGCCGAAAAGCGCGAACTTCAGGCCCGGATCATCGAACTCGAGCGGGCGATCCAGCTGCAGCTCCTCCCGAAGGACGCGGCCGACGAGAAATCCGCGATCCTCGAAATCCGCGCCGGGACGGGCGGCGACGAAGCCTCGCTGTTTGCCGGTGACCTTCTGCGCATGTATCTGCGATACGCCGATCTGCAGGGCTGGAAGACCGAGATCCTGTCCGAGTCCCCCGGAACGATGGGGGGATACAAGGAAGTCATCGCCGCCATCCGCGGCCAGGGCGTTTTCGCCAAGCTCAAATTCGAATCGGGCGTCCACCGCGTCCAGCGCGTGCCGGCGACGGAAGCGAGTGGCCGCATCCACACCTCCGCCGCCACGGTGGCGGTGCTGCCGGAGGCCGAGGAGATCGACGTCCAGATCGACGAGAAGGATCTGAAGATCGACGTGTTCCGCGCCTCCGGTGCCGGCGGGCAGCACGTCAACACCACCGATTCGGCCGTCCGCATCACCCATCTGCCGACGAACACCGTCGTCGCCGTGCAGGACGAGCGCTCGCAGCACAAGAACCGGGCCCGCGCCATGGCGATGCTGCGCGCCAAGCTCTACGAGGCCGAGCGCGAGCGTGCCGCGAGTGCCCGCGCCTCCGACCGGCGCGATCAGGTCGGTTCCGGCGACCGCTCGGAGCGCATCCGCACCTATAACTTCCCGCAAGGCCGCCTCACCGATCATCGCATCGATCTGACGCTCTACAAGCTCGAGCGCATCGTGGCTGGCGACGCGCTGGATGAGGTCATCGACGCGCTGGTGACCGAGAACCGGGCGAGGCTCCTCGCCGCGAGCGGCAGCGCGTGAGGACGCTGCGGTCCCTGCTCACCGAGACCCGCGCACGGCTCGCCGCCGCCGGGATCGCGACGCCGGACCTCGATGCGCGGCTGCTGGCGGCCGAGGCGCTCGGCGTCACGAGCCTCGTTCTGGCGACCGAGCCCGAGCGTATGGTCAACGACGCGGATGCCGCCCGCCTTGCGGACAGTGTCGCGCGCCGGCTCGCGGGGGAACCGGTCGACCGCATTCTGGGCCATCGCGAATTCTGGGGATTGTGCCTCGCCCTGGGCCCCGCGACCCTCGCGCCGCGTCCCGACACCGAAACCCTCGTCGAGGCGGCGCCTGCGGCCGTCGCGGGCCGGCCGTCACCGCGCCGCCGTCTCGATCTCGGCCTCGGCCCCGGCGCCCTGCTGCTGGCGCTGCTGCGCGACTGGCCGGAGGCAACGGGTCTCGGCGTCGACGTCGCGCCGGAGGCGGTTGCCGTCGCCCGCGCCAATGCCGAGGCGAACGGGTTGGCGGGCCGCGCCGACATCCGGGTCGGCGACTGGGGTTCCGGGATCATGGAGCACTTCGACCTGATCGTCTCCAACCCGCCCTACATCCCATCGGGTGACATCGCGTCGCTCGACCGCGAGGTGCGGCTGCACGATCCCCTGCTCGCGCTCGATGGCGGAACTGATGGGCTTGTCGCCTATCGCGCCATCCTCGCCGACGCACGGCGCCTCCTCGCGCCCGACGGGATTCTTGTCCTCGAGCTCGGTCAGGGCCAGGAAGAGGCGGTCGCGACGCTTGCGGGCCTCGCCGGCTGTGCCGTTCTGGGTCCCGCGCAATGCGATCTCGGTGGCGTGCCGCGCGCCCTCGTCCTGAGGTCCGCGACGTCGGGCGCGGGGCGGTCGACGGTTGGTTAGCCATCCCCGCACGGCGCAGTGGAACGCGCCGGTGAATGTGTTTGCGTTTTTCCCGTCGGACGCTATCCTTATGGCAGGAATCGTCCCTGATGGGCGCCTTCAGCAATCCTGTGGCGCCGCGTGAAAACGCAGAGGAACCCGCAATCGCGGCCCGGTCCTCGGTCTGGACGAAAGACTGTCCTCTCCGGTTCGAACGAGCTCCGATCGGTGCTTCGATCCGAAACGTGCAGCCTGCCGGCCCTCTGGTCCGCGCGGGCGCATCGACGGGAACTGAGATCGACGAGGCATTGCCCGGATCGAGCCGTGTCGCTTGGCGTGCGGTTCAGTCGGCGGCAGGCAGACGACGGTGAAAGAGCGAGGTCGCGGGTTGCCCCCCGCGCGGTCCGGAACCGCGAATTGAAAGGCAAGGGGCGCTGGGTCGACATGACCGGATCTGATCAACCAGCGCACAGAACGAGAAAGCAGCCATGAGGCCAGGACAGCAGAAGCGGATGCGCGGCCGTAATCGCGGCAAGAGCCCCAACAATCTCAACCGCAGCTTCGAGTCCAACGGGCCGGACGTGAAGGTGAGGGGCACCGCCGCCCATATCGCTGAGAAGTATGTGCAGCTTGCCCGCGACGCGCAGTCATCGGGCGACCCGATTCTCGCCGAGAGCTATCTCCAGCACGCCGAGCATTACTTCCGCACGCTCGCCGCCGCGCAGGCGCAGTTCGGCAGCGCCGGGTATGAGGGTGACGAGGGCGACGACGGCGACGACGCCGAGTTCGAGGGGCGGATCCCCAGCATGCCGCAGCAGCCGACCTTCGGCGGCTATGCGCAGCCCGGCGGCCATGCCGACGAGCAGCCGCGCTTCCCCCAGCCGCGCCGCTTCGACGAGCAGCGCCAGCCTCAGGATCGTGGCGATCAGGACCAGCGCCCGAACGGCGAGGGTTATCGGCAGGATCGGTTCCAAGGCGACCGCAACGGCAATCGCTTCCGCGGCAATGACCGCTTCCAGGGCGGCGAGCGCCCACCGCGGGAGGATCGTTTCCAGGGTGGCGAGCGCCCACCGCGCGAGGATCGTTACCAGGGTGGCGAACGCCCGCCTCGGGAGGATCGTTTCCAGGGCGGCGAGCGTCCACCGCGTGAGGATCGCTTCCAGGGCGGCGAGCGTCCGCCGCGCGAGGATCGCTTCCTGGGTGGAGAGCGCCCGCCGCGCGAGGATCGTTTCCAGGGTGGCGAGCGTCCCGAGGGCGAGACTGATCGGCCGCCGTTCCAGCGTCAGGGCCGCAATCGTCCGCATGACCAGCGCTTCGGCGGGGATCGGGGCGGCGAGCGTCCGGCACCGCCGGTCGTCGGTCTCGATCAGCCCCAGCCCGTCATCGCGGACGAGCGGGCGCTGACCATGCTGCCGTCCTTCATCACCGGTGTCGCGGCGGCACCCGCCGCTGCCGCCGCGCCGGCCGAGCCGGCGCCCGCTGCGGCGGAAGGGGAAGGCGAGGCGCGGTTTCCGCTGCGCAACCGCCGCCGCCGCACGCCCAAGGCCGCCGCAGGCGACGAAGCCAAGCCCGCGGACGCCGATCCGGCTGCGGAATAGGCGATGCCCGGCGCGCAGAGCGGCGCGCCGGTTCACTCTGTGAGACGTAGGTCCGTGCCATGGTGCTCGAAAGCCTTCAGAAGCTCTTCCGTGCGCTCTCGCCGGACGGGGGTGCGCGGCATCATTTCGACGATGACGATCACCGCGTCGCGGCTGCGGCGCTCCTCGTGCACGTCACGCTGATCGACGGGGTCCAGACCGAGGCCGAGACGCGGAAGCTGCGACACCTCCTGATGGACCGCTTCGACATCGAGGAGGACGAGGTGCTGGCGCTGATCGCGGCGGCTTCGGCCCGCGATCGCGAGGCGATCGACTTCCATGCCTTCACCAGTGTCCTCAAGCGCACCTATGACGACGCTGGGCGTCGGCGTCTCGTCGAGATGCTGTGGGAACTCGCTTTCGCCGATGGCCGGGTGCACCAGTTCGAAGACGACATGGTCTGGCGCGTCGCGGATCTGATCGGGGTGCCGTCGCGCGAGCGGATCGCGATCCGCAAGCAGATCGCCGCCGAACGCGGCATTGCGATCGACGAGATCAACGATTGACACCGGCGGTTCTCGTCACGGGTGCGTCGAGCGGCATCGGCGAGGAACTCGCCTATGCCTTCGCGGCCGATGGATCCCAGCTCATCCTGACCGGTCGATCGGTCGATGATCTCACGCGTGTCGCGCAGACGATCGTCGCGGCGGGCGGCGTCGCGCCGCTGTGCATTCCGCTCGACCTCGCCGAGCGCGACGCAGCCGACCGCCTTGCGCACCGCATCCGGGAAGCCGGCTTCGTCATTCGCGATCTCGTCAACAATGCGGGCTTCGGTCTCGCCGGGCCCGTCGCCGAGCTGCCGCGCGCCGGGCAACTCGGCATCGTCGACGTCAATTGCCGCGCCCTACTCGATCTCACCCTCGTCTTCATGCCCGATCTCGTCGCGACACGGGGCGGAGTGCTCAACGTCGCCTCCGTCGCGGCCTTCACGGCGGGTCCGGGGCTTGCGGTCTACTACGCCTCCAAGGCCTTCGTGCTGTCCTTTTCGCGGGCGCTGCGCTTCGAACTCAGGCCGAGCGGCGTGCGCGTCACGGCGCTCTGTCCGGGACCGACCGCGACGAAGTTCGGCAGCCGCGCCGGTTTCGGCGGGTCCGCCGCCTCCGCGTTTGCAGCCCGCCTCGATGCGCGGGCGGTCGCGCTGGCCGGCCTCTCGGGCTATCGCGCCGGCCGCGCCGTTGTGGTACCGGGCATGCTGAACAAGGCGTTGGTTGGCGCCGTGTCCATCCTGCCGCCTGCCTTGGTTTTGCCCATTCTTGCGCGCATTCAGCGCCAGCGTCGATCGGCAAAGCACGGGGCGGTTGCTTGACTCCGGACCGCCGGCCCCCCAGTTACCGATCGAAAGAGCCGTGAAGCGTCATGAAAAGCTACCTCGATTTCGAGAAACCGGTCGCCGAACTCGAGGCGAAAGTCGAGGAACTGCGCGCCATGGTCGCCGGCGGCGACAGCGTGTCGATCGGTGAGGAGATCCAGCGTCTCGAAGCCAAGGCCTCGCAGGCGCTCAAGGATCTCTATGGCGCGCTCACGCCCTGGCAGAAGACGCAGGTCGCCCGCCATCCGCAGCGCCCGCACACGACCGAATTCATCAAGGGGCTGATCGAGGATTTCGTGCCGCTTGCCGGTGACCGCAAGTTCGGCGACGACGAGGCGATCATCGGCGGGCTTGGGCGGTTCCGTGGCCACTCTGTCTGCGTGCTCGGCCACGAGAAAGGGTCCGACACCGAAAGCAGGATCCGGCACAATTTCGGCATGGCCAAGCCCGAGGGCTATCGCAAGGCCGTGCGCCTGATGGAACTCGCCGACCGGTTCGAAGTTCCGGTGATCTCCTTCGTCGACACGGCCGGCGCCTATCCCGGCATCGGCGCCGAGGAGCGCGGGCAGGCCGAGGCGATCGCCCGCTCGACCGACGCGTGTCTCGCCATGTCCGCGCCCAACGTCGCCGTCGTCATCGGTGAGGGTGGATCCGGCGGCGCGATCGCGGTCGCCGCCATGAACCGTGTCCTCATGCTCGAACACTCGATCTATTCGGTAATCTCGCCGGAAGGCGCCGCCTCGATCCTGTGGCGCGACACCTCCAAGGCGCAGGACGCAGCAACCAACATGAAGATCACGGCGCAGGACCTGATGCGCTTCGGAGTGATCGACAAGATCATCGGCGAACCCGCCGGCGGCGCGCATCGCGACCCGGAACTCGCGGTCGCGACGACCGGCGACGCGATCGAGGACGCGCTGAAGGATCTTCTCGCCATGCCCGCGGATGCTGTCCGCAAGGCGCGGCGTGACAAGTTTCTCGCCATTGGACGGACGATTTGATCGATCGGTGGCGCAGGTGATGGCTGCTTTTAACGCTTCGCTAACCGTGTGAGCCGCACTCCTGCCATGGCCCGTTCTTGCGGTCGGGACCATCAGAGGGTATCGACAGTCACGGGGCGGGGTGTTTTCGACGGGACGTCATTTCATGGCTCGACCGGTTTCCCTCCTTGCTCGCATCGGCGCGGTCGTCGTGACCGCCCTGCTGCTCGCGAGCTGCACGCCTGAGGAAGCGGGGCGTCTGCGCGGCTTCCAGCCGATCTCGCCGAAGCTGATGGCGGAGATGCAGGCCAAGGGCATGACCAAGGCCTCGCCGATTCTCGTTCGCGTCTACAAGCAGGAGGCCGAGCTCGAGATCTGGAAACAGACGAACACCGGCAAGTTCGCGCTGCTCAAGACCTATCCGATCTGCCGCTGGTCGGGCCAGCTGGGACCCAAGCGCGTCGAGGGCGACCGTCAGGTGCCGGAGGGGTTCTATTCGATCACCGCGAGCGCGATGAACCCGAACTCGCGCTTTTACCTCTCCTACGACCTCGGCTATCCGAACGCCTATGACCGCGCGCTCGGCCGCTCCGGCGGGGACATCATGGTGCACGGCGCCTGTTCGTCGCGCGGCTGTTTCTCCATGACCGACCAGCAGATGTCGGAAATCTATGCCGTGACGCGCGAGGCCTTCGCCGGCGGCCAGACGAATTTTCAGGCACAGTCCTTCCCGTTCCGCATGACGCCGGAGAACTTCGCCAAGCACCGCGAGAACCCGAACATCGCCTTCTGGAAGATGCTCAAGGTCGGGTACGACCATTTCGAGCTGACCCGGAAGCCGGTCGACGTCGCGGTCTGCAACGGCCGCTATGTTTTCAACGGGCAGGGGGGACAGGAGTGCAATCTCCAGTCCGATCCCGCCCTCGTCGCAGCTGTGAACGCCAAGGAGCAGAGCGACGCGGCCGCGGTCGCCGCGCTGGTCCAAGCGGGCAAGCCCGCCGTCGCCGCGATTTACCAGGACGGGGGCATCCATCCCTCCTTCATGTCGCGCCTCGGCAACACGCCGGGCCGCGACCGTCCCTATACGCCGGTGCGCGGTCCCGTGCTCGTCACGGTCGATGAGGCGGGCCGACCCGTCTCCCACACCGATGCGACCAAGGCGGTCGAGGCGACGCGGGCCGCGGCCGAGACGCTTCTCGCCGCCGAGGCCGCGCTCGCCAAGCGGCCCTACACCGCCAATCCGAAGTCGATCGAGGCGCGCCAGCGCACGGTGGTCACGCGCGTGTTCGGCGACGGCGTCTCGCTCGACGCGATCGTCGCTGCGGCCGACAAGCCGAAGGTGGTCGAGCAGCCGGTGCTGGCGCTGGCCCCGGAAAAGCCTGCGGCGGCCGAAGGCTCGCCGACGGATGCGGCGGCGGGCGACAGCGTGCCCTTCTATGTCCGGCTCCTCAGTATGGGCGCGTCTGCGCCGGCCGAAGCGGTGCCGGTCGATGGGCCGATCGTTGCAGCGCCCATGCCGCCCGCGCGCCCGAAGAGCGCCGGGACCGCCGTTGCCGCACCCGAGGCGGTCGTCGACCCTGCGCCGGTTGCCGCGCCGGCGGAGGATGAGCCCTTCTACAAGCGTTGGCTCGGTCTTGGCGGTTGAGGCATCCCCGCGCGCCGGAGAGATCCCGCCCGCGCGCGCCTCGTCTGCCTGGAAGAGCCTGCGACAGGACTGGCGCTGGGTTCTCGGCGTCCTGCTGGTCGCTTCCGTCCCGCTCGCTCCGCTCGCGGCGCTGGCCTATTTCGCCCTGACCGCCGATCTCAATGTCTGGCCCCATCTGATCGCGAATGTGCTGCCGGCGGCGCTGCGCGACACGCTCGCCCTTCTCGTCGGTGTCGGTCTGCTCGTCAGCCTCCTCGGCGTCACGACCGCTTGGCTCGTTTCCGCCTACACATTCCCAGGGCGTCGCATCTTCGAATGGGCGCTGCTGCTGCCGCTTGCGATGCCCGCCTACATCATTGCCTACACCTATGTCGAAATCCTCGACGCCTTCGGCCCGGTGCAGACGATGCTGCGGGCGGTGACGGGCTTCACCTCGCGTCAGGATTACTGGTTTCCCGAGCCACGCTCCCTGCCAGGGGCGATCCTGCTCATGGGCTTCGTTCTCTACCCCTATGTGTACCTGTCGGCGCGCGCCATGTTCCTGATGCAGGCGGCGGGCCTGATCGACGTTGCCCGCACGCTGGGCGATGATTCGCGCGGCGTCTTCTGGCGGATCGCGCTGCCTCTCGCCCGGCCCGCCATTGCCGTCGGCGTCTCGCTCGCCCTGATGGAAGCCATGAACGACATCGGTGCTGTCGAGTATCTCGGCGTGCGTACGCTCACCGTGTCGGTCTATACGACATGGATCAACCGCGGCAGCCTCGGCGGCGCGGCACAGATCGCCTGTCTGTCGCTTCTGATCATGGTCGGTCTCGTCGCGCTCGAGCGCCATGCGCGGCGGCGGCAGCGCTTTGCGGCCCACGCCCAGCGTCAGCGCCGCCTCGTGCCGCAGCCCCTGAAGGGGCGTGCCGTCATCGGTGCCGTGATCGCCTGTTCGCTGCCGATCCTGATCGGCTTCGTCGCGCCGGCGGCCTTTCTCCTCGAGGCCGCGATCCACCACGCCACCCGCCAGGGCATGCCGCCGGGCTTTCTCACGGCGCTTGGCCACACCGTCATGCTCGCCTCGGTGGCGGCGGCGATCGCGGTGTTCTTCGGTCTCGTCCTCGCCGTCGCCACGCGCGTGTCGCGGGTGCCGGGCATCACGCTCCTCGCGCGCCTTGCGAACCTCGGCTACGCGGCACCGGGCACGATCCTCGCGGTCGGCATGCTCGCGCCGCTTGCGGCTTTCGACAATGCCGTCGATGCCTTCATGCGCGCGACCTTCGGCGTGTCGACCGGGCTCCTGCTGTCCGGGACCGGGGTTGCGCTTGTGCTCGCCTATGTGGCGCGCTTCCTCGGCATCGCCAATGGCGGGCTCGAGGCCGGGCTCGGGCGGGTGCCGCTCAGCCTCGACATGGCCGCCCGCAATCTCGGCGACACACGCTCGCAGACCATGTGGCGCATCCATCTGCCGTTGATCCGCCCGGCTCTCGGCGCGGCCGCGCTGCTCGTCTTCGTCGATGCGATGAAGGAACTGCCTGCGACGCTCCTGCTGCGGCCCTTCAACTTCGAGACCCTGTCGACGGTCGTCTATGACGCGGCTTCCCGCGGCATGTTCGAGGACGGCGCGCTGGCGGCGCTGGCGATCGTCCTCGCGGGCTTGTTGCCGGTCGTCATGATCTCGCGGCTCAGCCGACCCCTCGGGCTGACGGGCTCAGGGGCCGGGTGACCGCGGACCCCTCGCCACCCGCCGCGAGGGCATGACCGAGAAAAGCGAGGTGCTCGGCGAGCCCCTGCCGCATCGGTGTCGCCGTCAGGCCGAAACTCCGGGCGATCTTGGAGCTGTCGAAGCGGTAGTCCTGCTCGAACTGATAGGACATCTCCAGAAGCCCGCGCACCGTGCCGTCGAACAGGCCGACCATCCGCAGCATGAGTTTGGGGATGACCGTGTGCCGGGCTTCCGTCCCGAGCAGGTCCGCGATCAGTGTGACAAGTCCGGCGCCGGTGAGGGGATCGGGATCGGTCGGCATGTGCCAGATCTGGCCGAAGGCATCGGTTCGCTGCCCGAGGGCCGCGACCGCGCGCCCCGAATCGGGGATGTAGGTCAGGGAGTGGACCTTGCGGTCACTGAGCAGAAGTTGCGCCTTGCGCCCGTTCGCCAGCTTCTCCGCAATGCTCTTGACCATGTCGAAGGGTTTGTAGTTGCCGTAGAAATCGGCGCTGCGCGCGATCAGTCCGCTGACCGCGCCCTTTTCGACCGCCTCCATCAGGACGCGCGCGGCACGGGCGCGGGCGACACCCTTCTGGGTCGTGGGGTTGTCGGGCGTCGTTTCCGTCATGGCGCCGCGAACCGGGCCATACATGTAGACATTGTCGAAATAGACGAGCCGCGCACCGACCCGTCGTGCGGCCTCGACCGCATTGGAGACGGCGAGCGGAAAGCCTTCGAGCCAGGTCTTGGCATCATAGGGCAGGCCGATGATGAGATAGACGACGTCCGAGCCTTCGACGGCCCTCGTCAGACCGTCGACGTCGAAGACATCCGCGCTGACCGTCGAAACCGAACCCGTGACCGGTTTCGGGTGCCGCTGGATGATCCGTACGCTTCGACCGGCCGCCGCAAGATGGCGCACCGTTTCCGCTCCGATCGTGCCGTTGCCGCCGATGACGCTGTGGATGCCCATTGCATGCCTCCCGTACCCGCCCCGCCTCGACACGCGATCGGAGCCCCGCCTTGATCACAGGCAGGATAGGCTGGAGAGCAGAATAAGTACATTTAAACTACATGCACATTATTCTATGGACACTATGCGTTCGCGCATGGCGCGTCAGTCCGCGCGGCGATCGCGACGGCTCTCGGACTGAGGGCGAGTTGAAGGCTGCCACCATGCCGGCGCGCCAGGGCGCCGACCATGGTCCATCAGGCGGCGGCGAGGATCTTTTCGACCTCGTTGACGAGATCCTTCAGGTGGAAGGGCTTGGACAGCACCTTCGCATCCTTGGGCGCATTCGAATCGGGGTTGAGCGCGACCGCCGCGAAACCCGTGATGAACATGACCTTGATGTCCGGATCGAGTTCGGTCGCCCGCCGGGCGAGTTCGATGCCGTCCATCTCCGGCATGACGATATCCGTGAGGAGCAGTTCGAACGGCTCCTCGCGCAGGCGGTGATAGGCCGCGAGGCCATTGTCGTAGGACGTCACGTCATAGCCGGCGTTCTGGAGCGCGCGCACGAGAAACCGGCGCATGTCGTTGTCGTCTTCGGCAAGCAGTATCTTGGCCATGGTCCACTTCCCTGTCGCCTGGCGGCGGGGGTTACGCGCTACGCGGCACCCATAAGCACGACGGCGGGTAAACGCCGGGTTATGCCGCGCCTTCCCTCTTGTGATGAAGCCCGACGCGTGTTCTTGTCAATGTTGTAGCAGGTGAGGTGGAATACGGCGTTGAGCGAGCCCGAGCTGCACCGACCATTCGAAGTGCTGGAGCCGCTCGTCCACACGACGCCGCTGTTGTTCAACTCGCCTCATTCCGGGCGGATCTACCCGAGAAGTTTTCTCGCATCCTCACGGCTGGACGCTTCGACACTGCGACGGTCCGAAGACGCTTTCGTCGACGATCTGTTCTCGGGCGTCGTGCAGGGCGGCACGCCGCTCTTCCGGGCGCTGTTTCCGCGTGCCTATCTCGACGTCAACCGCGAACCCTATGAACTCGACCCGCGCATGTTCGATGGTCGCCTGCCGGGCTTCGCCAACACGCGCTCGCTGCGCGTCGCCGGCGGTCTCGGCACCGTCGCGCGCATCGTCGGCGAGGGGCACGAGATCTATGCGAGCAGGCTCCCGGTCGAGGAGGCGCTCAACCGGATCGAGACGCTCTACAAGCCCTATCACCGCATGCTGCGCCGGCTGCTGGCGCGCACGCAGCGCCGTGCCGGCGTCGCGATCCTGATCGACTGCCATTCCATGCCGTCCTCCAGCCTCGGCAAGGAAGACAGGCCGCGCTGCGACATCGTGCTCGGGGATCGCTACGGCATCAGCTGCGCGCCGGCGATCACCGACTGCGTCGACCACACGCTGCGCCGCATGGGCTATGCGGTCGCCCGCAACAAGCCCTATGCGGGCGGCTTCATCACCGAGCATTACGGCAATCCCGAAAGCGGCATCCATGTGCTGCAGATCGAGATCAGCCGGTCGCTCTACATGGACGAGCGGCGGCTGACGCTGACCGCCGGTTTCGACGAACTGCAGCGCGACATGGTCCGCCTCCACGATGCGCTGGCCGCACTGACGCAGGCCGACCTCGACCCCTATCGACAGGCCGCCGAGTGATCGATCCGGTTGCCGATGCGCCCGACGACCTGTGGGTCTTCGGCTACGGGTCCTTGATGTGGCGGCCGGGCTTCGACCACGACGAGCGCCGCGTCGCGCATCTGAGCGGGCTCCACCGGTCGCTCTGCATCTATTCGCATGTCCATCGCGGCACGCCGGACCGGCCGGGGCTGGTCCTCGGCCTCGATCGGGGCGGCGCCTGCAAGGGCATCGCCTATCGCGTGCCGGCAAAGCTTCGGCGCGAGACTGTCCAGTATCTGCGCGCCCGCGAGCAGGTGACGAGCGTCTATGTCGAGATCGTGATTCCGGTGCGCCTCGATGACGGCCGACGGGTCGACGCCGTCGCCTACCGTGTCGATCGCCGCCATGGTCAATATGCCGGGCGGCTATCGGTCGATCGCGTGGTCGATCTGGTCCTTCAGGGGGTCGGCGTCTCGGGCGCCAACCCCGACTATGTGATCGCGACGACCGAGCATCTGCGGCTGCTCGGCATTCACGACCGCTTTCTGGAGGCCGTGATGGCGCGCCTAGCCGACCGGACGACAGCGCCGGCCTGAATGCCGCGCAGGATCAGCGGTTGGCGCCGGGCACCCAGAGCACGTCGCCGGGACCCATCTTGTTGAGATAGCGGCTTGCGACGAAGAGATGGTCCGAGAGGCGGTTGATGTATTGCAGCGCCGCATCCGAGACCGGCTCGTCGGCCGTACGCGCGAGTTCGACCATCAGACGCTCGGCGCGCCGGCACACGGTGCGGGCGAGATGGAGATGCGTCGCGCCGGCCGAACCGCCGGGCAGCACGAAGGAGCGCAGCGGTTCGAGCGCCTCGTTCATCCGGTCGATCTCGGCCTCGAGCCGCTCGACCTGTGTGGTGCTGACGCGAAGGGGCGTCCAGCTCAGGGTCTGGCCCGGGCGCTCCGGCACGCACAGATCGGCGCCGAGGTCGAAAAGATCGTTCTGGATCCGGGCGAGCATCGCGTCGACCTCGGCGTTCTCGGAGGCGACGTGGAGCCTCGCGATCCCGATCGCCGCATTGGTCTCGTCGACCGTGCCATAGCTTGCGATCCGCCGGTCGAACTTCGGGCGGCGCTCGCCGTCCCCGAGACCCGTGTCGCCGGCATCGCCGGTCTTCGTGTAGATGCGGTTGAGACGAACCATGATCCCTCGGAACCTGAGCACGAAAACCCGCCGTCACCGGCACCCTTTGCCGGCAGGTCCTCGCCAGAATGATCGACGAAACGTGAGCAGCCGGGTCCGAACGATCCCGGGACCGGGGTCAGAACCGATAGCCGACGCGCAGGCCCATGTTGGTAAGGCCCCGGTTCTCGTCGCACAAGCCCGCATTCGACATGTGCTCAATGGTCGCCATCACGGTGACGCGACGGTCGATCACGAAGCCGGCCGAGGCGGATTCGCGAAACAGCGGCGAGCAGCCGAGGGCGTTGCGATCGGCGGAGCCGTCCTCGCTGCCATTATGGACCGCGGCGCCGAAACTGCCCTCGACGAAGAAAATCTCGCCGATCGGTACCTGCCAGGTCAGGCCGCCATAAATCGAACTCGTCGCCCCGGCCGTGTTGACGGTCGCCCCGAGATGCGGGCGCGGGATGAGGGCATCGGCCCAGTCGTCGCGGGCGAATGGTTTGGCGAACAGCACCTCGCCATTCACGTCGACGGACCCTTCCTCCGGGCTGCCGGGATCATGCGCGAAAATGCCGAGGCGCAGTTCCGCGACGAGGGGATCCGGCGCGATGGCGGAATTCGTTGCCCGCGGGTCGCCGGCCACCGCCGGCGACAGCGCGAGGCCGATCAGGATGGCCGAAGCAGCGAAGCGAAGCATGGTCAGAAGGTACCGTCACGGGCCGAAAAGTAAACCTAGAGCCCAGTACCCGGTTGGCGGATCCGTCCCCGGCGTGTCGCCCGCGACACGGTCGCGCGCCTATCGCCCCGACATCCAGATCGTGAACATGATGACGGCGATGGCGACGCCCTGCAGCAGGACGCGAAGGCGCATCAGGCTCTGCGAGCGGTTCGGGCTACCGCCCACAACCATGTTGCCGAGACCGAAAAGCAGGACGATGGCGACCGCGCCGACGGCGAGCGGGACGAGAATTTCGAGAAAGCCCATGGCGCGTCGGTAGCACCTCGGCCGGACGGCGTCGATGGGTGCCGACGCGACATTTTCGCGCCGCGCCTACTCCGCCGCCGCCTCGATCGCGGCCATGTCCTCGTCCGACAGGCCGAAATGGTGGCCGATCTCATGCACGAGGACGTGGGTGATGATCGTTCCCAGGGCCTCGTCATGCTCGGCCCAGTAGTCGAGGATCGGTCGGCGATAGAGAAAGACGAGGTTCGGCATCTGCCCTGTCGCGGGCATCGACTCGGCGGACGTGAGGCCAATACCCTGAAATAGTCCGAGAAGATCGAAAGGCGTCTCGGCCTCGAGGTCGTCCAGCACGTCGTCGGTCGGGAAGTCCTCGATGCGCACGATGACGGAGCCCGCCATCTGGCGGAACGTCTCCGGAAGCGCGGCATAGGCCGCGTCGGCCATGGCCTCGAAATCCTCGAGGCTCGGCGCCTTCAGCGTGGCGAGCGCGGCAAGGGACGGGGTCATGATCCGCTCGCCATCGGCACGAAGCGATCGATCCGCCGCGCCATGTCGACATCGAGCGGGGTGATGCCGCCGGCGTCATGCGTCGTCAGCGTCACGTCGACCGTCTTGTACACGTTGGACCATTCCGGATGGTGGTCGGAAGCCTCGGCGAGCAGCGCGACGCGGGTCATGAAGGCGAAGGCCTCGCTGAAATTGCGGAACACGAAGACACGGCGGATCGCCTTGCCGTCGCGGTCAAGCTGCCAGGCCGGCAGCGTGGCGAGGGCGGTCGCGACCTCGTCGGTCGACAGGAGTGGGTGCGGCATCGCGGGCCTCTTTCGTTGCAGGGCGAGAGATGGGTCTCGTTCGCGGTGGCGTCAACCGAGCGGATAGGCGGCCTCGACGAGATAGGGTCCGCCGCCCGACGAGGCCCGCGACGAATAGAGGATCAGCGCATCGGCCTCGAAGGTAAGGCGGTCGCCCTCGCGCAGCGACAGCCATTCAGCCGTCCGGGCCGCCGTCGCATCGCGGCCGAGCCGGGCGAGCGTGACATGCGGGCGGAACTGGCGGCTGTCGAGGGGGGCAGAGACGCGTCGCAGCACCGCCTCCTGGGCGGCCTGAAGCTCGATCAGGGCCGGCGAGGGGGCGACGACCGCATGGACCGAGCGCGGCTTTGCGCCACCGAATGACCCGAGACCGGTGAGCGCGACCGTGAACGCCGGCTTTTGGACCTCTGCCAGCGCCTCGGCAATGTCGTCAGCGAGGATCTCGTCGATGTCGCCGATGAAGGACAGGGTCACGTGATAGTCGGCCGGATCGACCCAGCGCGCGCCCGGAAGACCACCGCGCAGATGCGAGAGAGCTTCCGCGACGGCGGCAGGGACGGCAAGACCGGTGAAGAGGCGCGGCATGGCCCCATCCTGCAGACCCAAGACCGGGGCGCAACGGTGCCGACGTCGCAGAAGTCAGCCGGCGCGGGGAGGTGATGTTTATCACCATGTTTATTGGATTCGTCAGGATTGCTGTCGCATTTCGAGTTGGGAAGTCGTCCATCTAGGTCGACTCCGGTCGCTCGCAGATACCGCTGGAAAAATCGCGGAAAAAAGCTGATCGAGTCCCTTGATTTGTTTAGTGCAAAATGCATCACTAAACACATAGAACAGTGGCGCGTCGTTGATTGCAGCGCATGCGCCCGAGGGAGACGTCGTTCAGGTCACGACACGGTCCGGTCGGTTGGCGGAAGCGGAAGGCTGTCAAAGCCCCCGTCTCACGCAACGGAGAAGCTCGCCCTTTCGTCGGGTGGGGCGTGTCGGGGATCGGGTTTCGGCCCGCCATGCCGGCGGGCGTTTGGGGAGGGAAGGCGCATGAGAACGATACACAAGGCGCTGTCGGTGACGGCGTTGGGGGCGATCGTCATGGGGATCGGCCTGGCGGCGGCGCCGTCGCCAGCGCAGGCTCAGGCCAAGGAACTGACGCTGTGCTGGGCTGCGTGGGATCCGGCCAACGCGCTGGTGGAGCTCTCGAAGGATTTCGAGAAGCAGTCCGGCATCGCCATGAAGTTCGAGTTCGTGCCATGGCCGAACTTCGCCGACCGGATGCTCAACGAGCTGAATTCCGGCGGCAAGCTCTGCGATCTCCTCATCGGCGATTCGCAGTGGATCGGTGGCGCGGCCGAGAACCAGCAATATGTGAAGCTCAATGATTTCTTCGACAAGGAAGGAATCAAGATGGACGACTTCGCGCCGGCGACCGTCTACGCATACTCGACCTGGCCGAAGGGTACGCCGAACTACTGGGCCCTGCCGGCCATGGGCGATGCGAACGGCTGGTTCTACCGCAAGGACTGGTTCGCCAAGCCCGAACTCCAGAAGGAATTCAAGGAGAAGTACGGCTTCGATCTCGCACCGCCCAAGACCTGGACGGAACTCAAGAAGATCGCGGAGTTCTTCCAGGGCCGCGAGGTCGACGGCCAGAAGGTCTACGGCGCGGCGATCTTCACCGAGCGCGGCTCGGAAGGCATCACCATGGGCGCGACCTCGGCGCTCTACTCGTTCGGGTTCAAATACGAGAACACGCCCGGCAAGTACGACATGGAAGGCGCGGTGAACTCCGAGAACGCGGTGAAGGGGCTCGAGTTCTACAAGGAGCTCTACAAGTGCTGCACGCCGCCGGGCTACACCGACAGCTACATGGGTGAGGGGCTCGACGCGTTCAAATCCGGCCAGGTCGCCATGATGATGAACTGGTTCGCCTTCATGCCCGGCATGGCCAAGGACGAGAAGGTCGGCGACAAGACCGGCTTCTTCGTCAATCCGTCGGAAGTGGTCGCCGCCTCGACGCTCGGCGGCCAGGGCATCTCGGTCGTCGCCAACACCGACAACATGGATGGTGCCCTCGCCTACATCAAATGGTTCGCCCAGCCGGACGTGCAGAAGAAGTGGTGGTCGCTCGGCGGCTATGCCTGCCACAACGCCGTGCTGAACGACCCCTCCTTCAAGGACTCGCAGCCCTTCGCGGCGCAGTTCCTCGAGGCGATGGGCGGTGTGAAGGACTTCTGGCAGGAGCCCGCCTATGCGTCGCTGCTTCAGGCCATGCAGAAGCGCCTGCACGACTATGTCGTCGCCGACAAGGGCACGGCCAAGGAAGCACTCGATGGTCTGATCGTCGACTGGACCGAGACCTTCAAGGAGGAAGGCAAGCTCTGAGACGATCGGAGCAGGCCGCCACCCCACTACTCTCCCGCCCCGTCGGGGCGGGAGACCCCTCTCGCCACGCCGTGGACGGACCATGTCGAAAGTCAACGCCATCGCCGAACGGGCCGCACGGGCCACGCCCCCCGGGATGGGCCAGGTGGTCCGCGGCCTGTCCGACCGCACCATCGCCTGGCTGTTCATCGCCCCGACGATCGTCCTGCTTCTGGCGATCAACATCTTCCCGCTGATCTGGACGATCTATCTCTCCTTCACGAACTACCGCGCCAACCGGCCGAACGCGCCGGTGAAGAGCGTCGGCACCGAGCATTACGAGAAGATCCTCACCGATCCCGACATCTGGGCCGCCATGCAGGCGACCGCCCATTTCGTCGTCTGGACCATCGTCCTGCAGACGCTGATCGGCTTCACGCTCGCCTATCTGATCGACCGCAAGTTCCGCGGTCACGCCTTCTGGACGACGATCATCCTGATCCCGATGATGCTGTCGCCGGCCGTGGTGGGCAATTTCTGGAAGTTCCTCTACCAGCCCCAGATCGGCCTGTTCAATTACAGCATCGCCTTCTTCACCGGCATCGAGCCCTCGTCCTTCGAGATGCTGGGCTCCGTGCAGCTCGCGCCCTGGGCGATCGTCATCGTCGACACCTGGATGTGGACGCCCTACGTGATGCTGATCTGCCTCGCGGGTCTGCGCTCGATCCCGGACTACATCTACGAGGCGGCCGAAGTCGACCGCGCCTCCGCCTGGCGCCAGTTCTGGTCGATCACCCTGCCGATGGCGCTGCCCTTCATCATGCTCGCCGTGCTGTTCCGCGGCATCGAGAACTTCAAGATGTTCGACATGGTCAATCTCCTGACCGGCGGCGGTCCGGGGTCGACCACGGAGGTCGCCTCGATCACGCTCAAGCGTGAGGCCTTCGAGAAGTGGCGGACCGGCTTCTCCTCCGCCTTCGCCATCATCCTGTTCGTGACGGTGTTCGGCCTCGCCAACATCTATGTGAAGGCCCTCAACCGGGTGAAGCAGCGATGAGTTCCTATCTCACCTCCGCCCATTCGGTCGTCGAGCCCTCGCCGACCGCCAAGCGCGTCGCCGCGACCCTCGTGATCCTCTATGCGCTGATCTCGATCGTGCCGCTTCTGTGGATCTTCGCGACCGGCTTCAAGACGCCGCCGGATTCGATCTCCTATCCGCCCAAGATCCTGTTCGAGCCCTCGCTCGAGGGATATTGCAACCTCTTCACGACGCGCACCCGCCAGACCGCCGAGTACATCGCCCAGCTCGGCCCGCCGCAGGGCATCTGCGACGAGGTGACCCGGCGGCGCGAGATGGTCATCGCCGGCCCGTCGAACTACGCGCCGCGCTTCGTCAACTCGGTGATCATCGCCTTCGGCTCGACCTTCCTGTCGGTCTTCCTCGGCACGCTCGCTGCCTACGGCTTCTCACGCTTCAAGGTGCCGCTGAAGGACGATCTCCTGTTCTTCATCCTGTCGACGCGCATGATGCCGCCTATCGCGGTCGCGATCCCGATCTACCTCATGTACCGCGAGCTCGGCCTGTCCGACACCGCGCTCGGCATGATCCTCCTCTACACAGCCGTGAACGTCTCGCTCGCCGTCTGGCTGCTGAAGGGCTTCATCGACGAGATCCCGCGCGAATATGAGGAGGCGGCGATGATCGACGGCTATACGCGCCTCCAGGCCTTCCGCAAGGTCGTCCTGCCGCAGGCCGCGACCGGCATCGCCGCCACCGCGATCTTCTGCCTGATCTTCGCGTGGAACGAATATGCCTTCGCCGTGCTGCTCACCTCCGGCACGGCTCAGACGGCGCCACCCTTCATCCCCACCATCATCGGCGAGGGCGGCCAGGACTGGCCGGCGGTCGGCGCGGGAACGACGCTGTTCCTCATTCCGATCCTCGTCTTCACCATTCTCCTGCGCAAGCAGTTGCTGCGCGGCATCACCTTCGGAGCGGTGCGCAAATGACGTCCGGTCACACCTCTTGCGGCCTGTTGGGCCGGGTGCAGCGCGGAGGCGCGTCGTGAGCGAGGGAACCGATCCCAAACCGCGCCCGGCACTCCTGCGGCGCGGCCCCATGGAGAATGTCGCGACCGCGATCATCGCGATCGGGGTGGTGATGCTGATGCAACCCTTCTCGCTGACGCTCTACACCTATTCCTTCGTGACCACGCTGGTCGGTACGGCGATGTACATCGTCGTGTCGAAGTTTCCGGAGTAGCCGCGTGGCCCAGATCCGTATCGAAAACCTGCAGAAATCGTTCGGGAGCTTCACGGCGGTGAAGGCCTCGACCTTCACGGTGGAGGACGGCGAGTTCTTCTGTCTGCTGGGTCCGTCCGGCTGCGGCAAGACGACGACGCTGCGCATGATCGCCGGGCTTGAACTGCCGACCAGCGGAACGATCCATCTCGGCGGTGACGAGGTTGCGCAAAAACGTGCCTCGGAGCGCGACATCGCCTTTGTCTTCCAGCTTTTCGCGCTCTATCCGCACATGAACGTGCGTCGCAACATCGGCTTTCCGCTCGTCTGCGAGGGAGTCGACCGGGCAGCGATCCGCGAGCGGGTGGAGGAGACCGCCCGGATCCTGCGCATCAGCCATCTGCTCGACCGGCCGGTGTCGGGGCTGGCCGGCGGTGATCGCCAGCGGGTCGCGCTTGGCCGTGCCATCGTGCGCAAGCCGAAATGCTTCCTGATGGACGAACCGCTCGGCGCCCTCGACACCGAACTGCGCGAGGCGATGATCACGGAGCTGCGGGCGCTGCATGACCGGCTGCATGCGACCACGGTCTACGTCACGCACGACCAGCTCGAGGCGATGGCCATGGCCGACAAGATCGCGGTCATGAACCAGGGCGTCGTCGAGCAGGTCGCGAGCCCGCAGGAGATCTATGACCGCCCGGCGACGCTTTTCGTCGCCGATTTCATCGGTTCACCGCCGATGAACCTTTTGCCGCTGCGTGCCTCGCTCGCGCCGGGTCAGACGAGCATCGCGCTGGGCGAGGGGCGGATCACCATCCCGGCCATGCGCGAGGGCGTCGCCGATACCGACCTCGTGCTCGGCGTGCGACCCGAGCAGATCCGCTTCTCGGAGGGCGGCGCGCTCCGTGGCGAGGTCTATGGCGTCGAGTATCTCGGCACGACCCAGATCGCGACGGTCCGCACCGGCCATGGATCGCTGCGGGTGCGCGCACCCTCGAGCCTTCCCGTCACGGTCGGCGCACAGGTCGGGCTCGAGGTCCGGCCCGACCGGGTGTCGATCTTCGAGAAGGCGAGCGGCCGCGCCCTGCGCAGCGCGCTGCATGATGGGGCGGCCCATGGCTGAAGTGCGGATCGACCGGGTTTCGAAGAGCTTTGGCCGCAATCGCGCGGTCCGCGATCTGTCGCTGACGATCGGTGACGGCGAATTCGTCGTGCTGCTCGGCCCGACCGGTGCCGGCAAGACGACGACGCTGCGCCTCGTCGCCGGGCTGGAGCGCCCCGATGACGGCCGCGTCCACATCGGCGGTCGCGACATGACGCTGGAGCCACCGGCGGTGCGCGACGTCACCTTCGTCTTCCAGCAATACTCGCTCTACCCGCACCTCACCGTCTTCGAGAACCTCGCTTTCCCGCTGCGCTCGCCGACCCGGCGCATGGCGGAGGATGAGATCAGAAGGAAGGTGCACGCGATCGCCGAGATGCTGCGGATCGAGAACAAGCTCGCCAACAAGGCGACGCAGCTTTCCGGCGGCCAGATGCAGCGCGTTGCGATCGGCCGGGCGCTGGTGCGCGAGCCGTCGGTCTATCTGATGGACGAGCCGCTCTCATCACTCGACGCCAAGCTGCGCGCGGAGCTGCGGCTCGAACTGAAGCGGATCCAGCGCGAGTTCGCCGCGACCATCCTCTACGTCACGCACGACCAGATCGAAGCCATGACCATGGCCGACCGGATCGGCGTCATCCATGACGGCGAACTCGCCCAGGTCGGCACGCCGCGCGAGATCTACGAGGATCCCGCCGACACCTATGTCGCGACGCGACTGGGGCAGCCGGGGATCAATCTTTTGCCGGCTCAACTCTTTGCCGACGCGCCGATGCCGCCGACGACGCAGACCATCGGCGCGCGGACGGAGCACCTGACGATCTCGCCCGCCGGCAAGGGCGTCGCGGCCACCGTCCGTCGGCTGGAAAGGCTGGGTGACCAGACCTATCTGCATCTTGATCTCGGCGGCACCCCGGTGGTCACCTTGGCGGATGCCGATGCGCGCTTCAGCAACGGGGATACCGTGGGGCTGACCTTGTGCGGCGCGTTGTTTTTCGACAAGACCGGACGGCGGCTCGCCGCCTGAGGAGATGAAGACGATGTCCACCACATCCGTTGCCCTGATCGAGGCTCTGGCGCGCGTCATGATCGACCATGCGACCGAACTCACCGATCTGGATCAGGCGATCGGCGATGGCGATCATGGCCTGAACATGAAACGCGGCTTCGAGGCCGTGCTCGCCGATATGCCGGCGCTGCGCGCCAAGGCTCTGCCGGACATGATGAAGGCGGTCGGCATGACCCTCGTCATGAAGGTCGGCGGCGCATCCGGGCCGCTCTACGGCACGCTGTTCATGGAGATCGGCAAGGCGCTTCCCGCCGAGCCCAGCCGCGCCGACGTCGTTGCCGCAACCCGCCGGGCGATCGACGCGGTGAAGGCGCGCGGCAAGTCGGAAACCGGGCAGAAGACGATGCTCGACGTGCTCGAGCCGGTCCATGCCGCGCTCTCGGCCGGCGCCGGCGGTGCGGAGCTTAAGGCGGCGGCGGCGTCAGCCGCCGAGTCGACGGTGCCCATGCTGGCGACGCGCGGCCGCGCGTCCTTCCTTGGCGAACGTTCCGTCGGCCACATGGATCCGGGTGCGCGCTCCTCGTCGCTGATGATCGCGGCTGCGGTCGACGCGCTGGGCGTGTAAAGGGAAGTCCGCGTGACCCTACCCACCCGTGAAGTCTATGGCCTCCGAAATCCCTGCCGTGTGAGGATTTGTTCATGAACGTTGGTATCGTCATTGTCTCGCATTCGCCGAAGGTGGCCGAAGGAGCAGCCGACATGGTGCGCCAGATGGTCGGCGATGCCGTGCCGCTGGCCTGGACCGGCGGCGACCCGGCGGGTGGCCTCGGGACCGACGTCGCCAAGATCATGGAGGCGATCGACCGCGCCTGGTCGCCGGCCGGCGTCGCCGTCATGGTCGATCTCGGGGGCGCCGAAACCAATTCCGAGATGGCGGTCGAGATGCTCGACGCCGGTCGCCGCGACAAGGTCGTGATCTGCAACGCGCCGATCGTCGAGGGCGCCGTGATCGCGGCGACCGAAGCCTCGGGCGGCTCATCGCTCGACGCCGTCAAGCGGTCGGCCGAAGAACTCTATGCGTGAGCGGCGGAGCATCCGTAATGAGCCATGAAGCAGCCCATACCGCCTCCGTCACCCTGACCAACGAGGTCGGCCTCCATGCCAGGCCCTCGGTGAAGCTGACGCAGACGGCCAAGCGTTTCGCCGCGACCATCGAGTTCGCGCTCACGCCCGACGGGCCGTGGACCGACGCCAAGAGCCCGGTGAAGGTCATGCGGGTCAAGGCGGGCAAGGGCAGCGTGCTGCATTTCCGAACCGTGGGTGACGATGCGGCCCCGGCCCTGCAGGCCATGGTCACGCTCGTCGAAGAAAAGTTCGGCGAGGAATGACGGTGGGCGCGATCCGCTGCACCGGACGTGTCGCCTCCGCCGGGCTCGCGGCGGGTGCCGTCGCGCGGCTCGCCGCCACCCTGCGCCGTCGCGAGCCGACCGGCGACCCGGCGCGGGAGGCGCAGGACCTGCGCGCGGCGATCGCGGCGGCGGTCGCCGACCTCGCCGCCCTGGCCGACCGGGTCGAGGGCGAGGCCGCCGAGATCATCGGTTTCCAGGTCGCCATGCTCGAGGATGACGCACTCTCGGAAGGCGCTTTTCACGCGATCGATGCGGGCATTGACGCAGCCCACGCCTGGAATGAGGCCTTGGCGGCCGAGATCGCCGGGTACGAGGCCTCCGATGACGACTATTTCCGCGCCCGTGCCTCCGATCTCACCGACATACGCGACCGCGTCGCGCGCCATCTCGCCGGATCGGGCGAGAACGAGGCGGTCGCCGCCGGTAGCATCCTCGTCGGCGAGGATCTGACGCCCTCGCGGTTTCTGGCGGTCGACTGGCGGGCGGGCGGCGCGATCGTGCTCTCCGGCGGTTCGGCCTCCTCGCATGTCGCGATGCTCGCGCGCGCCCGTGGCGTGCCGATGCTCGTTGGCACCGCCGGCCTGCCGGACAGCGCCGCGACCGCCCTGGTCGACGCCGAGCGCGGCACGGCCGTCTTCGACCCGGAAGCGCGGGAGCGCGAGGCTTTTGAGGGTCGGATCGCGGCCGCGGCCGCCGAGCGCGCCGCGATCGAGCCCTATCGCCTGAAGCCGGCGGTGACCGCGACGGGCGAGCGGGTCAGCGTCATGATCAACGTCGCCGATCCGGACGAACTCGACGCGCTCGATCCGGCGATCTGTGACGGTGTCGGCCTGACAAGGACCGAGTTTCTCTTCCACGCCGGCCACGGCCTGCCGGACGAAGAGACGCAGTACCGCGCCTATGCCCGCATCGCCGCCTGGGCCAAGGGGCGCCCGGTGACGATCCGCACGCTCGACGCCGGCGGCGACAAGCCGATCGAGGGCCTCACCATCGCCGAGACCAACCCGTTCCTGGGGCTGCGCGGCATCCGCCTCTGCCTCGCGCGGCCCGATGTCTTCACAGTGCAGTTGCGGGCACTCGCCCGCGCGGCGGTCGCCGGCAACATCAAGGTGATGCTGCCGATGGTCGCGATCCCCGACGAGATCGCGCGCACCGCCGATCTCCTCGACACGGTCATCCGGACCTTGATTGGCGAGGGCATCGCCTGCGCCCGCCCGGCGCTCGGCATCATGGTCGAGGTGCCGGCGGCGGCCTTGCGCGCCCGTGATTTCCCGGCAGACTTTTACTCGATCGGCTCGAACGACCTGACGCAATACACGCTGGCCGCCTCGCGCGATTCCGCCGAGGTCGGCAATCTGAACGACGCGGCGAACCCGGCCGTGCTCGATCTGGTCGCGCGCACGGTCGAGGCCGGCACCGCGCGCGGGGTCGAGGTCTCCTTGTGTGGTGATGCCGCCGCCGATCCTGCTATCCTGCCGAAACTGCTCGATGCCGGGCTGCGGTCGGTCTCCGTCGCGCCGATCGCGATCGCCCGGGTGAAGGCAGCGATCGCGCGATACGGAGGCTAGTCGATGGCGGGCAGCGAGGGCGAGAACGGTCGCGGGGCCGACACTGCGGTCGCAGCCTACAAGACGATCCTGCGCACCGTCCTCGACAACCGCCCCTCTGGCACGCGGCTGAAACTTGCCGCCGGGCTCGGCAAGAACCGCTCCTTCGTCTCGCAGATCACCAACCCGAACTATCCCGTTCCGATCCCGGCCCAGCACATCACCATCATCTTCGATGTCTGCCACATGTCACCCAGCGAGCGGGCGGCCTTCATCGAGGCCTACGACATCGCCCATCCCGGGCGCCTGAAGCGCTCCAGCCGTGAGATGCCGATGCGCAGCATCACCGTGGCGGTGCCCGATCTGGGCGACGCGAAGAAGAACAAGGCGCTCGAGCAGCTCGTCAGCGACTTCGCCGTGCGGCTCGCCCGCTATGCCGAGGCGGTCGGCTAGACCCGCCCATCGACACAAGAACCGACAGGAGGACACCCATGAAAAAACTCATCAACGGCATCGACACCGTTCTGACCGAAAGCCTCGACGGTTTCGTCGCGGCCCATGCCGACATTCTCGAACTGGGCGAGGAGCACAAGTTCGTCCGCCGCCGCCATCTCAAGGCCGGCAAGGTGGCGCTGATCTCGGGCGGCGGATCGGGCCATGAACCGCTGCATGGCGGCTTCGTCGGCCATGGCATGCTCGATGCGGCCTGTCCAGGCCAGGTCTTCACCTCGCCGACGCCCGACCAGATGCTGGCGGCCGCGCAGGCGGTCGATACGGGCGCGGGCGTCCTCTACATCGTCAAGAACTACTCGGGCGACGTGATGAACTTCGCGATGTCGGCGGAGATGGCGGCGGGCGACGTCGCTTCCGTCATCACCGATGACGACGTCGCGGTGGAGAACTCGACCTGGACGACCGGGCGGCGCGGTGTCGCCGGAACGCTGATCGTCGAGAAGATCGTGGGAGCGGCGGCCGAAAAGGGCGCCGATCTCGCGACGCTCAAGGCCCTCGGCGACCGCGTGAACCAGGCGACGCGCTCCATGGGCGTGGCGCTGACATCCTGCACCGTGCCGGCGGCCGGCAAGCCGACCTTCACCCTCGCCGAGGACGAGATGGAGATGGGCGTCGGCATTCACGGCGAGCCGGGACGACGCCGTGTCAAGCTCGCGAGCGCGGATGCGATCGCCGAGGAGATGGTCGGGGCCGTGCTCAAGGATCTCGGCGCCAAGCGCGGCTCGGAGGTTCTGCTTCTCGTCAACGGCTTTGGCGGCACGCCGCTGATGGAGCTCTACCTCATGGTCAATGCCGCGCGCCGTGTGCTCGACGGCGCCGGCATCAAGACCGTCCGCTATCTCACCGGCTCCTACGTCACTTCGCTCGAGATGGCCGGCTGTTCCGTCACCGTCTCGGCCGTCGATGACGAGATGCTGTCTTTGTGGGACGCCCCCGTGCACACGCCCGCGCTGCGCTGGGGCATGTGAGACGGAAAGGTATTGCGGAAGGTCGCAATCGATCCTTGACGGATCAAGGATCCGCCCGGCACCGTGCGCCGGCGCGGATCCACCGCGCCTGAGCAGGGCAAGGCGTCGTGTCATCGCGTGGATACTACATCCTCATCGTCGCCCTGCCGCTGATCGCGGCTCTCGCTTTCGGATACTGGTCGTCGGAGCGTTTTGGTGATCTGACGCGGATCGTCTTCGACGGCTATCAGCGCAATGCGCCGCGGGCCTTCGATCCGAACCTGCCCGTCCGCATCGCCGCGATCGACGAGAAGAGCGTGGCGCGGTTCGGGCAATGGCCGTGGCCGCGCGCGGTGATGGCGCAACTCGTCGACAAGCTGGCGGGTGCCGGCACCGCGGTGGTGGGCTTCGATATCGTCTTCGCCGAGCCGGAGCGGGCGGGCCTCGCCGATCTCGTGCGAGCCTTGCCGGCAGGGCCGGATCGCGACGAAATCGACAGGGTCCTCGCACGCCTGCCGCTCGGTGACGACCGCCTCGCCGCCTCCATGTCCGGCACGAACGTCGTGCTCGGGACCATGATGGCGCCGCAGGGCAGCACGGAGACGCTGCCGACGCGCTTCGGCATCGTCACGGCGGGCGATGATCCGCTGCCGTTTCTCGGGCGGTTCGAGCGCGCGGTGCTGCCGCTGCCGTCGCTGTCGGAGGCTGCGGCCGGGATCGGCGCCCTCAACTGGCTGCCCGACCGCGACCAGGTGGTGCGGCGCGTTCCCCTGCTGGTGCGGCGCGGCGATCAGATCGTGCCGGGTCTCGCCGCCGAATGCCTGCGCGTCGCGCAGGGCGCATCGACCTTCATCCTGCGTGCCTCGAATGCGAGCGGCGAGGCCGGGTTCGGCACGCAGACGGGCATCAACATGGTGCGGATCGGCGCGCTGGAAGTCCCCACCGATCCGCGCGGCGAGGTCCGCGTCGCCTTCACGCCAACACAGCCGCGCCGGTTCATTTCCGTCGCCGACATCATCGACGGCACCTTCGATCCCGCCGAGGTGCAGGGCGCCATCGTCCTCGTCGGCATGACGGCGGTCGGCCTCCTCGACCAGCGCGCCACACCGATCGACACCTCGGTTCCGGGCGTCGAGGTCCATGCGCAGCTGATTGAGCACATTCTCGTCGGCGCTCAGCTGACGCGGCCGGACTGGGCGCCGGGGGCCGAGCTGATCGGCACGGCGCTTTTCTGCCTGATTGCCCTGATCGCGCTGCCCTGGCTCGGCCCGCGCACCGGCGCCCTCCTCGTCGTCCTGATCCTCAGCATCGTCGTCGTCGGCAGCATGGTGTCCTATTCCGAGGCGCGCCTTCTGATCGACCCCGTCTATCCGTCGATCTCAATCGCGCTCTGTGCGGCGGTCGCGATCGCCGTGCTCTACAGCCAGGAAGAACATCAGCGTCGCGCGATCCGCGACGCGTTCGGCCGCTACCTGACGCCCGCCATGGTCGAGCGGCTCGCGGCCGATCCGACGAGCCTCAAGCTCGGCGGCGAGCTGCGCACCCTGACCGTCCTCTTCTGCGATCTGCGGAACTTCACCTCGATCTCGGAAAGCATGGACGCGCCGACGCTCGGGCGCTTCATGAACGACTATCTCTCCCGCATGACGGACGCCGTGCTCGATTGCGGTGGTACGCTCGACAAATACATCGGCGACGCCCTTATCGCCTTCTGGAACGCGCCCTTGCCGGACGAGCGCCACGCCGACAACGCCATGGCGGCGGTCGCCGGCATGCGGCGAGCCCTGATCGAGTTCAACCAGCGCGTCGGCGAGGATCACAAGCTGTCGGTCGACGTGCGCTTCGGCATCGGCCTTGCGACGGGACCATGCTCCGTCGGCAATTTCGGCTCGAACCGTCGCTTCGACTATTCCGCGATCGGTGACGACATGAACGTTGCGGCGCGGCTTGAACAGGCGACGAAATGGTTTGGTCTCGACGTTCTCGCCGCAGACTCCGTCCGTCTCGCCGCACCCGACATCGCCTGGCTGCCGATCGGCGCCGTCAAGGTGAAGGGCAAGGCCGAGCCCTTCCTCGTCCACACGCTCATTCCGGAGGGATCGCTCGACGAGCCCGAGCGGGCGCGGCTCGTCGCGACGCATGAGGCGATGATCGCCGCCTGGCAGAGCGGCCGTCGCGCCGATGCCCGCGAACAGGCAAAGCTCGCCGAGGCGATGGCCCCGGCAAGCTACAAGCGGCTTTATGAGCGCTATACCAGTCTGCTCGCGGGCGATTCAGGTCATCCCTGGATCGACCTGTCGAGCGGCTGAGCAAGCTGCGCTCACTCGCGGATCATCAGCTCTTCGCAGAAGCGGACATTGGCGACCGACGTGTCGATGATGATGTCGCCGTTCGGGAGGATGATGCGCTGCTCGTAGAGATCGCAGCTGCGGGATTCCGAGAGGATGAAGGCGAGGGCGCCGCTGTCGTCGCCGCCCTTGCCGTTTCCGCCCGGATTGCCGCCGCCCGGGGTGCCACCGCCCGTCCTGCTGCCACCCGCGGCGCCTGCGACGGCGGCTTCGGCGGGCTGGATTGTCGAGACGGTAAAGGCGCCGGCAACGGTCGCGGCGACAAGCATGGTGGCGGTGAGAAGGCGGAAGCGGTTGGTCATGGTGATCTCCATCGGAGCGCGGTCGATCCGCGTGATGACGCGTGGATTGCCATGGCCGCCGTCGGATTCATGTGTTATTAAGCACGTGCGTCGCAGGCGCCGGTTCAGCCGGCGGCGTCCGTTTTGCCGGTGACGGACGAACCGTGCAGCCGTCGTGTCGCATCCTGCAGCGCCAGGAACGTCGCGTAACGCGTATCATAGAGCCCGCGCAGCGCAGGGTCGGGCCGAACCTCGCCAGTTATGGTGTTCCATCGCTCGATTGCGTCCGGCGCGACATCGCCGATGGCGAGCGCCGCCAGAAAGGCGTCACCGTAAGAGGCCCCGGTCGTGCGGGCGCGCAGGATCTGCGTGTAGCCGCCCGCATCCGACATCGCCTGCGACCAGGGCGCGTTGCGCGTGCCGCCGCCGACGGCGAAGACCCGGCGTGGCGCCTGCCCGACATCGGCGAAGGTCTCGACGATCTGCCGTGTCGCGAGCGCCATCCCCTCCAGAAGCGCCCGGATCAGATCGGCGCGGCCATGGGAGAGATCGAGCCCGACAAAGGCGCCACGCGCAGCGGGGTCGTGCCACGGCGTCTGGATGCCGGCGAAGTAGGGCAGGCACACGAGGCCGTTGGCGCCGGGCGGCGATGATATGGCCTCCTGCGCCAGCATCGGCAGGGCGGTCGCCGGATCAAGGTCGCGGCCGATCGTGTCACGGAACCAGTGCGTCAGCGTCCCCGCCGTCGCGAGCATGGCCATGGCGGCATTCTGATGCGGGAAGAGCCAGGGCGCGGACCAGAGCCGACGGTCGCTCACACGCTCCATCGTGATCTCGATGATGAAGATCGACGAGCCGACCATCATCATCATGTCGCCGTCCTCGCGCACGCCGACGCTGAGCGCCTCGGCGGCGGCATCGACCGTGCCCGCGATCACGGGCGTGCCGGGCGCGAGCCCGGTCTCCGCCGCCGCTGCCGCCGTGACCGTGCCGGCGATGTCCGTCGGCCAGGCGAGATCGGGCAGCAGCGCGCTCGGCGCGATGTCGGCCGCGAGCTCGTTGCTCCAGCAGCGCTCGTCGATGAGGTAATGCGGGCCCCAGGTCGAGGCGGTGTAGTGATCGATCGGGCAGGCGCCCGTCAGGCGCAGGACGAGATAGCTCGTCGAGGTGACGATCCGCCGGGTGCGCGCGAAGATGTCGGGCCGATTGCGGCGCAGCCACAGGATTTTCGGGCCGACGGATTGTGTCGTCAGCGCATTGCCGCAACGGGTCAGGATGCGGTCCGCGCCGAGGCGATCGGTCAGTTCGGCGATCTCGCGATGGGCGCGGGTGTCGACGCTGTAGAGGACGGCGTTCATCAGCGGCGCGCCGGCCTCGTCGAGCGGCAGCATGCAGGGGCCGATCGCACTCGTTCCGACGGCGCGGATGTCGCGGGCATCGATCCCGCTCTCGGTGATCAGCCGGCGGCTGAGTTGGGTGAAGTCGCCCCACCAGTCCTCGACCGGGCGATGCTCGGCGAAACCGGGTTCCGGCACGAGCATGCGGTGCGGCCGTGCCGCCATCGCCAGCACCTGGCCATCGGCGTCGACCAGCACGCCCTTCGATTCATAAGTGCCGATGTCGATGCCGAGATAGGCGCGCATGGGGCCGGCTCAGGGCTCGTCGTCGCCGCGCGACAGGTCGAACGTCGCGTCGATCCGGGCGATTGCGCCGACGAGAAGCCGTGTCAGGCCCGCCATGTCGGCAAGATCGCAGACCTCGAGGGCGGAGTGCGTGTAGCGGCAGGCAAAGCCCATGTCGATGCAGGCGACACCCTCCCCGACGAGCTGCACATAGGAGGTTTCGGTCAGGGCGCCGATATGGACGCTGCGCTGCAGCGGCAGCCGATGGTCCCGCGCCGTGTCCTCCATCAGCGCGACCATCGCCGGATGGGGAATGAGACCGTTCAGCGTGCCGCGGCCATGGAAGCTGTAAAGGCTCATCGCCGGCCCCGCGCCGAGCCGGACATCGCCGCGCGCGGTCATGTCCGGCGTGTCGTTGGCGAGGATGAGGTCGATCTGGATGGCGATGTCGGGCTTGAGCGCCTGTGCCGCCGTCAGGGCGCCGCGCAGGTTGAACTCCTCCTGCACGGAGAACACGCAATGCACCGTCGCTGAGGCCGGCGCGGTGCGTAAAGCCCGCGCGACTTCGAGGACGACGGCGCAGCCCGCCCGGTCGTCGACCGCCGTTCCGGCAATACGCCCGCCCGCGAGCGCGAGGTGGTTCGGCTGGTAGACGATCGGCGATCCGACGCGGATGCCGGCGGCCTCCACCTCGGCGGCGCTTGAAAACCCTGCATCGACATAGAGTTCGGGGTAGGGGAGAACCTTGTACTTCTCCTCGGGCGTCGTCGCGTGATGGCTCTTGTTGGCGATGATCGCCGGAACGTCCCTGCCGCCCCTGACGCAGATCAGCACCGGCTGGGCCGGTAGCGCCTTCTCCGGCACGCCGCCGACACGCTCGACCCGGATGAGACCGTTGCCCTCGATCTTGCGCACCATCAGGCCGAGTTGGTCCATGTGCGCGAAGAGCATGACGCTCGGTGCACCCGGCGCACCCTCGATCGTCGCGATCAGATTGCCGAGGCGATCGGTGCGCGAGGCGATGCCCATCGCGGCGAGCTCAGTGGCGATGCGCTTGCGCACCCGACCCTCATGGCCGGCGAGGCCCGGGATCAGCATCAGGTCGCGGGTGAGGGCGGCGAGCCGGTCGGTGAGCGGGTCGCCCGCGCTGTCTGGAGTGTCCATAAGGCGTTTCCCTCCGCTTCAGCCGGTCAGCCGCCCCGGGCGGCACGCGCGAGGCGCATGAACTCAGCCGCCCGTGCCGGATCGACCGGCTTCCAGGTGTCGCCATCGACCTTCAGCGAGGAGCCGACGATGCAGCCATCCGCCACGCGCAGCACATCCGCGACCGTCGCATGCTTGACGCCCGTGTTGGCGAGGACGGGCGTCGTCGGCAGCACCCGCTTCACCGCCTCGAGATCCGACAAAGCCGCCGCCTCGCCGGTGATGGCGCCCGAGACGAGGATCGCGTCCGGGATCGAGGAGAACACCGCGCTGCGGGCGCGATCGGGCAGGCTGCGCGTGTCGAGCGACTGCGCGAACTCGGCCGAGATGTTGTAGAGCATGGCGAGATCGCGCCGCCCGAGCCGGTCGCGGTAGCGCAGGGCCGCGCCGGCATCGGGCGTCCAGGGGCCCATGTCGGAGGCGTAGGTGCCCGTGAAGATCTCGCGGACGAAAGCCGCGCCCGTCGCTGCCGCCAGCGCGATCGTGCTCTTGGGATCCCACAGCACGTTGACGCCGAAGGGAACGCGGATCTCCGACCGCAACTGACCGATCAGATAGGCCATCGTCGCGGTCGAGGCGGTGTCGACGGCAAACTCATAGGGCCGGTCGTTCTCGTTGCCAAACATCACCGCGTCGAAGCCCGCGGCCTGCAGCGCCGCGAGGTCCTTGCGCGCGCCCTCGAGCAGGGCGCCGAGCCCGCCTTCGGCGTCATGCAGCGGCGAGCCGGGCAGGGCACCGAAATGCACCATGGCGATCACGGGTTTGCGGTCACCGAACACCGCACTGAAACGATTCATGGCCCCCAGTCCTTGCGAAGCATCCCCCGCACAGTAGCGCAGCCGCCGGGGGGCCGCGCAAGGCCGGCGTCACGGGTTCCGCGTCCCGCCAAGACAAGCGTCACACCAAGACCTGCGTGAGAGGACGAGCGTCATCGATCGACGCTGCGTCGCCGGCGCAGCACGATGTCGACGAGATGGGCGAGAAACGAGGCCAGCAGAAATGGCGCGATCGAGACCCAGGGCGCGTCGGTCATGGCCGCGCGCAGGGCGAGCATCAGGCAGACGCCAGACGCGAGATTGATGAAGAACCCGGTGAGATCGAATCGGCGCGAGATCCGGTGTCGGAATGCCAGAACGGCGATCACCTCGAGGGCGACGATCAGGAGGATCACGTCGATGATCCGCCCGCTGTCGAAAAACGACTGCATGGAAACTCCCGTGACGCCGACCGGCGCAGTCTAGCCGGACGTGGCGCCGGCTCAACCCGTTGGCGGTCGATTGCAGGCGGTGAAAATCCCCTGCGGGGCTATCGACAAATACTTATGACAAGCGGGCAGTGAGGCTGTTAATGTCAAGTCAACCTGACAGTGGGGACGTCGTCATGCCCGAGCTGAGCCTCCTCGACCGCATCGCCTCCCCGGCCGACCTCAAGGCGCTCTCCGATGCGGAACTGCGACAGGTCGCCGACGAGGTCCGGGCCGAGATGATCGACGCCGTGTCGATGATCGGCGGCCATCTCGGTGCCGGTCTCGGCGTGATCGAGCTGACGGTGGCGCTCCACGCTGTCTTCGACACGCCGCGCGACAAGCTGATCTGGGACGTCGGCCATCAATGCTACCCGCACAAGATCCTCACCGGTCGCCGTGACCGCATCCGCACGCTGCGCCAGGGCGGCGGGCTCTCGGGCTTCACCCGTCGCGCCGAGAGCGACTATGACCCCTTCGGCGCCGCGCATGCCTCGACCTCGATCTCGGCCGCCCTCGGCTTTGCGGCGGGTCGCGATCTCGACGGCGATGATTTCAACGTCATTGCGGTGATCGGCGACGGATCGCTGTCGGGCGGCATGGCCTATGAGGCGATGAACAATGCCGGCGCCCTCGGTTCGCGCCTGATCGTCATTCTCAACGACAATGAGATGTCGATCGCGCCGCCGGTCGGCGCCATGTCCGCCTATCTCGCGCGCCTTCTGTCGAGCCCCGCCTATCTGTCGATGCGCCGCAAGGGCAAGAAGATCACCCGCAGCATCGGGCGGACCGTCGAGGGCGCGGTGACGCGGGCGATGGAACATGCGCGCGGCTTCGTCACCGGCGGCACGCTGTTCGAGGAACTCGGTTTCTTCCACATCGGCCCGGTCGACGGGCACAATCTCGACCACCTCCTGCCGGTGCTGCGCAACGTGAAGGAAGCGGGCGACGGGCCGATCCTGATCCATGTCGTCACCCAGAAGGGAAAGGGCTACCCGCCGGCCGAGCGGGCGCCGGACAAGTATCATGGCGTCGTCAAGTTCGACGTCGCGACCGGCGTGCAGGTGAAGACGATCGCCAATGCCCCGGCCTACACCAAGGTCTTCGGCGAAAGCCTCGTTCGAGAAGCGCGACGCGATTCGAAAATCGTCGGCATCACGGCGGCGATGCCGTCAGGGACCGGCCTCGACATCTTCGAGAAGGAGTTCCCGACGCGGATGTTCGATGTCGGCATCGCCGAACAACATGCGGTGACCTTCGCCGCAGGCCTCGCGGCACAGGGCTACAAGCCTTTCTGCGCGATCTATTCGACCTTCCTGCAGCGCGGCTATGACCAGGTCGTCCATGACGTCGCCCTGCAGAAGCTGCCGGTGCGCTTCCCGATTGACCGCGCTGGCCTTGTCGGCAGCGACGGCCCCACCCATGCGGGGGCGTTTGATCTCGCCTATCTGTGCTGCCTGCCCGACATGGTGGTGATGGCGGCCGCCGACGAGGCGGAACTGGTCCACATGGTCGCTACCGCCGCAGCCTATGACGACGGCCCGATCGCCTTCCGCTATCCGCGTGGCGAGGGTGTCGGCGTCGACATGCCGGAGAAGGGCGTGCCGCTTCCGATCGGCAAGGGGCGGATGATCCGCTCGGGCGGCCGTATCGCGCTCCTGTCGCTCGGCACGCGTCTCGCCGAATGCATCAAGGCGGCCGAGGTTCTGGCGGAGGAGGGGATCGAGGTCTCGATCGCCGATGCGCGCTTCGCCAAGCCGCTCGATCTCGACATGATCCACGACCTCGCCCGCACGCATGAGGCGCTGATCACGATCGAGGAAGGCTCGCGCGGCGGCTTTGGCGCCATGGTCCTGCATGCCCTCACCGAGGCCGGGCTGATGGATCACGGCCTCAAGGTCCGCACCATGACCCTGCCGGACATCTACCAGCAGCACGATACGCCCGCCGCCATGTATCGTGAGGCCGGGCTCAATGCACCGGCGATCATTGCCCGGGTGCGCGACCTCGTGGGTGCACGGGACATGGCGAAGCCTGCGGCCGCGACGCCGAAGAAGACACGGTCTCTCGAAACGACCGGACGCTGAGACCCATCGCCCGCGACGGCTGTCCTGCCGGGTCTCGTCGCGGCGCCTGAAACGATTGACGTGCGCGACGGCGCCTCTAGCTTCTGTGCGGATCGCACCGGAGCTTGCCCCATGACCGACTGGTTCTCGACCTCATTGATGGCGCGGCGCGGCGTCGCCGGCGGCGCGCGCGGCGAGACGCATCACCTCACCGAGGCCCGGCAGGGGCGGTACCACTATGTCTACGGCCCCTATGCCGAGCCGGTGCTGCACATCAAGCCGGGCGACGTGGTCGTCGCCGAGACGCAGGACGCCTTCGGCGGCGTGATTCGCACCGTCGACGACAAGCCGTCCGAAAAACTCGAAATGCCCTTCGTCAACCCGCAGAACGGGCCGATCCATGTCGAGGGTGCCAGGAAGGGAGACGTGATCTGCGTGCGGATCGACAAGATCCTGCCGCGCGGCCCGCAGCCGGCCGGCACCTCGGCGCTGATCCCGGAATTCGGCGGTCTGGTCTCGAACGGCGCGACGGCGATGCTCAACCCGCCGCTGCCCGAGCGCGTCATGAAGTATGAGGTGACGGAGAAGGGCGTGAAGTTCTCCGATCGTGTCATGCTGCCCTACGAGCCCTTCATCGGCACGCTCGGCGTCAGCCCGCAGATCGAGGCGGTGTCCTCGCTCCAGCCCGATATCTGGGGCGGCAACATGGACCTGCCGGACGTGGCGCCGGGCGCCGTCGTCTATTTCCAGGTGAACCTCGACGGCGGTTATCTCTATCTCGGCGACTGCCATGGCCGGCAGGGTGACGGCGAACTGTGCGGCGTCGCGGTCGAGATCCCTGCGACGACGACGATCCAGGTCGACCTGATCAAGAACTGGTCGATCGGCTGGCCGCGCCTCGAGAACAAGGACTTCATCATGACCATCGGCTCGGCGCGGCCGATGGAGGACGCGGCCCGCATCGCCTATCGCGAACTCGTGCGCTGGCTCGCCACCGATTATGGATTCGATGAACTCGAGGCCTATTTCCTGCTCACCCAGGCCGGGCGCGTGCGCCTCGGCAACATGGTCGACCCGAAATACACGCTCGGGGCCTCGATCCTGAAATCCTACATCAGCTGAAGGAGATATCCGTGGATCTCGGACTGAAGGGGCTTCGCGCCCTCGTCACAGGCGGCAGCAAGGGCATCGGCCGGCGCGCCGCCGACATTTTCGCGGCCGAGGGCGCCCATGTCTCGATCTGCGCCCGGAACAAGGCGGAGGTCGACGCGACCGTCGCTGCGATCAAGGCGGCCGGCGTCACCGGCTATGGCGAGGCGATCGACGTTGCCGACAAGGCGGCGCTGGAAGGCTGGATCGCGTCGAGCGCCACCGCGCTGGGCGGGATCGACATTCTGGTCGCAAACGTCTCCGCACTTGCGGTCGAGGACAATGAGGAGGCCTGGCGCAAGGAATTCGAGGTCGACATGCTGCACACGGTCCGCGCCGTGAATGCCAGCCTGCCCTATCTCGAGAAGTCCAAGGCCCCGTCGATCGTCATCGTGTCGTCCGTCTCCGGCCGCGAGGTCGACTTCACCGGGCCGGCCTATGGCGCCTTCAAGGCCGCGCTGATCCATTACTCCCAGCGCCTTGCCTTCGCGCTCGCGCCCAAGATGATCCGCGTCAATGCCGTCTCGCCGGGCAACACCTATTTCGAGGGCGGCGTCTGGCAGTACATCGAGAAGAACATCCCGGATCTCTTCAAGCAGGCCATGGACCTCAACCCCACCGGCCGCATGGCGACGCCGGAGGAGATCGGACGCGGCATCGTCTTCCTCGCAAGCCCGGCTTCGAGCTTCACCACGGGCACGAACCTCGTCATCGACGGGGCGCTGACCCGCGGCGTCCAGTTCTGACGGAGCACCGAGTCCGCTCGGCGACACGGGAGGAAGTGTCAATCCGGCGTGACAGCGCTGCAGCGCGATCCTATAACGCGTGGAGCGCAGCGTCGTCACGTCGAGTGGGCCATGAAGCCGGTCTTTCCTTTCTCCGCCATCGCCGGCCAAGACGACATGAAACAGGCACTCCTGGTGGCCGCCGTCGATCCTCTGATCGGCGGCGTGCTGGTTCTGGGGGATCGCGGAACCGGCAAGTCGACCGCCGTCCGCGCGCTGGCGCAGCTTCTGCCGGACATCAAGGTCGTCGCGGGGTGCCGATACGGCTGTGACCCGCTCGCCGGCGCATCGGGCTGTGACGCGGTCTGCACCGCGCGCGCCGGCAAGCTCACGACCGCGACGAAGCCCGTGCCGGTCGTCGATCTGCCGCTCGGCGCGACGGAGGACCGCGTCGTCGGCGCTCTTGATCTCGAGAAGGCGCTGACACGGGGCGAGAAGGCGTTCGAACCCGGATTGCTGGCCAAGGCCCATCGCGGCTTCCTCTACATCGACGAAGTGAACCTGCTCGAGGACCATCTCGTCGATCTCCTCCTCGACGTCGCGGCCTCCGGCGAGAACGTCGTCGAGCGCGAAGGCCTGTCGATCCGCCATCCGGCTCGTTTCGTCCTGATCGGCAGCGGCAATCCGGAGGAGGGCGATCTGCGCCCGCAGCTCCTCGACCGCTTCGGCCTGTCGCTGGAAGTGCGCACGCCCGGTGATCTCGCCACGCGCGTCGAGGTCGTGCGGCGGCGCGACGCTTTCGAGCGCGATCCCGCCGCTTTCGTCGAGCACTGGCGCAAGAAGGACGAGGCGGTTCGGCGCAAGATCGTCGCCGGGCGCAAACGTCTCGAGACGGTCGAGGTTCCCGACGGCTCGCTGGAGAATGCCGCGCGCCTGTGCATGGCGCTCGGGACAGACGGTCTGCGCGGTGAATTGACGCTGATGCGCGCGGCGCGCGCGCTCGCGGCGCTCGAAGGCGACAAGACGGTCACGCTCGCGCATCTGCGCCAGATCGCGCCCTCGTCGCTGCGTCATCGCCTGCGGCGCAATCCGCTCGATGATGCCGGCTCCGGCACGCGGATCGAGCGGGCCATCGCCGAGGTTTTCGGCGGATGAGCGGCGCGGTCGACCGGCGGCTCGCGGATCTCGCCGGCGCGGCCGCGATCCTCGCCGTCGATCCGATCGCGCTCGGCGGTGCGGTTCTCCATGCCGGTCCCGGACCCCTGCGCGACGCCTTTCTCGATCGTGTCCGCAGCCTGCTGCCGGTGGGCACGCCCTGGCGGCGCCTGCCCGCCGCGATCGGTGACGACCGGCTGATCGGCGGGCTCGATCTTTCCGCCACGCTCGCGGGCGGCAAGCCGGTCGCCCGACGCGGCCTTCTGGCCGAGGCCGATGGCGGCGTCGTCGTCGCCGCCATGGCAGAGCGCATGGAGGGCGGGACGGCGGCAAAGATCGCGGCGGTTCTCGACCAGGGCGCTGTCGCCGTCGAGCGCGACGGCTTCGGGCTGCGGCAACCCGCGCGGATCGCGGTTCTGGCGCTCGACGAGGGGCTCGATGCCGATGAAAGGCCCCCGGCCGCGCTGATCGACCGTCTGGCGCTGATCCTCGACCTGAACGACCTGCCGTCACGCGCGATTCTGCCACCGGGGGATGCCGCGGCGGTTTCCGCCGCGCGGGATCGTCTTGCGACGATCGTCATCGCCGATGAGACGATCGCCGCCCTGTGCGAGACGGCCGCGGCGCTCGGCGTCGATACGCTGCGCGCTTCGATCCAGTCAGTCGCCGTCGCCCGCGCCAGCGCCGCGCTCGTCGGGCGCGATCATGTCGCGCAGGAGGATGCGGCACGCGCCGCCCAGCTCGTCCTCGCACCGCGCGCGACGCGCATGCCGCCCGGCAGGGACGAGGCGCCGCCGGAACCACCCCAGGAGCAGGAGCCGCCGCCCCCGCCTCCCGATGCGCAGTCGGATGAGGCGAAGAACGATCAGGATCTGTCCAAGGTCGAAAAACTCGCCGACGTCATCCTCGCGGCAGCCCAGGCGGCGATCCCCGAAAAACTGCTCGCGGGCCTCGTGTCGGCCGCGATGGCGGGCGCAAAAGGAGCCGGGCGCGCCGGGGCGCTCGGAAAATCAGCGCTGCGCGGTCGACCGATCGGCGCGCGGCGCGGCGCGCTCCGGCCAGGCGCTCGGCTCAGCGTCGTCGACACGCTCCGCGCGGCCGCCCCCTGGCAGGCACTGCGCCGGCGCGAGCGGACCGATCACCGCCTCATCGAGGTCCGCGCCGAGGACTTCCAGATCAAGCGCTTCAAGCAGCATGCCGAGACGACGACGATCTTCGTGGTCGATGCCTCGGGGTCCGCTGCGCTCAATCGGCTGGCTGAAGCCAAGGGCGCGGTCGAACTGCTGCTCGCCGATTGCTATGTGCGGCGCGACCGCGTCGCGCTGATCGCCTTTCGCGGCACGCAGGCCGACCTCGTGCTGCCGCCGACACGCGCCTTGGTGCGCGCCAAGCGCAGCCTCGCCGGTCTCGCCGGCGGCGGCGGCACACCGCTCGCGCTCGCGATCGACGCCGCCCTTGTGACCGCGCGCGAACAGGCCCGTCGCGGTCAGACGCCGGTCATGGTGTTTCTCACCGATGGTCGCGCCAACATCGATCGCGCCGGCCATGCCGACCGCGCCCAGGCGCAGGCGGACGCGCTGACGAGCGCCCGCCTCGTCGCTCTGGCGCGGGTCAAGGCGCTCGTGATCGACACCTCGCCAAGGCCCCAGCCGGCGATGCGCGACCTCGCCGCCGCCATGCAGGCGACCTATGTCGCGCTACCCCACACCCGCGCCGAAGCGATCTCCGACGCGGTGCGGCTCGCCTCGGGCGCCGCCGGATGAGCGCCCCGTCCCGATCCTTCTTCGAGTTCGAACCACCGGATTTCACGACCGACGGCCGTGACTGGCCGAACCGTGCGGCAAGCCATTTCGTCTCGGCGGGCGGCGTCGACTGGCACTATCAGGACATGGGCGAGGGGCCCGTGCTTCTGCTCCTCCACGGCACGGCGGGCGCTACCCATTCCTTCCGCGATCTCGGCCCCCTGATGGCGCGCCATTTCCGCGTCATCATCCCGGATCTGCCCGGCCACGGTTTCACCGGCGCGGTCGACACGCACCGCCTGTCGCTGCCGGCCATGGCGCGCGCGATCACCGATCTCCTCGCCAGTCTGCAGGCAACTCCCGTCCTCGTCGCCGGCCATTCCGCCGGCGCGGCGATCCTGGTGCGGATGGCGCTCGACAAGACGATCACACCGCGCGCGATCATCGGGCTCAACGCCGCTCTCCTGCCGTTCCGGGGGCTCGCGCAGCATCTTTTTCCACCGATCGCGCGGCTCCTGACGCTCAATCCGGTGGTGCCGCGCGTCTTTGCCTGGAGCGCCGACACGGCTGCCGTGCGACGTCTGATTGAGAAGACCGGGTCGACGCTGGATCCTGTCGGCCTTGACTGCTACCGCCGTCTCATCGCCCGCTCGGGCCATGTCGCGGCAGCGCTCGGCATGATGGCGCGCTGGGACCTCGACCCGATCGTCGCCGCGCTGCCGGGGCTCGAGACGCGGCTTGACCTGATCGTCGGTACCAATGATCTCGCGGTCCCGCCGGGCGATGCGATGATCATCCGCCGCCGCCGGCCGGCCACGACCGTGATCAGGCTCCAGGGGCTCGGCCATCTCGCTCATGAGGAGAAGCCGGACCTCGTCGCCGATCATCTGCTGGCGATCGCCCGCGAGGCCGGCGCACTCGCCGATTGAGCGGTTCCGCGACGGACCCTCCGTCACGGTGGCGGGTGATCCGTGATCGGCCTCCCTTGCGCTGAACGACTTTACACTGTTCAATGTCAGGACATGTGGACACGCGTCACGCCAGACCACCTGCCGGAAACCGGGGCCGACCCGCGACCGCATGCGGTCGTCATCGGATCGGGCTTCGGTGGCCTCGCCGCCGCCGTGCGGCTGGGGGCCCGCGGCTATCGCGTCAGCGTGCTCGAGCGGCTCGAACAGTTCGGCGGGCGCGCGAGCGTGTTCCGCCAGGATGGCTTCGTCTTCGACGCCGGACCCACCATCATCACGCTGCCCTTCCTGTTCGAGGAATTGTGGACGCTCGCCGGGCGACGCTTCGCCGATGACATTGATCTGCGTGCGCTGACGCCGTTCTACACGCTGATGTTCGCGGACGGCTCGCATTTCTCGGCCTCGGCGGACGAGGAAGCGATGCGCGCCGAGGTCCGCCGCCTCTCGCCCGATGACCTGCCGGGCTATGAGCGGTTCTTCGCCGCGAGCGAGCGGATCTATCGCTTCGCCTTCGAATGGCTCGGGCAGGTGCCGTTCCACGAGCTCTCGACCATGGTCAAGGCCGTGCCGGGTTTCGTGCGCAACCGCGCCGACCGATCGGTGCATGCCATGGTGGCGCGCTACATCAAGGACCCGCGCCTACGCATCGCCTTCAGTTTCCACCCGCTTTTCATCGGCGGCAATCCGTTCCGCGTCACCTCGATGTATGCCCTCGTGTCCTATCTCGAGCGGCGCTACGGCGTGCATTGCGCGATCGGGGGGACCGGGGCGCTGGTGCGGGGCCTGGTCAGGCTGATCGAGGGGCAGGGGGGAAGCCTGCGCACCCAGGCGGACGTCGCGGAGATCCTCGTCGAAAACGGCACGGCGTCCGGCGTCCGGCTCAAGACCGGCGAGGTGATCAAGGCCGCGATCGTGGTCTCGAACGCCGATTCGGCGACGACCTACGACACGCTCGTGCCCCCGAACGCCCGACGGCGCTGGACGGAAGCCCGGCTGGCGCGCTCGCATTATTCGATGAGCCTTTTCGTCTGGTATTTTGGCACGCGACGCACCTATCCCGAGGTCGGCCACCATACGATCGTCCTCGGCCCGCGCTATCGCGGACTTCTCGACGACATCTTCCACCGCAAGGTGCTGGCGGAGGATTTCAGCCTCTACGTCCATCGCCCGACGGCGACCGATCCCTCGCTCGCGCCGCCCGGCTGCGACACCTTCTACGCGCTCGCTCCGGTGCCGCATCTCGAAGGTACGACGGACTGGACCACCGAGGCCGAGCCCTATCGCCGGCGGATCGAGAAAGTCCTGACCGAACGTCTCCTGCCCGGCCTCGGCGACGCCGTCGTCACCTCGCGCGTCCTGACGCCGCTCGATTTCCGTGACCGCCTCGCCTCGCGCAACGGCGCCGCCTTCGGTCTCGAGCCACGGCTGCTGCAAAGCGCCTGGTTCCGCCCGCACAACCGCAGCGAGGACGTTCGCAACCTCTTTCTCGTCGGCGCCGGAACCCATCCGGGCGCCGGCGTGCCGGGCGTGATCTCGTCAGCGCGCATTCTCGATCATCTGGTGCCCCATGCCACAGCCCTGGGATGACCCGTCTTCGTCGGCGGGTCACGACTACCGCGCCTGCCGAGCCCTGATCCGACAGGGGTCTCGCTCCTTCTACGCGGCGTCGCTCCTGCTGCCGATGAGCGTGCGGATGCCGGCCTGTGCGCTTTACGCCTTCTGCCGCCTGTCGGACGATGCGGTCGACGCGCCGGACGCGCGGCGTGACGCCATCGAGGGCCTGCGCGATCGCCTCAACCGCGCCTATGCCGGTACGCCGCGCGCTTTCGCCGCCGACCGCGCCTTTGCCGACGTGGTCGACCGCTTCGACCTGCCCAAGGCGTTGCCGCTCGCGCTCCTCGACGGTCTCGCCTGGGACGCCGAGGGCCGTCGCTGCGCCACGCGGTCCGATCTTTTCGCCTATTCGGCCCGCGTCGCCGCCGCAGTCGGCGCGATGATGACCGTGCTGATGGGCGTGCGCGATGCCGCGACGCTGGCGCGGGCCTGCGATCTCGGTGTGGCGATGCAGCTCACCAACATCGCCCGCGACATCGGCGAGGATGCGCGCAACGGACGCCTCTATCTGCCGCTCGACTGGCTCGACGACGTCGGGCTCGACCCCGAGGCCTTCCTTGCGGAGCCGCGGTTCGACGCCCGTGTCGCCGCGCTGACCCGGCGTCTGCTCGATGAAGCCGAGATGCTCTATGCCCGGTCGATCACCGGCATTGCGGGACTCCCCTTTGTCTGCCGGCCCGCGATCCACGCGGCGCGGCTGATCTATCGCGAGATCGGCGAGGCGGTGCGCGCGAACGCGCTCGATTCGGTGTCGCAGCGCGCCTTCGTGCCGGACGGACGCAAGATCGCCCTCGTCGCGACCGCGTTGACGCAGGTGCAATGGGGTGGTCGGCCCTCGCCCGAGCCGGCGCTCGCCGAGACGCAGTTTCTGGTCGACGCCGTGCCGGCGGCGGCCGTCGCGGCCCCGTCTGGCGCGCGCCCGGTCGTGGCGCGCCGGCCGATGACGCTGATGGCGGAGTTCGATCGCCGGGTCGGACGCATGATCGAGATCATGGGCGAGGCCGAGCGCGGCAAACGCGCCGCCTTCATGACGCGCACCGAATTGAACGACTGATCGCCGCAATCCGGCGTATAAGGAACGAGCGCAACGACGCGCCAGTTCCCACAAGCCGGAGCGAACGATGGATCTTTCCCTTCTGGCCTTCATCGGTGTCAGCGCCGCGGCCGCCATGTCGGGCGCGCTGTTCAAGCCGGGCGAGTGGTATGACGGCCTCGCCAAGCCCTGGTGGAACCCGCCGAAATTCGTCTTCCCGCTCGTCTGGAGCATCCTCTACGCCATGATTGCCGTGTCGGGCTGGATGGCCTGGCATGCCGCGACCCCCGAGCAGCTTCCCCTCGCCATGGCGGTCTTCGGCGCTCAGCTCGCCCTCAACGCGCTCTGGTCGGCGATCTTCTTCGGGATGAAGCGCATGCGGCTTGCGATGATCGAGGTCGTCTTCCTCTGGGCGTCGATCGCGATCAACATCGCGGTCTTCTGGTCCGCCGATCCGCGCGCGGCGTTGCTCCTCGTGCCCTATCTGATCTGGGTCTCCATCGCCTCCTACCTCAACTGGACGATGATCCGGCTCAACCCGAACGCGGACGCGGCCGGCTCGATGGCGCGGTCGGCATGAACGGCTACGCCCTTGTCGAGATCGTCCTCGTCTTCGGCGGGACGCTCGCTTTTGTCGCCTGGCAGCTATGGGACGTGAAGCGGGCGCGCCTCGCTCGCGAAGCGCAGGAGCGTGTCGAAAAGGAGCGCGCGGGCAAGGCGACGGCCGAACCCGAAACCGGGCAAGGCTGAGCCGTCAGAAGAACCGGCGCGGCATGCGCCAGGGCAGCAGCGCACGCACCCAGGCCGTGTCGAAGCGATCGACGGAGAGGCTCTCGTGCATCGCCACCGCCTGTCGGCCGAGAAGCCGTGTCTCGATCACGGAGCGGGCGTAGAACGGCGTGTCCTCGAGCGTCCTGACGACCCGCGTCGTCGTGGCGTCCTCGCTCTGCGTGCGCCGCCCGACGCGCCACAGGGTGCGCGGCAGGTCGAGCCGGGGCGGCGGCTCGAAGTCGCGCGACCCGCCCTGCCGGTCAAACAGCGTCGCGAGGCTGACGCGGGCGCCGTCGCGCCCGACGGTGTCGTACAGCGTCGCGGTACCCTCGGGCAGTTCGGCCCGCGACCAGTCCCAGACGCGGAAAGCGCGGGCGAAGGGCTCGTCACCGGCATTGGTGTCGAAATAGCCGTGCCCGCTCCAGCGGATCGCGGGATGTGACAGCGCCACCTCGACCCGACCCGACGGCGCGAGCGGCATCCAGCGGTGCAGGCCCGCCCGATCGATGGCGAAGGCACGTTGGTTGAGGGCGTCGGGGTGAAGGCGGATCCGCCCGCGCACCCGCTGTGGGATCGGCACGGCGATTTCATCGATGTCGATCGTCAGGCTCGTCCCATCCCAGGCGAGCGCGCTCGGACCGACGGTGAACCGGGTCGCGTCACGGTGGAGGGCGGTGCGTCCGCGCTCGGTCATGGTCCAACGCCGCGCGCCGGGACCATAGAGCGCGACATTGATCGCCACATGGTTCTCCGGATCGCGACGGCCGGCCCAATGGTAGTAGGGCGAGAAGACGCTGCCGACGAAGGCGATGATGCTGAAGCCGAAGCGCCCGTCGTCGCTCAGGCCGTCGACATACCACCAGACATAACCACCGGGTGGAACGACCTGATCGAAGCGAAGTCCGACAGGACCGAGCTCGCGGCCAGACGGCCCGACAGCGCCGCCATCGGCACGCCCGGCCCCGGATGGATGCTGCCGCCCGCCAGATAGAGGCCCGGCAGCGCCGTCCGCGAATCGGGCCTCTGGAACGAGGCCATCCATCCATGCGACGCCCGGCCGTAGAGCGCGCCCCCCGTCGCCGGAAACAGGCGGTTGAAGTCGCTCGGCGTGGTCATCACCGAGGCCGACGGATCGACCGAGAGCGTCAGGCCGCACCGCTCCAGCTGGGCGAGGGTCCGTTCTTGGCATTGCTGGATCTCCGCGGCATCGAACTCATGCCGATCGCCCGAGGCGGGCGCATTGACGAGGCAAAGCAGGCGCTCCGCTCCTTCGGCGCGCGCGGACACCGTGCCGTCGCGGTCCTGGGCGCACAGATAGACGGTGGGATCTTCCGGCAGACGGCGCTGCCGGAAGATCTGGTCGAATTCGCGCGCATAGTCGCGCGAGAAGAACACGGTGTGGCGGGCGAGCGGAAAGCCGCGCGCCTGCGCCTTGAACGTCCAGGCCATGGCCGACAGCGACCGGGCGGCTTCCGGCACCGGCCGCACGGCGCCGGACACCGCCTTGCCGAGACATCCGCCGGCGACCGCCTGCGCGTCGCAGTTCGCGATCACGGCACGGGCGGGGATGGTCTCGCCGCCGGCGAGAACGACGCCGCTCGCGCGACCGTCCTGAGTCAGGATCGTGTCGACATGGCTGCGACAGCGGATCGTCACGCCGAGACGCTGGGCGACGCGCGACAGAGCGTCCGCAAGGCGCGCCATGCCGCCGACGACGAGCCAGACGCCGTCCTGCTCGACATGGGCGACGATCATCAGCGTCGCCGCGGCCTGAAACGGCGAGGAGCCGCAATAGGTCGCATAGCGCCCATAGAGCTGGCGCAGGCGCGGATCGGTGAAATGGCTGCCGAGCGCGCCCCAAAGGGTCGAAAGAGGGCGAAGCCGCAGCAGTTCCGGCCAGCGTCGCCAGCCGACACGCTGATGCAGCGACAGGATCGTCGGTCGCGACGCGCGCAGGAAGGGCCCCTCGAGCGTGCGATAGACCTCGGCCGTTCGGTTGCAGAAGCCGCGGAACCGTTCGCCCTCGGCCGGGCCCGAGAAGCGTGTTACCGCCTCGACCGAGCGCTCGACATCGGCATAGAGGTCGAGCCGCTCGTCGGCGCTCCAGGCGTGGCGGGCGAGCACCTCCGCGCGCTGAAGCGTCACCTCGTCCTCGAACCGCGCGCCAAAGCCCTCGAAGAGCTCGTCGAACACCCATTTCATGGTGAAGACCGTCGGCCCGGCATCGATCATCGCGTCGCCGACGGAAAGTTCGCGCATTTTTCCGCCGGGCTTCGCCTCTTTTTCGAGGATCGTCACCGGCAGGCCGCGCGCGGCGAGCGCGATGGCCGCTACCAAGCCGCCGACGCCGGCGCCGATGATCACCACGGGGTTTTGGGGCACACAGGCATCCTCGCAAGTCGACACCGGCTCCCGGTGCCACCGCGAGCCGGCGGCGGAGAGGAACCGTTGCACTTGGTGTCAATATGACTTGACATTTTTCTGTGAAAGTCAATCCTGACAGATACGGGTTACGGCGTGCGACGGGAGCGTGTCATGGACGTCAGGTCTCGCATCGAGCAGGCGCTGGAGAAGGCCATCCGCCGGGCAACGGGCAGCAAGGCGCCGCCGAAGATCGCCGAGGCCATGCGCTACGCGGTCTTTCCCGGCGGCGCGCGTGTCCGTCCGAGGCTGTGTCTCGCGGTTGCCCAGGCCTGCGGCGACGATTTTCCGGCGATCACCGACGGGGCTTTGGCGGCCGTCGAACTCCTGCACTGCGCCTCGCTGGTGCATGACGACATGCCCTGTTTCGACGACGCGGCGCTGCGGCGCGGTCGCCCCTCGGTCCATTCGACCTTCGGCGAACCGGTGGCGCTTCTGTGCGGCGACGCGCTGATCGTGCTCGCCTTCGAGACCCTGGCGCTCGAGGCGATCGAGGCCCCGGCGCGGATCGCGCCGCTCGTCGGCGCGGCCGCGCGGGCGGTCGGCATGCCGGGCGGGATCACCGCCGGCCAGGCCTGGGAAGCCGAACCCATGATCGATCTCGTCGAGTACCATCGCGCCAAGACCGGTGCCCTGTTCGTCGGCTCGGCGATGGTCGGCGCGCTCGCGGCGGGTGCCGATCCCCATCCCTGGCGCGCGCTCGGCGAACGGCTCGGCGAGGCTTATCAGGTCGCCGACGACCTGCGCGATGCGCTGTCGAGCAGCGAGGAGATCGGCAAGCCGGTCGGCCAGGACGCGGCCCATGCGCGGCCGAACGCGGTCGCGACCTTCGGCGTCGGCGAAACGCTGCACCGTCTGGAAGGGCTCGTCGCCTCGGCGATCGCCGCCATTCCGCCCTGTCCGGGGGCCGATCAGCTCGTTTCGCTGATCAAGAACGAAGCCAAGCGCCTCGTCCCGAAGGAACTCGCCCAGTCGGCGGCCTGACCCGTGTCGCTCCCCGAGACATCCCCCCGCCCCGCGGCCTTTCACGGCCCGCGCCCGGCGGGGCTTGCCGAGCGCTGGTACGCGCTGCGCGACCGCCTGCTGCAGAGCGCGGCCTTTCACCGGTTCGCGGCCCGCTTTCCGCTGACGCGGTCGCTGGCGCGCAAACGCTCGCGCGAATTGTTCGATCTCGTCGCGGGCTTCGTCTATTCGCAGATCCTGCACGCCTGCGTGCGCCTGAAGCTGCTCGAGCGCGTCGCCGCCGAGCCCCGCACTGTCGCAGAACTCGCACCCATCCTCGGCCTCGGCCTCGATTCGACTCTGCGGCTCGCCGAGGGCGCGGTCGCCCTTCGCCTCCTCAACAAGCGCTCCGGCGATCGCTATGGCCTCGGTGATCTCGGGGCGGCGCTTCTGGGCAATCCCGGCGTGATCGCGATGATAGAGCACCATACGGTGCTCTATGCCGATCTCGCCGATCCGGTCGCGCTGCTGCGCGACCGCGAGGCGCCGACGCGGCTGTCCGCCTACTGGGCCTATGCCGATACGACGGCGCCGGGCGCGCTGGAGGATGGCCGTGTCGCCGAGTACAGCCGCCTGATGGCGGTCTCGCAGCAGTTCATTGCCGACGAAATCCTCGATGCCTATCCGATGCGCCGCCACCGCCGGCTGCTCGACATCGGCGGCGGGGAGGGGGCCTTCATCAAGGCCGCCGCGGCGCGCTGGCCCTCACTCGCCTTCACGCTATTCGACCTCCCGGCCGTCGCCGCGCGCGCCGCGAAAGGGTTCGCCGCGGCTGGTCTTGCCGGGCGTGTGACCGTCGCTGGGGGGGACCTTTTCGGGGATCCTCTGCCGCGCGGCGCCGATGTCGCCTGCCTGATTCGGGTGCTCTACGACCATGAGCGCAGCAAGGCGCTCGCGATCCTGCGGGCGGCGCGCGCCGCGCTCGACGACCACGGCGTGCTCCTCATCGCCGAGCCCATGGCCGACACGCCGGGCGCGGAACCGGTTGGTGCGGCCTATTTCGGTTTCTATCTGCTCGCCATGAAGGGCGGCGCCTCGCGCAGCCGCGAAGACCTCGCCGCCCTCGCCCGCGAGGCCGGTTTCCGCTCGGTCGAGCCCCTGCCGACCCGCCGCCCGCTCCTGACCAGCGTGCTCGTCGCGCGGCCCTGATCGCGCGGCCGACCGCTGTCAAGCGGGATCCGGCTGCGAAAAATCTTTTCACCTGAAACCATCCCGTAGGTGTTCTCGTTGCTTGACAGCCGCAACTGTCAATTTAAACTGACAGTCAGTGGGAAATTGGTCCGGCTTCAACCGGATCGCCGCCCGCCAAGGAACTTGTCTGTCATGAATGCCCTGGCCGTCATCCTCGAGCGCCCTGAGCACCTTGTTCTCGGCACGCTCGCGATCGCGCCCGCCGGCGAGGACGATGTCGTCGTCGACATCGCCTATAGCGGCATCTCCACGGGAACGGAGCGCCTGCTCTGGTCCGGCCGCATGCCGGACTTCCCGGGCATGGGGTATCCGCTCGTTCCAGGCTATGAGTCGGTCGGCAGGGTCGCGGCGGCTGGTGCGCGCAGTGGTCTCAACGTCGGCCAGACCGTTTTCGTCCCCGGTGCGCGCTGTTTCGGCGACGTGCGCGGCCTCTTCGGCGGCGCAGCCTCCCGTGTCGTCGTTCCCGGTCACAGGGCCATCGGCATCGACGGTGATCTCGGTGAGGACGGCGTCCTGCTGGCGCTTGCCGCCACCGCCTATCACGCCATCGCCGGCGGGGGGCCCGCGCCCGAGCTGATCGTCGGCCACGGCGTTCTGGGGCGTCTCATCGCCCGCATCGTCATCGCCCGCGGCGATGCGCCACCCACCGTCTGGGAGCTCAATCCCGATCGCCGTCAGGGTGCGCGCGGCTATGCGGTCATCGACCCGGCGCAGGATCCGCGGCGCGACTACCGCGTCATTCTGGACGCCAGCGGCGCCGACGGCCTTCTCGATCAGCTCGTGTCACGGCTCGCGCGCGGCGGCGAGATCGTGCTCGCCGGCTTCTACGACAAGCCGCTCAGCTTCGCCTTCCCGCCGGCCTTCATGCGCGAGATGCGCCTGAGGGTCGCCGCCGAATGGAAGCCGGCCGATCTCGACGCAGTTCGCGCCCTGATCGCGGCCGGAAAGCTCAGTCTCGACGGTCTCGTCACCCATCGCCGCCCGGCGCGCGATGCGGCCGAGGCCTACCGCACGGCCTTCGGTGATCCGAACTGCCTGAAAATGGTTCTCGACTGGAGGGGATGCGCATGAACGCGATGCCAGGCAAGATTGACGCGCCCAAGGCCCGCTCGATGACGGACGCGCTCCGCGCCGAGGCTGCCGCCGGGCCGGACCCCGTCCACACCGGCCCCGTGACCAAGCAGACGCAGGTGATCGCCATCTACGGCAAGGGCGGCATCGGCAAATCCTTCACGCTCGCCAATCTCAGCTACATGATGGCCCAGCAGGGCAAGAAGGTCCTGCTGATCGGCTGCGACCCGAAGAGCGACACCACCTCTCTGCTCTTCGGCGGTCGCGCCTGCCCGACCATCATCGAAACCTCGTCCCGCAAGAAGCAGGCGGGCGAGGACGTGAAGATCGGCGACGTGTGCTTCAAGCGCGACGGCGTCTTTGCCATGGAACTCGGCGGGCCGGAGGTCGGTCGCGGCTGCGGCGGCCGCGGCATCATCCACGGCTTCGAGCTGATGGAGAAGCTCGGCTTCCACGAGTGGGATTTCGACTATGTCCTGCTCGACTTCCTCGGCGACGTCGTCTGCGGCGGGTTCGGCCTGCCGATCGCCCGTGACATGTGCCAGAAGGTCATCGTCGTCGGCTCGAACGACCTGCAGTCGCTCTATGTCGCCAACAATGTCTGCTCGGCGGTCGAGTATTTCCGCAAGCTCGGCGGCAATGTCGGTGTCGCGGGCCTCGTCATCAACAAGGATGACGGAACGGGCGAGGCGCAGGCCTTCGCCGAAACAGTCGGCATTCCCGTGCTCGCCTCGATCCCGGCGAACGAGGACATCCGCCGCAAATCCGCAAACTACGAGATCATCGGCCGCCCCGACGGCGAATGGGGCGCGCTCTTCGCGGCGCTGGCCGAGAACGTCGCGGAAGCGCCGCCGCGCCATCCGACCGCGCTGACGCAGGACCAGCTTCTCGGCCTCTTCTCCGGTGACGACGTCGGTCGCGACTTCGTCCTCGAGCCCGCGACGACCGAAGACATGTGCGGCCCGCAGGCGAAGGCCCGGCCATCCCTCGAAGTCATCTACGAGACGGTGTGAGGCGCACGACCATGGACGATCTGACGCCCCTCTCCCGCGAAAGGCCGACCGGTTCGGCCGAGATTGCCTATGACCAGGCAGGCTCGGTGCCGCTCGACGGTGTCGCGGTCGCGGCGTCCGAGAGCACCGGATCGCTCGACGCAACCGCGCCGGCGGCGACCGGCGGCGGCTGCCATGCCGGGGCTGCGGCCATGGACGAAGCGGCCCGCGCCGCCGGCCAGAGCGAGATCCTCGACCGGTACGCGGCCGACTATCCCAAGGGGCCGCATGATCAGCCGCAATCCATGTGCCCGGCCTTCGGCTCGCTGCGGGTCGGTCTGCGCATGCGCCGCACCGCGACCGTGCTGTCGGGCTCGGCCTGCTGCGTCTACGGGCTGACCTTCACCTCGCATTTCTACGGTGCCAAGCGGTCGGTCGGCTATGTGCCGTTCAACTCCGAGACGCTCGTCACCGGTAAACTGTTCGAGGACATCCGCGAGGCCGTCTTCGCCCTGGCCGACCCGGAGAAATATGACGCCGTCGTCGTCACCAATCTCTGCGTGCCCACTGCCTCGGGCGTGCCGCTGCGGCTTTTGCCGAAGGAAATCAACGGCGTCCGCATCATCGGCATCGACGTGCCGGGCTTCGGCGTGCCGACCCATGCCGAGGCGAAGGACGTTCTCGCCGGTGCGATGCTCAACTTCGCCCGTCTTGAGGCCGAACAGGGCCCCGTGCAGGCGCCCGCGCATCCGCGCAGCGATCGGCCGACGGTGACGCTGCTCGGCGAAATGTTCCCGGCCGACCCCGTCGGCATTGGTCGCATGCTCGAGCCGCTCGGCCTCGCCGCCGGACCCGTCGTGCCGACGCGCGAATGGCGCGAGCTCTATGCCGCGCTCGACTGCGCGGCGGTCGCCGCGATCCATCCCTTCTATGCCGCCTCCTGCCGCGAGTTCGAAGCCGCCGGCCGACCGATCATCGGCTCCGCGCCGGTCGGCGTCGACGGCACGGACGCCTGGCTGGAGGCGGTCGGGCTCGCCTGCGGCGTCGCGCGTGAGCGCATCGACAGCGCGCGCAACGCCATCCTGCCGATGATCCGCGGCGCACTTGGTGCCATGCCGATCAAGGGCCGCATCACGCTCTCGGGCTATGAGGGATCGGAGCTGCTCGTCGGCCGCCTGCTGATCGAGAGCGGGGCGGATCTGCGCTATGTCGGCACCGCCTGCGGTCGTACCGAGCAGTCGCGCGCCGATCGCGAATGGCTCGAGGCCCGTGGCGTCCATGTCCAGTACCGTGCCTCGCTCGAGCAGGACCTAGCGGCGATGGCCGCCTTCGAGCCCGATCTCGCCATCGGCACGACGCCGGTGGTGCAGAAGGCGAAGGAAAAGGGCATTCCGGCCCTCTATTTCACCAATCTGATCTCCGCCCGTCCTCTGATGGGCCCGGCGGGCGCCGGATCGCTCGCCATGGTGATCAACGCCGCCATGGCCGGTCGTGAGCGCATGGCGACGATGCACGCCTTCTTCGACGGCGTCGGCACCGGCCATGCCGCCGGCGTCTGGGAGGACGTGCCGGTCGACCGGCCTGAGTTCCGCAAGAAATACGCCGCGCGCGTGAAGAAGACGAACGCCGTCGACACCGGGGAGGCGGTCGGATGCTAGTCCTCGATCACGATCGCGCCGGCGGCTATTGGGGTTCCGTCTACGTCTTCACGGCGATCAAGGGCCTGCAGGTCATCATCGACGGCCCCGTCGGCTGCGAGAACCTGCCGGTCACGTCGGTGCTGCATTACACCGACGCGCTGCCGCCGCATGAGCTGCCGATCGTCGTCACCGGTCTCGGCGAAGAGGAACTCGGGCAGAATGGCACCGAGGGCGCGATGAAGCGCGCCCATGCGGTGCTGCGGTCCGACGAACCCGCCGTGGTCGTCACCGGCTCGATCGCCGAGATGATCGGCGGCGGCGTCACGCCTGAAGGCACCGGCATCCAGCGCTTCCTGCCGCGCACGATCGACGAGGATCAGTGGCAGTCCGCCGACCGCGCTCTGAAATGGCTGTGGACCGAATACGGCCTGAAGGGCGGCAAGGCGCCGCGTCCGCGCCCCCGCAAGGACGGCGACAAGCCGCGCGTCAACATCGTCGGCGCGATCTACGGCACGTTCAACATGCCCTCCGACCTCGCCGAGATCCGACGCCTGATCGAGGGGATCGGCTGCGAGGTCAACCTCGTCTTCCCGCTCGGTAGCCATCTCGCCGATGTCGGGCGGCTGATTGACGCTGACGTCAACGTCTGTCTGTACCGCGAGTTCGGGCGGCTGCTCTGCGAGGCGCTCGACCGGCCCTATCTCCAGGCGCCGATCGGCCTGCACTCGACGACCAAGTTCCTGCGTGCGCTCGGCGAACTCGTCGGCGTCGACCCGGAGCCGTTCATCGAGCGCGAGAAGCACACCACGATCAAGCCGCTGTGGGACCTGTGGCGCTCGGTCACCCAGGACTTCTTCGGCACGGCGAGCTTCGCCGTCGTCGCCAACGAGACCTATGCGCGGGGCCTGCGGAACTTCCTCGAGCAGGAGATGGGGCTTCCTTGCACCTTCGCGGTGGCCCGCAAGCCCGGGCAGAAGACCGACAACGCGGCCGTGCGCGACCTCGTCCGGACGAAGCCGCCGCTGATCCTGTTCGGCTCCTTCAATGAGCGCATGTATCTCGCCGAGACCGGCGGCCGTTCGACCTACATCCCGGCCTCCTTCCCGGGCTCGATCATCCGTCGCCACACCGGCACGCCCTTCATGGGTTATTCGGGCGCGACCTACCTCATCCAGGAAGTGTGCAACGCGCTGTTCGACGCGCTGTTCGCGATCCTGCCGCTCGGCACCCAGCTCGACATGGTCGAGCCCACGCCGTCGCGCCTGCACGAGGAACTCCCCTGGGACGAGGCGGCCAAGTCCGCTTTCGATCATTTCGTCGAGGACGAGCCCGTCCTCGTTCGCATTTCCGCCGCCAAGCGCCTGCGCGACGCGGCTGAAAGGGCGGCTCGCCGCCACGCCGAACCGCGTATCACGGCCGAACGGGTTGTCGCGACCCGCCAGGCCCTTCTGGAGGGTCACGCCGCATGAACAGCCTCGCTGCTCCGATCGTGCCGACGCACGCATCACCGGATCGCTCGGCGGCAGCCGCCGCGGGCCCGGTTCGCCCGACGCGGGCGTCCACCCGCCGCGCCTCGCGCCGCGAGTATGTGCTCGTGACGATCATCGCCTTCCCCGTCTTCCTCGCGATCGCGATCGCGGCGCGGCTTCTGCCGCGCGCCCGGCGCGACAAGCTCCTCGGAGCCTGTGCGGAGGGCAACGTGTTCTCACAGGCCCGCGCCATGACGGGGATCGCCATCCCCGCCGTGTTCATGGGCTAGTCGGCATTGGTTTCGTCCGGGCCGCCCGCCCGGCGAAAATTCGCGGCCACTCGGGTCGTGATGTTCCTTGCCGCAAGGAGTGTGCGGTAACGGCCGAAAGGCCTTTCAGTCGGAGGAATAACAATGGCTGATAAAGATGGCGCCTGGTCAGGTATTTCTGACGCAGAGGCCCAGGAGTTCCACAACTACTACATGCAGGGCATGTTCCTGTTTGTAGCGATTGCTGTGGTCGCGCACCTCCTGGTCTGGTTCTGGAGGCCCTGGATTCCAGGTCCGAAGGGCTACGCACAGATGATGGACGGCGTTTCGACGGCTGCCCATAGCGTTCTCACGCTGATCTCTTAAGGGAGCCAGAACATGTGGCGCATTTGGAAAGTCTTCGATCCGCGGCGCGTTCTGGTCGCACAGGGCGTGTTCCTGTTCGCCCTCGCCGTCATGATCCACTTGGTTCTTCTCAGCACCGAGCGGTTCAACTGGCTGCTGGGCTCGGCGGTACAATAAGCCGACCTCACGGCCGCCCCCTGCCGCTGTTCCGCCTCGTCGGACCGGCGGCATCGGGTGACCTCCGGTGGCGGACAGGACACGGGGTGCGTCCCCGGACTGCCCGCCGCCGACACCGCCGGCGCGCCTGCGCCGCGGAGAGTTCGACGTGGCAGGGGAGGAGCAGACGATGGCATTGCTCAGTTTCGAACGAAAATATCGGGTTCGCGGCGGAACGCTGATCGGCGGCGATCTGTTCGACTTCTGGGTCGGCCCCTTCTATGTCGGTTTCTTCGGCGTTACGACGGCGTTCTTCGTGTTTGTCGGCACGGCCCTCATTCTCTACGGAGCGGCGATCGGCCCGACCTGGAACGTGTGGCAGATCAACATCGCGCCGCCCGACCTGAAATACGGTCTCGGTTTCGCCCCGCTCAAGGAAGGCGGCCTGTGGCAGATCATCACGATCTGCGCCATCGGCGCCTTCGGATCCTGGGCCCTGCGCGAGGTCGAGATCTGCCGCAAGCTCGGCATCGGCTATCACGTGCCCTTCGCCTTCAGCTTCGCGATCCTCGCCTATGTCACCCTCGTCGTGATCCGCCCGTTCCTGATGGGCGCCTGGGGACACGGCTTCCCATACGGTATCTTCAGCCATCTCGATTGGGTGTCGAACACGGGCTACCAGTATCTGCACTTCCACTACAATCCGGCGCACATGATCGCGGTGACATTCTTCTTCACCACGACGTTCGCCCTGTCGCTGCACGGCTCGCTTGTTCTGTCCGCGACCAATCCGGGCGCCGGCGAAACCGTCAAATCACCTGAGTACGAAGACACCTACTTCCGGGATGCGATCGGCTACTCGATCGGCACGCTCGGCATTCACCGGCTCGGCCTGTTCCTCGCCCTCGCGGCGGTCTTCTGGAGCGCCGTCTGCATCGTGATCAGCGGACCCTTCTGGAACAAAGGATGGCCCGAATGGTGGAACTGGTGGCTGTCGCTGCCGATCTGGGCATGAGGAGGGGCGACCCATGAAGGACTACTACAGCCTCTTTACCCGCGTTCAGGTCCAGACCGCCCCTGACATGGGCGTGCCGATCCCCAATGGTGCCCGCGAGCGCATCGGCACGCCGGTCTATTCCAACCTGTTCGGGAAGCTCGGCAACGCGCAGCTCGGGCCGATCTATCTGGGTGGGCTTGGCATCGCGTCGCTGATCACCTTCACGATCGGCTTCACCATCATCGGCTTCAACATGCTGGCGTCTGTCGGCTGGAATCCGATCGAGTTCGTCCGCCAGCTGCCCTGGCTCGCGCTCGAGCCACCGCCGCCCTCTGAAGGCTTCAAGATCATTCCTGCGCTCGACAAGGGCGGCTGGTGGGTGATCTCCGGCCTCTTCCTCACCGTGTCCGTGCTCTTGTGGTGGGTACGCATGTATCGCCGCGCCATTGCGCTCGGTCTCGGCACCCACACCGCCTGGGCCTTCGCCTCCGCGATCTGGCTGTTCCTCGTGCTCGGCTTCATCCGTCCGCTGCTGATGGGCAGCTGGTCGGAAGCGGTGCCCTTCGGCATCCTGCCGCATCTCGACTGGACCACGGCCTTCTCGATCCGCTACGGCAATCTCTACTACAATCCGTTCCACTGCCTCTCGATCGTCTTTCTCTACGGCTCCGTCCTGCTCTTCGCGATGCATGGCGGCACCATTCTGGCGGTCACGCGGTATGGCGGTGAACGTGAGATCGAACAGATCACGGATCGTGGCACGGCTTCCGAGCGCGCCGCCCTCTTCTGGCGCTGGACCATGGGCTTCAACGCCACCATGGAATCGATCCATCGCTGGGCCTGGTGGTTTGCTGTCCTCACGCCCCTGACCGGCGGCATCGGCATCCTTCTGACCGGCACCGTCGTCGACAACTGGTACCTGTGGGGCATCAAGCACGGGATCGTCCCGCCCTATCCGAATGTCTTCGGAACGGTGATTGACCCCTCGATCGCGGCGGGAGCTGGCCAATGAAACTCGCGGCCCTCATCGGCGGGACCATTCTCGCGCTTCTCACCATCATCATGGTCTGGAAGGCCGGGTGGGACCTGCCCCCCGTCGATACGCAGCAGACCGGCTTCCGCGGCACCGCGATGGAGCAGGTCTATGATCGGGAGGCGGTCACGGCGCTCAAGGTCGCGAATGCGATCCCCGAGTCGCTCGTGGCGACCGACACCACCGGACCGAAGGTCAAGGAACTCACCGACGTCTACAAGAACGTCCAGGTGCTGGGTGATCTGACCGAGGACCAGTTCAATACCCTGATGGCGAACATCACCACCTGGGTGGCGCCGACGGAAGGCGACAACGCCGGCTGCGCCTACTGCCACAATGTCGAGAACATGGCGGATGACGGTCTCTACACCAAGATCGTCGCCCGGCGCATGATCGAGATGACGCGCACCATCAATGGCGAATGGAAGAACCACGTCGCCGCGACGGGCGTCACTTGCTACACGTGCCATCGTGGCCAGCCGGTTCCGGCCCAGGTCTGGTTTAAGGACACCGGCCCTGCCCAGATGAAGGGATGGCTCGGCTTCCGCAATGGCCAGAACGTCGTCGCCGTGAATGCCGGCAAGACATCACTGCCCTACGATGCCCTGTCTGACTACCTGCTGGGTGATCGCAACATCCGTGTCCACACGCTGACCGCGCTGCCCTCGGGTAACAAGGCGACGATCATGGACACCGAATCGACCTACGCCCTCATGATCTACATGTCCGAAGCGCTCGGCGTGAATTGCACCTTCTGCCACAACTCCCGCGCCTTCAACGATTGGGATCAGAGCCCCGTCCAGCGTGTGACGGCCTGGCATGGCATCCGCATGGCCCGGGCCCTGAACAAGGACTACCTCGTGCCGCTGACACCGGTGTTCCCGCCCCATCGCCTCGGCAAGGCGGGGGACGTGGCGAAGGTCGGCTGCTCCACCTGCCACCAGGGTGTGAACAAGCCGCTGCTGGGTGTCAGCATGCTCCAGAACTACCTGACCGAGCTTGGCGGGGCGACCCCCCAATGACCCGCCTCGAACACGTGTCAGGACGGGGCGCCGATCTCGGCGCCCCTCTTTTCCTTCGACTGGGTGATGACCGGTCAGTCAGCATCCAATGATTTTGTACGATTCTTGTCTGTTGCGCCATTGCAACAGACAAGAAAATGAAATGCTAATCGTTCTTATTCATCGAAAAGGTGATGTAAAACGAAAAAAGATACACTTGAAACTGTTGCTTTAGTGTGACAGTTTTGGTGTGAGACGACTAAAAGAATTTCACTGGTAACAGGAAATGCTTTGAGCTCGTCGCAACCGACGTGCGGGTTACGCACGATCTACGACGGTAAACCTATCGAGGAGGCGCAGCCATGAACTATGACCCAGAAAAAGTCTGGCCAACCGGCCTGACTGTGGGTGAAGCAGAAGAACTGCATAGACACGTGATCGACGGTACGCGAGTATTTGGCTTCATCGCTCTGCTCGCGCACATCCTCGCCTTTATCTACACACCTTGGTTCGGCTGAGGAGAGTGAATCATGAACAATGCCAAGATTTGGCTTGTCGTTAAGCCGACGGTCGGCATCCCGTTGTTCTTGGGCGCTGTCGCGGTTGGATCCTTGTATGTTCATACGCAGATCCTGCTGAACACGACCTGGTTGCCATCCTTCCTTGAAGGCAAGCCCGTGACGAAGGCAGCTGCCGTGACCACGCCGGATGCGACCGTGGTCGGATCCAATGCCGTGGTGCTGTTCAACGGGGCCGGACAGTCCTCGCCCGATCTCGCCCAGCAGGCGACGGTCGTTCTGCCGGATGGCCGGACGGCAAAGGTCGTCTTCACGCCGGGCGAAGCGGTGACAGTGGCAAGCGCTGGTCAAGTCATCGCCAAGTGAGCGGCTTGACCGTGTCCCGCAAAAAGTGAGGCCGGGGCTTCCGGTTCCGACCTCACGAAAGCCGTCTGACGACGATCATCCGGATCGCCGCCTGGTCCCAGGCCTGCGGTTGCGCGGCTTCTCGCACAACCGGCCGGCCTGTCCGACGAGCAGTCGGGCGAGGGGGCGGCGATCGGACAGCGATGTCGAGGTCTGTGCCGATGATTCCGCTCCGACAATCCGCCCTGAACACGCTTGCCGGTCTCGGTCCCCGCTTCCTGCCCTTCGCGGATGTGGCGAGTGACGAACTGCCGCTCAGCCGCCTGCTGCGGCTGTCGCTGTTTCAGGTCTCGGTCGGCATGGCGCTGGTGCTCGTCATCGGCACGCTGAACCGCGTGATGATCGTCGAACTCGGCGTGCCGGCCTCGCTCGTCGGCATCATGATCTCGCTGCCGCTTCTCTTCGCGCCGTTCCGCGCCCTGATCGGCTTTCGCTCCGACATCCATACCTCAGCGCTCGGTTGGCGGCGCGTCCCCTTCATCTGGAAGGGAACCATGCTGCAATTCGGCGGTCTCGCCATCATGCCCTTCGCGCTCTTGGTGCTGGCAGGCCAGGGGCATGCGAGCCAGGCGCCGGTCTGGATCGGCTATGTCGGGGCGGGCACGGCGTTCCTTCTGGTCGGTGCCGGTCTCCACATGGTGCAGACCGTCGGTCTCGCGCTCGCGACGGACCTCGCGCCGCCGGAGGCACAGCCCAAGGTCGTCGGGCTGATGTATGTCATGCTCCTCCTCGGCATGATTGTCAGCGCGGTACTGTTTGGCATCGCGCTGGCGAATTTCACGCCCGGTCGGCTCATTCAGGTCATTCAGGCCTCCGCCCTGATCACCCTTGTTCTCAATGTCGTCGCGGTCTGGAAACAGGAGGGCCGGCGCCGTGGCACCGCGAACCAGCCGGCGCGACGCCAGCCGCAGTTCGGCGAATCCTGGCAGGCCTTCGTCGCCGGGCCGAACGCCGTGCGCCGCCTCGTCATCGTCGGCCTCGGCACGCTCGGTTTCGGCATGGCCGATGTCCTGCTGGAGCCCTATGGCGGGCAGGTGCTGCACCTGACCGTCGCCGACACGACACGTCTCACGGCGCTGCTGGCGGTCGGCGGCCTTACCGGATTTGGTCTCGCCTCGCGGGTGCTGAGCCGCGGCGCAGATCCGTTCCGCATGGCAGGCTTTGGCCTTGTCGTCGGGATCCCTGCCTTCGCCCTCGTCATCGCGGCGGCCCCCCTCTATGCCGCCTGGCCCTTCGTGATCGGAACCCTCCTGATCGGGTTCGGCGCCGGGCTCTTTGGTCACGGCACGCTGACGGCCACCATGCAGCAGGCCCCGGCCGGACAGGCCGGCCTTGCACTTGGCGCCTGGGGAGCGGTGCAGGCGTCCGCTGCCGGAACGGCGATCGCGCTCGGCGGCATTGTCCGCGATGTCGTCGCGGGCGGGCTCGCGGCCGGCACCGGTGGTAGCCATGCAAGCGGCTACATCGTCGTTTATGGGCTCGAAATCCTGTTCCTGTGCCTGGCGCTCGCAGTGATGCTGCCGTTGCTCGGGCTGAGGCCCGCGCGTGGCGCTGTCTCTGCGGCCGACGCCCTGCGCGACGGCGTTCGCGGATGACCGCCCGCCGGTCTGCCCGTTTTACCTGTGGTCGGTTCCGACGCCGCGTCGGGTCGAGCCGTCTGCCGTTTCGTCTCTTGCGTGCCGAACGTTCCCCCGCAGCCAAAGGAGAGTGGCCATGACCACGATCATCACGCGACTTTTCTCGACACAGGCGACGGCCGCGGCGGCCGCCAAGGCGTTGCAGGCTAAGGGCCTGCGTCAGGAGGGCGCGGTCGAGATCGTCGCCGCCATGGCCGATCACGGCGCGGCCGCAGCCGCCATTCAGACGGCGGGGGTGCCGTCGAAGGCGGCCCAGGCCTATGCGGGTCAGCTCGTGGGCGATGCGGCCCTGGTGATCGCCCGCGCGCCCTTCGGAACCGCGCTCGACGTCGCCGCGGCGCTCGACGGACATGGCCCGGTCGCCAGCGGCCTTGCCCGCGAGGAGTTCTACATAGGATCAGTCGACCGGCGGCCCCTCGCGCCGAACCGCCATCTGCCGGTGCTGCTCGACAGCGACAGCTTCGTCCTGTCGGGGCGCGTCTTTCCGGCCCTCACCCGCAGTTCAACGCCCTTCTCATCGCTGTTCGGCATGCCGACCGTGTCACGATCGTCGAAGCCGCGCGGCAGTCTCGTCAAGGGCAGCACGACGCCCTTCTCAGCTGCCCTCGGCCTGCCGCTGCTGTCGGGCGGACGGGGCAAATGAGAGTGGTCGGGCGGGTACCCCCGCCCGACGGACGCACCATGCCCGGAGCAAAGGCGTGACACAGAGCAAGGGCATGCGGGCCGTCATCCAGGCGGTCCGCTTTCGTCACGCGAGTTTCAGGTCCTCAACCGACGGGCCGTAATCTGCAACCGGGCGGCGTCGGGTCGGGGCGTCGTGACGCGTCCGGACGTGTCAGAAGCGCAGATCGGGGTAGCGCGCGACATAGATGCGGAACCAGGGCGTGAAGGCCTCCGGCCGGGCGTCGATCTCGGCCCGCAGCGCATCGCCCGTCACCCAGCGCGTGTCCATCACTTCCTCCGGGTCGGGCGCGACCGGCAGCGTCCGGGCGTCCGCCTGACCCAGAAACATCGTGACGCGCTCATGCTCCCACAGGCCGTTTCCGACATCGGCTGAGTATTCGACGACCCGCGTCGCCGCGAGCGGGAGGGTGAAGCCGAGCTCCTCGCCGAGCCGTCGGCCGGCGGCGGCCTCCACCGTCTCCCCCCAATGCGGATGGGTGCAGCAGGTGTTCGCCCACAGCCCGCCGCAATGATACTTTGTCGCTGCGCGGCGCTGGATCAAGAGGGCGTCGCCATCAAAGACGAAGACCGAGATCGCGAGGTGAAACACCTTGCGGCGATGGGCCTCGAGCTTCTCGATCGGAAACAGGTGGCCGTCCTCGCCAATGCCGGGAATCATGATCGCCGGCTGTGCCGGATCGCGGTCGGCGGTATGGGCGCGTTGCACGGTCATGGCCGTTCGATCCTTTCCACCGGCCCGCCGCCGGCATCGCGCTCACGCGGCACGGGCGGGTTCCTCGCCGGGTGTGGGCAGGACGGCGTGGCCCTGCCACCGGCCGTCGGATGCCAGCACCCGGAACCGGGCATAGAGCTCTTCCTTGAAATAGCCGCCCTCGCGCACATGGCGGATTGCGGTCGCATGGGCGGCACTGCGATAGGCGAAGGCCTTCATCGCCTCGGCGTCATCCCAGATCGAGAAGGTGACCTGCTGCAGCCAGGGTACCTCGCCGAGACCGATCTTGAACAGGAGATGGTCCTGATCGCGCACGGTTGCGCTGATGTCGGGCGTATGGCGCCAGAAACCGATCAGATGCCGCCTCTTGACCGTGGCGCGGGTCAGAACAGCGATCGGACCCGTTGGCGCGGGGTCCTTGCCGACGGCGAAGGGCGGCGCGCCGTCCCAGGCGCCGCGGCTCGTGATCGCCGAGAGATAGACGGTGCAGTGTTCGCTCGCGTGCTGCCGGTAGCGCCGGAAGACGCGCCCCTCCTCGACGGCCGCCCGCGCCTCGGCAAGGGACGGCCAGGTCGCGAGGATCGCATAGACGCCGAGATTGGGGATCGGCGTGAAACCTTCGCCACTCCCGGTGCCGAAGAGCTTGAAGAACCCGATCCCCGTCATCCGCCGCAGCGGTGCGCGCGCCAGACCCATCTGGGAAAACGCCCACATTCGCGGGAAAAACCCGTCGAAGCGGAAGACGGAGAGCGAGATCGCCTGCATGGCCTCACGCGACGGCCCTTGCGAGGGCGCATTGTGACCACAGCGAGCCGAGGGCTGCGACGAGATGGTCGATGTCGGCGTCGGAGTGGAGGGGGGATGGGGTGATGCGCAGGCGCTCGGTTCCGCGCGGGACGGTCGGGTAGTTGATCGGCTGGATGTAGATGCCGAACTGCTCGAGCAGGATGTCGGAGATCCAC
>JBKDKQ010000032.1:0-136542 GCA_046344875.1 Labrys sp. (in: a-proteobacteria) | reverse complement strand
TGACCCTTGAGACAATCACCGCCCTCGGCGATGATCCCCTCGTCGGACTGCCGGACATGGCAGCCTGACAAGCGTCCCGGCCGAGCCGGAAACCAACGGTGACTGTACCAGCAGCTACACCACGCTCAGGGACATGATCCGTAGGGTCACTCCCGTCCCCGGAATGTTGTTGGCCTTTCATGACCGCAACGGCCTTTGAACCCGAGCGCGAAACCCTCCGCAAAACCGAAGTCATGCTGGCCTGGCTCGTTCCCTGTTTTGCCCAACACATTCGTCTGACCATAAACGGACATTAACGAAACATTGTCAAATCGATTGAGGCGACCTTACGGAAGGGCGCTTGTTGCCGAGGGCATGTCGTCGAAAAGAGATGGAGATGACAGGCCGAGTGACCCGTCGAGCCATAAGGTTCGCGGAGCACCGATCACAGTCGGGCGCGTTGCTGTTCGGCAATCCGGCCGCCGGTCGCCTCGCTTCTCACTCGAGGGGCGTCACCTGCACGTCTCCGCAACCTTCTTCTCGCAGTAGAGGAACCAGTACTGCGATCCCATCCAGACCTTGGACTGGCACTCCTTGGACACGCGCCGACGGCAGGCGAGCCTGCTCTCGCCAGCGGCAGGCTTGGCGATCTTGATCTCGTCGGCGGGCTTGGCCGGTTTCACGATGGCCGTTTCAAGCACGCAGCGCCCGTTGCGGTCGAGCGTTTCGCCCTTGCGGCAGGTTTTCGCGACACATTTGCCGCCCTTCTCCACTTCCCGGGAACCGCAGGCAAGCGGGCAGACCCGGCCTTCGCGGGCCCGCAGCATGTCGAGGATTGCGGGGTCAGGCTCCAGTGAGGCGAGTTTCACGCCCGTCGCTTGCGAAAAGGCCGTCAACGCATCGCGGCTCACATTGCCCCAGGCGCCATCGGGCTTCTGGGTCGAGCACCCGATACGGTTGAGTTCGGTCTGGAGGGCCAGCACGGTTTCACGGGTCACGGGGGTGGCGGTCTCCGCCGGCGCGAGGCCGGACGGCAGGCTCGCCACTTCCGTCTGCGCTTTCTCGGCGGCCGCCTTCAGCTTGTCGCGCCTGATCGCCGCGATCGGCGCGAAAGCCCCGTTCGGATATTTCGCCAGATAGGCGTCGAAGACGGCGACATCGTCGGAATCACGGATCGATTCCCAGAAGGACACCTCGATCGCGGCCGTGTCGGTTGCGGGCTCCACGACCGTGGGCGTCGCAACCTCGGCGGCGGGCGCCGCTTCCGGCGCGGCCGGTGCCGGTGTCGGCGGCACGAGATAGATCGCCTCGCTGGGCAGCGAGGCGGAGAGATAAGGCTCCTGCTGGCCGTTGGTCGCGCTGATCACGCTGTCGCGGACTTTCCGGAACAGGAAATTGATCTCGACACCCGGTTCGCCGAGATGGTCGAGGAGGGCGGCCGTGAACGGGCTGTTGCGACCGTCGCCGTCGGCGGCCACGGTTCCCTCCTTCGCGGCGAAACTGATCAGCGTGCCGTTGTCCGCCTCGACACGCGACAGGCCGCGACCGACCGAGCGGTTCGCCTTCGTCATGCGCATGGTCGCGCTGAACGGGTTGTTGCGGCAGGCGTCGATCAGGACGAGTTTCAGGCCCGCCACGCCGTCGAGCAGGCCCAGCACCGTATCGAGGCTCACGGCCTCGACCGGCAGGCGACGATCGGACGCCAGCTTGGCATCGACCGGGATCAGATAGTTCTGCCGGTCGACCTCGAGGCCGTGACCGGCGAAAAAGACGAGCGCGATCTCGGCCGCCGCCGCGCGGTCGGCGAAATCGGCCACGGCGCCTTCCAGCGCGGCCTTGCCGAGGTCGGTCTGCAGCTCGACCGAAAAACCCATGCCCTCGAGCTTTTTGGCAAGGTCGGCCGCATCATTGGCCGGATTGGTCAGCCGGGTGACGTTCTGATAGGCGCCGTTACCGATGATGAGCGCGAAGCGTTCGCCTGCGTGACTGGTGGACATGGTGGCAAAAAACGCGACCAACAACCAAAAAAGCGCAAACAAGTACCGCGAAATCATCGGCCTCTCCCCGTCGCACGGTCTTAGTACTACACGATCACTTAGGGTTTTGTGTACTGTCGGGAACAAGGTCACCGAACGGGCGTCAGCGTTTTGACGGACGCTGGACCGGTCCCGGGTCGGGTAGAGTTTCATACCCCCGTGGTGTCACGCAGGGGAACAGGACAGTCGCGGGGGCCCATGACGGCGACGCAGGCAACACGTTATCCGGAACCCTCGGCCGTCCTCGAACTGCTGAAGCCGATCACCTGGTTTCCGCCGATGTGGGCCTTTGCCTGCGGGGTCGTATCCTCCGGCGTGTCGATCACGGAGCGCTGGGGTCTCGTCCTCGCCGGCATGATCCTCGCCGGCCCGCTCGTCTGCGCCATGAGTCAGGCGATCAACGACTGGTACGACCGGCACGTGGACGCGATCAACGAGCCGCACCGGCCGATCCCGTCGGGGCGCATTCCCGGTCGCTGGGGCTTCTACATCGCCGTGATCTGGACCGGACTGTCGCTCGCCATGGCGGCCGCTCTCGGCCAATGGGTGCTGATCTCGGCGATCATCGGTCTCGCGCTCGCCTGGGCCTACAGCGCGCCGCCGCTGCGGCTGAAGCAGAACGGCTGGCTCGGCAATGCCGCCTGCGGCTTTTCCTATGAGGGCCTCGCCTGGGTCACCGGCGCGGCGGCGATGCTGGGCGGCGCCTTGCCCGGCCTGCCGATCCTCGTTCTCGCCTCTCTCTACAGCATCGGCGCGCACGGCATCATGACGCTCAACGATTTCAAGTCGATCAAGGGCGACCGGCAGATGGGCATCGGCTCGCTGCCCGTGCTGATGGGGCCGGACGGGGCAGCCCGGGCCGCCTGCGCGATCATGGTCGCGCCTCAGCTCGTCGTCATCGCCCTGCTGGTCGCCTGGGGAAGCCCGTTCCACGCGCTCGCTGTCGCGGCGCTTGTGCTCGCCCAGCTCGTGATGATGCGCCGTTTCCTGCAGACGCCGGTAGAGCGGGCGCTGTGGTACAGCGGGTTCGGCGTGCCGCTCTACGTTCTCGGCATGATGGTGAGCGCCTTCGCGATCCGATGACGACGTCAGGACCGCGCATCGATGGAACACGACGTCGAGCGACCGAGTATAGAGCGGCGTGATCTTGCCGGATGACTCACCGTCCGACAGTCGATCCAGCTCTTTCAAGCAACCGGAAAGCGCTCGACGATGTCACGCACCATGTTACCACACCACAACATTTCCTGCCCCGATATTGGACAGTGATCACCGTCCGCGATGCTGGTTTCCGACCCGGACAGCCCTGTTTTTGCGTCGCCTGCGCCTTGCCGAGCGAGATTTCACTGCAAAGAAGAACACAGATGGTCTCCGTTCTTCTTCGGGTATAGATGCGATCGATCGCTCGCGGTATTTAGGTGCCAGTACTTTTGCTGACTTGAGGTCGACTTCATTTGGTCTTCATGATCGATGTAAAGATTCTGTCATAAATTTGTCCCGGATCGTACAAATTTCCGTACATCATCCAAACTTCGTGATTTCATAAATCTATACTTTGATTTTACGTTGATGGATATGCGTCTTCGTTCCGTCGTTAACCATCCTTGAATCTGCTTTTTCATGAAAATCTTGGCTTCTTGACTCTGTATCTGAATTTTGCATTGATTACCAAAGTGTTAACTCGATGGTTTTCTGTTGGATTCTGCAAACAGTCTCCATGCGGCCCAGAAAACCAGCCTCTTCTGTCGAAGAATTCCGTGACAACTTCGGTTGCTCACGAAGAACGATCGCAGTCGACTGAGCGACTGGTGGGGCCGTCCAACCCTTGATCAGGACAAACCATCGTTCGGTGACCGCGGCCGATCCCTCGACGGTCGAGATCTTCGGGTGAGCATCCCCTGACGGCTGTCCGAAGATGGTCGTCAGGCATTCGAGAGAGAAACCAAGCGGCGAAAGCCGCGCATGGGCCGCAAGGCGACCTAACGGGAGCGTAGAATGAACATCAAGGAAATGCTGGAAGCGTTCACGGGTGGACTCGGTCACGAATGCGGTGATCTCAGCGGGTCCGCCATCTCGGCCCGCGAGCAGATCAGCAACCTGCTGACGGCCTTCCGCGACGACTTCGTGTCGCGGGTCGACGGCCTCGACCGGGCCATCGCGGAAGTGCTCGACGGCCATGCCGCGAAGGCCACGCGCCTTGCCGAGCGTGCCCGCAACGGCGAACTCATCATGCCGTCCTCGAGCACCACCCTGCCGGTCGACACCGAAACGCTGATGGAAGGCGAGGAAGTGAAGGAAATGGCCGCGAAGCTGCGTCCGGTTGCAAAGCGCGCCGCGTGAGACCTGCACATTAGGCGGCACCAGGTCTGCGGAAGGTCCGGCCCCAAGGGGTTGGACCTTTTCGCCTTTATGGGGCTGCACTGGACACCCCCCGTCGGCTTGGGCTAGTGCTGGAGGGCGCAGGCTCCAATTGTGCCACGCCGGATAGCCCCGAGGTCACGTCCCAGGTCGTCTCACCGTCTCGGCCATCCGGATCTGAACACGGAACGCGCAGCAAACGGACCGGCCGCGCCCCGCCATCGCGGAAAAGCGCCACCGACCGGTCAGCCAGAGGAAGCCCGGCGCCGCGCGCCAGCCCCGAGAGGTCATCATGCCCGATTCAGCCGAGATGCGTCGCAACGCCCAGTCCAATGCCGAGCTCGTCGCACGCCGTAGCGCCGCCGTGGCGCGTGGCGTCGGCATGGCGGCGCCGATCTTCGCCGCCCATGCCGAGAATTCGGAGATGTGGGACGTCGAGGGTCGCCGTTTCATCGATTTCGGCGGCGGCATCGCCGTGCTCAACACGGGTCACCGCCACCCCAAGGTGATGCGCCGCGTGCATGAGCAGCTCGAGCGCTTCACCCACACCTGCTTCATGGTCTCGCCCTACGAGCCCTTCGTCGAGCTCGCAGAGAAGCTGAACTCGATCGTCCCGATCTCGGGCGAGAAGAAGACGCTGCTCGTCACGACCGGCGCCGAGGCCGTCGAGAACTCGATCAAGATCGCCCGCGCCGCGACCGGACGCTCCGACGTGATCGTGTTCACGGGCGCCTTCCACGGCCGCACGCTGCTCACCATGGCGATGACCGGCAAGGTCGTCCCCTACAAGACGAAGTTCGGCCCCTTCCCCGGCGGCGTTTGGCGCGTGCCCTATCCGATCGAGCACAAGGGCCTCTCGGTCGAGCACACGATGCTGACGCTGCAGTGGCTGTTCAAGACCGACGTCGACCCGAAGAACGTCGCGGCGATCGTCGTCGAGCCGGTGCAGGGCGAAGGCGGTTTCTATGTCGCGCCGCAGGCCTTCATGGAAAAGCTGCGCGCGCTGTGCGACGAACACGGCATCGTCTTCATCGCCGACGAGATCCAGTCGGGCTTCGGGCGCACCGGCAAGTGGTTCGCCATGGAGCATTTCGGGGTTGAACCCGATCTGATCACCACGGCGAAGTCGCTAGCCGGCGGCTTCCCGCTCGCCGGCGTCGTCGGTCGGGCCAAGATCATGGACGCGCCGGATCCGGGCGGTCTCGGCGGCACCTATGCCGGCAACCCGGTCGCCTGCGCCGCCGCGCTCGGCGTCATCGAAGCCTTCGAGACCGAGAACCTGCTGCAGAAATCGCTCGACCAGGGCGAGGCGATGGTCAGCCGCCTCAAGGCGATCAAGCAGAAGAAGACCGGCAAGCCGATCGGCGACATCCGCAATCTCGGCGGCATGGTCGCGTTCGAACTCGTCACCGAGCATGGCGGCAATGCGCCGGATCCGGCCGCCGCCAAGGCACTCGCGGGCGCGTGCATGGACAAGGGTCTCCTGATCCTGACCTGCGGCGTCTTCGGCGAGACCGTCCGTCTGCTCGCGCCACTGACGATCCAGCCCGAAGTGCTGAAGGAAGGCCTCGACATCCTGGAGAGCGTGCTCACCGCCGGGTGAGTGAAAGACGGGCCGTCCCGGACGCTCCACGCTCCCCGTCATCCCGGACGCGCTGCAGCGGGTACCGCTGCGGCGCAGATCCGGGACCGGGTGCAGGTATGTCGCGAGTAGCGCCAACCCCACTACGATCCCGGATCAGCGAGGCGCCGCTGTGCGCCGCCGCTTGTCCGGGATGACGACACGTGCTCAGCGCGGCGGGTCCCTCAAGAACGGGACGGCGTCGCGGTTGATCGGGGTGCCGAGCGTGCGGGCGTAGAGATGGCCGGCATGGACGGCGTGCACGATCATCGCTGGTGCCAGCGCATCGCCGATGGTCGTCACCGAGCGCAGGCCGGCATCGGCCCATTCGGCCTTCCGGGCGGCGAGGTCGCGGGCGAGCGCATCGACCGGGTCGCGCATCGTCACCAGCACGACGGACGCGCAGTCGAAAACCCGCTCCCGGCGTGTGACGTCGTCGGTTGCCATGAAGCGCCCAGGCTCGACCGCCACCGCCGAGACGCGCGTGGCGATCGTGACCCCCGCTTCCGCAAGCCGGCGCTCGATGCGCCCCTGTTCGAGCGTCTGCACCGTCCATTCGCTGACGAGTGCAGCGGGCGTCACCAGCGTCACGGCGTGGCCGGCGAGCGCCAGGCGCTCGGCGATGGCGCCCGCCATCACGTAGTGCTCATCGTCATAGACCACTACCGGGCCGGGCGGCGGCGTGGTGCCCTTCAGGATGTCGTCCGGCGAGAGCACGGCTGCGCCTGGCGCGATCGTCAGCCCGTCGAGATGGGTGCGGCCCGCTCCGTCACGGCGCCAGACGGATCCGGTGGCGATCGCGACATGCTGCGCCCCGAAGGCAAGCACGTCGTCGGCCGTCATCGGGCTCGCCGGATAGATGGCGACATTCGCCAGCTTGCCGAGCTGACCGATGCGGTAGTCGGCGACCCGCGACCAGGACCGAAGCCCCGGCAGCGTCGATTCGGTGAGGATGCGACCGCCGAGCCGCTCCGACGCCTCCGCGAGGGCGACGTCGTGGCCGCGCCGGCCGAGCGCCAGCGCCGCCTCAAGCCCGGCGGGCCCGGCGCCGATCACGAGCACGCGCTCGTCCGCCACCCGCGTCTCGATGCGCTCCGGATGCCAGCCGCGGCGCCATTCCTCGCCCATGGTCGGGTTCTGCGTGCAGCGGATCGGCACGGAGAGCATGTCACTCGACACGCAGATGTTGCAGCCGATGCATTCACGGATGTCGTCGTACCGCCCGGCCTCGATCTTTTTCGGCAGGAACGGGTCGGCGATCGAGGGGCGCGCGGCGCCGATGAAGTCGAGCACGCCCGACCGGATCTGCGTCACCATGGCATCGGGCGAGGTGAAGCGACCGACGCCGACCACGGGCTTCGTCGTCAACCGCTTGAGGCCACGCACGAAGGGCTCCTGGAAGCCCTCATCGGCAAAGCGCGCTGTGCTCGAATCGCGCGACCAGGACCCCATGCAGAAGTCCCACAGGTCTGGCAGTTCGCCGAGCATGCCGATCAGGTCCTCCATCTCGGCAAGCGACAGGCCGGCACTGTACTGCGATTCCTCGACCGCGATCCGCACCGGCACGGCACAGCTGTCGCCGACCGCCTCCTTGGTGTCCTCGATCAGTTCGCGCAGGAGCCGCGCGCGGTTTTCCAGTGAGCCGCCATATTCGTCCGTGCGGTTGTTGGTGGCGCGCGACAGGAAGCTCTGGATCAGCGCGAGGCCATGGCCGCCATAGACATAGACGAGGTCATACCCCGCCTTCTTCGCCCGCAGCGCCGCATTGCGATGCCAGCGGCGGACCTGGGCGATGTCGTCCTTGTCCATGGCATGGGCCTGGATCGGGTCTAGATCGTCGGAAAACACCATGCCGGCGCGCACGCCCATCGGCACCATGCGCGAGACGAGGTTGGGCCGGGGCACGTTGAAGACGAGTTCGATGCCGGCGAGCGCGCCATGCTCGTGGATCGCGGCGACGATCCGCTCATGCTGGGGGATGTCCTCGTCGCCCCAGATCCGCCCCTCGATCGAGGGCGAGACCTCGCTCGCGGGATGGATCTCGACCTCTTCGGTGCACACCACCGCCCAGCCGCCCTCGGCCTTGACGCCACGCATGGCGGCGAGTGCCTTGGGCTCGCGATGGCCCATGCCATTGCAGTGGGGCACCTGGTAGAAGCGGTTGCGCGCGACCTTCGGGCCGATCGCAAGCGGCGTGAACAGGACGTCGTGGCGAGCCTCGCGCATGGTCGTCGATCCTTGGCGGGGCGTCGTCAGCGGGCCGCGATCCAGACGGCCGCGCCGGCCATGACGCCGCCGGAGGCGCGGTTGATCGTCTTCATCGCCCTTGGCGAGGCAAAGAGCGCGCGGGCCCGGGCGGCGAGCACGACGTAGGAGCCGAGAACGACCGCCAGCACGCCGAGGACGACGGCGGCGAGTTCGAAGAAGCCGAGAAGGCGGACCGCCTCGAGATCGATGATGTTGGGCAAGAGCGCGAGGTAGAACACCATGACCTTGGGATTGCCCATGGTGAGGGCAAGGCCCGCGAGGAACAGCTTCACCGGCGGCTCGCGCGTGGTCTCCGCCTCCACGGTGCGAGCCTTGACCGGCGACGTCCACAGCTTCCAGGCGAGGAAGAGCAGGTAGGCGGCACCGGCATATTTGATGATGATGAAAACGACGGCGAAGGTGTGGGCGATGACCGCGAGACCGGCGACCGCAAGGCTGAGCCACACGACGTCGCCGACGGCGATGCCGGCGACGAATGCCAGCGCCCCATCGACCCCCTTGCCGAGCACCCGTGCGACGATGGCCGCGACCGCGGGGCCGGGCGACACGGCGGCAACGAAAAGCGCGCCGGCGAAGACGAGAAGCGAGGCGAGGTCGAGCATGACGGTATCCGGGTCGAAGCGGTTTGCCGGACCTTAGGCCAAATCGGCGGCGGGTGCGACTGGGATCAACACCGGCCGGCCTAACCCTCGACAGACGCGGCGCGCCGGCCTATCCGTCGCGGAGCGGAAAAGAGGAAGGCGCAATGCGGGTGGATGCGGTCGTTCTGGGCGGTGGGGCGGTGGGAACCTCGATCGCCGTGCATCTCGCGCTGCGCGGCCGGTCTGTTGCCCTCGTCGACCGGCGCGGACCGGGCGAGGAGACCTCGCACGGCAATGCGGGGCTGATCGAACGCTCCTCGCTCCTGCCCGTCGCCTTCCCTCGCCATCTCGGCAAGCTCACCGACGTCGTGCTGGGGCGCAATCCGGGCGCAAACTTCCACTGGAGCGCCCTGCCCGCTCTAGCGCCATGGCTCTTTGCCTATTACCGCGCCTCGGCGCCCGAGCGGCTCGTGGCGACCGCGCGGATCATGCAGCCCCTCCTCTCGACGACCGTCGCCGAGCATCAGGATCTCGCCGCCCGCGCCGGTGCGCAGCGGTTTTTTCGCGATGGCGGCTGGGTGAAGCTCTATCGCAGCGAGGCGGGCCTTGCCGGCGAACTCGCCGAACTGCCGCTCGCGCGTGATTACGGGCTCAATGCCCGCGAACTCAGCGTCGAGGAGACGCTCGCCCTCGAGCCGAACCTGTCACCGGTGTTCAAGGGAGCGGTGCACTGGTCCGACCCGCACTCCGTCTCGAGCCCGGGCGGTGTGGTGAAGGCCTATGCCGCCCATCTCGAGGCATTGGGTGGTCAGGTGCTGATCGGTGATGCCCAGACACTCGCGCAGGACGGCGCCGGCGGCTGGCAGGTCACGACCGAGAGCGGGCGGCTTTCGGCGCGCGAGGCGGTCGTGGCGCTCGGTCCCTGGTCGATGGATCTCTTGGGGCCGATGGGCTACCGCATGCCGCTTGCGGTGAAGCGCGGCTATCACATGCATTACCGGGCGCAGGGCAATGCCGGCCTCAGGATCCCGGTTCTCGACGAGGAGGGCGGCTTCGTGCTGGCGCCGATGGAGCGCGGCATCCGCCTCACCACCGGCGCCGAATTCGCCCGACGCGACGCGGCGAAGACGCCAATCCAGCTCGAGAAGACGGAAAAGCTCGCCCGTGGCCTGTTTCCGCTCGCCGAGCGCGTCGATCCAGAGCCGTGGATGGGCGCGCGGCCGATCTTCCCCGATTCCCGCCCGGTCATCGGCCCGGCGCCCCGCCACAAGGGTCTGTGGCTTGCCTTCGGTCACCAGCATCTCGGCTTCACGCTCGGGCCGGCCACCGGTCGCCTGCTCGCCGAAATGATGACGGGCGAAACGCCCTTCGTCGATCCGACACCGTTCACGGCCATGCGTTTTTGAGGAGCAGCCATGATGCAAAGCCTCGCCGACAAGATCGTCTGGATCACGGGCGCGGGGTCTGGCATCGGACGCGCCTGCGCGGTCGCCTTCGCCGGAGCCGGCGCGCGGGTGGCGCTCACCGGCCGTCGCGCCGACGCGCTGGCGGAGACCGCCGCCGCGATCGGTGACCCGAAGCGCGTCCTGCTCGTCCCGGCCGATCTCGGTGATCCGGACGCCGTGACCTCGGCCCATGCCGCGGTCGTCGCCGGGTTCGGGGATCCCGACATCCTCCTCAACAATGCCGGCACCAACATAGCACGGCGGCACTGGAAGGACCTGACGGTGGCGGGCGTCCGGCGTGTCGTCGACGTCGATCTCGTCGCTCCCTTCGCCTGCTCGATCGCGGTGCTGCCCGGCATGCGTGCGAAGGGCGGCGGCACGCTGATCCACATCGCCTCGCTGGCGGCAGTGCACTTCCACCCCGTCTCGGGCGCGAGCTACACGGCGGCCAAGATGGGCGTCGTCGGCATGAGCGACAGCATCAATGCCGAGGAGGGCATCCACGGCATCCGCTCGGTGTGCCTGAGCCCCGGCGAGGTGGAGACACCCATCCTCAATTCACGGCCGACGCCCCCGAGCGAGGCCGAGCGCGCCCTAATGGCACAGCCCGACGACATCGCCGCCGCCGCCCTGTTCTGCGCCGCGATGCCGGCACGGTCCTGCGTGACGCGCATGGTGGTCTGCCCGACCAATGACCGTTTCTGGCGGGCGGAGGCTGGCCGCATCGCCGCCATGCCGACGCCGCCCTGAGCCGGTCCGCGCCGTCCGAGGCCACGCGATTGTGACGATCCGACAGATGGCGATGCCGGGCGCTCTCTGATCTGATGGCGCCTTGTGCAGCTTTCTCCGGAGGCTCCATGCGCCGTCTCGTCGTTTCAGCCTTTCTGGCAGCCCTTCTGTGCTCCGGTCCGGCGGCGGCCGAACCGGTCGACCTCGAACTCGTCCTCGCCGTGGACGTCTCGATGTCGATGGATCCGGAGGAACAGCGCGTCCAGCGCGAGGGCTATGCCGATGCCATCGAGGCGCCGGAAGTGCTGCGCGCCATCGCCAATGGCATGCACGGGCGGATCGCGCTCACCTATGTCGAATGGGCGGGCGCCGCCGAGCAGCACATGCGTGTTCCCTGGACGCTGATCGACGGTCCGGAGGCGGCGCGCGCCTTTGCCGAGACGCTGCGCGCCCAGTCGCTCCAGCGCATTCGCCGGACGTCCATCTCGGGCGCGATCGGATACAGCGCCGCCCTGTTCGACCAGAACGCGTTCGAAGCCTTTCGCCGGGTGATCGACGTGTCGGGCGACGGACCGAACAACCAGGGCGCGATCGTCACGCAGGCCCGCGACGCGGCGATCGCCGCCGGCATCACCATCAACGGCCTGCCGCTGATGTTTCGCACCGGTGGCATGTTGGACATCGACTGGCTGGACGAGTACTACCGCGACTGCGTGGTCGGCGGGGCCGGCGCCTTCGTGCTGCCGGTCAAGGACAAGGACGTCTTCGCGCGGGCCATCCGCGACAAGCTCGTGCTCGAGATCTCCGGTCTGCCGCCGGTTCACCCGGCGATCCTTCCCGCCTCCACCCGCCCGGCCGTGTCCTGCACGATCGGCGAATATCTGTGGCAGCAGCGCATGGAGAAGTGAACATGGCGCGTCGGACACTCGGTCTCGTGGCCCATGATCAGAAGAAGGACGCGATGGTCGCCTTCGTCGCGCGCCATCACGACCGGCTCATCGGCTATGATCTCGTCGCGACCGGGACGACCGGCGGGCGGATCCTGGAGCAATGCCCGGATCTGACGCTGACGCGGTTGAAGAGCGGCCCGCTCGGCGGCGACCAGCAGATCGGCGCGATGATCGCGGAAGGCCGCATCCACGGACTGATCTTCTTCGTCGACCCGCTGTCGCCGCACCCCCACGACGTCGACGTCAAGGCGCTCATGCGGGTGGCGCTCGTCTACGACCTGCCCATGGCCCTCAACCCGGCGACCGCGACGCTGATGATCGAAGCGATGTGAGGCCGCGGGCGGCGGCTGACAAACCGCGCCGCGCCGTCCTGCGTAGATGCTCGAAACGGAACCGCGCCATGACCTTCTCCCGCCTGCTCCTCGGTTTTCTCGGCCTCGTGCTCCTCGCCTCGATCATCTGGGCGATGACGGTGTCGAATTTCGGCGCCGCCTTCGGCATGATCATTGCCGAGCCCTGGGGCGTTGTGACGCTGATCGACCTCTACACGGGCTTCGTCTTCGCCTCCGTGCTGATCGCCTTCATCGAGCGAGACTGGCGCGCGGGGCTTTGGATCGTGCCGATCTACTTCCTCGGCAACATCGTGACGGCCCTCTGGCTGGTGCTGCGCTGGCGCATCATCGCCGAGCGGATCAAGGCGTGAGGATCAGCGAAAGGCCGCGCGCAGCGCGTCGTCGAGCATGAGCTGCGGGATCGGCATCAGGGCCGGCGCCTGCGTCCAGGCGAGCGCCGCCTCGACCGCGCGGCCGGGAAAGACGCGGGCGAGCACCGCGCGATAGAGCGCGAGCTGGCCGAGATAGGCCTCGGGCGCCTCGGCGACCGACGCGGGAACCATCGCATTCGTCTTGAAATCGACGACGAGCACGCGCTCCTGGGTCACCACCAGCCGATCGACCCGACCCGCCACCTGAAGATCCGGGCGGCCAAGTCGCGGCAGGCGGCCCATGATCGGCACTTCCGCACGACTTCCCGCGGCGAAGACCGGCGCGAAGGCCGGATCGCGCAGGAGCGTCACGACGGCGCGGGCGAGGCTCTCATGCTGGTCGGGCCGATCGGGCGCGGCACGCTGCAGGAAGGCCATCGCGGCAGCGTGCGGATCCTCGGCAAGGTCTGGCAGGATCTGGAGAAGGCGATGGATCAGTCGCCCGCGTGTCGCCGGCCACTCGTCCTCGCCGGCGAAACTCGGGCGCACAGCTGTCGCATCCTCCTGGTCGGAGGGGCGCACGACCTGCCAGTCGACGCGCTCGGGCGCCGGGGTCGTGCGCAGCCAGACGGGCTCTGCGGCCGGTTGCGGGGCCGGCGCGGTGACATGGACATCGGTCGCGCCCTTTGGCGGTGTCACGGTGAAGACCAGCCGCTTGCCCTCCCCGTCCGGCATCGGCTCCCGGACGGTGTCCGGCGCCTCGCCCACCGCACCCGCGATCATGTCGTACCAATTGCCGGCAGGGCGCCCGCGCGCCCCTTCGGCGCCCGCGACGATCAGACAGTCCTCCGCCCGCGTCATGGCGACATAGAGGAGCCTGCGATGTTCGGCCTCGGCCATGGCACGCAGGCCGGCACGATGGCGCTCGGCGAGTTCGGGGTCATGGTCCTTGCCGGGCGTCCACAGAAACAGTGGCGGCGCGGCATGGGGGCGATCCGGGTCCGCGATGAAGAAGAGCCTGGCGTCGTGACGACCGTTTGGCGCGGAGCAGGTGTCGGCGAGGATCACGACCCTGGCCTCAAGCCCCTTGGCGCCGTGGGCGGTCATCACGCGCACCTCGCCCCGCGCGACGTCCATGTCGCGCTTCACCTCGGTGTCGGCGGCGCCGAGCCAGGCGAGAAACCCTTCGAGGCTCGGCGTGCTCGCGGCCTGATAGGCGAGGACAACCGCGATGAATTCATCGAGCGCATCCGCCGCCTCGCCGCCGAGACGCTGGAGAAAAGCGCGCCGACCGCCGTCGCGGGCAAGGACGGCCGAATAGAAGGCGAAGGGCGACAGGCGCGTCGCCTCGTCGAGCCATGTCGCCAGCAGGCTGCGCGCCACAGCGACGCGCGGATCGGCGTCGGCCGCCAGCGCCGCCCAGAGCGAGGACGGACGGCCGGGTGCGAGCCGCAGCAGATCCTCGTCGTCGAAGCCGATCAGGGGCGTCTTCAGCACCGTCGCGAGCGTGAGATCGTCTTCCGGTCGCAGCACCCAGCGACCGAGCGCCACGAGGTCCATCACGGCGATGTGCTCCGTCAGCACCAGCCTGTCGGCGCCCGCGACAGGCACGCGCACCTGTTTCAGCGCCCGGATGATGCCGTGAAACAGCGGGCCGCGATTGCGCACGAGGATCATGACCTCGCCCGGATCGAGGCGCGCACCGCCCTTTTCCTCAACCCCGTCCGTGGTCCAGCGCGCGATGGTCGCGGCGATCCGCCGGGCGAGACGCGCAGCCGGCGCATCGACTCGGGTGCGGTCGAAGGGGGCGTCCCAGGGCGTGATCTCGGGACCATCGAGCGGCTGCTCGACCGGCCAGATCTCGACGCGGCCCGGTTCGCCGCTGCGGATCGTCTGGTGGAGCGGCGCGATGTCCTCGTCCGACAAGCCGCGCCGGTTGTCCGGAACGGCGAAGACCCGATCGACGGCGGCGAGGACGTCGGCGGTCGAGCGGAAGGAGTACTGCAGCCGCACATCCGCGAACCCCTGCCCGGCGCCCGATGCCGCGCGCTCGAAGCGCCGCCGCATCTCGGCGAAGGCGTCCGGCGCCGCTCCCTGGAAGGAGAAGATCGACTGCTTCTCGTCACCGACGGCGAAGACCGTCCGCGGCGCGCCCGGCCGCGCGCCCTCGCCCGCGAAAAACTCGCCGGCCAGCGCTTCGACGATCAGCCATTGATCGGGGCTCGTGTCCTGCGCCTCATCGACCAGAATGTGATCGATGCCCTGATCGAGCTTGAACAGCACCCATTCGGCGCCGGCGCGGACCAGAAGATCGCGGGCGCGGGCGACAAGATCGTCGAAATCGAGCGCCGAGGCGCGCATCTTCGCCGCGGCATAGTCGTCGATCATCGCCTGCGCGAAGACGAGCAGGGCGGCGGAGCGCTCGACCGCGAGTGCGGCCTTTCGACGAGGGAGCAGATCGCTCAGCCGGCCATGTTCCGCCTCGAGGGTGACGGACAAGCCGGGCTCGGCCTTTCGGATGGCATGGCTCAGAAAGCTCGACGCCGCGAGCGGCTCGCCCTTGGCCGTGGTGAAGATCGCGAGATAGGCGCGAAGGCGTTCTTCGCCCGGTTCCGCTAGAGCCGCGGCGTCGAACGCATCGGCCCGCCGGACGGCGGTTGCGCTGCCCTCCGCGCGCAGGGCTGCGGCGATCGCGGGCCATTCGCTCGCCGGGATGGCGGCGGCGAGGATCTCCGTGTCGATCGCCGTGACGGTCTCCTCCGATGCAAGGCCGAGCGCATGGGCGAGCGCCGCCTCGGCCTTCTCGACGCCGCCATGGGCCGTGATCAGGGCGGCGATCGCGTCTCGGTTCTTCGTCACCTCGTCGAGGAGATCCGGCAGCTTGTTCTCGGCGACATGGCGTTCGAGCGTGGCGATGGCACGGCCGAGGGGCGTGTCGGGGTGGGCGAGGCCGCGCAGGAGGACGCCGGCGCGGGCCCGCGCAATCAGTTCCGCCGCCGCGCGCGGTTCGAGGACGGCAAAGCCCGCGGGCACATTGGCCTCGAAGGGGAAAAGCCGCAGCAGGCGCTCACAGAAGCCGTGAATGGTGAGGATCTTCAGGCCGCCCGGCGTTTCAATCGCCTCGGCGAAGAGCCGGCGCGCCGCCCGCAGGTCAGCGCTCGTCGCAGGCGCGCCGCCGATGTCCTCGATCCGGGCCGCGAGCGTCGCGTCGTCGAGGCGGGCCCAGTCGGCGAGGTCACGAAAAATGCGGTTCTGCATGTTCGCGGCGGCCGCCTTTGTGAAGGTCAGGCACAGGAGCCGCGAGGGACGAGCGCCGGCGAGCAGCAGCCGGACGACGCGGCGCGCGAGCACGAAGGTCTTGCCCGATCCGGCATTGGCCGTGACCCATGCCGACGTACCGGGCGCCGCGGCCTTGCGCTGCGCTAGAACGACACTGTCGGGAACGTGTCGCCCGCTCACGCCTCGTCCCCCTCGCCCTGCGCCGCCAGCGACCATTCGCGCACCCGCGCCAGATGGTCGTAATCGCCGTAGCGCCGTTTCTTGAACATGGGATGGACCATGGACCGGTAGGGCGTCTCCTCGTCCTCGAAGCGGTCGACCAGCGCCTTCAGGCTCGCGAGGACGTCACGGGCGTGATCTTCGGTGGTGATGTCCTTCAAGACGACCGCCTTTTCGGCACCTCCGGCTCCCTGGCCGTTGAGCGAGACATAAAGGCTGTCGACGAACCCGGTCGCCGCCGGCAGACCGGAAAACCCGCCCTCGAGCAGGATCGCGACCTCGAGCGGCAATTGCGGCGCCAGCGCCACGCGCACCTGATCATTGGACGGCACCGTGCCGGTCTTGAAGTCGACGATCCCGATCCGCCCATCCGCCAGCACCTCGATGCGGTCGGCCTTGGCGCGCAGGTCGAACGGCCGCCCGGCGATGGTCGACCAGCGCAGCCGCCCGCGCCGCTCGGTGAGGACGGCGCTGATGTGAGGGCGTCGCCGCGCTTCCCAGCGCACGAGGAAGCGACTGATCCGGCGCAGGCGCGGCAGAAGAAAGGCGGCGATGTCGGGATAGGACGCGATCGGTGCGGCGATCGCATGGAAGATCTCGTCGAGCCGTTCGAGCGCATCGGCCGGCATGCCGTTCGACAGCAGCGCCGAGAAGCGCTCGACCCCCTCATGGATCAGCGTTCCGCGATCGGCGGCGTTCGGTTCCAGCGCAATCCCGTCGAGCGGGTCGAGTTTGAGAACGTGGCGGGCATAGATGGTGTAGGGATCGCGCAGAAGGTGCTCGATCTCGGTGACCGAGAGCGAGGCCGGTCGCAGGGCGCGCGACGGGCGCGGTTCGGGTGCCGCGATCGGCACCGGTGGCCCGGAGGGCGCATCGAGTGCCCGCGCATGGTCGAGCCAGACCGAACCGCGTGCCGTGAGGCGGGCATAGCCGTCGCGACCGCCATAGGCAGCAAGGCGCTGCAGCCAGCGCGACGGCACGGTCGGCGAGCCGCCGCGCTTGAGCGCGCGGGTGATCACGACATCGTCGGCGCCGAGCCCTTGCGTGAAGTCATGCGCTGCGAGCCCAATGCGTCGCTCGGGTTCCGTCAGGCCGAGATCAGCCCGCATCGGTCGGTTGAGCCAGGGGTCGGCCTCCACCGTGCCCGGCCACAGCCCCTCGTCCAGTCCGCCCATGATCAGGCGGTCGACCGGGATCAGACGCGCCTCGAGGAGGCCGTAGATCGCCAGACGCGGATGAGTCGGGTCGCCCCCGCGCACGCTCCGCCCGGACATCAGGGCCGAAAAAAGACCGGGATAATCGGCCGGTGACAGGTCCAGGGCCTGCGGGCGGACCTGCAGGAGATCGTCGAGGAAGGTCGCCATCGCCTCGCCTGCATCGCCCGCCGCGAAGGCAGTCGCATCGGCCGAGGCGCGTGCGGCGGCGACATGCGCCGCGAAAAAATCGGCGGCCGGCATCGTGTCCGGCCGGCGCAACACCTCGGCGAAGGGTGCGATCGCCGTTGCCAGCACATCGAGAAGGCCGGCCGCCCCTTCGAGATCGTCAGAAGTAAGCGCCTGGCGCGCCCGCGGCGCATGCGGATCCGTGGCGTCCCGCGCCTGGCCGAGCGCCTGGCGCAGACCGGCGAGACCGGGCGGCGGCGCCGGCCCCCGCAGCGCCGCGATCTCGAGCGCCGTGGTGCCGCGGACCACGGCCTCGCGCCCGACCGACAGGGTGCAGAGCGGGTCCTTGAGGAGCGCGAGCAGAGCGACGGGGTCGAAATCGCCCAGCGCGACGTCGAGCACATGGCGCAGGAACACGCCCTGCGGCGCGGCGGACAGCGGCCGCCCGGCGCTGTCGTCGGCGATGATGCCCCAGCGCGCGAGCTCGGCGACGACGCGCGCCGCCATCTGCCGGTCCGGCGTGACGAGGGCGGTGCGCATCCTCGCGTGTTCCAGCGCCTCGCGCATGACGACCGCGATCGCGACCGCTTCCTCGGCCTCCGTCGCCGCCTCGACGATCGCGACACCGGCGAGGGCCTCGGCGAAGGTCTGCGCCGACGGCACGCCCTCTTCGGACCAGGCATCGGTGGTCCGGGCTGGTCGCAAGGCCCGCGCGACGAGTGACGCGCGCGCAGCCTTCTCCGGCGGCGGGGGCGCGAGGTCGTCCACATCCTCGCGAGCGAGGCCCATAGAGGCCAAAAGCGCATGGAGGCCGGCCTGGGGATGGCTCGGTGCGCCGGCCTCCCGGTCGCTCGGGATCGCAGACCAGTCCGCCGCCCCGAGCGTGCGGTCCAGACCCGGCAGCACGACCGCGCCCTGCGGATGGCGCGCGACGGCCTCGATCAGATCGCGCGTTGCGGGGATCGATCCCGTCGAGCCAGCGACGATCACCGGCCCCTGATGCCGCCCATCGGCGAGGCGACGCGCCTCCTCCTCCAGAAGCCTGTTTCTGCGCACCACCGGGTCCATCAGCGAACGGTCGCTCAGATAGGCGGGCCAGCGCTGCGTGGCGATCGACAGAAAGTCGAGCGTGATGTCGAAATAGCGGTCGTATCGCCCCTCATGCCCGGCCCGCAGACCCGGCAGCCTCGCGAAATCGACGCGTTCATTCTCAAGACCGTCCATGAAACGGGCGAGCGCCGTCGCAAGCCTCGCCGCGTCACCGGGTGAGGCCGGGATCATCAAGGGTTCGATGCCGTGGCGGAGTGGCAGCAGGGCTGCCGGCTTGCCTCGAGCCCAGTCGAGCACGGCTCGGGTCAACTCGATCTGGCGCTCGAAGGCGCCGACCGCCTCCGGCAGGAATGCGGCGCCGTCGGCGGGGGCCGCCGCCGCCTCCTCGTCGTCGACCTCGCCCAGCGCGAGGAGCCGCGGCAGGATCGCGGCCTCGCCGCCGAGCGCGTCGAGAAACACGTCGCGAATGGTGCGGATGGCCCGGCGCGTCGGGAGAAAGATCGTTGCGGAAGCGAGCGCCAGCGGATCGCCGCGCGGCGCAAATCCCGTGATCAGCCGACCGTCGAGCAGGCCGTGCACCAGCGTCGACAGGAACGGAATACCGGGATGAATCGAGAGGACGCGCGCGCGAATCGCCATGGCCCCATGGGACGCCGCACACGCAGGGCGCGCAAGTCCGCAGCCCCCGTCCCGCGCCGCGCAGAGCGCCATTGACGCCCCTCAGGGATGCGCACTAACCAAAGTGAGTCGAGGGATTGGGAGCGGGGCCGATGTATCGTGCGCTGACAGGCGCGATCGAGGTAGTGGTCGTGCCGCGCTATCTGCCGGACCAGTCCGATCCGGGCGACGGCCATTATGTCTGGTCCTACACCGTGACGATCACGAACCACGGCACGGAGGCGGTGCAGTTGCGGTCGCGCTATTGGCAGATCACCGACGAGCATGGAGTGACTCAGGAGGTGCGCGGCGCCGGCGTCGTCGGCGAGCAGCCGCTGATCGTACCCGGCGCGCATTTCGAATATACCTCCGGCTGCCCGCTGCGCACCCCGTCGGGCGTCATGGTCGGCACCTACCAGATGGTGAGTGCGTCGGGCACGCTGTTTGCGGTCGACATTCCCGCCTTCTCGCTCGACAGTCCGCATGCGCGGCGGGTCGTGAACTGACGCAAAGCGCATGGAGCGGCCGATCGGGTGGAGGAAATCCACCACGAGGCCGTCGCGGTCGTTGACGCCGACGGCGGTGCATTGTATGGAGCCGCCTTCATTACGGCCGGCAGGCCGCAGCATCCTTTCGCGCAATCGCTGCAACAGACGGACCGATGGTGGTCGGCTGGGTCGGCATTGCCAGAGACAACGGACGGTGACATGGCCAACACGAAATCGGCCAAGAAGGCGACCCGCAAGATCGCGCGTCGGACCGAAGTTAACAAGGCGCGCCGCTCGCGCGTGCGCACCTTCGTTCGCTATGTCGAGGAAGCGCTCGACGCGGGCGACAAGACGAAGGCCGAGGCCGCGCTGAAGGCCGCCGAGCCCGAACTGATGCGCGCAGCGCAGCGCGGCGTGATCCCGGCAAACACCGCCTCGCGCAAGGTTTCGCGCCTGACGCAGCGTCTCAAGAAGCTTGCCTGATCGCGCCCCGCGACCCTGACGGTCTGCCGTCGGTCGCGCCTTGCCTGGCAAATGGAAACCCCGCCTTTCGGCGGGGTTTTTGTTTGCGTCGACGGGTTCGGACGGCTCAGGAGCCGGTCGTGAACTTCGTCCAGATGCGCGTCAGGACGCGCTGGATCTTCGTGTCGTAGGACGTCACGGTGTAGAGCTTCGCCATCACGTCATCCGGCGGATAGATCGACGGGTTGTTCATGATTTCGGGGCTGACCATCGGCTTCGAGGCGATGTTGCCGTTCGCGTAGGTCAGGAAGTTGGTGTTCTTCGCCGCAACATCCGGGCGCATCATGTAGTTGATGAAGGCGTGGGCCTCCTCGACGTTCTTGGCGTCCTTCGGGATCGCCATCGAGTCGAACCACATCAGCGCGCCCTCCTTCGGAATGACGTAATTGATGTCGACGAGCGGCTTGTCCGGCGAAGCGGCATGGGCCTCGGCGGCGCGTCCCTTTGCGATATAGACGTCGCCCGACCAGCCGACCACGAGGCAGACATCACCGTTCGCCAGAGCGTTGATGTACTCGGATGAATGGAACTTCTTCACATAGGGCCGGATCGTTTCGAGCAGTTCACCCGCCTTCTGCAGATCGTCCGGATTCTTTGAGTCGGGGTTCAGGCCGAGATAGTTCAGCGCCGCCGGTATGATTTCGCTGGCGGTATCGAGCATGTACACGCCGCAATCAGCGAATTTCGAGATCAATTCCGGCTTGAAGATGATGTCCCAGCTGTTGACCGGCTGGTCACCGAGACGCTCCTTGGCCTTGGCGACGTTGTACCCGATGCCCGTCGTGCCCCACATGTAGTTCACGGCGTGCTCGTTACCCGGGTCGTAGATCGCGAGGTTGGTCGTGACCTTGTCCCAGGCATTGCTGAGATTGGGGATCTTCGACTTGTCGAGCGGCTGATAGATGCCGGCCTTGATCTGGCGCTGCAGGAACGAACCGGTCGGCACCACGATGTCATAGCCTGTGGATCCGGCGAGGAGCTTTGTTTCCAGCACCTCGTTGGAGTCCATCACGTCATAGACGACCTTGATCCCGGTTTCCTTGGTGAAATCATCAAGCACTCCGGGTGCGATATAGTCGGACCAATTATAGACGTTCACGACCTTGTCCTGCGCAAAGGCCGTGCCGCTGATCACGACACTGGCGAAAAGACCCGCCATCAGTTTTTTGAGAAGCATCGACTTTTCCTGTCTCTTGGCCCCGACCGGCATGCGGAGCGTGTGGTGGATGGTAGGAAGCTACTCGCCGCCTTCGCAAGATTGAGAGCACCGAATTGTGATCACTTTTTGATCATGCTCCAAAATTGGTCAGGACGACACACGAAGACCCACCGACTGGCCGCGCTCGGCCGCCGCCTCCCCCCGACGCACTGCGTGAACCGCGCCTGGACCATGCCGATGGAGACTGAACGCGCGGCGCATCGAGACGAGTGTCTGCCAAGGTCGATGACGGCCGAGGGCGGAACCCCGCCGTCCACCGCCAGCAGACGTCGGGATGATCGGCTCGGCCGCGCCTCGATCGAGCCCGCAGCCACTCCCGTTCACACCGCCTTCCGCCAAGGCCTCACGTCGTTTTGCCGACCTGAGACCGCGACCCTCACAACTCATCATGCACCCACGTCTGGGACGCGTCCCCTCTTGACGCCCCCCTCAGTCCGGACAATCGTGATCACAAAATCACGTCATGTCAATTTTAAGACAATCCGCCGACGGCGCGATCGTGAAGGATATGGGTGTGCTGGACAGCGCAACTGAAGAGACTGAAGCCGGACACGCGACGCTGCATGATCGCGTCTATGCCAGCATCCGCGACGGCCTGATCAACGGCCGCTTCGTCCCCGGCAAGTCGGTGACGCTGCGCGGTCTGGCCGCCGATCTCGGCGTGAGCCCGATGCCCGTGCGGGCGGCCGTGACGCGTCTCGTCGCCGAGGGCGCTCTCGCCATCACGCCGACCCGGCGGGTCAGCGTGCCGCGCATGTCGCCGGCGCGCTTCGACGAACTGATGCGGGTGCGCATCCTGCTCGAAGGCGAAGCGGCTGAGCGCGCCCTGCCGGCGATCGACGAGGAGCGCCTTGCGCTGATCCGTGCCCATGACGAACGCCTCGAGGCCTGCCTCGCGGGTGGCGACGCGGGCGGCTACATGGCGGCCAACCATGCCTTCCATTTCGCGATCTACGACGCCCTGCCGTCGAGTGTCCTGGTGCCGGTGATCGCGGGGCTGTGGCTGCAATTCGGCCCCTTCATGCGGCTCGTCTATGATGATCTCGACATGTCGACACTCGTCGACCAGCATGAGCGCGCCCTCGACGCGATCGCGCGCCGGGACGCCGGCGCGTTGCGTCGGGCGATCGAGGCCGATATCGGCGACGGCATGTCGATCATCGGTCGGACGGGGCTCGAATAGGCGCGCGCGAGGCCGGCCGGCCTCACCCTATTGCCCGCCATTGCGCCGGACGGGGGAAGCCGGTACGTGCGGGGGATAGCAACGGAGCCCCGGCGATGGCCTACGAAACCCTGCTCGTCGAAGCACGCGACCGCGTCGTCCTCATCACCATGAACCGCCCGGCGGCGCTGAATGCGCTCAATGCGCAGCTCAAGCGCGAACTTGCCCAGGCGATCGCCGCCGCTGATGCCGACCCCGCCGTCGCCGCCATCGTCCTGACCGGATCCGAAAAAGCCTTCGCCGCCGGCGCCGACGTTAAGGAAATGGCCGGCAAGGACTTCATGGCCTCCTATCTCGATGATTTCCTCGCCGCCTTCGACCGTGTGGCGGAGGCGCGCAAGCCGGTGATCGCGGCGGTCGCCGGCTATGCGCTGGGGGGTGGCTGCGAACTCGCCATGGCCTGCGACATGATCATCGCGGCCGACAACGCCAAGTTCGGCCAGCCCGAAATCAAGCTCGGCATCTTCCCGGGGGCCGGCGGCACGCAGCGACTGGTGCGCGCCATCGGCAAGGCGAAGGCCATGGACCTGATCCTGACCGGGCGCACCATGGATGCCGTGGAGGCGGAGCGCTGCGGCCTCGTCGCGCGGATCGTGCCGGTCGCCGATCTCATCGCCGAGGCGCTGAAGGCCGCCGAGACGATCGCGGCCATGTCGCTGCCCTCGGTGCTGATGGCGAAGGAATCGGTCAACCGGGCCTTCGAGATGTCGCTCCACGAGGGCGTGCGCTTCGAGCGCCGGCTGTTCCAGTCGCTGTTTTCGACGCAGGACCAGAAGGAAGGCATGACGGCCTTCGTCGAGAAGCGCAAACCCGTCTTCACGAATCGCTGACGTGGAGATCGCCCTCGAGGTCCTGCTCGCGCTGGCGGTCGTCGGCTTCATCGCCGGTTTCGTCGATTCGATCGCGGGGGGCGGCGGGCTGCTGACCGTGCCGGCCCTGCTGCTCGCCGGCCTCGATCCGGTCTCGGCACTGGCGACCAACAAGCTGCAGTCGACCTTCGGATCCGGCAGTGCCGTCGTTGCTTTCGCGCGGGCCGGGCGCATCGACTTCAAGGCGGCGCGCTTCATGGTTCTCATGACCTTCATCGGCGCCTCGCTCGGTGCTCTCGCGGTGAAGATCGCGCCGGTCGATCTCCTCTCGGCGATCCTGCCGGTGCTGCTCGTGGTGATGGGTGTCTATTTCGCTCTGACGCCGAAGCTCTCCGACGCCGATGCACGCGCCCGCACGACACCCGCCCTCTTCGCGCTGACGATCGGCGCGGGCGTCGGCTTCTATGACGGGATTTTTGGCCCCGGAACGGGGTCCTTCTTCATGCTCGGGTTCGTGCTGCTGCTCGGCTACGGCGTGGTGCGGGCGACCGCGCACACGAAGCTCCTCAACTTCACCTCGAACGTCGCCGCCCTGCTCCTCTTCATCCTCTCGGGCAAAGTCGTCTGGAGCATCGGCGTCGCGATGGGGGTCGGACAGTTCGCCGGCGCGCAGTTCGGCTCCCGCCTCGCGATCGCCAATGGCGCGCGGATCATCCGCCCCCTGCTCGTCCTGGTGTGCATCGCCATGGCGATACGGCTGCTCGTTGATCCGGCAAACCCTTTGCGAAGCGTCATCGGCCTGTCATGACGTTGACCTTCGGCCCGGCTCCCGACATATGGGGTCTAGTCTGTATCGAGCGCGCGAGCGCTATGTTAAGGGAGATCCGCCGGGCGTTCGCGCCCGTGCCGGAATGATCACGAAGGACGCTGAAAAGATGGCGGAGCGCCGCTCGAGCTACACCTATGAAGACCTGCTGGCCTGTGGCCGCGGCGAGCTTTTCGGCGCCGGCAATGCCCAGTTGCCGCTTCCTCCGATGCTGATGTTCGACGAAATCACCGAGATCAGCGAGACCGGCGGTCCCAACGGCAAGGGCTGCGTGCGCGCGGTGCTGACGGTGCGGCCGGACCTTTGGTTCTTCCCCTGCCACTTCAAGGGCGATCCGGTGATGCCGGGCTGCCTCGGCCTCGACGCGCTCTGGCAGATGACGGGTTTCTTCCTGGGCTGGATCGGACAGCTCGGTCGTGGCCGCGCGCTCGGCGTCGGCGAGGTGAAGTTCGCCGATCAGGTGCTGCCGACGGTCAAGACCGTCGAATACGGCGTCGATTTCAAGCGGGTCTTCAAATCGAAGCTGGTCCTCGGTATCGCCGATGGCTGGCTGAAGGCCGATGGACGCACCATCTATGAGGCCAAGGACCTTAGGGTCGGCCTCTTTCAGAGCGCGTCCGCCTGATCCAAGGACGCCCTGATCGACCCCAAAACACCAAGGAGCCGCCATGAGACGCGTGGTCGTCACCGGGATGGGTATTGTTTCCTCGATCGGCAACTCGACCCAGGAGGTGCTGGCGAGCCTGCACGAGGCACGCTCCGGCATTTCGGCGGCGCAGGACTATACGCGCCTCGGCTTCCGCTGCCAGGTTCACGGGGCTCCCTCGCTCGACGCGACGGCCCTGATCGACCGCCGCGCCATGCGTTTCCACGGCGGTGGCACGGCCTGGAACCACGTTGCCATGGATCAGGCGATCCGCGATGCCGGCCTCGAGGAGACGGACATCTCCAATGAGCGCACCGGCATCATCATGGGCTCGGGCGGCCCCTCGACCCGCGTGATCGTCGAATCCGCCGACAAGACGCGCGAGTCGGGATCGTCGAAGAAGGTCGGTCCCTTCGCCGTGCCGAAGGCGATGTCGTCGACCGCCTCGGCGACGCTTGCCACCTGGTTCAAGATCAAGGGGGTGAACTATTCCATCTCCTCTGCCTGCGCGACGTCGAACCATTGCATCGGCAATGCCTATGAGATGATCCAGTGGGGCAAGCAGGACGTCATGTTCGCGGGCGGTTGCGAGGAGCTCGACTGGACGCTGTCGGTGCTGTTCGACGCCATGGGCGCGATGAGTTCGAAGTACAATGACCGGCCGGCCGTCGCCTCGCGGGCCTATGACAAGGACCGCGACGGCTTCGTCATCGCGGGCGGCGCCGGTGTCCTCGTGCTCGAGGAGTATGAGCGGGCGAAGGCGCGCGGCGCGCGCATCCTCGGCGAGGTCGTCGGCTACGGCGCGACTTCGGACGGCTATGACATGGTCGCCCCCTCGGGCGAGGGTGCGATACGCTGCATGCGCCAGGCGCTGTCGACGGTGAAGACCAGGGTCGACTACATCAATCCCCATGCGACATCGACACCGGTCGGTGACGTCAAGGAGATCGAGGCGATCCGCGAGGTGTTCGGCGCGGGCGACAAGTGCCCGCCGATCTCGGCGACGAAATCGCTGACCGGCCACTCGCTTGGCGCCACCGGCGTTCAGGAGGCGATCTACTCGCTCCTGATGATGCAGAATGGCTTCATCTGCGAGAGCGCCCACATCAACGAACTCGACCCGGCCTTCGCGGACATGCCGATCGTGCGCCAGCGCATCGACAATGCGCGGATCGGCACCGTCCTGTCGAACTCGTTCGGCTTCGGTGGAACGAATGCGACGCTCGTGTTCAAGCATGTCGATGCGTGAGCGAGCGGCGACGGGTTCCGTCGCCGCCGCCTGTTTTCCGATGCGGCGCTGACGCGCCGACACCAACCCCGTCCGCGATTACCCCGAGACCTGCATCATGACCGGACTGATGAACGGCAAGCGCGGCCTGATCATGGGTGTCGCGAACAATCATTCGATCGCCTGGGGCATCGCCAAGGCGCTCGCCGACCAGGGCGCCACGCTCGCCTTCAGCTACCAGGGCGAGGCGCTGAAGAAGCGGGTCGCTCCGCTCGCGGCGAGCGTCTCCTCCTCGCTCGTCCTGCCCTGCGACGTCGAGGATATCGCCTCGGTCGACGCCCTGTTCGCGGGCCTTGCCAGGGAATGGGGTGGCCTCGATTTCGTCGTGCATGCGATCGGCTTTTCCGACAAGAACGAACTCAAGGGCCTTTATGCCGACACGTCGCGGGAAAACTTCTCGCGCACCATGGTGATCTCCTGCTTCTCCTTCACCGAGATCGCCAAGCGTGCGGTCGCGATGATGCCGGCGGGCGGATCGCTCCTGACCCTGACCTATGGCGGATCGACCCGCGTCATGCCGAACTACAATGTCATGGGCGTCGCCAAGGCGGCGCTCGAGGCGTCGGTGCGCTACCTCGCCTCCGATTTCGGACCGCAGCAGGTGCGTGTCAACGCGATCTCCGCCGGCCCGATCCGCACGCTCGCCGGCGCCGGCATCACCGATGCGCGCTTGATGTTCAACTACCAGAAGCGGCACGCGCCGCTGCGCCGGACGGTGACGATCGAGGAGGTCGGCAAGTCGGCGCTCTACCTTCTCTCCGACCTGTCGTCGGGCGTGACCGGCGAGGTTCACTTCGTTGATTCCGGCTACAACATCATCTCCATGCCCCAACCCGACGCGCTGAAGGCGCAGGAGGCGGCGGAGGGTGTGACGGTGAGCGACAACGGCGCCGACTGAGCGCCGGTTTACCTGTCCCCCGTTTTCACCCACTATGCCGAACGGAGCCAGTGCCGGGGTCGTGCCGTGACAGCCGCAAAGCGCCTCTCGATCGAAGACCTGTGCGCCGCCAAGGGCATGCGCATGACTGGCCAGCGTCGCGTCATCGCCCGTGTCGCCGAGACGGCCGACGATCATCCCGATGTCGAGGAACTGCATCGGCGTGCCGCCGCGATCGATCCGTCGATCTCGATCTCGACCGTGTACCGGACCGTGAAGCTGTTCGAGGATGCCGGCATTCTCGCCCGCCACGAGTTCCGCGACGGCCGCGCCCGCTATGAACCGGCGGCAGAGGAACATCACGATCATCTGATCGATCTGCGCTCGGGTCGCGTCATCGAGTTCCGATCGGAGGAGATCGAGGCGATCCAGCGCCTGATCGCCGATCGTCTCGGCTATGAACTCGTCGACCATCGGCTGGAACTCTACGCCGTTCCCCGCGCCGGCAAGGAGCCGAAATGAGGCTCGGGGTCCGGGCGGTGGCGAAGATCCTCGCCGTCGCCCTCGTGGTCCTGCCGCTGATCCCGTTGCAGCTTCTCGCCATCCGCCGGGATTGGCGCATCGCCGGCCCGATCGCGTGTTTCGTGCTGCGCTGGGCGCTTCTGGTCATGGCAGTCAGGGTCGAGACGGTGGGCGCACCGATCCGCGACCGGCCGTTGCTGCTCGTCTCGAACCACCTCTCCTGGCTCGACATCCCCGTCATCGGCGCGCTGATGCCACTCTCCTTCGTCGCCAAGCGTGAGGTCGCGAGCTGGCCCGTCTTCGGGCTTCTGGCGCGGTTGAAGCGCTGTGTCTTCATCGATCGCGACCGGCGTCACCGCACCGGCGCGGCGGCCAAGGAGATCGGCGACCGTCTTGCGGCGGGCGATGCGATCGTGCTGTTCCCGGAAGGCACGACGAGCGACGGCCTGCGGGTGCTGCCCTTCCGCTCGGCCCTTATCGGGGCGGCGCGCGAGGCCGTGGGGCGGGGCGACCGGCCGGTCATGATCCAGCCCTTCGCCGTCGTCTATCTGCGTCGAGGCGGGCTGCCGATCGGACGCGGCGCCATGGCCGAGATCGCCTGGACCGGCGACGAGGATCTCGTGCCGCATCTGCTCGGTATTCTGAACGGCGGGCCGATCGACGCGGAACTGCGGTTCGGCGCGCCGCGCGCCTTCGATGCCGCGACGGACCGCAAGGCGCTGAGCCGGGACCTCGAGCAGGAGGTGCGACGGCTCATGAAGGGGCGGCCCCTGTCGTCCCCTTCCCTGCCGGACGATGGGGCCGTGACCGTCACCCCACCGTCAGCCCGCGACCGGGAGCCGCTCGCCGGCTGACGCATTTGTGAAAGGTCAGGCCATCCATTCCCACCGCACGCGCCGCTATATCGGGGCGTGAGAAGGAGAGCCGCATGGTCAAGGCGACATGGAACGGCGAGGTCATCGCCGAAAGCAATGAAACCGTGGTGGTCGAGGGCAACCACTATTTTCCGCTGAGCTCGATCAAGCCCGGCGTCCTCACCGAGAGCACGCATACGAGCGTGTGCCACTGGAAGGGCAAGGCGAATTACTTCAACGTCGTGGCGAAGGGTGCGGTGAACGCCAACGCGGCCTGGACCTATCATGCGCCGAGCGCGGCTGCAGCCGCGATCACCGACCGTGTCGCCTTCTGGAAGGGCGTGACGGTCGCCTGATCGGTCAGGTCGGCTCGCGGGACGACGCGGTCGGGGTGATCTGGGCGCGAAGCTGCGCCACCTCCGCCCGAAGGGCGCGGATTTCCGTCAGCACGACGGCTTCCGCATCCTCCGCCTCGCGCTGGCGTTCCGCCGCCATCGTCGCTTCGTGCTCGGCCTGCATGGCGTTGACGACGACGCCGATGAACAGATTGAGCATGGTGAAGGCCGTGGCGAGAATGAAGGGAATGAAGAACAGCCAGGCATAGGGATAGGCTTCCATCACCGGACGCACGATCTCGCCCGACCATCCGTCGAGCGTCATGATCTGGAACAGCGAATAGGCCGACCCGCCGATCGAGCCGAACTTGTCCGGGAACTCGGCGCCGAAGAGTTTCGTGGCCATGACCGAGCCGACATAGAGGATCAGAACCAGGAGAAGGATGATCGAGCCCATGCCGGGCAAGGCGCCGATGAGCGCCCCCACGACCCGGCGCAGCGAGGGCAGGAAGGTGATCAGCCGCAGGACGCGCAGGACACGCAGCGCCCGCAGCACCGAGAGCGGCCCGCTCGCGGGGATCAGCGCGATCGCGACGACCAGAAAGTCGAACACGCTCCACGGATCCCGGAAGAAAGACAGCCGGTGGACGAGAATGCGCGCGGCGAGTTCCACGACGAAGACGCCGAGGATCACCCGGTCGATCGTCAGCAGCAGCGGCCCGATCGACGCCATGACGTCCGGGCTCGTCTCGAGGCCGAGCGTGACGGCGTTGACGAGGATGAGCGCGAGGATCACCCGCTCGGTGATCGGGTGGGCGATGAGACGTTTCAGGCTTTCCATGGGCGACAGGCTGAGCTCCGGCTTCGCTGCCGCAGATGTGGCATTAGCGCGCCGGGTCAAGACCCGGCGCGCCTGATCTCAGCGACCGGACGCTGCGATCGCCCGGCTCATCACACGGCCGAGGCGCCTCGCAAAGGCAGACGCGTCGGCCGGTGCCTCGCCGTCAAGAAGACGCGCCTCGTCGAACAGCAGATGCGCCGCATCCTCGCGCAGCTCCGCCTCACGCTCGTCGAGGGCCGCGACCGCCATAACGAGATCGTGGCGCGGATTGATCTCCAGGATCGGCTTGGCGGCCGAGGGCAGCCGGCCGGTACCGGCGAGGATGCGCTCGAGCTGGCGGTCGGGACCGGCATCGGAGGCGACGAGGCAGACCGCGCTGTCCGTCAGACGATCCGAGACCCGGACGTCCGAGACCTGATCGCCCAGCGTCGTCTTCGCATAGGCGATGAAACCGGCGACCGCGGCGCTGGCTTCCGGAGTCGGCGGGGTGCCGGCATCGAGCAGCGGGATCAGTGCGAGATCGGCCGCGCCCTGCGTCACCGACTTGAACGGCTTGCCGTCGAATCCGGTCGCCGACGTCACCCAGAAACTGTCGACCGGATCGGAGAGCAGCAAAACCTCGATACCACGGGCACGGAAGCCTTCGAGCTGGGGCGAAACCTTCAGACGGGCGAGATCGTCGCCTGCCAGATAGTAGATCGCCGTCTGGTTCTCCTTCAGCGCGCCGACATAGTCCTTCAGCGAGCGCCAGCCATCGCCCGAGGCGGTCGAGCGGAAGCGGGCGAGCGACAGAAGCGCGTCGCGGCGCTCATAATCCTCGTAAAGGCCTTCCTTGATGACGCCGCCGAAGGTCTCCCAGATCTTGAGGAAGGCGTCGGCGTCATTCGTCGCGAGCTTGTCGAGGTCCGACAGGACGCGGCTGGTGACGCCCTTGCGGATCGCGGCGAGGATCGGGCTTTCCTGGATCATCTCGCGCGAGACGTTGAGCGGCAGGTCGGCGGAATCGACGAGGCCGCGCACGAAACGCAGGTAGCGCGGCAGAAGGTCAGCCTCGTCGGTGATGAAGACGCGCTTCACATAGAGCTTCATCCGCCCCTTGCGGTCGGGATCGAAGAGATCGAAGGGCTTGGAGCTGGGAACGAAGGCGAGCGTCGTGTATTCATGCCGGCCTTCGGCGCGGAAATGGATCGTCATGGCCGGCTCGTCGAACTGGCCGGCGACGGTGCGGTAGAACTCGGCATAGTCCTCGGGCTTGATCTCGGATTTGGGCCGGGTCCACAGGACCGCGCCGTCGGACAGGTCGGATGCCGCCTCGCCCGGCTTCGCGACGATCGCGATCGGCACGGGCACATGGCCGGACTGGGCCTTGACGATGCCCTCGACACGGTAGCGCTCGGTGTAATCCTTGGCGTCCTCCGACAGATGAAGCGTTACCCGGGTGCCGCGCGCCGGCGCTGCCTCCAGCGCGACCGGGGAGACGGAATAGGTGCCCTTGCCGTCCGACGACCACAGCGTCGCCTCCTGTGTCCCGGCCCGGCGCGACACGACGTCGACCGTATCGGCGACCATGAAGGCCGAATAGAAACCGACGCCGAACTGACCGATCAGTTGCGCCTGCTCGCCCCCCTGCGCGGCCGCCAGCCGCTCCATGAAGGCTTTCGTGCCGGACCGCGCGATGGTGCCGAGCGCCTCGACCATCTCCTCACGGCTCATGCCGATGCCGTTGTCCTCGATGACCAGGCGGCGGCCATCGGGATCGAGCGTCAGGGTGATGCGGGGCTTGGCGTCGTCGGCGAGCAGCGACGGATCGGCGATCGCCTCGTAGCGCAGTTTCTCGCAGGCATCGGCGGCGTTCGAGATCAGTTCGCGCAGAAAGATGTCCTTATCCGAATAGACGGAGTGGACCATCATGTGGAGGAGCTTGGCGACATCGGCCTCGAAGGCGCGCTGTTCGGGCGCGGGGGTTGCGGTCTCGCTCATGACTCGGATCCTGTTGTGGGACGGGCGACGAAATGGACGCCGCTCCGCCGATTTTCAAGGGTGCGATGCGTCCCTGCACACGGTGTTTCGCCGGGGCTGACGGCTCAGACGCGACCCTCGCGGGCGGCGCGGGTACCCCGATAGAGCGCGCGGAAGGCCGCCAGCCGCTCGCGATAGGCATCGGTCAGCGCCGGACGCGGCATCGCGACATCGAGCGTCGGCGGTGGCAGGGCGAAGCGGCGGATGTCCTCGCCCGTGACCGCCGCGCGGGCGAGGCGCGCGGCCCCGAAGGCCGGGCCCTTCTCGCCCCCGACATAGCGGGTGATCGGCAGGCCGAGCACGTCGGCGATGATCTGCGCCCAAAGCGCACTGCGGGCTCCACCGCCGATCAGGGCGGTCTCGGTCAGCACGGTCCCGGCGGCGGCAAGGCAATCGGCGCAGTCGGCGGCGGCGAAGGCGACGCCCTCGAGCACCGCTCGCGTCAGGTCGCCCCGCACGGTCGAGGGGGTGAGGCCCGAGAAGACGCCGGTCGCGCCGGCATCGTTGTGCGGCGTGCGCTCGCCGGTGAGATAGGGCAGGAACACAACCGGGCTTGGCCGCGCGGGTTGGGCAGCGACCTCCTCCAGCAGCGTCTCGATCGGCTGTCCGAGCACGGAAGCGAGAAAGGCGAGGGTGCTCGCCCCGTTCAGCATCGCCCCCATCTGGAACCACAGCCCCGGCGCACAGTGGCAGAAGGCGTGCAGGAAGCGTTCCGGCAGCGGACGATAGGCGGTGCCGGGGGCAAAGAGCTGGGCGGAGGTGCCGAGTGAGAGGAAGGCGCCGCGCTCGACCGAGCCGATGCCCACCGCTCCGGCGATCGCATCGCCCGCACCGCCCGCGACGACGACCCCCTCGCCGAAACCCCAGCGCCGCGCATGAACCGCGCGCAGCATGCCGGCGGGCGTGACGCCCTCGACGAGGCGCGGCATGTGGCTGCGGTCGAGCCCGGTCGCCGCGAGGGCCGCGTCCGACCAGTCGCGTGCCGCCTGATCAAGCCACCAGGTGCCGGCGGCGTCCGACATGTCGGAGACCGCCTCCCCCGTCAGCGTCAGGCGGACGAAATCCTTCGGGTTGAGGATCCACCGGATCCGGGCAAAGACCGTTGGCTCGTGCCGGGCGAGCCAGGGCAGTTTTGGGGCGGTGAAGCCCGGCGCGCAGGGAACGCCGAGCCGGGCGGGCAACTCGGGATGGTCACGGTTGAGAGCCGCGGCCTCGGCTTCGGCACGGGAATCGTTCCACAGGATCGCCGGGCGCAGGGGCGTCTCGTCCGCACCCAGACAGACGGCGCCATGCATCTGGCCGGAGAGCCCGATGCCGCGGACGCGGGCGATGAGAGACGGATCGACGTGGCGCCAGCGATCGAGCACGGCCTCGACGGCCAGCCACCACTGCGCCGGGTCCTGTTCCGACAGGCCCGGTCCCGGGCGCTGCGTGGCGAGCGGCACCTCGGCCTCGGCCAGAACGGCCTCCGCCTCGTCGACCAGCACGGCCTTGACCGCGGAGGTCCCGATATCGAGCCCGAGAAAGGCCACGGATCGGCGCCGCCTACTCGATCAGCATCCGCTTGAGGAGTTCGACCTCCTCGGCCAGCGCGTGGTCCTGCGAGACGAGACCCTCGATCTTGCGGACGGCATGGAGCACGGTCGTGTGATCACGACCGCCGAAGCGGCGACCGATCTCCGGCAGCGAGCGCGGCGTCAGCGCCTTCGACAGGAACATCGCGACCTGCCGCGGCTTGACCACGGTCGCCGTGCGGCGCAGCGACAGGATGTCGGCGCGCGTGACGTTGTAGTGCTTGGCGACGATGCGCTGGATGTCCTCGATCTTGACGCGCTTCGGTTCACGATTCTTGACGAGGTCGCGGATCGCGAGTTCCGCGACCTCGACCGTCAATCCGCTCGGCGCGATGGCGGCATGGGCGAGCAGCCGGTTCACGGCCCCGTCGAGATCGCGGCCATTGGTGTTGATCTGGCGCGCCACATAGGTGACCACGGCGCTTGAGGCCTCGAAATGCGGCGTATGGTGCTTGGCTGCGGCGATCCGCGCCTCGAGGATGCGCACGCGCAAGTCTTCGTCGAGCGCGCCGATCTCGACCGCGAGACCGCCCGACAGCCGCGAGCGCACCCGCTCCTCGAGTGTCTCGAGGTCCGTCGGCGGACGGTCGGCGGCGACGACCACCTGCTTGCCACTATCGATCAAGGCATTGAGCGTGTGGCAGAATTCCTGCTGGATCGTCTTGCCGGCGAGGAACTGCAGATCATCGATCACCAGCATGTCGATCGCACGCAGCTTCTCCTTGAAGGCGATCGCCGTCTGCGCCTTCAGCGCGGCGACGAAGCCGTACATGAATTTCTCGGCCGTCAGGTAGAGCACCCGGCGCCCCGCGCCCTCGGCCTTGTGGGCGATTGCCTGGATGAGATGCGTCTTGCCGAGGCCGACGCTGGCATGGACATAGAGCGGGTTGAACGGCGAGGGCTCGCCGGGCTCGAGCTTCGCCACCTTCATCGCCGCCGCATGGGCGAGCGCATTCGAGCGCCCCGTGAAGAAGGTGTCGAAGGTCATGCGCCGGTCGAGCGGCGAGCCTCCGAGATCGTCCTCCCGCGGCTGATCGACGATGCGAAGCGCTGGATGGGCCGGGGCCTGTGCACGGTTCACGGGCGTTGTTTCCGCCGGGCGGGGCACTTCGGGCTCCGTGCGCGCCGGCGCCCGGGCCGTCAGCTGGCGCGGCGTCGAGGCGCTCCGCACCACGAGCGCAATGCGCGCCACCTGCGGCAGGTCGAGCATGAGGAGGGTCAGGATCTTGTCGAGATAGTGCGACTCGAGCCAGCTCTTGAGGAAGCGCGTCGGCACCGAGAGCTGCGCCGTGTCGTCGACGATCCCGTCGAGATCGAGACGCGCGAACCAGCTCGAATAGACGTCGTCACCAAACTCGATCCGCAGGCGTCGCTTGGCCCGTTCCCAGGCCAGCAACTCATTGGGGTCGGGGCCATTTGCGGCCATGTTCAAGGAGGCCGCCTGATCAACACGCGAAATCATCATCGGGCTCTTGCGAATGGGAAGGGAAAAATCGGACCGGACGGGCGCTCAGGTCTGGATCCAGGGCAGTCCACTGACTTTCCAGCCACTGACGCTGCCGCGATGCTTGGACGGATCGAGAGGGCCCTCGAAGCCGCCTAGGATGTTCCGGCAATCACGCCAGCCGGCCGCCGCCATCGCGCGCGCGGCGGCGAGGCTGCGGACGCCGGATCGGCAGAGAAAGAGCACAGGATCGCCGGGGCCGGTTCCAATCCGCGACAGTTCGTGGGTGACGGCATCGACGAATTCGGGCGCGACCTCCATCTCCGGATAGCGCTGCCACTCGATGAGGAGAACCTCCTTGCCAAGCTCGGCGATGTCGGGGACGCCGACGAACGTCCACTCGGCTTTGGAGCGCACATCGACGAGCTGTGCCCGGCTGCTGGAGCCGAGAAGTGCGTAAGCACCTTTAGCATCGATTTCGCCCGGCGTTTCATTGTTCAACCCAGATCCCATTTCGTCCTCACCCGACCGGGGCAAGCAAGTCTTTCACTCGGTCTTCGTCATCCAATCGTCATCGAACAAATGTCCGTAAAATGACGAATGGCCTTCTAGTACCGTCTAAAGCATAACGGCAATGGAAGTTTTACTGACCCAAGCCTGAACATCAGAAGCCTCGGCAAAAATACTTACGCCGCACATGGTGTGTGCGTTGCAATTGCCGTTGCTATCCTTGTGAGACTTGGCCCCGCCGCCGTCGTTAAAAAGACACTAACGAAACCGCGCGGCGCGACGCAACAGGCAATTGTAAACGAATCGTAAGCTTGCCGTCGCGAACGCGGCGGCCGTGGTGGGCCAACTCCTGCAAGGCTCTGACGAGTCGATTGAATCACGAAGTCGGCAAAGGAAACCCCGTCCGAGTCATTACGGATGCGTAAGAGACCATCGCGGGGCGTGGTCCGGAACGATTCAGCGGGCCGGCCTTGCCATCGTCGGGACTTACCCTGCAAGCTTCTGATAAACATGAATTTTTTTTGTTCGGCGGCGCCGCGGCGGGCGGCGATGCGCCGATTCACGAGTCAAGGAGAATCTCCCCTGCGCTTGCCGATCCGCCGATGGTTTGCAAGCGTCGCTGCCGCCTTGTAACAATTGCGTTGTGGATCAATGCATTATGAAAATACCTCCACGCCAAAGCGGGAAAAACCACGCCGACGGGTCGCGCAATCTTCAATGAAGATATGCCGTCGAAATGCGCCTGCAACCAAGCGTTGCGGCATTTGAGCACCGTTTTCCGCTCCGGACATCCGCGCTGATCGGTTTGCGGTACCGTCGCTCGCTTACCGTCGGTTAACCAAACCACGCCCAGAATGACCGGCGGGCGGACCCATGATCAGGATCGACTTCAACAAGCTGCGCTTCCTCGTCATCGACGACAACGCGCATATGCGGCGCATCGTGCGCACCCTGCTGCACGGCTTCGGCGCGCGCGAGGTCTACGAGGCGGAGGACGGTGCATCCGGCCTCGAAGCCTTCACCAACTTCTCCCCCGACATCATCATCGCCGATTGGGCCATGCCGATCTTCGATGGCCTCGAACTCACCTCGATGATCCGCCAGCCTGGCGCCAACGCCAATCCCTATGTTCCGATCATCATGCTCACCGGCCATTCCGAGAAACGCCGGGTGATCGAGGCGCGCGACACCGGCGTCACGGAATTCCTCGCCAAGCCGATCTCGGCGAAGGCGCTGTATCAGCGGGTGCTCAACGTCGTCGCCAATCCGCGCCCCTTCATCAAGACGAAGACCTATTTCGGCCCCTGCCGGCGGCGCAACCTCCACAACAATTATGTCGGTCCGGAACGGCGCAAGGGCGGCACGGCGGAAACCATTCCGCAGCAGCCGCTCATCGAGAAGCTGAAGGGAACCATCTGATGGGCATCGTCGACGACGTGGCGAGGGAGATCTTCGCCGATCACGAAGTGATGCATCCGCCCCATCGCCTGAAAAAGGCACTCCGGCTCGGCAAGCCGGGGCCTGCGATCGATCCGGACGCGATCGCCCGTGCCGAACAGGCGCTCGCCGCGCTGTCGATCGAGTTTTCGGGCTGGATGCGCAAGGAAGTGACCGTGCTCGACACGGCGCGCCAGATCATCCGCGAGCGTGGCCTCGATGAGAACAGCCGCGCGGCGCTCTTTCGCGCAGCCCATGACATCAAGGGTGAGGCGGCGACCTTCGGCTATCCGATTGCCGCGCGCATGGCCGCGAGCCTGTGCCTGCTGATCGACGGAACCGACCTCACCGAGCCGCTGCCGATGGCTCTCGTCGACCGCCATGTCGATGCGATCCGCGCGATGGTGCGCCAGGACGTGCGCGGCGAAGACGATGAAATGGCCGTGCAGGTCGCCGAGCAGCTGGAGCAAGTTACCGCGAAGACGTTGGCCTCGCGCAAAACGTAAAATCGTCAATCGACGAGCGAATAGTTTTATCCTGAACCATTTCGACCGTTCGTTGTCGGCGTTGACTTACGACTGCTGTCCAATTCGGTTGACAGTGACGAATTGCGTGTTGCAAGTGTCTTCCTACCGCCGCATGATGCAGGCATGTCGGAATTGCTTGACGACCCCGCTCTGCTCGAGCCGACGGTCTCCGAAGCGCGCCTGATCAGCGTGCTCGACACGGCCGTCGACGGCATCATCGTGATCGATGATGACGGTCGTATCATGCTGTTCAACCACGCCTGCGAGCGCCTCTTCGGCTACATGATGTCGGAGGTGATCGGCCGCAACATCGCGATGATCATGCCGCCGGAATATGCCGAGCATCATGATCGCTACATTGATAACTACCACAATACCAAGGTACGCAAGATCATCGGCGTCGGACGCGAGGTGCGCGGCCTGCACAAGAGCGGCGTCGTCTTCCCGCTCGAATTGTCGGTCGGCGAGACCGTCACGCCGGACGGGCGCCAGTTCATCGGCATCCTGCGCGACCTGCGCCCGCGCAAGGAGACCGAGCAGCGCATGAACCAGCTGCAGGCCGATCTCCTGCACATGGCCCGTGTCTCGGCCATGGACGAGATGGGCGCCGCGCTGGCCCATGAGCTCAATCAGCCTCTGACGGCGGTGATGCTCTATCTGCAGGCCGCCAAGCGCGCGAGCGAGCAGGCGGGAGCGCCCTTCCCGCCCGACGTCCAGGAGATCTTCGACAAGAGCCTGAAGGAGGCGAGCCGCGCCGCCTCGATCATCCAGCGCATGCGCCAGTTCGTCGAAAAGCGCGACCCGGAACGCAAGGTCGTCGCCATCACGCCGCTGATCGATGATGCGGTCGAATTGACCCTTCTCGGGCAGCCGCGCAGCATCCGCGTCGTGCGCGACTATGCTGGCCGCTCGATCGAGAGCCTGATCGATCCGGTCCAGATCCAGCAGGTCGTCGTCAATCTGATGCGCAACGCGATCGAGGCGACGCGTGATCTCGACGTGCCGCGCATCGTGGTGCGCACGCGCGAGGAGGGTCGTGACGTGGTGGTGTCGGTTATCGACAATGGGCCCGGCATCGGTGCCGATGTGGTTCCGGCCCTGTTCAAGGCGTTCTCCACAACGAAGCGCACCGGCATGGGGCTCGGGCTGGCGATCTCGAAGTCGATCGCCCAAAATCATGGCGGCGACCTGTCCGTCGATCCGGGGGGATCGGGTCGGGGCGCCTCGTTCTTTTTGCGGCTGCCCTGCGCCGAGGCGCAGGCACCATGCTGATTTGAGCAAGGCATTGCAACGGCGGTGCATGCGCCGCCAAGGGTGTATAAAAACGGGGCGCCGGGAAAAGCGCCTCACGAAGGGATGAAGGACGATGAGCGGCGGTTCGGAAATCTTTGTTGTCGACGATGATGTCGCGGTGCGGGACTCGCTCGGCACCCTCCTGAAGATCGAGGGCTACAGCGTCTCGGTTTTCGCCGACGGCCATAGTTTTCTGGCGGCCGCCAAGCAGCGCACGCCGGCCTGCGTCATTCTCGACGTCAACATGCCGGGCCGATCCGGGCTCGACATCCTGCGTGAACTGAATGCCCAGCACTACCCCGCGCCGATCTTCATCATTTCGGGCCAGGGCGACATCCCGATGGCGGTCGAGGCGATCAAGAACGGCGCGCTCGACTTTATCGAGAAGCCCTTCGACGCCGACACCGTCGTCTCCCATGTGCGCGATGCGATCGCGGCGGCCGAACGGCGCCAGAAGCGGGGCGGCGAAGCGGGATTGTCGAGCTTCCCGGGTCGTGAGCACCTCACCCCGCGCGAGCGCGAGGTGCTGGGCCAGATCGCGGCCGGCGCGTCGAACAAGGAGGCCGGGCGCCATCTGGGCATCAGCCCCCGCACGATCGAGGTTCACCGCGCGCGCATCATGGAAAAGCTCGGCGCCAAGAACGCGGCCGATCTCGTGCGGATTGTCATGAGCGAGGGCCGCTGAGGGCGGCTCACGTCCTGTCGGCGTTCGGACCGGCATCCTCGCGGAGAATGTCGCGGAAACGGCGGATGGCGCGGTCCATCAGGTCGAAGGCGCGGTCGACCTCCGCATCGGACGGCAGAGCCGACCCGTCGACCTTCTTTTCCGCCTGCCCCGCCCCTGAAGCATTCGACTGAAGGCGCGCACTCAGGCGATCGATTTCGGTCTGCAGGGCGTCACGGTCGTCCGGCACCAGCTTGCAGACCATTGCGCCGGTCTCCTCCGAACAGCGCGAGACAATGCCGGTTCGCGTGTCGAGTTTGAGGAAGGCGTTGCCGGCCGGAACGAGCGTGTAGCGTCCGTCCTGAGCGAAAGCGCCGCCCGCCGACAGACCGGCCAAGACGAGGGCGGCCAAGACGAGGGCGGCCGAGGCCGTGCGAAAACCGATGCGGCGTGTCATGAGCGGCTCCTCCCCTCGCGGATGATCACCACCCTAGGCGATGATCACGGCATGATTCAGACAAGCGCCGAATAGGCCGGGCGTTTGCTGCTCAGCGCGAAGTCGAGCATGTCGAGGCGGTCCTGCCCCCAGAACACCTCGCCGTCGAGCACGTAGGAGGGTGACCCGAAGACATCGGCTGCGACCGCATCGCGGAAATTCTGCTCATAGGCCGTCTCGGTCGCTTCCGACCGGGCGGCGGCAAGCAGCGGGCGGGCCTCGAGGCCTGCCTCGCCCGCAAGCTTCACGATCGTCGCCTCGTCGGCGAGGTTCTGGTCCTTCTCCCAGACGCCCGCATAGGCCAGCCGCAGGAAGGGATCGGGATCAAGCCCGGCCTGGACGATCGCGATGATGAAGCGATCGACGAGATTGACGTCGAAAGGCCAGTATTTCGGGCGGATGTTGAACCACAGCCCGCGCCGCTCGCGCCAGCGCTGAAGATCGACGAAGCGATAGCGCTGGCGGGCCGGATGCCGTTTGGGGACCGGCAGACCTCCGGTCTCGGCAAAGACCTGGCCGAGGAAAACGGGCTTCACATGGACCGAGAGATCATGCCGCGCGGCGATGTCCATGAGGACGGGATGGCCCATATAGGCCCAGGGACTCGCAAGCGAGAGGTAATAGTCGATCGTCCGTCGTGACATGCTGCCGTCCCCGAAGGAGCAGCCCGACCGGTGTTTTCCCCGGATGATCGGCGCCCCTCATTGCCCGCCGCGATCATGGCTCGGTCGCGGCGGAACGCAAGAGCTCTTCAGGCCCGGGCGACCCGCTTGTCACGGCGGCGGTCGAGCACCGGCTGATAGGCGATGGCGGCATGATGCGCGCAATAGGGCACGCCGACCGAGGATTTGGCGCCGCAGAAGCGGAAATCCTCGCGGCCGGGATCGCCGATCGGCCAGCGGCACATGGATTCCCGCAGTTCCATGATCGTCACGCGCTCCGACAGCGGCACGACCACGTCCTCGGCGGGGCGACGTTCGGGCTCGGGCTCCGGCGCCGTCTCGGTACCGAGTTCGGCCGCGAGGGCTGCGTTGCCGCGGCTGAAGGGGATGGTCGAGGCCGCGCGCATCGGATGGGTCGGGGTGCGCGTCGGCTTGGCGCGTCGGGGCGCCGCCTGCGCAGGGGCCTTGGCGCGGCCGGAGAGACCAAGGCGATGAACCTTGCCGATGACGGCATTGCGAGACACACCATTACCGAGTTCGGCCGCGATCGCGCTCGCCGAGAGACCTTCGAGCCATAGCTTCTTGAGAAGTTCAACGCGCTCGTCTGTCCACGACATCGGCTTCTCCTGTCTCATCAGGCTCTTACGTAGGGTCAACGCGCACAAACACTCTTCTCTTGCCACAATGCCTTTCGACATCATGGCAACAGCACGCCATTACTGAGAGTGGTTGCTCGTTGAACGCACGATTAGAAGTGCTTCACGAATTGTTAAGTACAATAGGCGGTGACTCGCGCGCAAGAGTCCGTGAATCGTCACGGGCGTTTTCCCCAGGGAACGCCGTCTGCGAGTCATTTTCGCAACACCCGCGATCGACGCCGACGCCGTCGCACTGTTCGTCCAGAAAAATGGCCCGCCGGCCTTTCGACCGGCGGGCCTATCGATCCCGTTCGGCGCGTCGCGTCGGACTAGAGCACGATCACCCGCGTGCCGACGCCGACGCGCTCATAGAGATCGATGACATCCTCGTTGCGCATCCGGATGCAACCGGAGGACACCGCCTGACCGATCGTGTGCGGTTCGTTCGACCCGTGGATGCGATAAAGTGAGGAACCGAGATAGAGCGCGCGCGCGCCGAGCGGATTCTTGGGGCCGCCTTCCATGAAGGTCGGCAGGTCGGGCCGCCGGCGCAGCATTTCCGCCGGCGGGCGCCAGTCCGGCCATTCCGCCTTGCGCGTGATGGTCTTGGTGCCGCTCCACTCGAAGCCCGGACGCCCCACGCCGACGCCGTACCGCATCGCCGTCCCGTCCGCCTGGACGAGGTAGAGGAAGCGCTCATTGGTGTCGATGACGATCGTGCCGGCCTTGTGCGGCCCGTCATAGGCGACGACCTGCCGGTCAAAGCGCGGATCGACGCGCGGCTTTTGAGGCGTCGCGACCGCGGCGAAGACGGGCCGTGACGGGTCAGGCCGGGCGGCCTGTGCCGGGACGCCGCCCGGCTGGAAGGACGGACGCTCGCGCGGCGCCTGATCGGCTGACGCCGTGCCGCCGGTGAAAAGGAACTCGATGAACCCGCCGCCGAGATCGGGACGGTTTTCCGCTTGGGCGCCGCTGGCACCGATCAACAGGGCGACGGAGACGGCAAGGAGATGACGCTTCATGTTTGACCACCGATACGCGACACGTGGACCCAGCGCCGCGACCGGACATGCGACCCGGCCTTGCTGGTTAGCGAAGATGATTAACGCGATGTCTTTGCGTTTGGTGAACGAATTCTCCTCGTCACTGAAGCATCTTCTAGCACGTCATTTACATTGATTTTATGATTAACAAGACATTTTCATGTAATTCTTATGGTAAATCAAATCGAAATCGAGATAGTTAACTTACCTCTAACGCCGACGCCGGAATCCAAACCCGGGAATTGGTCAAAGATTATGGCTACGAAACAGAGCGTTAACTCTCAATCTGGTAGAAATGTGACGTCGGCAGTGCCGCGATCTTTCCAGTGAATTGGGTGCCCGGACCACATGGCGCTGCGTCAGAAAGTCTACAAGATCGAGAGTTTCATCGCGGGCGGCGAGTCTGCGGGCGACATGCAGGGGGCAAGCGCGGCGGCGGTCGTGTCGGGATCCAGCATCGACAGCCGCACGATCCTTGACGAATTGCGCGCGATCCGGCGCATGGTCGAGCCGACGAGCGAGATCACCTCGAAGACCATCGAGAGTTTCAAGGCCGAACTCGCCGAGGCGCACAAGATCCGCGCGGAACTCGAGGAAATCTACGCGGCCATCGAGCGCACCAAGCAGGAAATCGCGACGCTGCACACGACCGGTTTCAAGGGCGCGCAGATGGTGCGCGTCACCGGTGAACTCGACGCGATCGTTCAGGGGACGCTGGAGGCAACCGACCAGATCCTCACCGCGGCCGAGTCGATCGACCGGGATGCGGGCCTGCTCGAGGCAGCCGTCAAAAGCGAACAGGACCGGGCGCTCGCAAGCGACATCCAGGAACACGTCATCAAGATCTTCGAATCCTGCAATTTTCAGGATCTGACCGGTCAGCGCATCACCAAGGTCGTGAACACGCTCAAGTTCATCGAGGACCGCATCGTGCGGATGATGGAGATCTGGGGCGGTATCGAGACCTTCCAGAGCATTCAGGTCGATGTGATCCCCGACCGCGAGGGCGATGCAGCCCTCCTCAATGGTCCGAAGATCAATGCCGACGTCGGACATGCCAGCCAGGACGACATCGACGCCCTATTCGGCTGACGGATCAAAGCTTCGCGACGCGGCTGACCCGCGCCCCCGTGCGGCCGGCGGCGAAACCGCCGGCCGTTTGACGTCACTGCGTGACGACGGCCGCCGGAACCGACGCGGTCTCGGTCTTCTTGGCGAGCGGCAGAAGCTCTTCGGCGACCACGGCCGGATCGACCGTCGCAGCCGTCGCGGCCTTCACCTCGGCGGGGGCCGGGGTTTCGACCTTCGCATTCACTTGCTTGGCAGCCCAATTGCAGCCACCCTCCCCGGCGATGGCCGGCAGGCTGACGGTGCTGCCCGCGATGAGCGTGGCGACGAACATGGATGCAAGACGCATGGACTTCTCCTGTGCTGGATCCAGTAACGTGAGCGAGTATGACACGTCACATTCAGAGCGCAGCCGCTTTGCCGGACTGTGCGATCACAAATTCGTTAAGACATATCAACGACGTAGAATTGCCGCTTGGTCCAGTCTGGGGTCCGTGACGGCCGTCGCGGCCGTTTTGCTGCCGCTCGCCTCCATCACCCTGCCGGCACGGGCCGATACCGCCACCCTCGATAGTGCCTGTGCCTTTGGCGAAGCGACGGCGCGGGTGCGCGCCTGCACGCAGATGCTCGACGGCACCAAGGACCAGGCGATGAAGGTGCTTCTGCATTATCGACGCGGCCTCGCCCATACCCTCACGGGCGACAACGAGAAGGCGATCGAGGACTTCGACGCCGCCCTGACGATCGCGCCGGCCGATCTCGTCACGCTGACGGCGAAAGCGGAGGCGCAACTCCGGCTCGGGCGGGTCAACGAGGGTCTCGCGGCCTATGCGCGGGCCGTCGCTCTCGACACGCGCAGCGCCCGTTCGCTGGTCAATCGCGGTTTCGCGCTCGTCAATCTGGAGCGCTACGACGCGGCCTTCGACGATTTCGCCCGCGCGGTCGAAATGGAGCCGCGCAACGCCGAGGCGATCAAGGGACGTGGCGACGCCCGGCGCGGCCGAAACGAGTGTCTGGCGGCCATCAGTGACTACAGTGCCGCCATCGGCCTCGACCGCGGTTACCGCAACGCTCTCTATGGGCGGGCGCGCTGCTATATGAATATGGACGACTTCGTGCGCGCCATGACAGACCTCGACCGGATCGTCGACATCGATCCGACCTATGAGAGTGCCTATTTCAGTCGCGCCTATTCGCGGTGGCGGCTCGGCGATGCCAATCAGGCGCTGACCGACTACGACAAGGCGATCGCACTCGCGCCGGATTTCTCCGCGGCGCTCGCTGAACGGGGCGAACTGCGTTTCTCGCTCAAGCAATATGAGCCGGCCATGGCCGATTTCGACGAGGCGCTGCGCCTCGCGCCGGAGGACATCGAGACGCGCCTGAAGCGAGCGGCGCTATGGCGTGAGGTCGGCGATCCCAACAAGGCGGTCACGGATGCGACGACGGCGATCGAGGCCGACCCGAAACGTCTGCGCGGCTATGTGGAGCGGGCCGAGGCGCTGCTGATGGCTGATCGGGCGAACGATGCGATCAAGGATGCCAATGCGGCGCTCGACCTCGAACCCGGCTCCGCTTTCCTTCTCGAATTGCGCGGGCGCTGCTTCGAGGCAGCCGGCCAGCGCGACAAGGCGATCGCCGACTTCAAGGAGGCGCTGCGCGTCGACCCGTCGATCAAGACGGCGCGCCTCGGGCTCGCCCGCCTCGACGCCAAGCCCTGACGTCTCCCTGACGCCATGACAGCACCGGCGGCGGCCGGCGCCACTCACCTCACCGGCGCTTGATGAACCAGCCTTCCTTCGCCTTGGGCGGCGGGCTGAACGAAGCCATCGAGGCCTCGGGGACCGGCGACACCGCCTGTTCCGGTGTCGCTGTCGGCGGAGCCGCGGTCATTTCGCTGACCGGCGTGACGGTCGAGGACGCCCAGAACGGATCGCCGTTGATCGCAACTTCGGCAAGCTTGCGATAGGTCCCGATCCGCCGGTCGATGGTCTCGCCTATGTCGAAAGCGTCGAGCTCGGCGGTGTCCGGATCCCGACCCTTCACCTTCCGGAATGCGGCGAGCCAATCGCGCTTGTTCTGCTTCGACAGCGAATAGGCGAGGAGCCCGATCACATCCCCGTCGCTGCTGACCAGACGCTCGAAGATCGTGTCGCGGATGGCGGTGTTGATCTCGCTGGCGGGCGCCGGGCTCGATGCCATCGATGCGGGCACGGGTGCGGGTGCGGGCGCAGCCTCCTTCGGGGCCGCACGCACGGGCTCGGCTTCATCCGCCTGCGTCACGGTCGCTTCTTGCACATCGTCGGTCATGGCAGCCTCGTCATTGACGTTTGAGCTTTTTTTACCAACGAGCCGGATCTTGTCCAGAGGAAAAGCCGTTTTCGTCCAAATGGATAGCGATCCGGTCACCAGTACCGTCAGGCACTGGGCCTTCCGCGGCACCCGATCAGCGGGGCGGATTTCGCGGCCGGTAGAGCACGCCGCCGCCCCCTTGAAGCCAGCACCGGTTCGTACCACATTTGTCTCCGGGACGATGCCGCTCGCGGGTCTCCCTCGAAGTCGCTTCAGTTGAGGACTTTGCCGATGTCGAGAATGGTGACGCTGAACTCTCCCTATCTGCTCGGGTTCGATGAGATCGAACGCGCGCTGGACCGTGTAGCCAAATCGGCCAATGACGGCTATCCGCCCTACAACATCGAACGGATCGGATCGCCGGAGCGGCCGCCGGAGCGGCTGCGCATCACGCTGGCCGTCGCGGGGTTCACCCGTGAGGAACTCGACGTCGCCACCGAGGAGAACCAGCTCGTGATCCGCGGGCGGCAGTTCGACGACAAGTCGCGCTGCTATCTCCACCGGGGCATCGCCGCCCGTCAGTTCCAGCGCACCTTTCTGCTCGCCGAGGGCATGGAAGTCCTCGGCGCCGATCTGAAGAACGGGCTTCTGTCCATCGATCTCGTCCGGCCGGAGCCGGAACGCATCATCAAGAAGATCGACATCACTGTTCGTGACTGAACGCGCTCATTGGAGGCACTCATCATGAGAAACCAGACCACCCGCACGGTTCCCACGCCGGAAATGCTGGCGGCGCTCGGCGCCGGCCACGTGGCCTATGTCCGCCCGATCCTATCGCAGGATGCGGCGAAGCTCTATCCGCAGGCGGCGCAGCTGAAGCCGGACACGCCCCTTTTCACGCTCCATGCCGCCGACGGCACGCCGATCATGATCGCTGATTCGATCGAGACGGCGGTCGCGAACGCCTGGGCGAACGAGCTCACCACCGTCGCGGTCCACTGACGCGGACCGCCGCGCGCCGCTCAGGCGGCGAGCAGGACGTCCTTGCGGATGTCCTCGGCGATGGCGCGGGATTCGTCCCGCGCCGCCTCCGCGACGAAGCGCCGGAGCAGGCTCACGAGATTGGCGACTTCCGCGTCGTCGATATCGGCCAGCGCGGTCAGGACGCGCTCGACCATGCGGCGTGACAGATGGCCCTGCCCGGCCCGGGAATAGACGAACCCCTGCTCGTGCATCGTGTCGAGCGCAACGCGGAAGGCGGGCAAGGTGCTCGCCGGCAGACCCGCCTTCTTGTGCAGCGCGGCGAAGCCTGACGGATGGCGCGCCGCGAGCAGCGACGAGACGCGCTCGAGCGGGAGACCGGACAGTTCCGCGAGAGTCACCTCGACGAAGTCGACATCGCCCGACAAAAGCGCGCGCAGGATCAGCGCGACCGTGAGCTGGCCGCTGCTGCGCAGATGGCTGACGAGGCGCTGGCGCCCGTCATCATCGGCATCGACCGCCATGGCGACCGTCATCCGCTCGCGCGTGTCGCTCGACAGGCGACCGGCCCGTTCGCTGGTCAGCCAGCCGCGATCGGCGACGAAGCCCGCAAGCGTCCGGGACAGCGTGGCGATCGCCGCCTGACGGACGTCGAGCGGCAGGTCCTGGCGCGCGAGCACGGCGTTGCGCAGCGATGCGTCATCGCCGTGCCGGGCGAGGATGCGGGTATAGGCGGAGGCGATTACCGGACAGTCCGTGTTCTCGACAAGCGCCTGACAGCCGTCGACGCCCGCGAGCGCCGCGATCTCGTCGATCACGCGCTCGGACAGACCAACCCGGCAGGCGACCGCGACCTGGGCGCGCCAGTCGCCGTCGACCAGCGCCTCGATCAGGTCATTGTCGGTGAGGACGGGGCTCTGCGCGAGAACGATCGCGGCGATGTCGCCGGAATCGCGCGACAGGGCGTGGATGATCGGCAGCGGCGCCGCCGGCGACGGACCCAGCACATGCGCGAGCGCCTCGCGCACCGCCGGCGCCGGATCGTCGAGGAGCACGGTCATGGCGGCCTCGGCCGCGGCCCGGTCGGCCGGATCGAGATCGGAGAAGAGATAGGCTCGGGCGAGCGCTGAGGTCGCATCGGCGCGTTCCGGCGCCGGCGCCGTGCGCATCCACCGCAGGAATTGCTGCACGATCATGCTGCGGGCTCCTTGTCAGCCACCGGCAAAGGGCGCGTTGGGCTGGACGGAAAACAGGGACTGGAAGATGGACCGCGCGAGGGAGGAGCCGGGCTGCTCCGCTGCGATCGATGGCCTTGAAACGGGCATGTCGGGCGGCGGCAGCGCGCTCTCCTGCTGGTTGCCGTAGGCATGGACGCCGGCGAGATCGAGCGGGGCGTCGGTCGCGACCGGCGTAACGGTGCGCGCGAGGTCGGTCGGCGCCGTGCCGCCCGCGACGTCGGGCGCCACCTTGGCCGGTGCCTTGCCGAGCCGTGCCCAGGTCACGGTCACGTGGTCGGAGGTTGGGGAGCCGGGCTGCGAGCGGCCGAGGTCGGGAATCAGGCGTCGTGCCTCGATGGCATAGGCGTTGCGGGCCGGGATCGCCATCCATTTGCCGGGATCGGCAGAAAGCGGCGCGTCCGCATCGAGCCCTGCGATCACTGTGCCGGCGAGTTCGGCCGGCGCGATCTCGCCGTCGATCGCGGTGCCCTCGCCATAGCCGCGCACGAGCTTGTCGTAGACCGCGGCTGCGGCGAGCGGTTCGCCGTTGCGCGCATAGAAGATCGACCGGTTGGCGCGGGCCTGCGCGGGAAAGGCGGAGGCCGCCGGCTCGTCCGGGTTCTCGGCTGCGAGCCGGATGAAGTCGGCGGCGCCACCGGCCCCCATGAAATGGGCGATGTAGAGTTCGCCGGGCGAGGGCTGCCGGCCGAGCGTATTCGCCAGATAGTCATTGTTGCGGCGCGTGAAGGCGCCCGCCATGAGCGCGGAAATGTCCGGATTGGCGCGCAGCCCGAGGATCTCGCGCCGCATCGCGTCATCGCGGACAACGTAGCGGCCGCTCCCCGTCCGCTCGATCTGGTCGGCATAGGCCGAAAGCCCGAGCGCGGGGCCGTCGAGCTTCAGCGTCTGCAGCCAGGTCTGGTCGATGAACTGGAAAAGCCCGGTCGCGGAGGAGGTTTCGGCCTTGGCGGTCGGATCCAGCGCCGATTCACGCTTGGCGGTCTTGAGGAGATAGGCGAAGTCGACCCCGGTCGATCGCGCGGCGCCCTGGATGGCACCGAGAATGCCTTGCCGACCAAGGACGCCTTGCCCCTCGCTAGGAGGCTGTGCTGAAGTAAACAGAACCATCGCCACCACGTTTGGGTCCCTCGAGAACCCATCGTCGCTTGTTATGGTAAATCAGGCCTTAATGCCGGGATCCAAAATGAACCGGCGTCGGTCAGGGACCGGTATCGAGGAAGGACCAAACCCCATGGACATGAGCGGTTCACAGCGCATCGAAGCCTCGCGCGAGGCGGTTTGGGCGGCCCTGAACAATCCGGAAGTGCTCAAGCAGTGCATCCCGGGCTGCCAGGAAATCTCCATGACGAGCCCGACCGAGATGACCGCCAAGGCGGTGCTGAAGATCGGACCGGTCAAGGCGACCTTTGGCGGAAAGGTGACACTGTCCGACCTCGATCCGCCGAACGGCTACACCATCACCGGCGAAGGCCAGGGCGGCGTCGCGGGTTTCGCCAAGGGCGGCGCGACGGTGCGGCTCGAGCCGGATGGAGACGCGACGATCCTCCACTACGACGTCAAGGCGGATGTCGGTGGCAAGATCGCCCAGCTGGGTGGTCGCCTGATCGATTCGACCGCCAAGAAGCTCGCCGGTGAGTTTTTCGAGACCTTCGGGAAGGTCGTCGGTCCGCAGCCGGAGCCGAGCGAGGGTGAAGGCGCGCCGGAAGGCAAGAAGAAGGGCTGGCTCGGCGGCCTGTTCAAGGGCTGAGGCCCGATCGAGGGTCAAGCCGGGCAACAAAACGGCGCGACCGGGGATGATGGTCGCACCTCACGCCCCACGCGAGGGGACTGGCGGCGACTGCCGCAAGTGACTAATGGTTCTGCGCACAAGCCGCCGAGACGGGCGGCGTCAACGACACAGACGGGGAACGCAGATGGCGGTGGCTTCCTATCCGAGCCTCAAGGGGCGAACGGTGCTCGTGACCGGTGGCGGATCCGGCATCGGCGAGGCGATCGTCCGGCGCTTTGCCGAACAGGGGTCGCGGGTCGGCTTCATCGACATCGCCAAGGCGCCGTCGGAGGCGCTGGCGGCGGAACTGACGGCGGCGGGCGCCACCATCCGCTATGAGAATGCCGATGTGACGGACACGGCCGCGCTCAAGGCGGCGATCGGGCGCATCCGCGACGCCTACGGGCCGATCACCGTGCTGATCAACAATGCCGCCCATGACCAGCGCCACAAGTTCCTCGAGGTGACGCCCGACTATTTCGACGAGCGCGTCGCGGTGAACTTCAAGCACCAGTATTTCGCTGCGCAGGCCGTCGTTCCGGACATGATCGCGGCCGGCGGCGGCTCGATCGTCAACTTCGGCTCGGTCTCCTGGCTGATGGGCTCGGAGGATCTGAGCGTCTATGGCGCGATGAAATCGGCGACCCACGGCTTCACGCGCATGCTCGCTCGCGAATTCGGCAAGGACAACATCCGGGTGAACTGCGTGCTGCCGGGCTGGATAATGACGCAGCGCCAGATCGACCTGTGGCTGACGCCGGAGGGCGAGCGCAAGATCTTCGAGATGCAGTGCCTCAAGCGCAAGCTCGTGCCGGACGACATCGCCCGCCCGATCCTGTTCCTCGCCTCCGAGGAGTCGGGCGCCATGACCTGCCAGACCATGGTGGTCGACGGCGGCTGGGTCTGAGCGTCGCCATGACGAACCTGATCGCCGTCGACTGGGGCACCAGCCGGTTCCGCACCTTTGCGCTCGATGCGCTCGGTGCGGTGCTCGACCGCGTCAGCGCGCCGGACGGCATGTCGACGGTGGCCGCGGGTGGCTTTCCGGCCGTTCTCGAACGTCACTGCGGCGCCTGGATGAAGGCCTCGCCCACCGCGCCCGTCCTGATGGCGGGCATGGTCGGCTCGCGCAATGGCTGGGCGGAAGCCGCCTATGCGCCCTGCCCCGCCTCACCGGCCTCGGTCGCCGCCGCCGTCCTGCGCGTCGATGCACGCGTCTCGATCGTGCCGGGCGTCATTGCCCGACATGCGTCCGGGCCGGATGTCATGCGCGGCGAGGAAACGCTCGTGTTCGGGAGCGGCGTGACGGACGGCGTCGTCTGTCTGCCCGGCACCCATTCGAAATGGGCGGCAGTCGAGGGCGGCGTCATCACCGACTTCGCGACCTTCATGACCGGCGAGAGCTATGCGCTCTACCGCGAGACGAGCCTTCTGGGCCGCCTTGCGACGACGCCGGAGGATCCGGCGGGGTTCGAGGCGGGCCTGACCGCCGCGCGGGACGCGGGCGGCCTCCTGAACCGCCTGTTCCAGGCGCGCGCCCGCGTGCTCGACGGGGTGATGACCGGCGCGAGCGTGGGTCCCTACCTCTCCGGTCTCCTGATCGGCACCGAGATCGAGGGCGCGTTCGGGCGCTACGGATCGGTCGGGACCGTCACGCTCGTCGCCGACGGCATTCTGGCCGAGAATTACGCAAAGGCCTTCGCAGCGAGGGGTGTGGCGCTGCGGGTGGTGACGCCCGAAGCGGCCTTTCTCGCCGGTCTTTCCGCTCTAGCCCGCCACCATCGCTGACACCGGACCGCGCCGATGACCCTCGATGACGCCCTCGCATCCATGCCGATCGTCGCAATCCTGCGCGGCCTCAAGCCGGAAGAGGCGGTCGCGATCGGCGAAGCGATCGTCGGGGCCGGCGTGCGCATTCTCGAGGTGCCGCTCAATTCGCCGGAACCGCTCGTCTCGATCGGGCGTCTTGCCACGGCACTCGCCGGTCGCGCGCTGATCGGCGCCGGCACGGTTCTGGCGCCCGCCGACGTCGACGCCGTGAAGGCGGCGGGCGGCACGGTGATCGTGTCGCCGAACATGAACCCCGCCGTGATCCAGCGCAGCAAGGCCGCCGGCATGGTGTCGCTGCCGGGCGTCTTCACGCCGACCGAAGCCTTCGCGGCGCTCGAGGCCGGGGCGGATGGTCTCAAGATCTTTCCGGCCGAGATGGCCTCGCCCGCCACGGTACGCGCACTTCGGGCGGTTCTGCCGAAGGGCACGCGGGTGCTCGTCGTCGGGGGCGTGTCGCCCGAGACGATCCCGCCCTATCTGACGGTGGGTGTCGACGGATTCGGAGTCGGGTCGGATCTGTACAAGCCGGGCCGCGACGCGGACGAGGTCGGCCGGCGTGCCGCCGCGCTCGTCGCGGCGATCAACAAGGCTCGGGAGGCCATGGCATGATTGTCGTCTTCGGTTCGATCGGGGTCGATCTCGTTACCAATGTGCCCCACATCCCGCATCCTGGCGAGACCGTGCTGTGCGAGGGCTATTTCATGGTTCCGGGCGCCAAGGGCGGCAACCAGGCGCTCGCGGCGCGGCGAGCAGGCTCGCCGACGCGCTTCGTCGCATCGGTCGGCAATGACGGTTTCGCCGACCTCGCCGTGTCCATGCTGCGCGAGGCCGGCGTCGATCTGTCGACGGTCGAGACCAAGGACCGGCCGACCGCCGTCGCCCTCATTACCGTCGATTCCAAGGCAGAGAACGCCATTGTCGTCGCCTCCGGCGCGAACCGCCTGACCTCGATCGCCCAGCTCGAGGCGGTGCCCTTCGGCGCGGGCGACACGCTGGTTCTGCAAAACGAGATCCCGCCTGCCGAGACCTTCGCCGCAATCGCGCTCGCCAAGGCGCGGGGCGCCCGCTCGATCCTCAACGTCGCGCCGGCCGGCCCCGTCCCGGAGGCGACGCTGCGTGCCCTCGACGTGCTGATCGTCAACGAGCATGAGGCGATCACGGTCGCGCATGCCACCGGCATCGACACCGAGGATCCGGAGGTCGCGGTGCGCGAGATCAATGCGCGGTTCGGCTGCGCGGCGATCGTGACGCTCGGCAAGGACGGCGCGGTCGGCTGGGTCGACGGCGTCCGCCGTGCCGTGCCGGCTCTCGCCATCAAGCCGGTCGACACGACCGCGGCCGGCGACAGTTTCACCGGCGCCTTTGCCGCCGCGCTCGACCAGGGGCTTGGCTTCACGCTCGCGCTCGCGCGCGGCGCGGCCGCGGGCTCCCTTGCCTGCACCCGCCCCGGCGCCCAGCCGAGCGTGCCGACCAAGGCCGAAATCGACGAGGCGACGGCGGGCTTCGCCGCCTGACGATCCCCGCCGCCGCGCCGGCCCCTTAACGCTTCCTTCATCCTCCGTGCGGTGGACCGGCCGCCGTTAGGGGCTGTTTCATCCTGGCCGTGCACCGTGATGGCGGGATTTGACCGCCATGGCCTTGCCGCGTTCCTTCTATGTCTGGGTGTTGCCGGTCGTCGTCGCGGCGCCGAGCCTGTCGACCCAGTTCCAGGACCTTTTCGTCGGCCGTGCATCGGCACCCGTTGCCGCGTCGACAGCGCCGGCGCCCGCATCGACCGGCCCGTCCTTCAAGATCCACGCCGATGCGGCAGGGCATTTCCGCGTGTTCGGCAAGGTCGGCGCGCGGCGACTGCCCTTTCTCGTCGACACCGGCGCGACGAGTGTCGTGCTGCGCTACGAGGTTGCGCGCGATCTCGGCCTGATCGATGGCGGCGACCGGCCGGATACGCGGGTCCTCACCGCCAATGGCGAAGCGCGGGCGCGCATGGTCACCATTCCGCGCCTGAGCATCGAAAACATCGACCGCACCGACGTGCCGGCCCTTGTCATGCCGAAGGGCGTCCTGACCGACAACCTGCTTGGCATGAGCTTTCTCAAGCGGCTCAAGCGCTTCGAAGTCCGCAACGGCTTGCTCGAACTCGAGGGTTGAGCCTCATCCGATCATGGTCGACACGACCCACCAGCCCGGGCGCGCGAGGCGGATGCGCCGCGCGGCGGCGGCCGCCGATCGACAGGTGTCGAACAGACCGAAGACCGTCGCACCGGATCCCGACATCCGCGCGAGACGACAGCCGGGATCATCCCGCAGAATCTCGATCGCCTCGCCGACCGTCGGCTCGAGCGCCAGCGCCGGCGCCTCGAGATCATTGCCGGACCGGCCCAGTTCGGCGAGAAGGCCCGCGCGGGTCGCGACCCGGTCGAGATCGGGCAGCGCTGCCCCCTCGCGCCAATCGCCCGGCCGAAGCCCGAGGGCGGCGAAGACGGGACCGGTCGGCGTGGGCTTGCGCGGATTGACGAGCACCGCCGGCATGCTGGCGAGTGCCACGGGCGCCGAGAGTTCCTCGCCCGCGCCCGTCATGCGGCGCGGCGCGGCCGTGAGGCAGACGGGAACGTCGGACCCCGTCGCCCGTGCGGCCGCCTCGACGCGCGGATCGGCGAGATCGAGGCGGTTGAGCCGCGCGAGAAGGCGCAGAGCCGCCCCCGCATCGCTGGAGCCGCCGCCCAGTCCCGCCGCGACGGGCAGGCGCTTGAGGAGCGTGAAGGCGCCGAGGCGCAGTCCCGGGACCCGGTCGGCCAGAAGCCGCGCCGCCTTGACGACGAGATTGGCGTCGGCCTCGCCGCAGGCGCCGGCCATGGGTCCCCGCGCAACGAGCGAGAGAGGCTCGAAGGGTTCGAGCCGGATCTCATCCGAGACACGGGCGAAGGCCACGAGACTGTCGAGCCGGTGATAGCCGTCCTCGCGCCGACCGATCACGGCGAGACTGAGATTGACCTTGGCCGGGGCCCGCTCGATCAGAACGGCCGCCGGCGCACCCTGTCCATCGGCCATCCGCCGCGCCCCGCGCCCTCAGCCGCCGCTGCCGTTCTTCGTCGTCTCGGCGGACTTGGCTTCGGGCGGCAGCCCTTCCTTCAGCTTGCGCTCGATCTTGACCTGCTCTTCCGGCTCGGGCTTCTTTTCCAGCGCATGCCGCCACTGGAAGGTCGCCTCGAGCTTGCGGCCGACCCGCCAATAGGCGTCGCCGAGATGGTCGTTGATGACGGAATCATTCGGCCGCAGTTCCACGGCCCGCTCGAGATGCTTCACCGCCTCGGGGTAATTGCCGATCCGGTAATAGGCCCAGCCGAGACTGTCGACGATGTAGCCGGAGTCGGGCTTCTGCTCGACCGCCTTGGTGATCATCGCCAGACCTTCTTCGAGGTTGATGCCCTGATCGACCCATGAATAGCCGAGATAGTTGAGGACGTCTGGCTGGTTCGGGAAGAGCTCCAGCGCCTTCTTGAAGTCCGCTTCCGCGAGCGGCCAGCGCTTGGTGCGCTCATAGGCGATGCCACGATAGTAGAACAGGGACCAGTTGCCCTGAACCGGCTTCGGCACGAGCGCGATCGCCTTCGAATAGGCATCGGCCGCCTCGGCAAAGCGCTTGCGGTTGTGGAAGATGTTGCCGAGCGTGATCAGGGCGTCGAAGTCCGACGGGTTGGCCTTGATCAGGGCTTCGAGGTGAGCGACGCCCTCGTCGGTCTTGTCCAACCGGTCGAGCGTCATGCCGAGCGCGATCTCGGCATTGCGCTTGAGCGGCGAACTTTCCGGCACGGCGGCGAGCGCCTTGGCGGCGTTCTGGGGCTGGTCGAGATCCGAGAAGGTGTCCGAAATGGCGATGAGGCCGGTGGGGCTCTCGGGATCGATGCCGAGCGCAAGCTGGAGGAATGCCAGCGCGAAATCCTGTCCGCCCTGGCGCGAGAGCGGAACGGCGATGGCGACCAGCGTATCGGCGGCGCCCTGCTGAACGCTCTCGATCAGCCGGTTGACCGGCCGCTTGTTCACGAGGTCGTCGCGCAGGTCGAGCATGGCCGGCTGACGCGGCGCGCGCAGCAGGAATTCGTCGACCACTTTCAGCGCCTCGTCATAGCGTCCTGCTCTGGCGAGAGCGCGGGCATACCCCTCCGACACCCGGACCGGCGATGGATCGGCGTCATAGGCAAGTTTCAGCTTGGCGAGGGCGGCGTCCGGTTGCCCGGCGACATCGAGCATGGTGCCGAGCGTGAAGTTGCGGAAGCTCTCATACCAGTCCTCGCCGCGCACGCGTTCGGCGAGCGCCACGGCCTTCTGGACATTGCCGGAACCCGTCATCGACCAGGCCACCATCAGCGGCGCGATGAGATCCAGGATCGGACGCTGGACGGCGGCGCGAAAATGTCCCTCGGCGATCTCGTAGCGCTTCGCCCGGATGGCGCTCGTTCCCAGCATCATCCGTGCAATGCGGTGGCGGGGATCGATCTCGAGCAGGCGCTGCGCATAGGTAGCCGCCTCGTCGAGACGCCCTGCCGCCACATGGGCGAGGAAGGTGCGATCGAGCAGATCGATGTTCTTCGGGTCGGCAAGCAAGGCCTCGGCAAGATAGGCGGACGCCGCCCCCGCATCCTTGACGCTGACCGCGAGGCGGCCGGCCAGAAAGCTCCCCGAGGCGGAAACGGTTTGCTTCGACAGATCGAGTGGATCGCCGATGCGACGCTCCCCGGTCGAAGCGGCCGCGGTCCCTGCGACCGACACCACGAGGATGGCGGCAGTGGCCGCACGGCGCAGGCGAGCAAGACGGACCAAGTTCGGTTCTCCGGAGCAGAAAGCAGGCATATCTCGCCAATGACAATGGCCGGTTTGCGGCGGGCAAACAAGAGATGGCCGCCGCGACTGACGGGAATGTGCAGTCGCAGTGATCGGATCAGCCTTTAGCCCTCATTAAACATAATGGCATTAGTGTACCTTTCACCATGACGGATTGCCTCACTGCGTCGATCAGCGCGCGCGATGGGCGGGAAAGGGACCGGGTTCGCCCCGCCTTCTCCCGGCCCGCGCTCGTGCTCGCCGTCGCGGCACCCGTCGTCGCCGCCGTCGCTGGAGCCTGGCCGCATGCCGACCAGCCGCTCGCCGTCATGGTCGCCCCATCCGCCACGGCCGGGGACGCCATGCGCGTCGTCGCCGCGGCCGGCGGAATGCTGGTCGCGGCAACCGCTTTCGACACGATCGTGATCGCCCGCTCGCCATCGCCCGACTTCGTGGGGCGGCTCTTCGCCGCCGGCGCCTGGATCGTCGTGGCGGCACCCTCCGGCTGCTCTCCCCATCGCCCACCCAACGCTTCTCTCGCTGTATCGAAGGATCTCCCATGACGTCCTCGAAGGGCCTCGACGGCCTGCGCCTCGGCTTCGCCAAGATCGCCGCGGCCGCCCTGATCGCCTATGCGGTGATCACGATCCTCGCCTCCTTCCTCCTCGACGGCGCGCCGACGCTGCTTGTCGGCACGCTGGCCGTCGTGCTCGCGGGACCGGCGGCCTTCCTGTGCCTCAGCGCGCCGCTCTCGCCGGCGACCCATCAGGTCTCGGGCGTTGCGATCGCCATCTTCCCGGCGCTCCTGCTCGCAGCCTTTCAAGGCTCCTATCTGCAGATGGACATGCACATGCTGTTCTTCGCGAGCCTTGCACTCCTGATCGGCTGGTGCGACTGGCGCCCTATCCTGCTCGGTGCTGGCGCGATCGCAGTGCACCATCTGGTGCTGAACTTTCTCTATCCGGTCGCGGTCTATCCGCAGGGCGCCGATTTCGGACGCACGGTACTGCATGCCGTCGTCGTGGTGATCGAGGTGGCGGCCCTCGTCTATGCCGTGATCAAGCTGCAGCAGGCCTTCGCCACCTCGGACATGGCATTGCAGGTGGCTGAAGAGGAGCGCTCGCGCGGTGCGAGCCTGATGACAGAGGTCCGGCAGTCGGGTGAAACGGAAGCCATGCGCCGGGCCCGGATCGAGGCGACCACCAAGGCGTTCCGTGAGCAGATCGGCGTCATCGTCGCCGAGATGGGCAAGGACGCCGACATGATGGCGACCACTGCGAATGAACTCGACCGCGCCGGACGCAGTTCGACGCAGATCGCCGAAGAGACGACCTTGTCCTCGCGTGGCGCCGCCGGCAACGTCCAGTCGGTCGCGGGGGCTGCGGGCGAGTTGTCGTCGTCGATCCGCGAAATCAGCGCGCGCGTCAGCGAGGCGACCAGCGTCGTCACCCGCGCAACCGAACGGGCGAACGGCACCAACGCGTCGGTGCAGTCGCTCGCCCAGGCCGCGCAGCGCATCGGCGAGGTCGTCAACCTGATCCGCGACATTGCCGAACAGACGAACCTCCTCGCGCTCAACGCCACGATCGAGGCGGCGCGGGCCGGCGAGAGCGGCAAGGGCTTTGCGGTGGTCGCGTCGGAAGTGAAGGCGCTCGCCAATCAGACCGCCAAGGCGACCGACGCCATCGCCGAACAGATCGGCGGCATCCAGTCCTCGACCAGCACGGCGGTCGAGGCGATCCGCGAGATCACCGGCGTCATGAACGAGGTCGGCGCGATCACGACCGCGATCGCCGCCGCCGTTGAGGAACAGGGCGCAGCGACCGGCGAGATCGCCCGCAATGTCAGCGAGGCGGCGCGCGGCACGGAGGCCGTGGCACGCTCGCTCGGTGATGTCTCCACCGTCGCACGCGACACGACCTCGGCGGCCAAGCGGGTTGAAGACATGTCGCAGAGCCTGCGCCGCATCACCGACCGGCTCGCCGGCGACCTCGACCGCTTCTCGCGCGACCTCGCGGCCTGAGGGCGTCCGCGACCAGGCGGATCTCGGCCGGTCGAAGCTCAAGCCTTCAACGAGATCCGGGAGCGCATGCCGCTCCCGGGTGTGGTGCGGGCGTCCGCGTCTTTCGCCTCACATATAGGCGTAGTTCGGCCCGCCCCCGCCCTCCGGCGTCACCCAGTTGATGTTCTGGGCCGGGTCCTTGATGTCGCACGTCTTGCAGTGCACGCAGTTCTGCGCGTTGATGACGAAGCGCGGGTCCGTCTTTTTCTCCGGGTCGGCATAGACCACCTCATAGACGCCCGCCGGGCAATAGAGCCGCGCCGGTTCGCCATAGGTCGGCAGGTTCTTGGCGACCGGAACCGAGGCATCCTTCAGCGTCAGGTGCACCGGCTGGTCTTCCTCATGATTGGTCGCGGAGAGGAAGACGGAGGAGAGCTTGTCGAACGAGACCTTGCCGTCCGGGCGCGGATACTCGATCGGCTTCGACTGCGCGATGGGCTCAAGCGCGGCATGGTCCGGCTTGCCATGCGGCAGGGTGCCGAACAGCGAAAAGCCGAGCTTCTCATTGAGATGCATGTCGATGCCACCCAGAACGACGCCCAGCACCGTGCCGAAGCGCGACCAGAGCGGCTTGACGTTCCTGACGTGCAGAAGGTCCTTGCCGATCTCGCCAGCGCGCCATGCGGCCTCGTAGCTCGCGAGTTCATCCTGCGCGCGACCGGCGGCGATCGCCTCCGCGACGTGTTCGGCGGCAAGCATCCCCGACAGGACGGCATTGTGGCTGCCCTTGATGCGCGGCACGTTGACGAAGCCCGCCGAGCAGCCGATCAGCGCGCCCCCGGGGAAGGAGAGTTTCGGCACCGACTGCCAGCCCCCCTCGGTGATGGCGCGGGCGCCATAGGCGATGCGCTTGCCGCCCTCGAAGGTCTCGGCGACGAGCGGATGGTTCTTGAAACGCTGGAACTCGTCGAAGGGGGAAAGGTTCGGGTTCTTGTAGTTCAGATGGACCACGAACCCGACCGAAACGAGATTGTTCTCGAGGTGGTAGAGGAACGAGCCGCCGCCGGTGCGGTTGTCGAGCGGCCAGCCGAAGCTGTGCTGGACGAGACCCGGGCGATGCTTTTCCGGTGCGACCTCCCAGAGTTCCTTGAGGCCGATGCCGAATTTCTGCGGCTCGCGACCCTCATCGAGCTTGAAGCGGGCGATCAGCGTCTTGGACAGGCTGCCGCGCGCGCCCTCGGCGAAGAGCGTGTACTTGCCGGTGAGCTCCATGCCGCGGGTGAAGCCGCCCTTGGGCTCACCCTTCTTGTCGATGCCCATGTCGCCGGTCGCGACGCCCCGGACGGCGCCGTCCGCGTCGTACAGCACCTCGGCGGCAGCGAAGCCCGGATAGATCTCGACGCCGAGTTCCTCGGCCTTGCGCGCGAGCCAGCGCACCACATTGCCGAGCGAGGCGACGAAATTGCCGTGATTGTTCATCAGGCGCGGCATGCCGAAATTCGGCAGGCGCAGGGCACCGGCGGGACCGAGGAAGTAGAAGCGGTCCTCCGTCACCGGCGTCTTCAGCGGCCGGTCCGGATCCTCACGCCAGTCGGGGATGAGACGGTCGAGACCGATCGGATCGATGACGGCGCCCGACAGGATGTGGGCGCCCGCCTCCGACCCCTTCTCGACGACGACGACGGTCAGGTCCGGGTTGACCTGCTTCAGGCGGATCGCCGCGGCGAGGCCCGCCGGTCCGGCACCGACGATGACGACGTCGTACTCCATCGATTCGCGAGGACCGAGGTCACGGGCGGCGGCGGTCATGGCGTTGTCCTGACGATGTTTCTCTCGACAGGCTGCGGTTTTTCACGTTTCCCGGCGGCTCGCAAGACCGCAGAACGGCGCGTCAGGCTGAATCCGACCCGACGATCTCGATTCCGAAGCCCGACAGGCCGACGAAGGTGCGCGGCGTCGTCGACAGGAGCTTGATCGAGGAGACGCCGAGATCGCGCAGGATCTGCGCGCCGAGGCCGACCTCCCGCCATTGCTTGTGTCGCTGCTGGTCCGAGCCGTCCTCGCCGCCGGGCGCGGTGAGGGGCACGCCGGCGGTGCCGTCACGCAGATAGACGAGGACGCCGCGCCCCTCCTCCTTGAAGCGCGCGAGTGCCGCATGGATTTTTGGCGCGCCACCGAAGACGTCGCCGACGACATCGGCACGATGCAGGCGGGTCGGTACGGCGATGCCGTCGCCGATGCGACCATAGACCGCGGCAAAGTGATGGACCGGATCAAACGGCGTCGTATAGGCGTAGGCCGTCAGCGGCCCGATCTCGGTCTCGATGGTGAAGGTCGAGACGCGATCAACGAGCTTTTCGCGCGCCTGGCGATAGGCGATCAGGTCGGCGACCGAAATCTTCTGGAGATTGTGCTGCTGCGCGAAGGCCGTGACCTCGGGACCGCGCTTGACCGTGCCGTCGTCATTGGCGAGTTCGCAGATCGCCGCGACCGGCGCGAGACCCGCGAGCTTGCAGAGATCGACCGCGGCCTCCGTATGGCCCGAGCGCATCAGAACGCCGCCTTCCTTGGCGACCAGCGGGAAGATGTGGCCCGGGCGGACGAAATCGCCGGCGCCCATATTGCCGTTGGCGAGCGCGCGCACCGTGTTGGAACGCTGCTCGGCCGAGATGCCCGTGGTCAGCCCGTGGCGAACGTCGACCGAGACGGTGAAGGCGGTGCCCAGCGGCGCGTCGTTCATCGGCACCATCGGGTCGAGACGCAGGCGCTTGGCGTCCGACGCGGTCAGCGGCGTGCAGACGATGCCGCAGGTATGGCGGATGATGAAGGCCATCTTCTCCGGCGTGCAGGCGCTCGCCGCGATGATCAGATCGCCCTCGTTCTCGCGGTCGTCATCATCGGTGACGACCACGATCTCGCCACGCGCGAAGGCGTCGATGGCGGCGCGGACGGCGGAAAAGGTCATGGCAGGCTCCTTGGCGGCATCGCGCACCGGCGCGAGCCCGAGAAAATCATTGGGGGTGACGGCGCCGGCCGTCGCGGCGGCGATCCGCTCGGCCGCCTCGCGGGAGATCCAGGCGGCCGGGTCGTTGCACAGCGCGGTGATCGTCGCCGGCGACAGGTCGACCCGCCTGGCGAAATCCTTGCGGGCGATGTTTTCGCGTCTCAACCAGTCATCGAGCTTCATGATCCGCTCGATAGCGCATCGGCATTTCAAGATCAATGAACTGACGTCACAAATTCAGTGACACTGAATTCTTGTTCCCGCCATTCCCGCAGTCAGAGCCCATGCAAGCCAATCAGCAGGCCGATCAGGATTCCGACCGACAGGCCGAGCGCGAGACCGACGAGGAAGACACGACGGGAGCGCGCGCTTTGCCGATTGCGCCGATCAAGGAAACTGACCGGAAGCGGTTCGTCGAGGATCGGAGCATAGGCGGCCGCGAGCGCGCCGGACTGCGTCCGCCAGGCCGAAAGCCTGTCGCCGAGCGGACTGCCCGCGCGCAGCTGCCGCTCCATCGCCAGGGCCTCGCCCGGCGGCAGGCGGCCGTCGACGAGCGCATGCAGATCGTCGTCGATGAAGCCCGGAACGCTCATTTGACGAGCCGAAGATAGGCGGGCCGCGCCCCCTCGATCCGGTCGAAGAGCTGGGTCCGTGCCACGGTGAGGAGCGACAGCACCTGCCGCTCGCTCATGTCGAGGATCCGGCCGGTCTCGGCGTAGGACAATTCCTCGATCACGACGAGCGCCAGCACTTCGCGCTGGGCGAGGGGCAGGCTGGAGAAAGCAGAGACAATATCGCGGCCGCGCGGTGGCGTTCGCCCTCCGGCCTGACGCCGGCGGTTCTGGGCGATCAGCTGGGCATAGGCGCGGTTGAGCGAGGGATTGCGCGCGGGCATCGTGTCGAGAACGGACAGCGCGAGGGCGTCCGCCTGATCGGCGTCGCCGACGAGCGCGCGTGCCAATCGCCGCATATGCTGCGCCATGGACGATGGGGAGCCATCGACGGCCCTCATCAAGTCCTCCCGGATCGTTTTCTTCTTGACGCACAGTCTACGCCGCTTCCCCGCAGGCGCAAGATCCGTGGCCTTCCGGGCAGAGCAGCGCCCGCCTCACAGCCAGCGCTTTACCTTGAACAGGACATAGGGAAGCGCGCCGGCGAGCAGCATCAGCGCGACCGCGAGTGGATAGCCATAGGTCCACTCCAGTTCCGGCATGACGCGGAAGTTCATGCCGTAGACCGAGGCGACGAGGGTCGGTGGCATCAGCACGACCGACAACACCGCGAAGATCTTGATGATGTTGTTTTGCTCGATCGACACCATGCCGAGCACCGCGTCGAGGATGAACTGGATCTTGGCCGCGAGATAGCTCGCGTGCTGGGCGAGCGATTCGACGTCACGCTGCATGGTCTTGATGATCGCCCGCGACTCCTTGTTGGGTTTCGCGCCCTCGATCTCGGCCGACAGATACAGCAGGAGCCGCGCCAGCGAGACGAGGCTTTCCCGCGCCTTCGAGACGAGGTCACCCTTCTTGCCGAGCGTGCGCAGATCCTCCTTGTAGGAGGGCGTGTGGTCCTCGTTCTTCGCGTCGAAGACCACGGCCGACACCTGGTCGATCTCCTCGCCGACCTTTTCGAGAATGTCGGCGATCCGGTCGATCACCGTGTCGAGGAGACCGTTGAGCACAGCTTCGCCTGGCGGGCCCTCGAGCGCCTTCGGCTTGGCGGCGCGCGCGCAGAACAGCGCGAAGGGGCGCGGCTCGTCATAGCGGACCGTCACCAGGACGTCCGGGCGCAGGATGAAGGTCACGGCCGTGGTCTTGGGCGTACCGAGATCGGTGTGACAGAGCATGGTGGCCGTGAGGAAACGCGCGCCATGCTCGACATAGAGACGGCTCGACGGCTCGATCTCCGACATTTCCTCGAGCGTTGGAACGCCGGCGCCGATCAGTTCCTCGACGCGGAGCTCTTCCTCCCGCGTCGGCTTGAGAAGATCGATCCAGGCGAGGCCCGCCATGTTGCTATCGTCGATGCGGACGAGCGAGCCGCCTTCGATCCTGTATGCCGTGAACATGGCGCGGCCTCGTGGTTACTCCACGCACCGCCTAGCACGAGCATTTGACATGCGCCACAGCACGCCACATCGACCGGGCACGAACGTTTGCTGCCGTCGCCTTGACCGTCGACCGTGGCGGCGGATCAGGACTGTCCGCCGGCCTTCGGCGTCTGGGCTGGCTGTTCCGCGCTCATCTGCGGGCGCGAGGCCACAGGCTCTGACCGTCCGACGCCGAGCGCGGCGGCAAGCGCCGGGATACCGATCGCCTTGTAGCGATCCTCGAGCTTGACGCGTTCGGGTTCCGGTTGAGCGTTGTTGGAGCCCTGCTGTTGCACGTTTCCTGACCTCTTGAACCAAAAGACGGCTAACTATGCCCATAAGGTGGGCTGTTTGGCAAGAATTTAAGCAAACACCGTGAATTACGCCGTGGACGCCGCCGCGCCGCCGAGCCGGATCAACACGATTTCGGGCGGCGCGTTGAAGCGCAGCGGCAGCCCGCTCATACCGAGTCCGCCCGATACGATGAGGCTTCGGCGCCCTTCGACGAAATGGCCGTAGTCGTAGCGTGCCGACACCGTCGACGGAATGTAGAGCGCGCCCAGAAAAGGCAAGCGCACCTGTCCGCCATGGGTGTGACCGCTGATCGTCAGGGCCACGCGGTCGGGAACGCGCCCGAAGATGTCGGGCTCATGCGCGAGCAGGATGACCGGCTCCTCGGTCGTGACCTGCGCGAGCGTGCCGGCGAGGTCGTCGGCACCAAAATGCTCTTCCGTCACCGGATCGAGGAAGGCGAGCTGATCGGCGAGGCCGAGCAGCCAGAAGCCCCGCCCCTCTTTTTCGATACGAAGCGCCTTGTTCTCGAGCATGGGCATGCCGTGCGCCGCGAAAGCGCGTCGGACCGGCTCGCCGCCCTCGTGCCAGGCATCGTGATTGCCCATGACGGCGTGAACGCCGAGCGGCGCGCGCAGACGAGCAAGGGCTGCCGCGCAGGCCTCCATCGGCACGTCGGTGCCGAACGGGTCGCGAAGGCTGCGCACATAGTCGCCCGCCAGGAGGACCATGTCGGCTCGAAGCGTGTTGGTGAAATCCGCGATGCCGGCGACACGCTCGGCGCTCATCCAGGGATCGGTGGCGTGGACGTCGGCGACCACCGCGATGGTGAGCGGAAAATCGACCGGCCAGCCGATGGGCGAGAGGTCATAGGTCGTCACCCGCAGTCGCCACATCGGCTCGATGCCGACAGCATAGGCCGGAAGGCTGACGGCGGCCGTCGCGCCCGTACCGGCCCCCAGAAGAAAACGCCGCCGCGTGATCACGCGGCGATGGTCTCGTCGCGCAGAATGGCGGGCAGTTCGCGCTTGGTGCTTTCCTTCGGCTTTTGCGGGCGCGACACCATGTGGGCGGCCGCGGCCAGCGCCGGAATGCCGATCGCCCGGTAGTGCCGCTCCACATGCTCCCGCGCCGCTTCCGGCTTGGATGATGAGGGTTGACGCGACTCGTTCGACGGCATGACAGGCTCCAGAGTTTCACGGGCTCTCGGCCCGTTCCCCCGACTCTTCGCCGCTGATTGGAGCGGCGAGAGGGCCGGTTTTGGGAATTTCCATGACAACGCGGCGGCGTCGTCCTCCTTTGTTACTCTGAACCGGGGCCGCTAACTTTTGATTAAGAAGCCCCGGTCCAGCGACTTGGCGCCTTGATGCCATGGTCACGCCGGGGCCGCCGTGCGCTTCGTCACGTCGTGGTTACAGGCTCCGGCCGGCGAGCGCCGGGGGAACAGGCCCGCCGGTCGCCCAGTCGAGAAGTTCTGCAGTGTGGACGATCGGGATCTCGGTGCCGAGACCGATCTGCGTCATGCAGCCGATGTTTCCCGTGGCGATGAAGGCGGGCTTCGTGCTCTCGATCGCCTTCACCTTGCGGGCGCGCAACTGGCCCGCGATCGCTGGCTGGAGAATGCTGTAGGTGCCGGCCGATCCGCAGCACAGATGCCCTTCCGGCGGATCCTTGACGATGAAGCCCATCTTCCGCAGCAGCGTCTTGGGCTGGGTCACGATCTTCTGGCCGTGCTGCATCGAACAGGCGGAATGATAGGCGATGGTGTGCCCGGTCTTTCGTGTCGGCGCCTGCAGCGTCAGCGTGCCGAGATATTCAGTAATGTCCTTGGCAAGGGCCGCGACCCGCGCCGCCTTCTCGGCATAGGCCGGATCCTCGCGCAGCATGAAGCCGTAATCCTTGATCGTCGTGCCGCAGCCGGACGCCGTGATCAGGATTGCGTCGAGGCCCCTTCCGTCGATCTCGGCGATCCAGGCGTCGACATTGCGCCGCGCGAACGCGAGCGCCGCCTGCTCCTTGCCGAGATGGTGCACCAATGCACCGCAGCAGCCTTCGCCCTTGGGCAGTACCACCTCGACGCCGTGTCGGTTGAGAAGGCGGATCGTCGCCTCGTTGATGTGCGGCGCCAGCACCGTCTGCGCGCAACCGGTGAGAAGCGCGACGCGCCCCTTCGCCGGCTGGGCGAGCGCAGTCGGCTTTCGGTCGGCGATCGCGACAGCTGGCCGACGGTCGCTCTTGGCGAGCGCCAGCATCGCCTCGAGCGACGCCCCCGCCGGCAGGGCGCGGGCGATCGGCGCCGCCCAGGCGCCCAGACGGGCGAGGCGCAGGGCCATCCTGAAGCGCGCCGGATAGGGCAGAATTGCTGCAAGCATGCTGCGCAGCATTCTCTCGTGCCAGGGCCGCTCATAGGTCTTCTCGATATGGGCGCGCGCATGGTCGACGAGGTGCATGTAGTTCACGCCCGAAGGACAGGTCGTCATGCAGGAAAGGCAGGAAAGACAACGGTCTACGTGCTTCACCACCTCTGGCGTCGCGGGCTTTCCGCCCTCCAGCATGTCCTTGATCAGGTAGATGCGGCCACGCGGTGAATCGAGCTCGTCACCGAGCAGCACATAGGTCGGACATGTTGCAGTGCAAAATCCGCAATGAACACAGGTGCGCAGGATCTTTTCCGATTCGCGCATGTGCGGATCGGCAAGCTGGGCTTCGGTGAAATTGGTCTGCATGGTCAGAGGCCCATTCTGCCCGGATTGAGAATGCCGGCGGGGTCGAAGGCGGCCTTGATGCGCGCGGTCACGGCGGCGAGGCCGGGCGTCGCGGGCGCCATGAAGGCTATTTTGCTGCGCAGCATGGCGGATCCCCGCAGCAGCGACGCGTGACCACCCTGGGCGCGGGCGGCGGTCCGGACCGCGTCGCCGGCCTCGATCGATTCCTCCGTCACCAGCAGGACGAGCCCGCCGCCCCAGTCGAGCAGCATGTCGCGCCGGTGTGCCGTGATCGCCGCGAGGAAGGCCGGTGCCTTCGAGGGCGCGACCGAAACCCGCCAGACCGCCCCGGCCTGACCGATCAGCGGAACCGCGTCGCGGATATCGGCCCAAAGAGCGCGCGAGGCGTCGTCGTCGATCGTGTCGCAGTTACCGAAGGCGGCGAGTTCATCCGCAAGGCGCCCGAGCCGGTAGCCGGTCGAGGCCGCGAAATTCTCGATCCGCAGAATGGTCTGCGCCGGCGTGCCGTCCCGGCCCGGCAGATGCGCGGCGCCGCTCACCTCGAAGGGCGATCCGAGCCCGGACGACATCAGCGCGACGGCCTTCGCGACATCGAGCCCCTGCCAGACGAGGCTTCCCGTGCTCTCGGGCTTCGGCACCACCTTGAACGTCGCCTCGGTGACGACGCCCAGCGTGCCGTGCGAGCCTGCCAGAAGCTTCACCAGGTCATAGCCCGTGACGTTCTTCATCACCCGGCCGCCATTGCTGATCGTCTGGCCCATGCCGTTGACGAAGCGCACGCCGATGAGGGAATCGCGGCAGGCCCCGGACATGATTCGGCGCGGACCCGACTGGTTGGTCGCGACCATGCCGCCGACCGTCGGCTCGCCTGCCGGCGTTTCCATCAGTCGGCGCCAGTCCGGTGGCTCATGCGCCAGCATCTGGCCCTTGGCGTCGAGGGCCTCGATCAGCGTCGCGAGCGGGGTTCCAGAGCGTGCGCCGACGACGAGTTCGGCCGGTTCATGCAGCGTGATGCCGGACAGGGCACGGGTCGAGACGGTTGCGGCTGCCTGCACCGGCGCGCCGAGACCGGCCTTCGATCCGCCGCCGGCGACCTCGATCGGCGTGCGCGTCGCATGAGCGTCGGCGATCCGAGCGGCGAGATCGGCCTCGCTCGCGGGTGAAAGGAGGGTCATCGCAGGATCACGCGGCTTCTGGTTTGCTGTCGAGCGTCGGGTTCATGTCGAGCGGAAAAACCTTTGCGGGGTTGAGGAGCCAGTACGGGTCGAAGGCGCTCTTCACCGCGACCTGCTGGTCGAGGTCGACCTCGCTGAACTGCACCCGCATCAGGTCGCGCTTCTCGATGCCGACGCCGTGCTCACCGGTGAGGCAGCCGCCGACCTCGACGCAGAGCTTCAGAATGTCGAAGCCGCAGTCCTCGGCCTTGCGGCGCTCATCGGCATTGTTGACGTTGTACAGAACGAGCGGATGCAGGTTGCCGTCGCCGGCATGGAAGACATTGGCGACGCGAAGCCCGTAGCCGGTGCTGATCTCCTCGATCCGCCGGAGCACATGGGGAAGCTGGCCCGTCGGGATCGTGCCGTCCATGCAGATGTAGTCGGCGATCCGCCCCGTCGCGCCGAAGGCGGACTTGCGGCCCTTCCAGATCGCGGCGCTCTCGGCTTCCGAGGTCGAGATCTTGAGCGTGGTCGCGCCGCTCGCCGTCGCGATCTCCGAGATGCGCGCGAGGAGGCGGTCGATCTCCTCGTCCGACCCTTCGACCTCGACGATCAGGAGGGCCTCGGCGTCGAGCGGATAGCCGGCCTTGGCGAAGGCCTCGCAGATGCTGATTGCGGGCTTGTCCATGTATTCGATCGCGACGGGGATGATCCCGGCTCCGATGATCGCGGCGACGCAGCGACCGGCATCGAGCGGATCGCGGAAGCCGACGAGCATCGGTCGCGCGCCCTCGGCGCTGCGCAACAGCCGGACCGTCGCCTCGGTCACGATGCCGAACTGCCCTTCCGAGCCGATCGCGAGGCCCAGAAGATCATATCCCTCCGCATCGAGCGCATCGCCGCCGAGGTCGATGACGGTACCGTCGATCAGCACCATGCGCACGCCGAGAATGTTGTTGGTGGTGACGCCGTACTTCAGGCAATGCGCGCCGCCCGAATTCATGGCGATGTTGCCGGCAATGGTGCAGGCAAGCTGGCTCGAGGGGTCAGGGGCATAGAAGAACCCCTCATGGGCGACCGCCGCCGAGATGCCGAGATTGGTGATGCCGGCCTCGACCCGCGCGAGCCGGTCTTCCAGCCGCACCTCGAGAACCTTGTTCATCTTGGACAGGCCGACGACGACAGCATCCGCCTGCGGCAGCGCACCGCCCGCGAGCGAGGTGCCGGCACCGCGCGGGATCACGGGCACCCGCTCCCTGTTGAGATAGGCAAGCACCGCCGCGACCTCCTCGGTCGTGGTCGGCAGGCAGACCGCGAGCGGCAACTGCCGATAGGCGGTGAAGGCGTCCGTCTCGTAGGCGCGCCGCTCGTCCTCGCTCTCGATCACCTGCTCGCCGGGCAGGATGGCGCGAAGACCGGCGATGATCTCGGCGCGGCGCGCCAGAATCGCCGGATCGCCCATCGGCATGGGGATGCCGGTGACCGACTGGGCTTCGATGTGCTGCATGACCGGGCTCCGCTGACGACGCTGCCAGTGCCATCATTATAGAGGCAAATCGCGCCGTCACTTTTTCCCTCATGGAAAAAGTGTCACACTCGTTATGACACCGGAAGCGCCCCGTGACCGACTTCTCCAACCTCGCCGACATGGACATTTTCGCCCGCGTCGTCACGAGCGGGTCCATGTCGGCCGCTGGCCGCGAGATCGGCCTGTCGCCGGCCGTCATCTCGAAGCGCATCAAACGCCTCGAGGAACGGCTCGGAACCCGCCTGCTGCAACGCACGACGCGCCAGATCACGCTCACCGAAGCCGGCCAGGGCTTTTACGAGCGGGTCATCGCGATCCTGTCCTCGGTCGAGGAGGCGGAGGATTTCGTGACGCGGCGATCGGCGCTGGCGCGCGGGCTCCTGAAGGTTTCGGCCCCGACCTCCTTCGGGCGCATGCACATCGCGCCGCATCTGGGGCGTTTTCTCGACGACAACCCGAACATCAACGTCGATCTGCAGCTTTCCGACAGCTTCGTCGACATTGTCGGCGGCGGCTTCGACGTGGCGATCCGCATCGCGGAACTCGTGGATTCCTCGCTCGTCGCAAGACGCCTCGCGCCGAACCATCGCATTCTTGTCGCCGCACCCGCCTATCTCGCCCGCGCCGGCGCACCTGTCAGCATCGCCGATCTCGCCCGCCATGCCCTTCTCAACCACACGGGCGAGCCCTGGCGCCTTGAATCGGCGGATGGCCCGTCGAGCATCCGCACTCACGCGCCGCTGAAGACGAATTCGAGCGAGGTGGTCCGCGAGGCGACGATCGCCGGCCTCGGCATCGCGCTGCGCTCGACCTGGGACATCGGGCGTGACCTGATCGAGGGGCGGCTGGTGCGGGTGCTGCCGGGCTGGCGGGCGTCGCGGCGGGTCGGTGTCCACGCGGTCTATCCGACGCGGCGGTTTCTGGCGGCAAAGGTGCGCGTCTTCATCGATTTTCTGGCGGCGCTCTACGGGCCTTCGCCCTACTGGGACGACGGCCTCGATCTCGAACCCTGATCAGGCCCCGCGCGGACGGTGGAGCGTGACTATGCGTTCGACGACGGCGTAGTCCATGTAGCCGAGCCGCGCCATGATCTTCATGCTGGCGGTGTCGACGCGGCCGTCGACGATGCAGCTGTCGTCGATATGGACACCGACCACCTCGCCGCAGACGAGCCAGGCATCGCTGTCGCGCCCGGCGGCGTCACGCAGATGGATGGTCTGGGTGTGGCGGCATTCGAGCGCGGCAAGGGCGCGGGCGACGCGCGGCGGCTTGACGAGCCGCGAGGGCGCGGCCTCGAGGTCGGCATGCACCATCTCGTTCTCGCCGCGCGGCAGCGGCGCCGAGGTCGCGTTCATCGCGGTGAGCAGGCTCTCGTCGACCAGGTTGCAGACGAATTCGCCGGTCTCCTCGATGAAGGTGACGCTGTCCTTGCGCCCATCGGAGGAAAAACCGACGAGATGCGGATTCGCCTGGAAGGCGTTGAAGAACGAATAGGGCGCCAGATTGATCTCACCCCTCGCGGACATCGAGGTGATCCAGCCGATGGGGCGCGGCACGACGAGAGCCTTGAACGGATCATGCGACAGGCCATGGTCGCGTTTGGCGGGTTCGTAGAACATGCGCTCCACAAACCAGCCTTGTACCCCGGCGGTCAAGCGCGGCGGGTGGACTTCGCGGACGGGATCGGCGAGGTTCGCCGCCGCCAAATCCGAGGACATCACCATGACCCTGCATCTCGCCGTCAGCATCAAGGCCAAGCCTGGCAAGGAGGCGGCGCTGCGCGCGGCGCTCGAGGCGCTGGTCGCGGCGTCAAGGGCCGAGGACGGGTGCCTGTTCTACGATCTGCACACGGACAACGAGGATCCGTCCCATCTCTTCTTCTACGAGGCCTGGGCGACGCCGGCGGACTGGCACCGGCATAATGACAGCCCGCACATCGCCCGGCACCGCGCGATCGCCGGTGATCTCGTCGACAGCGCCAAGCTCTGGCAGTTGACCAAGCTCTGAGCGGGGCGCGCACACGCCGGCCTTGCATCGCCCGCCGCAATCGGCGAAAGCGCCGCGATGCCAGCCTTTGACACCGCCCTGCCGATCGACGAGGCGCTGCCGGCGCTGCGCGCGGCGTTGCGGGAGCGGTCGAACGCCGTCCTCGTGGCGCCGCCCGGCGCGGGCAAGACCACCCGCGTGCCTCTCATCCTGTTGGGCGAACCCTGGGCGAAGGGCGGGCGGATCATCGTTCTCGAACCCCGGCGTCTCGCGGCGCGCGCAGCCGCCGCGCGAATGGCGCAGACGCTCGGTGAACGGGTCGGCGATACGGTCGGTCTCAGGGTGCGGCTCGACTCGCGCGTCTCGGCGAAGACGCGGATCGAGGTGGTGACGGAGGGCGTATTCGCCCGCATGATCCTCGATGATCCGGCACTCACCGGCATCGCCGCCGTTCTCTTCGACGAGTTTCACGAGCGCTCGCTCGACGCCGATCTCGGCCTCGCCCTCGCGCTCGACGCACAGGCAGGCCTGCGCGAAGACCTTCGGATCCTGCCGATGTCGGCGACGCTCGACGGCGCGCGGGTCGCAGCCCTTCTCGACGACGCTCCCGTCATTCGCAGCGAAGGCCGCGCCCATCCGGTCGAGACCCGCTATGTCGGCCGGGACACGCGGCGCCGGATCGAGGAGAGCGTCACGGACGTCGTGATGACCGCCCTGCACGAGGAGAAAGGCTCGCTCCTCGTCTTCCTGCCGGGTCAGGGAGAGATCACGCGCGTCCACGCCCTTCTCACCCAGCGCGTCAAGGATCCGTCGGTCGACATCGCGCCGCTCTACGGCGCGCTCGAGGCCCGCGACCAGGACCGCGCCGTCTCGCCCGCCCTCGCCGGCCGGCGAAAGGTCGTGCTCGCGACCTCGATCGCCGAGACCAGCCTGACGATCGAGGGCGTTCGGGTGGTAATCGACAGCGGGCTCGCGCGCGTGCCGCGCTTCGAGCCCGACATAGGGGTCACGCGGCTCGAGACCGTGCGCGTCTCGCGCGCGGCCGCCGACCAGCGGCGTGGCCGCGCCGGTCGCACGGAACCGGGCGTGTGTTACCGCCTGTGGGAGGAAGCGGCGCAGGGCGCGCTCGACCCCTATGCCCAGCCCGAGATCCTCGCGGCCGATCTCTCGCCGCTGCTGCTCGACTGCGCCGCCTTCGGCGTCACCAATCCGACGACGTTGCGCTGGCTCGATCCACCGCCCGCCCCGGCGCTGACGGAAGCGCGCGCCGTGCTGCGCGACATCGAGGCGATCGATGCCGATGGCCGGCTCACCGCGACGGGCCGTCGCCTTTCGGCGCTTGCCCTGCCGCCCCGCCTTGCCCGGATGGTGGTCGAAGCTTCTGCGCAGGGCGAGGGTGATCTCGCCACCGACATCGCGGCGGTGCTGGTCGAGCGCGGGCTCGGCGGCGATGCGACTGACCTCGCCGAGCGCGTCGCGCGCTTCCGGCGCGATCGCTCCCCGCGCGCCGAGGAGATGCGGCGGCTTGCGAGCGGGTGGCTGCGCGCGGTCGGTGGCGATCCGAGGACGGAAACGGATCCCGCCCGCGCCGGCGCCGTCCTGGCGCTCGCCTGGCCGGATCGGGTCGCGGTGGCACGCGGGCGTCCCGGTGCCTTCACCATGGAGAATGGCCGCGGCGCAAGCCTCGAGCCGCATGACCGTCTGGCGCGTGAGCCCTTTCTCGTGATCGCGGAGGTGAGCGGGACCGCGGGCGCCGCGCGCATCCTCCTCGCCGCCACGATCGACCGGACCGACATCGACGCCCTGCCCGGACTCCTCACCGCGACCGAGACCGTGTTCGACGCCGACAGCCTGTCGCTGCGCACACGGCGGGTTACACGCTATCGCAGGCTGGTGCTGGCGCAGGCGCCGGTGCAGGCCGATCTCGACGCCGGTGCCGCGATCACGCTTGCCGAGGGCATCGCGCGATCGGGCGTCGGGCGCCTGCCCTGGTCGAAGGCGACGCTGCAATGGCGCGACCGCGTCGCCTTCCTGCGCCGGGCCGAGGGCGAGGAATGGCCGGATCTCGGCGACGACGCCCTCGCGCGCTCGGTGAAGGACTGGCTCGCGCCGATCCTCGATGGCGTACGCAGCGCCGCCACCGTCGATCCGGGCGCGCTCGACGGCGCCGTGCGCGGGCTTTTGGACTGGTCGATGCGCCAGAGGCTCGACATCGAGGCACCGACCCATTTCGAGGCGCCGACGGGCACCCGCGTCGCGATCGATTATGAGGCCGAGGCCGGGCCTACCATCGCGATCCGGGTTCAGGAACTCTTCGGGCTGAAGCACCACCCGACCATCGGTGGCGGTCGCGTGCCGCTGACGCTCGAACTCCTGTCGCCCGCCCACCGTCCCGTGCAGGTGACGCGCGACCTGCCGGGCTTCTGGCGCGGATCCTGGCAGGCGGTGAAGACCGAAATGAAGGGGCGCTATCCGCGCCATCCCTGGCCGGACGATCCCGCCGCCGCACCTCCAACGACACGGGCGAAGCCTCGGGGTACATGACCGGCTGGACGCAGCGAGCCGCAAACGGATCAATCGACCCTAGCCGCTTACTTCCATCGTCCGGATCACGGAAATCCCGTCACTACCGGGCAGGCGATTGACGGCGCCGTCTCCTGAGCAAAAAACGAATTCAATCGATTTATCCGCTTTTGCTCACCCGCTTCCTCGCCTAGGCTTTCGCTGACGGCACCAAAGCGCCACCCCTTCCGCGGGGGTTCGGAGGAGGGGCGAGGGTCGTTTGTCCCAACAAGCGAGGCAAGAAATGCTGAAGGAATTCCGTGAGTTTGCCCTGAAGGGCAATGTCGTCGACCTGGCAATCGGCGTCATCATCGGCGCAGCGTTCGGCAGGATCGTCGAGTCGATGGTTGCCGACATCATCATGCCGCTGATCGCGGCGATCACCGGCGCGATCGACTATTCCAACATGTTCGTGATGCTCACCGGCACGGTCGGCGAGAATGTCGGCCTCGCGGAAGCGCGCAAGGCCGGGGCGGTGTTCGCCTACGGCAACTTCATCACCATCGTCGTGAACTTCGCGATCATCGCCTTCGTGCTGTTCATCGTCGTCAAGGCGATCAACCAGCTCAAGCGCAAGCAGGCCGAGGAAGCGGCCGCACCCGCGGCACCACCGGCCGACATCGCCCTGCTTACCGAAATCCGCGACCTGCTGAAGAAATAGAACGGCGCGCCTTGACCGGCGCCGCGGCGGCGCCCATGCCGGATTCGCCCGAGACCGCGACGTCGCCGGCCCGGGTGTTTCGACGATAAGGATCCAGCATGGGCACCATCACCGGGGCGACCGGCTCCCGCCCGGGCGACACCGCCGCGTTCAGCGGCACCGACTATCGCTCTACGCGCTCGTCGTGCTGCTGTGGGGCACTTCGTGGATCGGGATCCACTTCCAGCTCGGCGTCGTTGATCCGGAGGTCTCGATCCTGTGGCGGTTTCTCATCGCAGCGATCGTCATGATCGGCTGGGTGGTCGTGCGAGGGGGGCCGCTCTCCTTCTCGCCGGCCCTGCATCTGCGCTTCGCAGCGCTCGGGCTCTTCCTGTTCTCGACCAATTTCCTGTGCTTCTACTATGGCGGCCTGACGACACCATCGGGTCTTCTCGCCGTCGTGTTCTCGCTCGCCTCGATCGGAAACATGCTTCTCGGCGCCGTCTTCTTCGGGACGCGACCGTCGCGTCGGTTGATTTTTGGCGCGGTGCTGGGGTTCACGGGCGTCGCGACGCTGTTCGAACCGCAGATCGTCGGCGCCGAGTTCGACCGGAACGCACTGGTCGGTCTCCTGTTGTGCGCGGCCGGAACCTTCTGTTTCTGCTGCGGGAACATGATCTCGTCGGCGATCCAGCGGCGGTCGGTGCCGGTGCTGTCGGCCAATGCCTGGGGCATGAGCTATGGCGTCGTCTTTCTCACGGCCTTCGCGCTCCTCAACGGCAGCCACATCACCATCGAGCCGACGATCCTCTATCTCGGGTCGCTCCTCTGGCTCGCGATCATGGCCTCCGTCATCGCCTTCGCGGCCTATCTGACGCTTCTCGGCCGCATCGGGGCCGGCCGCGCCGGTTACTCGACGGTCATGTATCCGGTCATCGCCCTCGCCATTTCGACGCTCGTCGAGGGGTATGTGTGGACGCTGCCCTCCTTTCTCGGGCTCGGTCTCGTGCTCGGTGGCAATCTTCTCGTGCTGACCGGACGGTCCGCGCCGCGATGAGGCGATGCACGATGCACGTTTCCCGTGCGTAACGGGCATCTTAGAGGCCAAGTAACTTTTTGCCGCTACGGTGGGGGTATCCGAGTAAACCCTTCGAAGTCTTGTCTTTTGCGTTTGCGGCGTTCCCAAATTCGATCGGTCCGTTTCGTGCCGATCCCCCCAGCGGACGCCGCCGCCGTGGCACGGGGGTGCGCGTGACGCGTGCGGCGTTCGTCCCGCGCCTGCTCGGGCGCCTGTCTGCGCGCTTCACCCTGCTGATGGGCAGCCTTCTCGTCGTCTTCACGCTCGTCTTCACGAGCTACAACACGGCGAAGTCCCATCGCGCGCTCTGGGATGCGGCGCAGGAACAGGCCGATTTCATCGGGCGCTTTGGCGCCGAACTCGTCGCCGTCGACCTCAGCAACATCGGCCGCAAGAACATCGAGAACCTCAACGCTGCGATGCGGACTTTCGCGAGCCGACCGAGTGTCGCCTATGTGCGCGTGCTCGATCGCTACCGCCGCTCCGTCGCCGACGGCAAGGGCGAGCGCCCCGCTTTCGGCGCCGTGTCGAGCGATGATCTGTTCGACCAGGCGCTGCGCGAGAACCGCACCGTCATCGTGACGACGGACGACATCCTGCACGTCGCCCAGCCGGTTCTCGTCGATGGCCGCGTGATCGGCGTGCTGCGCTTTGGCGTCTCACTCGCCGCCATGCGGGCAGAGGCGAGCGCGCTCGTCGTCCGCAACCTCGCGGTCCTGGTGCTGTTCCTCCTCGTCGCCCTGCCGATGATCGCGCTTCTCACCCATCGCGCGACGAGCAAGGTGCGCAGCCTCACCGAGTCCACCCGCCGCATCGCCGACGGCGAACTCGAAACGGCGATCGACACCAGCGGAACCGGAGAAATCTCCGAACTCAGCCGATCGGTGTCGCGGATGGTTCGCGCCCTCTCGGAGAACGCGGCCGAGATCCAGACCCTCACCTTCATCGATCCCCTGACCAGCCTCGCCAACCGGGCGCAGCTGCATCTGCGCGTCGATGCGACCCTGTCGGATCTCGCGGACGACCGCGACCGCGTCGCCCTGCTGCTCGTCGACGTGGTGCGGTTCCAGCGCTTCAACGACGCGCTCGGTCAGGAGCGCGGCGACATGCTGCTTCGCCTCGTGGCGACCCGGCTCGACGACGAGGTCGGCGCCTGGCGTGCCGCCGAAGCTCGGACGGACGGTGAATCCTTCGAGACGATCGTGGCGCGCCTTTCCGCCGACGAGTTCGCGGTGATGCTTGCCGGACGCCTGTCAGAATCCGATCTGGACGCCGCGATCCGCCGCATCATGCGCTGTTTCGAGGTCTCCTTCCGCCTCGACGAGCATGTGCTCGATCTCTCCATCTGCATGGGTGTCGCGCTCGCCCCCACGGACGGACGGACCTTCCTTGCCCTCGTGCACAATGCCGGCATCGCCCTGCAGGCGGCGAAAAAGGCGGGCCGAGCCTCGCACCGCTTCTTCGCGCCGGAACTCGACGAGCGCGCCTATCGCCGGCTGGTGCTCGAATCCGACCTGCGCCAGGCGCTGGCCCGCGACGAGTTCGAGGTCTTCTTTCAGCCGCAGGTCACCTGCCTCGACGGACGCGCGATCGGTGCCGAGGCGCTCATCCGCTGGCGCCATCCCGAACGTGGCCTGATCAGCCCTGGCGAGTTCATCCCGATTGCCGAGGAATCGGGCCTCATCGTCGACATCGGCACGGTCGTCATCCGCAACGTGTGCGAGCAGGCGGCCGTTTGGGCGCGGCGGGGGCTGACGCCACGCCTGTCGCTCAACGTCTCGAGCCTGCAGTTCCACCAGCCGAACTTCACCGAGACGGTTCTGGGCCTGATCGCCGAAAACGAGGTCGATCCGCGGCTCATCGAGCTCGAAGTGACCGAATCCGTCGCCATGGGCGATCCAAAGGCGATCGCCGCCCAGATGCGGCCGCTGCGTGAAGCGGGCATCCGCTTCGCGATCGATGATTTCGGCACGGGCTATTCGAGCCTATCCGTCCTCACGAGCCTCCCCTTCGACGTGTTGAAGATCGACCGCTCCTTCATCCGCGACATCGACGCCGAGGATCGCGAGCGGCGCGCCCTCGTCACGACCATGCTCGGCATGGCGCGTGCCCTCGGCCTCGAGGCAATCGCCGAGGGCGTCGAGCGGGTGGAGGAGATCACGGTTCTCAACGAGATCGGCTGCACCTTCGCCCAGGGCTATCTCTTCGCTCACCCGATGCCCGCGGGCGTCTTCGAGCCCTGGTACATTGCCCATCGTCGCAATGATGCGCGCGACCTGCAGGAGCGCCTGCGCGATGCGCTTGCCGCCCTGCCGCGTGCCGCCGGCGCCTGACCGTCAGAGGATGAACCGGCTGAGATCGACGTTGCGGGCGAGGTCTCCGAGCCGCTCGCGCACGAAGGCCGCGTCGATCGTCACGGTCTCGCCCGGCCGGTCCGGCGCCGTGAAGGAAATGTCGTCGAGGATCCGCTCCATCACCGTCTGAAGCCGGCGCGCACCGATGTTCTCGACCGATTCATTGACCGCCACCGCCGTCGCCGCGATCTCGTCGATCGCATCGTCGGTGAAACTCAGGCTGACCCCTTCGGTGCCGAGCAGCGCGACATACTGCTTGATCAGGCTCGCCTCGGTCTCGATCAGGATGCGCCGGAAATCATCGCGCGTCAGCGCCTGCAGTTCGACGCGGATCGGCAGGCGGCCCTGCAGCTCAGGCAAAAGATCGGATGGCTTGGCGACGTGGAAGGCGCCGGAGGCGATGAACAGCACGTGGTCGGTCTTCACCGGCCCATGCTTGGTGTTGACCGTCGTGCCCTCGATGAGCGGCAGAAGATCACGCTGAACGCCCTCACGGCTGACATCGGCGCCGCCGCGGCCCTCGCGCGCACAGATCTTGTCGATCTCGTCGATGAAGACGATGCCATTGTTCTCGACCTGGCGGATCGCCTCCTGGATGATGCTGTCCTGGTCGAGGAGATTGTCGGCCTCCTCGCTGACGAGCGGCTCATGCGCCTCGCGCACGGTGGTGCGGCGCTTCTTCGTGCGGCCCCCGAAGGCCTTGCCGAAAATGTCGCCGATCGACACCACGCCCATCTGCCCCGGCTGCATGCCCGGCAGTTCGAGTGTCGGCGCCGCGGTGTCCTTCACCTCGATCTCGACTTCCTTGTCGTCGAGTTCGCCCGCCCGCAGTTTCTTGCGGAAACTGTCACGCGTCGCCGGGCTCGCGGTCGCGCCGACGAGCGCATTCAAGAGCCGTTCCTCGGCGGCGAGATGGGCCTTGGCCTGAACCTCGCGGCGCTTTTCCTGGCGGACCAGCGTGATGCCGATTTCCAAGAGATCGCGGACGATCTGCTCGACGTCGCGACCGACATAGCCGACCTCGGTGAATTTCGTCGCCTCGACCTTGAGGAATGGCGCGCCGGCGAGCTTCGCGAGGCGGCGCGAGATCTCGGTCTTGCCGACGCCGGTCGGCCCCATCATCAGGATGTTCTTCGGGCTGACCTCCTCGCGCATCGCCTCGTCGAGCTGCAGGCGCCGCCAGCGGTTGCGCAGGGCGATCGCGACCGCGCGCTTGGCGTCCTTCTGGCCGACGATGTGGCGATCGAGTTCGGAGACGATTTCGCGGGGTGAGAACATCAAGGACTACCGGATGGGGAGAGGGCGGGGAGACGGCGCCGTCAGGCGGCCGTCAGGCTCTCGATGACGAGATTATGGTTGGTGTAGACGCAGATGTCGGCGGCGATCGCCATGGCCTTGCGCACGATCGTCTCGGCCGGGGTGTCGGTGTCCATCAGGGCGCGGGCGGCAGCAAGGGCGTAGTTCCCGCCCGATCCGATCGCCATCACGCCACCCTCGGGCTCCAGCACGTCGCCCGTGCCAGTAAGGACGAGCCCCACACCCTTGTCGGCGACGAGCATCATCGCCTCGAGACGCCGCAGGTAGCGGTCCGTCCGCCAGTCCTTCGCCATCTCGACGCAGGCGCGCGTCAATTGCCCCGGATACTGCTCGAGCTTCGCCTCGAGCCGCTCGAACAGGGTGAACGCGTCCGCCGTCGCGCCGGCAAAGCCCGCGATCACCTCGCCCTTGGCGAGACGGCGGACCTTGCGGGCATTGCCCTTGATGATGGTCGGGCCGAGGCTGACCTGCCCGTCGCCCCCGATGACGATCTGCCCGTCCTTGCGCACCATCAGAATGGTGGTGGCATGGAAGGGCGACCGGGGTCCGTGTTCGCGCGGCGCCGCCTCGTCGGAAAAGACCATGAAAGAACTCCTTGCGCTGCAGATGTATGCGCTTCGCGCGAAAACGCCAGAGGTGGCCCGCAGCCACCCCGTGATCCCGCCATAAACGACAACAGCCCGGCTTGCGCCGGGCTGTGCCGTGGTCGTCCGATCGGGGGGTGTCAGACGTCCTTGTAGATGTCGCGATCCTTCGTCTCGGGCACGAAGATCAGGCCGATCACCGCCGTCGCGGCTGCGATCACGATCGGGTACCAGAGGCCGAAGTAGATGTTGCCGTTGGCCGCCACCATCGCAAAAGCGATGAAGGGCAGGAGGCCGCCGAACCAGCCATTGCCGATGTGGTAGGGCAGCGACATGGCGGTGTAGCGGATACGGGTCGGGAAGAGTTCGACCAATGCTGCGGCGATCGGGCCGTAGACCATGGTCACGAGCACGACGAGGTAGGTCAGGAGCACGACCAGCATCGGCATGTTCATCAGGTCATGGCTCGCGGCGGCGATGGCGAAGCTCGTCTTCTCGACCTCGGTGCCGTCGTCCTTCTTCACCTTCTCGACCTTGGTCGCGACCGGATAGCTCGCGGCCTTGAGCGCCTGGAAGACGGTCGAGGTGAACTCGGCTTCCTTGGCCTTGGCGGCGGCCGGATCGAGACCGGTCGAGGAGAAGCTCGCGATGGTCACGTCGCCGATCCGGATCGTCGCCGGAGTGCCGGCCGGCGCGACTTCGTTGGTGTAGCTCACCGCGTTCTTGGCAAGGAAGGCCTTGGCGATGTCGCAGCTCGAGGTGAACTTCGCCTTGCCGACCGGGTCGAACTGGACCGAGCACTCGGACGGATCGGCGACGACGACGACCTTGGCGGTGGCCTGCGCCGCTTCGAGCGCCGGGTTGCCGTAATGGGTCAGACCCTGGAAGACCGGGAAATAGGTCGCGGCGGCCAGGATGCAGCCGGCGAGGATGATCGGCTTGCGACCGATCTTGTCCGACAGCCAGCCGAAGAGGATGAAGCCGGGCGTGGCGAGGGCGAGGGCGATCGCGATCAGGATGTTCGCCGTCGGCTCGTCGATGCGCAGCGTCTTCGTCATGAAGAGCAGGGCGTAGAACTGGCCCGAGTACCACACCACGGCCTGACCGGCGACGAGGCCGAGCAGCGCGATGAGAGCGATGCGGGCATTCTTCCACTGGCCGAAGGCTTCCGAGATCGGCGCCTTGGACTGGGTGCCTTCCGCCTTCATCTTCTTGAAGGCCGGGCTTTCGGAGAGCTGCATGCGGATCCAGATCGAGACGCCGAGAAGGACGATCGACAGGAGGAAGGGCACGCGCCAGCCCCAGTCGGCGAAGACCGGTTCGGTGAGGTAGGTGCGGGTGCCGAGGATGACGAGGAGCGACAGGAAGAGGCCGAGCGTCGCGGTCGTCTGGATCCAGGCGGTGTAGAAGCCGCGACGGCCATGCGGCGCGTGCTCGGCGACGTAGGTCGCTGCACCGCCATATTCACCGCCGAGCGCGAGGCCCTGCAACACGCGCAGGCCGACCAGGATGATCGGGGCCGCGATGCCGATCGAGGCATAGGAAGGGACGATGCCGACGATGAAGGTCGACAGACCCATCAGCGTGATCGTCACGAGGAAGGTGTATTTGCGACCGACGAGGTCACCGAGGCGACCGAACACCAGCGCACCGAAGGGGCGGACGAGGAAGCCGGCGGCGAAAGCCAGGAGGGCCGCGAGGAACGCCGCCGTTTCGTTGAGGCCCGCGAAGAACTGCTTCGCGATGACGGCGGAAAGCGCGCCGTAGAGATAGAAATCATACCACTCGAACACCGTGCCGAGCGAAGAGGCGAAGATCACCTTCTTCTCCTCAGACGTCATCGGGCGTGTCTTCGCCTCGATCTTCGTATGAACCGCTGCCACACTCATGGTTGGACCCCGTCCAATGATTGGTCCGACCGCATGCGTTCCCGTTCGCGCAAAACAGCGTTTGCGCGTCGACGCATCACCATGCGATCGCCTGTCGCGGGGTTCGGCCCCGCTCCGCTTCCTCCGCCGCTTTTGCGGCTTTCGTTTTTTCGCCTTGATCAGGACGTACCCGAAAAGGCCTCGCACGGGGATGGACCATCCACAGTGCGCTGATGTTGAATATACGGGAGCGGCGCCCGAGCGTCGATGGAGCGACCATGACACCTTCGTCTAACAAGACGGGCCGGAGCCGGCCTTCCCTGATTAGACTTTCGTTGATGGGCGCGGCGATGATGCTCGTCTCGGGCCCCGCAATGGCGGAATGGCGCCCTTATGTGTTCTTCGACGTGTGGCATGGCCCGCTCATCTTCGAGCGCCCGGCGGCCTATGGACCGAACGGCGAGCCGATCTATGTCGATCCTCAGTCCGACGATGTGGTCGTCTACAGCCCGGACCTGCCGGAGGACGCCTATCTCGACGAGCCGCCGCCGGCGCGCGTGACGCGCGGCGAACCGTTCGATCCGGGGTTCGACGTCGACCAGGATGGCGGGCCGAGCGTCGTCGAGGGGCTTGCGCCAAGGATCGGCAAGTCGAGTGAGGCCAAGACCGTCAAGCCGCGGCGGATCGCCGAGGCAGCCCCGGTCAGCCTGCCGGTGCCGCGACCCAATCTCGAGGCGATCGATGCCTCAGGCGACCCCGTGCCGGCGCGCCGCAGCATCGGCATCGTGCCGCCGGCCGAGCGCGCGGATCGATAAACAGCGGTTTCGTCGATCCGCGACCGGTCGGCGTCGCCCCCGCGCTTGCCCTCGGGCGCCATTCGTCTATCTGGCTGCGTTCGGTTCACGCGAATGCGGGCGCAGTCACACATGGCCTTGTTGCTGGGTATCGACACGGGCGGCACTTTCACCGACGCCGTCCTCTATGACGAGGCGACCGGCGTGCGGGCGACCGCCAAGGCGCTGACCACGCATCATGATCTCGCGATCGGTGTCGGCGGCGCCATCGCCGAGGTGATCGCGGTCTCCGGCGTCGATCCGGCCGCGATCGCGCTGGTGTCGCTGTCGACGACGCTCGCGACCAACGCGATGGTCGAGGGCCAGGGCGGACGGGTCGGGCTGGTGCTCATCGGCTTCGACGCGGCTGATGCCGAGCGACCGGCGCTGAAGACCGCGCTGGGGCAGGATCCGGTCGTGCTGATCGGCGGCGGGCATGATTCCTTCGGCGACGAACGCGCCCCGCTCGATGCCGACCGGCTCTGGGCGGAGGCGCAGCGGCTCGGACCGAGCCTGACCGGCTTTGCCGTGAGCGGCCGCTTCGCGACCCTCAATCCCGGCCATGAGATCGCCGCCCGCGACATGCTGCGCAGCGCGACCGGGCTGCCCGTCACCTGCGGTCACGAACTTTCCGCCCGTCTCGACGGGCCGAGGCGGGCGCTGACGGCGCTTTTGAACGCGAGGCTCATCCATCTCGTCGAGGCGCTGATCGCGGCGACGCAGGCGCGGATGGCGGCGCTCGGCATCCGTGCGCCGCTGATGGTGGTGCGCGGCGACGGCGCGCTCGTCGCCGCGGACGTTGCCCGCACCAAGCCGATCGAGACGATCTTCTCGGGCCCCGCCGCGAGCGCCGTCGGCGGCGCCTATCTCGCCGGCGCGCGCGACGCGATCATCTCCGACATCGGCGGCACGACCACCGATGTCGTCGTCCTGCGCGACGGTCGTCCGCGCATCGACCCCGAGGGCGCGCTGATCGGCGGGTTCCGCACCATGGTCGAGGCGATCGCGATCCGCACCACCGGCCTTGGTGGTGATTCCGAGGTCGCGCTGCTTCGCGATGGTCTGGAGACGACGCTGACGCTCGGGCCCCGGCGCGTCATGCCGCTGTCGCTCCTTGCCCGGTCGCATCCCGACATCGTCAGGCCGGCGCTGGAGCGCCAGCTCAACGCCGATCTCCCCAATGAGATGGACGGGCGCTTCGTGCTGAGGCTCGCGCGCGGGCGCGGTGATCTGCCGGAGATGGAGCAGGCCCTGTGGGACCGCCTCGGCGAGGGACCGCGCGCGCTCGACCGCTTCATCCAGAACCGGCGGGAGATGAGCGCCCTCAACCGGCTCGCGGCCCGGCGCCTCGTGATCTTCGCCGGCCTGACGCCGACGGACGCTGCCCATGCGCTCGGTCGACACGGCGCCTGGGACATCGAGGCGGCCGAACTGGGTCTCAAGCTCTTCGCGCGCAAGCGCGACGCCCGCGGCCGCGTCTTCGTCGAGGGCGTCGAGGCTGCGGCCAGGGCGATCATCGACCGGCTGGAGGAATTGTCGGTCGACTTCATCCTCGACAGCGCCTTCGCCGAGGACGGTTTTGCGGCGGACAGGCTGTCGCGCCACGCCCTGACCCGCGCGGCGCTCGCGCGTCAGCAGGGCCTGTTGCGGTTCTCGATCGATCTGTCTGTGCCGGTGGTCGGGCTCGGGGCTTCCGCCTCGACCTATTACCCGGCCATCGCGGCGCGGATGCACGCGGGGGGCATCGTGCCCGAGCACGCCGAGGTCGCCAATGCCGTGGGCGCGGTCGTCGGCGGCGTCCACGCCCAGGCGACGGCGACGATCCTGCAGCCGGAACCGGGTCGCTACCGGGCGCTCGCCGGCGACAGCCATCATGATTTCACCGATCTGCCGAGCGCGCGCGCCTATGCCGAGGAACAGGCCCGCCGCCAGGCGAGCGAGGCCGCGATCGCCGCCGGCGCGGCCACGGTCGAGCTGACGGTCACCATCGCCGACAAGACCGCGACGGTGGAGGGGCGCGAGATCTTCATGGAAGGCACGGTGACGGTGCGCGCCTCGGGGCGACCGCGGATCGGGTGAGGCGCCGGCGCCCCCGGATGGGCCTCACGCCTCCGGCAGCGGGATGAACTCGTCGTCGCCCGCGACCTTGTCGAAGCGGCCGGCTTTCCAGTCTTCCTTGGCCTGGTCGATCCGCTCCTTCGAGGAGGAGACGAAGTTCCACCAGATGTGGCGCGGGCCATCCATGGTCGCGCCGCCGACGATGGCGAAGCGCGTCGCCGTCACCGCCGTCACCGTGATCCTGTCACCGGGTCGCAGGATCAGGAGCGATCCCACCCCGAACCGGTCGCCGAGAATGTCGATCTCGCCCGAGACGATGTAGAGCGCGCGCTCCTCCGTATCGGCATCGACCGGCAGGCGGGCCCCGGCGGCGAGATCGACATCGACATAGAGCGTGTCGTAATCGGTGCGCACGGGCGAGGTGACGCCATAGGCCGACCCCATCAGGACGCGCACCGATTTGCCCTCGGCTGCGACCGTCGGGATCGTGGCATCGGCGTAGTGATCGAACTGTGCCGCGCATTCCTCCTGATCGCGCGGCAGCGCGACCCAGGCCTGGAGGCCGAGCATGTTCGTCCCGCGCTGACGGGTCTCGAGACCGGTGCGCTCGGAATGGACGATGCCGCGGCCCGCCGTCATCAGGTTGATCGCACCGGGGCGGATCGCGAGTTCGGTGCCGAGACTGTCGCGATGGGTGATCTCGCCGTCGAACAGGTAGGTCACCGTCGACAGGCCGATGTGCGGGTGCGGCCTGACGTCGAGGCCGTCGCCGGGCCGGAAGACTGCCGGACCCATCTGGTCGAGGAAAATGAAGGGGCCGACCATCCGCCGCTCGGTGCTCGGCAGCGCCCGGCGGACGGAAAAGCCGCCGAGATCGCGTGAGCGCGCGACGATGACCTGCTCGATCGCATCGCAGGCGCGCGCATCGCCCGGTTCCGGATCTTCGACGAGATGGTTCGACATGGCCGTGCTCTCCTGTCGGTCGACTATATCGGGACGCAATGACCGTCACACAACGGCCACGCGTGGAATGATGAAAATCACGGCATGATCAAGAACTGGGCGCCGTCGTTCCGTCAGGGGTTGTCAACCGATCCCGCTTCTCCTAGCCTCGCACTACTCCGTTGCAGGGTAGATCATGACGGGCAGCGCACCACAAAAAGAGGCCGATGCACGGCCCGCGGTCACCTTCGAGGGCATCAGCAAGGTTTTCGGCTCAGGCCATGACGGTGTCCGTGCTGTCGATTCCGTCTCCCTCGACATCCGCCAGAACGAGTTCTTCACCCTGCTCGGCCCGTCGGGCTGCGGAAAGACGACGCTGCTACGCATGATCGCGGGCTTCGAGTTCCCGACGACCGGCCACATTCTTCTCAACGGCGTCGACGTCAGCGGCCTGCCGCCCTTCAAGCGCCGCGTCAACACGGTGTTCCAGAGCTATGCGCTCTTCCCGCACATGACGGTGGCGGAGAACATCGGTTTCGGCCTCACCATGCTCGGGCGCCCCCGCAAGGAGGTCGAGGCACGGGTCGCGGAGATGCTCAAGGTCGTGCGAATGGAGGACCTCGCCAGACGCATGACGAGCCAGATCTCCGGCGGCCAGCAGCAGCGTGTGGCACTGGCGCGAGCCCTCGCCCCGGCGCCTGAAGTGCTCCTCCTCGACGAACCGCTCTCGGCGCTCGATCTCAAGCTGCGCAAGGCGATGCAGATCGAACTGAAGCGCCTGCAGCAGGAAACCGGCATCACCTTCGTCTTCGTCACCCACGACCAGGAGGAGGCGCTGACCATGTCGGACCGGATCGCGGTGATGAGCCGCGGCAAGGTTCTGCAGATCGGCGGGCCGCGCGACATTTACGACCGGCCGTCGGAGCGCTTCGTCGCCGACTTCATCGGCGACACCAATTTCGTCAGCGCGGATCTCGTCGAGGCGAAGGGCGAGGACGCCGTGGTGCGCTTTGCCTCGGGGCGCGCCGCAGCGGCCCATCGCCCCGCGGGTGCGCCCGAGAGCGGCACCGTCACCGTCGCGATCCGGCCCGAACACACCCGCCTGGAGGCCGATGTCGGCAATGCCCATTTCGCCGCGACGCTGAACCACAGCGTCTATTTCGGCACCGACACGCATTATCACCTCACGCTCGACGGCGGCGCACCCTTCACCGTGCGCATCCAGAACGCCTCCCTGCGGGAAGCGACATTCGCCGCGGGCCAGCGTGTCGGCGTCACCATCGCCGAGGGCTGCATCCAGGTCCTGAAGGACTGATGCGATGAGAAACGCCGCCGCCCCGCATGACGAGGCCGCCCGCTTTGCCCGGGAGGCCGAGGCGCGCGACGTGCGGACGCGCTGGCTTCTCGCACTGCCGGCCGTGATCGTCGTGATGCTGGCGGCCGCTGGTCCGCTCCTCGTCGTCGTGATCTATTCCTTCCTGACGCCGGGCGACTATGCCGGCGTGAAATGGGAGTTCTCGACCGAGGGCTGGGTCGGCGTCTTCCTGCAGCGCGACATTTTCGACGACACGCTGCAATGGGCGGATGCGCATCTGACGATCTTCTGGCGCTCGATCTCGCTGGCGATCATGGCCACCCTGCTGACGCTGATCCTGGGCTTTCCTACTGCCTATTTCATCGCCACGCGCCCGCGATCCTCGCGCAATTTCTGGCTTTTCCTGATCACGATCCCGTTCTGGGCGAACCTTCTCGTCCGCACCTTCGCCATCCTCGAACTCATCCGCAACGAGGGCGTGATCAATTCGTTTCTGCGCTGGATCGGCGCGATCGATGAGCCGATCCAGATCCTGTTCACCGACGCGGCCATCGGGCTCGGCATGTTCTACGTCTATCTGCCGCTGATGGTGCTGCCGCTCTATGCCTCGATCGAGAAGCTCGACTTCCGCCTCGTCGAGGCGAGCTATGATCTTTACGCCAACCGCTGGAAGACGCTGACGCGGGTCATCCTGCCGCTGGTCAAGCCCGGCATCGTCGCGGGCTCGATCCTCGTCTTCATCCCTTCGCTCGGTGCCTATGTCGTCCCGCGCATCCTCGGCGGCGGCAAGAACATGATGCTCGGCAACCTGATCGACCTCCAGTTCGGGCAGGGGCGCAACTGGCCGCTCGGCGCCGCGCTGTCGATCACGCTGATGGCGATCGTGATGATCGCGCTGCTCGTCTATGTGCGCAATGTCGGCAAATCGGCGACGTCCCATGGCTGAGCGGCGCAGCGCAACCCATTTCTCCGTTCGCCGGATACCGGGCTTCGCGACGACGGCCATGCTCGTCTTCGTGATGCTCTATGCCCCCATCATTATTCTCGTGTTCTTCTCCTTCAATGCCGGGCAGTCGGTCGCGATCTTCGAGGGCTTCTCGTTGCGCTGGTATGCGCAGGCCTGGGAGAACACGGATGTGCAGGAGGCAACGCTGCGCTCCGTGCAGGTCGCGATGATCGCGGCGACGCTGGCGACGACGCTGGCGACCATGGCGGCGATCGCCACCACGCGCACCAAGCCGTTCCGCGGGATGACGGCGATCTACGCGATCATCAACCAACCGCTGATGGCGCCGGAGATCGTCACGGCCGTGTCGCTCCTGATCTTCTTCGCGATCCTGAAGATCGCCACGGGCTATTCCGGCATGGGATACATCTACGCCGCCCACACGGCCTTCTGCATCCCCTTCGCCTATCTGCCGATCCGCGGGCGACTGGAGGGGATGGACTCCAACCTCGAACGCGCGGCGGCCGATCTTTACGCCACGCCATGGCAGGCCTTCCGCCACGTCACGCTGCCGATTCTGTGGCCCGGCATCATGGCGGGTTTCATGCTCGCCTTCGTCATCTCCCTCGACGATGTCGTGATCACAAACCTTATCGCCGGACCGGGACAGGAAACCCTGCCCATCTATATGCTCGGTCAATTGCGGCGCTCGGCGACGCCGGAAGTGAATGCCGTCTCGACGGTATTCCTTGCAGCGTCTGTGCTGCTTGTTTCGTTGTTCTTCGTGTTGAATCGAAGTCGTGACTAGCAACCATACCAAGAACGGGGAGAAGTCTGAATGATCAGGACTACGATGACGGCCATGGCCCTGCTGATGGCTGGTACACTCGCGGCGAGCGCCGAAGGTGAACTGAACATCTACAACTGGGGTGACTACACAAACCCCGAACTCATCAAGAAGTTCGAGCAGAAATACAACGTCAAGGTCACGATAACGGACTATGACTCCAACGACACCGCGCTCGCCAAGGTCAAGGCCGGTGGCCACGGCTTCGACATCGTCGTGCCGTCCGCGAACTTCGTGAAGACCTGGATCGACTCGGGTCTCCTTTTGGAGACGCGCCCCGACCAGATGGAAAACTTCAAGCATGTCGACCCGCGCTGGGTGGACGTGCCGTTCGATCCCGGCCGGAAATACACCGTTCCGTGGCAGTGGGGCACGACCGGCGTCGCGGTCAACACGGCGACCTACAAGGGCGATGTGAATACCTGGGAAGTCGTGTTCAATCCGCCGCCGGAACTCGCCGGCAAGATCAATGTCGTGCCCGAGATGAACGACGTGATCAATTCGGCGCTCTGGTACACGGGCGGCAAGGCCTGCTCCTCTGACAAGGAGGAGTTGAAGAAGGCCCGTGACGTGCTCGCGGCGGCCAAACCCAAGTGGCTCGCCATGGATTACGGCACGTGGGAAAAGCTCGCGAAGGGCGATTTCCAGGCGGCCCTGCTGTGGAACGGCGCTTCGATGCGCGCCCGCCTTGCCAACAAGGATGTGGTCTATGGCTATCCGAAGGAAGGGTTCGTCGTCTGGATGGATAACGTGTCGGTACTGAAAGATGCCAAGAACCCCGAGAACGCGAAGCTCTTCCAGAACTTCATCATGGATCCGGAGAACGCGGCGCTGATCTCCGCCTATGCCCGCTACGGCGCCGGCATCAAGGGCGCCGAGGCCTTCTATCCCGATGACATGAAGGGCGCGCCGGAACTGACGATTCCTGACGGTGCCAAGGCCGAGTTCGTGCTCGCCTGCCCGCCGGAAGTGAACGAGATGTTCACCAAGATCTGGACCGACCTTCTGAAGTAAGCCGAAACGACCGAGCGGCGGGCGGCAACGCCCGCCGTCTCCCGAGCGCGTCCGCGTCGACGGCGCCCTTCTCAAACCGGGACCGACCCATGCCCGCCGATCTTCTCATCAGAAACGCGCGCGTCCTGACGATGGACGGGAGCGCTCCCCGCGCCGAGGCGGTGGCGATCACGGGCAATCTGATCACGGCCGTTGGGCGCGACAGCGACGTCGCGGCATATCGTGGACCGCGAACGACCATCATCGATGCCGGCGGGAAGACACTCCTCCCGGGCTTCATCGAAAGCCATCTGCACATTTTCATGGGCGGGGCGACGCTCACCCGCCTCTCGCTCGACGGCCTGAAAGGGTTTGACGCGATGGCGTCCGCGATCCGCGCCTGGGCCGCGACCCACCCGGATGAGCCGCTCATCTTCGCGATGCATACGAGCTACCAGATCCTCGGCGATCCGATCGACCGACATGCGCTCGACCGCATCCTCCCCGACCGCCCGCTCGCCGTCTACGCCTATGACGGCCATACGGTCTGGGCGAACACTCGCGCGCTCGAGGTTGCCGGCCTGCTGCACGGACGCGCGCTGCGGCCGGGCAACGAGATCGTCATGGGCCGGGACGGGCGCGCCACAGGCGAGCTGCGCGAGCCCGAAGCCTTCGCCCCCCTCTTTGCTCTTCTGCCGACCGGCGGGCGCGAGGCGCTTGGCTACACGACCGGGCGCGATCCCGACCCCGTGCCCTCGCCGGCGGACCGCGTGACCGACCGGGCGACCATCAAGCGCGGTCTCGACTATTGCGCCTCGCTCGGGATCACCTCGATCCACAATATGGACGGCAATAGCTATCAGCTCGGCCTTCTGGAAGAACTCGACGATGCCGGCGCCCTCGCCTGCCGGGTACAGCTGCCCTATCACCAGAAGAACGACAAGACGATCGCGGATCTCGTCGAAGGCGCACCGGCGATGCGCGCGCGCAACCGCCCGGATCGGATCACGACGAACTTCGTGAAGGTCTTCGTCGATGGCGTGCTCGATTCGACCACCGCCCTGATGCTGGACGACTATGCCGGCAAGCCCGGCTGGAAAGGCGACGCCCTGTTCACGCAGGAGGCGCTGTCGGAGGTGGCGATTGCGGCCGACCGCCTCGGATTTCAGATCGCCATCCACTCGATCGGCGATGGCGGCGTGCGACGCTCGCTCAACGCCTTCGAGGCTGCCCGGCGTGCCAATGGAGCCCGGGATTCCCGACACCGCGTGGAGCACATCGAGGTGATCGACCCGGCCGACATCCCGCGCTTTCGCGAACTCGGCGTGATCGCCTCGATGCAGCCGCTGCATGCGCCGGGGCCGCTCAGCTATGACGGCACGTCGCTGATGGGGCTCCTGGGCGAGGCGCGCCAGCCCTTTGCCTTTGCCTGGAACACGCTGCGGGCGGCCGGTGCGCGGCTGTGCTTCGCCTCGGACTGGCCGGTCTCGCCGCTCGATCCGCTGCGCTCGATCTGTGCGGCCGTGACGCGCGAGCGCTTCGCGCCGTCCCATCCCGATCAGGCACAAACGCTGATGCAGGCGCTCGAGGGCTATACGATCGACGGCGCCTATGCCGAATTCGCCGAGGACCGGAAAGGCCGCGTGACGCCGGGATTCCTCGCCGATCTCGTACTTCTCGACACCGACATCGAGGCGGTGGCACCGGCCGACATCGTGTCGATCAAGGCCGCGATGACGATCTGCGACGGCCGGATCACCCATGGTGGCTGACCGGTCGGACGCGTGATCGCCGACCGGCTTCATCCGTCCGAGCCGCTGCGTCAGGAGCCCGCATGACCGTCGATCTGATCATCCTCAACGCCCGCGTCCTGACCATGGACGAGGCGGCGCCGCGCGCCGAGGCGCTTGCCGTGAAGGGCAACCGGATCATCGCCGTCGGCACGCGGTTGGCGATCGACGCGCTTGCCGGACCGGCCACACGCCGCATCGACGCGCAGGGCAAGACCGTGCTGCCGGGTTTCAGCGAGAACCATCTGCACATTTTTTCGGGCGGTGCTTCGCTGGCTAAGCTTTCACTTGCCGACATCAAGTCCTTTGCCGCCTTGCAGAGCGCGCTGCGCGACTGGGCGGCTCGCCATCCTGACGAGACGCTGATCTCAGGGATTCAGGCGACCTATGCGGTGAGCGAGGTGCCGCTCGACCGCCATGCGCTCGACCGGATCTTCGCCGATCGCCCGCTCTCGGTCCACGCCGCCGACGGGCATACGGTCTGGGCGAACACGCTGGCGCTCGATCGCGCCGGTATCCTGCACGGGCGCGACCTGCCGCCGGGCAACGAGATCGTCATGGGGGCGGACGGGCTTGCGACGGGTGAACTGCGTGAACACGCAGCCTTTGGTCCGGTGCTGTCGCTGAGAAAACGTGGCGGGCGCGAGGGCTTCGGCGTGCGTACCGGGCGTGATCCGGTACCGACGCCGACCGCCGAGGAGCGGGCGCAGGACAAGGCGACGATCCGGCGCGGTCTCGACTATTGCGCCGCGCGCGGCATCACCTCGATCCACAACATGGACGGGAACTTCTACCAGCTCGGCATTCTCGAGGAGCTCGACGACGAAGGAGCCCTGCCCTGCCGGATCCAGATCCCGCACCACCAGAAGAACGACAAGACGCTCGATGATCTGATCCGCGACGCGCCGGCGATGCGGGCGCGCGGGCGCCGCGACCGGGTCACCAGCAATTTCGTCAAGATCTTCGTCGACGGCGTCCTGGAATCGACGACGGCCCTCATGCTCGACGATTATGCCGGTCATCCGGGCAATCGCGGGCTCGCCCTGTTCACGCAGGAGGAGATGGAAGCGACCGTCATCGCCGCCGACCGGCTCGGCTTCCAGATCGCGGTTCACGCGATCGGCGATGCCGGCGTGCGCCGCACGCTCGATGCCTTCGAGGCGGCGCGAAAGGCCAATGGCGTGCGCGATTCCCGCCACCGCATCGAGCATGTCGAGATGATCGATCCAGCCGATATCGGACGGTTCAGGGATCTCGGCGTGATCGCCTCGATCCAGCCGCTGCATGCTCCCGGCGCGCTCAGCTATGACGGTGACGCGCTCATGGCGCTGCTGGGGCCGGCCCGCCAACCCTATGCCTTTGCGTGGCGAACGCTGCGCGAAGCCGGCGCTCGCCAGTGCCTCGCCTCGGACTGGCCGGTCTCGCCGGTCGATCCGCTGCGCTCGATCTGCGCGGCGGTCACCCGCACGCCGGCGCTTCCGGGTCTGCCGGAGCAGGCGCTGACGCTCGAGGAGGCCATCGCCGGCTATACCCGCGACGGCGCCTATGCCGAATTCGCGGAAGACCGGAAGGGACGGCTGAAGCCAGGCTTTCTCGCCGACATCGTCGTTCTCGACAGCGACATCGAGGCGCTGGCGCCGGAAGCCATTGTCGACGCACGCGCGGTGCTGACCATCTGCGACGGGCGCGTCACGCACGAAGCCTGAGCCTCAGGCAGGACGAAGGCTCATCTCGGCCTCGAGGGCCGCGACACCAAGGAACCGCTGGCCGAGGCGCGAGCGCAGATAGCGCGGGTTGCGGCGCGCGGCATCGACGAAACCCGCCACGTCGGCCCGATCGGGCAACACCCGCGACGCCGCGATCGTATCCACGATGCGCGCGGCATTGCGCGCGTAGAATTGTCCCGCATGCCAGCGAAAACCCTGCTTCTGCCGCCGCCACTGCGTCGGCAGCGGCACGAAGGCATCAAACTGGCGGCGCAGCTCGTGCTTGTTCCAGCCGTCGTGAAACTTCTTCGCATAGCCCGTCGCCGCGAAGGGAATGAGCCGATGATCAAGCAGGGGCGAGCGGTTCTCGATGCTCGCCATCATCGCATTACGGTCGTTGTGGAGAACCCATTCGCCGAGCCGCCCGCGCGCCATGTCGGCGATCAGCGCCTCGCTGAAGCCGAGGCTGTGATCGGCCAGTGGATCGGTGCGCCGCGCCGCGCGCACATCGGCGTGGAGGAAGCGCTGAATCGCGAAACTCGGCCCGGGAACGACCCGCCCGACGGCAGAGCGCAGCCAGCCATCGGGCTCGGCCGTCGGGCGGAGCGCCGACCAGAGCATCGCGCGGTTCGTCCGAAACTGCTGCGCCAACCAGGCACCGTCGCGTCGCCGCAGCGCCTCGCGCACGGCGAAGGGGTAGGTCCGATCCCAGTATCCGCCGAAGACCTCGTCGCCGCCGGTGCCGTCCAGAACCACCGGCACGTCGCGCTCGGCGATCCGCTCATACATCTCGGACATCGCCATGGAATTGCCGAGCAACGGGAAGGGCTTTTCCATGTGCCCGCACATGCGCAGGAAGCGCTCGAAGGCGGCGGCGTCATAGTCGAGCTCGATCAGGGCATAGGGCAGTTTCAGGGCGTCGGCGCAGAGCTTTGCATAGTGCGCATCCTCCGACCGGCCGGTCTCGCCGATGAAAAGCTGGACACCATCGAGTTTCTTCATCGCGGCGAGGACGGACAGGACCAGCGTCGAGTCGACACCGCCCGACAGGAGCAGGCCGACGGGGCGATCGGATACGAGCCGCAGGCTCGCGGCGCTGCGCAAGAGGTCGGGCAGCGCCGCGTCCTCGGCCGGGTTGGCGGCGGCATAGGCCGCCATGTCGAACCAGCGGGACACCGCGATCGTTCCGCTCGCCAGATCAAGCTCGACCGCGCCGCCGGGCGGGACCTGGTGGATGTCGCGGAAATGCGTGGTGTCGTCGGCGTGCGGCCACATCACGCCGTGGGCGAGAAAGGAATCAAGGCACGCGGCGTCGAAGACCGGTGCGCGGCCGAGATAGGCGCAGATCGAGGCAATCGAGGATCCGATGCAGAAGGTGGTCGCGTCCGCGTACCAGAACAGCGGTTTCTTGCCGAAATGATCCTTCACGCCGGTCAGGCGCCCGCGCGCCCGGTCGACGAAGGTGAAGGCCCACATGCCGACCATGTCGCGCAGGCTCGACGCGCCGTCACGATGGAAGAGGTTGAACAGGACCTCGGTGTCGCCGCTCGTCGTGTAGTCGAAGGTGGCGCCGACCTTGGAGCGCTTGAGCTCGGCGAAATTGTAGATCTCGCCATTGTAGAGCATCACGCCGTCGCCGCGCCGGAAGGGCTGGTCGGCGCGCGCGCCGAGATCGAGGATCGACAGGCGCTGATGGCCATAGGCGATCGAGACCGGGACCTCGCCGCCGGCCGTCACGAACGTCTGGGTCTCGATCTCGACGCCGGTGGAATCAGGGCCGCGGTGGCGGATCAGGTCGAGTGCCCGCCGGAAGGCGGCCTCGTCGACGGGGCGGCCGCGTTCGACGACCTGGAAAATGCCGCACATGAACGCCCTGCCCCGACGACCCGACATGCCGATGCACACTCCCGTCGACGGGTGCCGGCCGGGACTGTGTTAAGCGGCGGGTCCGGCGAATGCAAAGGCATTTGAGAGCCTAAAGGCGCGGGGACTGCGCCGGCTCAACCCTTGGCGACGTGGCAGGCGACGTCCCGCCCGGCCTTCGAGGCGAGCGTCGGCTCCTCGCGTCCGCACCGGTCGATCGCCATCGGGCAGCGCGGATGAAAGGCACAGCCCGTGGGCGGATCGAACGGCGACGGCAACTCACCCTGCAGGATGATGCGGTCGCGCTTGCGGTCGGGATCAGCCATCGGTGTCGCCGACATCAGCGCCTGAGTATAGGGGTGAAGCGGCCCGGCGAAGATCGCCTCCTTTGGCCCCATCTCGACCACCTTGCCGAGATACATCACCATCACGTCGTCGGCGATGTGGCGCACGACCGACAGATCGTGGCTGATGAAGACATAGGCGAGCGCGAACTCGGCCTGAAGTTCCGCAAGAAGGTTCAGAACCTGCGCACGGACGGAGACGTCGAGCGCCGACACCGGCTCGTCCAGCACGATGATTTTCGGGCGCAGCATCAGCGCGCGGGCGATGGCGATGCGCTGGCGCTGGCCGCCAGAGAACATGTGCGGGTAGCGCCGCGCCTGTTCCGGGCGCAACCCGACGCGCTGCATCATCGCCTGCGCCGCATCGCGCCGGGCTTCCGCCGACATGTCGGTATTGACGAGAAGCGGTTCCTCCAGGATCTGCGCGATCGTCTGGCGTGGGTTGAGCGAGCCATAGGGGTTCTGGAAGACGATCTGGATCGTCTTGCGCAGATCCTTCCACTGCCGGCCGCCGGCCCCGGTGACGTCGATGCCGCCGATCTCGAGCGACCCGGCGGTCGGTGTCTCGATCATGGTCAGGAGACGGGCGAGGGTCGACTTGCCGCACCCCGATTCGCCGACGACCGCCAGCGTCTTGCCGGGCGACAGGGAGAAACTGACGCCGGCTAGCGCCTTCACCGTCGCTAGCGAGCCGAAATAGCCGCGCTTGACCTCATAGTGCCGGACGAGATCCGTGGCCTTGATGATCGCGTTCACAGCACCGCCTCCGGTTGCCGGGCCGCGCCCGTGCCGAGCGGTGTCAGGCACAGCGCGTGGTTGAACGCCGCCGAGGCGCGCGGCGGCACCGCCTTGTCGCAGGCCGGCTGATGCAGCCCGCAGCGCGGCGCGAAGAGGCAACCGCTCGGCCGATCGTCGATCCCCGGCACGACACCCGGAATGGAGGGCAGGACGCGCCCGGTCGCGCGCTCGGGCAGCGCCGCGAGCAGCGCCGCCGTATAGGGGTGACGCGGCGTGCCGAACAGGGCGCGGGTCGCCGCCTCCTCGACCTGCTGGCCTGCATACTGCACCACGACGCGCTCGGCGGTCTCGGCGACAACCCCCATGTCATGGGTGATGAGAACGAGCCCCATCCGCTTGTCGGTCTGCAGCTTGACCAGCAGATCGAGGATCTGCGCCTGGATGGTGACGTCGAGTGCCGTCGTCGGCTCGTCCGCGATGAGCAGCTTCGGCTCACACGCAATCGCCATGGCGATCATCACGCGCTGGCTCATGCCGCCCGACATCTGGTGCGGGAAAGCGCTCAGGCGCCGCTCAGGATCCGTGATGCCGACCGCCGTCAGCAGGTCGATGGCGCGTTGATGCCGCTCGGGCTTGGTCAGGCCGAGATGGGTCCTGATCGCCTCGGTGATCTGGAACCCGACGGTGAAGCACGGGTTGAGCGAACTCACCGGCTCCTGGAAGATCATCGCCATGTCGCGTCCGGCGATGCGCCGGCGCTCAGCCGCCGGCATGCGCAGAAGATCGCGCCCATCATAGGCGAGGATGTCGGCGGTGACCCGCGCGGTCTTCGGCAGCAGGCCCATCACGGCCAGCATCGCGACCGACTTGCCGGAGCCCGATTCCCCGACGATGGCGACGATCTCCCCCGCGTCGACGCGCAGCGACACCTGGTCGACCGCCCGGAACAATCCGCGCCGGGTCGGGAATTCGACGGTCAGGTTCTTGATCTCAAGCAGGGGCATTGCGCGCTCCTCGGCGGCCAATGCCGTCCTCCGATAGCCTCATGGCCGCACCGTTGGTAACGAGCGGCGCGATGACACTTGCGACAGTTGCTGATAACGCTTTGGCCATCGCCGCTACCCACGCTTGAGCTTCGGATCAAGCGCATCGCGCAGGCCGTCGCCAAAGAGGTTGATCGCGACGACGGTGAACAGGATCGCGAGGCCCGGCAGGGTCACGACCCAGGGCGCGCGCTGCAGGAACTCGCGGGCGGAGGCCAGCATCGAGCCCCATTCGGCGGAGGGCGGTTGCGCACCGAGGCCGAGGAAGCCGAGCGCCGCGGCCTCGAGGATCGCATCCGAAACACCGAGCGTCGCCTGGACGATCAGGGGCGCGAGGCAGTTCGGCAGAACGGTGACGAGCATCAGTCGCACCGGGCCGACGCCCGCGACCCGCGCGGCCGTGACGTAGTCGCGCGACAGTTCCGTCAGCGCCGAGGCGCGCACCAGGCGCACATAGCGCGGCAGATAGACGATCGTCACGGCGATGATGGTGTTGACGAGCCCGGGGCCGATGATGGCGACGACGACGATGGCGAGCACGAGGCTCGGCACCGACATGATCAGGTCCATCGCCCGCATCAGGAGCGAATCGACGACACCGCCCCGCGCCGCCGCCAGAAGACCCAGGGCGCCGCCGATCACCACCGAGACGCTCATCACCGCAAGGCCGATGAACAGCGAGATGCGAGCGCCATGGATGAGACGCGAGAGCATGTCGCGGCCCACTTCATCCGTGCCGAGCGGAAAACGCCAGGTGCCCGCGTCATTCCACACGGGCGGCGTCAGCACCGCGTCGCGGTATTGTTCATAGGGTGAATGCGGTGCGACGACGTCGGCGAAGATCGCCAGCAGGATCACCAGAAGGACGAAACCGAGCCCGGCCATGGCGCCGCGGTTCTCGCTCAGCGCCGCCCAGGTCTCAGCCAGCAGCGACGGTGCCGGTCCCTCTGTGCGCACCGCCTCGTTTGTCCCGGCCTTACCTGCCGCGGCCTCACTTGCCATGTCGGATCCTCGGATTGATCAGGCCGTAAAGGACATCGACGAAGAGGTTGACCAGAACCACCACGATCGAAATGAGCAGGACGCCGCCCTGCAGCGCCGGATAGTCGCGTCGCCCGATCGATTCGATCAGCCATTTGCCGACGCCGGGCCAGGAAAAGATGGTTTCCGTCAGCACCGCGCCGGCGAGCAGCGTGCCGATCTGCAGACCGATCACGGTGACGACCGGAATGAGCGCATTGCGCAGGGCATGGACGCCCACCACACGGAAGGGCGACAGGCCCTTCGCCCGCGCGGTCCGCACATAGTCCTCGTTCAAGACCTCGAGCATCGAGGAGCGCGTCATGCGCACGATGACGGCGAGCGGGATCGTGCCCAGCACGATGGTCGGCAGAACCATGTAATGGAGCGCGGAGGCGAAGGCGCCCTCCTGCCCCGACAGCAGGCTGTCGATCAGCATGAAGCCGGTGACCGGTTCGAAGTAGTAGAGAAGATCGATCCGGCCGGAAACCGGGGTCAGCCCCCACTGCACCGAGACGACAAGGATCAGGAGCAGCGCCCACCAGAAGATCGGCATCGAATTGCCGACGACGGCGATGGCGGTGACGCCGTAATCGAGCGATTTGCCGCGATTGAGCGCGGCGATGACGCCGAGCGGCACGCCGAGGACGACGGCAAACAGCATGGCGGCGAGCGAAAGCTCGACGGTCGCGGGAAACAGCGTCAGGAATTCCTTGAGGACCGGCTCGTGGGTGACGATCGAGACGCCGAGATCGCCCTGCGCGACCTGCGTCAGATAATCCCAAAACTGCTTCCAGACGGGTTGGTCGAGGCCCAGCTGGTGGCGAAACTCGGCGAGACGTTCCGGCGAGATGCCGCGTTCTCCGGTCCTGACCTCGATCGGATCGCCCGGGACCAGCCGGATCGCGAAGAAGGTCAGCGCCATCAACGCGATGAAGGTCGGGATGGTCAGAAAGACGCGTTTGACGATGAAACTCAGCATGACGCCGCCGGTCTGAAGAAAAACGCCCTCCCCGCCGGATCAGGCGGGAAGGGCGCGGAAGGCGATGACCTTACTGGATCTCGACCTTGTGGAACTCGTGACGGCCGAACGGCGAGATCTTGTAGCCGACGACTTCCTTGCGGGTCGGCTCATAGACCACGGAATGGGCGATCGTGAACCACGGCGCCTCTTCCTTCACGATGACCTGCATTTCCTCATAGAGCTTGGTGCGCTCGGCCTTGTCGGCGATCGTGCGGGCCTTCTTCAGGCGATCGTCGAACTCCTTGTTGCACCACTTGGACAGGTTCTGACCACCCGGGCGGGCGGCATCGCAGCCGAGCAGGAAGAAGAAGTTGTCCGGATCGCCATTGTCGCCCGTCCAGCCGAGCTGGCCGGTGGTGTGCTCGCCCTGCTGCATCCGCTTGCGATACTCGCCCCACTCATAGGTCACGAGCTTGGCGTTGATGCCGATCTTGGCAAGGTCGGCCTGCATCATCTCGGCAATGCGCTTGGCGTTCGGATTATAGGGGCGCTGAACCGGCATGTACCACAGGTCGATCTCCATCGGCGTGGTGACACCGGCGGCCTTCAGCATCTCGGTCGCCTTGGCGGGGTCATAGGGGTAGTCCTTGACCGCGTCGTTATAGGACCAGATCGTCGGCGGGATCGGGTTCTTCGCCGCCTGACCGGCGCCGAGATAGACGTCCTTGATGATGGCCGCCTTGTCGATCGCCATGTTCATGGCCTGACGGACCTCCTTCTTGTCGAAGGGCGGCTTCGTCGTGTTGAAGTTCCAGTAGGCGATGTTGAGGCCCGGCTGCGAGCCGAGATTGATCGCCGGGTCCTTCGACATGGCCTCGAGATCGGCCGGGTTCGGCGCGATCATGACGTGGCACTCGCCGTTCTTTAGCTTGGCGTAGCGCGCGGTCGGGTCGGGCGTGATGGCGTAGATCAGGTCGTCGAACTTCGGCGCGCCGCCCCAGTAATCGGCATTGGCCTTGAAGCGGATGACCGCATCCTTCTGATAGGCGACGAAGGAGAACGGACCCGTGCCGACCGGCACCTGGTCGAACATTTCGGGCTTGCCGGCCTTCATCATCGCATCGGCATACTCGGCCGACTGGATCGTCGCGAAATCCATCGCGAGATTGGCGATAATCGGGGCATTGGCTTCCTTGAGCACCATCTTCACGGTGTAGTCGTCGACCTTCTCGATCGACTCCAGAAGATCGGGCATGCCCATGTCGTTGAAGTAGTCGAACGCGCCGCCCGAAACCTTGTGGTAGGGGTGATCATCCTTCCACTGACGGTTGAACGAGAAGAGCACGTCATCGGCATTGAAGTCGCGCGTCGGCGTGAAATCCTTCGTGCCGTGGAACTTCACGCCCTTGCGCAGGTTGAAGGTGATGGTCTTGCCGTCGGCGGAGACCTCCCACTTCTCGGCGAGACCGGGAACGACGTCCGTCGTGCCCGGTTCGAATTCGACCAACTGGTTGAAGACCGGCCGCGCGGCGTCGAGCGAGGTGCCTGTCGTGTTCAGCGCCGGCGTGAAGTTTTCCGGGCTTCCCTCGGAACAGTAGACAAGCGCCTTTGCATTCGCCGCCGTCGAGGCGAGCAGAACGGCGAATGATGCGGCGATGAAGCCGCTGCGGTTCAGAATTTTCATGGCGTCCCCATATGGTTCGACAGCGGGCGTGCCCGGAACGACCGACGGCTGCGCCGCACGGCTCGATCGCGGGTTCTTCGCCGCGCTTGGCGACAGGAAAGCGCTTTTGAGAGCGCCCCACAATCGTTTTTCTACGCAACGGGACTGGAAAATCGGCGGGCCTTTCCACCGTTGGGTCCAGGCCGGGCGCGCCGGCAGGGCGATTCGGCCTCCCAGTTGCCGTGAACCCGCCAAGATGATACATTAATCGCTCGATTTGGCCGGACGACTGGACTTCTGCCTTTGCTCAGCAGGGCTGCACGCTCAGGACTTCTAACCAAGGATCGAATACCGAGCGGACGGATGCACCCGGCCGTTCACCCGACGATGAGCAAAGGACGACTAGAATGAGCTCCGGAACCGTGAAATGGTTCAACACGCAGAAGGGCTACGGCTTCATCCAGCCGGATGACGGCGGCCGCGACGTGTTCGTGCATATCTCCGCCGTGCAGCGCGCCGGCATGGCCGACCTCCGTGAAGGCCAGAAGATCGCCTACGAGATCCTCACCGATCGCAAGACCGGCAAGGCCTCGGCGGGCAACCTTCGCCCGATGGACTGAGCGCCGACCGCGCCATGGCCACACCGGTCATGGCCGCGACATCGACAACCGGTTGATCAGGCGGCCGCGTCGGTTTCGGCGCGGCCGTTTGCATTTGGCCCGCAGAGCGCGCCCGTCTCGTCCGAAAGACCCCTGCTGTGACCATTCGCTTCCATCGCGGCGATCTGCCGGATCTCCATCGCTACACCCAGTCGGTCGCCATCGACACCGAGACGCTCGGTCTCAACCCCCATCGCGACAGGCTCTGCGTCGTTCAGCTTTCCCCCGGTGATGGAACGGCCGACGTGGTGCAGATTGCCCGTGGGCAGCGGGAGGCGCCAAATCTCGCCCGGCTTCTTGCCGATCCGGCGGTCGTGAAGATCTTCCATTTCGCCCGCTTCGATCTCGCGGCCCTCTACAATGCGCTCGGCGTCATGCCGGCGCCGGTCTACTGCACCAAGATCGCCTCGCGCCTGACGCGCACCTACACGGACCGGCACGGGCTGAAGGACCTCGTGAAGGAACTCCTGGGTATCGAGCTCTCGAAGCAGCAGCAATCGTCCGACTGGGGCGCGGAGACGCTCAGCGAGGCGCAGCTCGCCTATGCGGCCTCGGACGTGCTGCATCTGCATGAGCTGCGCGAGCGGCTCGACGTCCTTTTGAATCGCGAAGGGCGCGCCGGGATGGCCAAGGCCTGTTTCGACTTCCTGCCGACCCGGGCGCTGCTCGACCTGCAGGGCTGGCCCGAGGCCGACATCTTCGCCCATAGCTGACGGCAACCGACAGGTCGGTCGATCACCTTCTCGCGTGTCGGGGGGTGAAGCGGCGACAAGGCGTTGACCTTGCGGGTCGCTGCCACAATATGCGGTCAGTCCTTCCAACGTACGTTCAGTCCTTCTTGGTGGAGCAGGGTCCGGGTGGCCATTCGGGATGGTGATACGGCGCGGATGCGGCCGGCGGTGGTCGCGAAGACGCCGGCTCTCCCACCGGAGCGGGCGCGGGCCTTCGACGACGCGGATCGCCACACGCGACGCGTCCGGCGCCTGCGACGGCTGGTGCCGCTTCTCGCCATCGGTGCGACCGCGGTCCTGGTCGGGCTCTCCTTCTTCAATCCGTTCCGGGCACCGGAACAGGCGATCGAGGTCGATGTCGGCACGCTCAACGTCTCGGGTGACAAGCTGACGATGGAACTGCCGCGGCTGACGGGCTTCAACAAGAAGAACGAAGCCTACAACGTGACCGCCAAGGCGGCGACGCAGCGCCTCACCGCGCCGGGCCTGATCGATCTGACCGAACTCGACGCGCAGATCACCATGGCCGACAAGAACACGGCCAATCTCAAGGCCAGGACAGGCCGGTTCGATTCCGCCACGGAGATCCTGACCCTGTCGGAGGCCGTCACCGTCGGCTCGTCGCGCGGCTATGCCGCCGACATGACGAGCGCGGTGGTCGACTTCAAGGCCGGCACCGTCGTCTCCGATCAACCGGTGTCGCTGAAGCTCGTCAACGGCACCGTGCAGGGCGGTCGCATGTCGATCGTCGAGGGCGGCAACCGGATCCTGTTCGAGGGCGGCGTGACCACGCGCTTCGAGACCCGCGCGGTCAAGAGCGCACCAACCGAGCTGCCCCCCGCCAATCCCAGCCCATCCCCATCCGCAGGAGCCACGCCATGATTGCGATGACACGGTCTGTGACACTGCGGCGCCTTATCGCCATCGGCCTCGCGCTCACCCTCGCCGCGGCGACCGCGCCCACGGCCTTCGCGCAGACGACGGCCAATCCGTTTCAGGGATTCTCGTCGGATTCCGGCAAGCCCGTCGACGTGAAGGCCGATTCGCTCGAGGTGCGGCAGAACGAGCAGAAGGCGATCTTTTCCGGCAATGTCGTCGCCAAACAGGGCGATTCCACGCTTACCGCCGCGACACTGACGATCTTTTACGAGAATGCCGGCGGCGAGGCCACGCCGAGCGCCAGCAGCGGCATCAAGAAGCTCGAGGCGAGCGGGGGCGTCGTCGTCACCGCCAAGGACCAGAAGGCGACCGGCGCGAGCGGCGTGTTCGACATGGCGACGAACACGGCGCGCCTCACCGGCGACGTCGTCCTGACGCAGGGTCAGAACGTGCTGCGCGGCAAGGAACTCGTGATCAACATGAAGACGGGCATCGCGCGCGTGATAGGCGGCACCTCCGGGCTGTTCATGCCCGGAAATGCCCCGAAACAGCCCTGAGCAGGCTCAGGCGGACGGGCGTGTCGCTGCCCGCGCGTTGACGTAGACCGCAAAGAGCGACGTCGTCGCGCAGATGTAGAGGCGGTTGCGCTTCGGCCCGCCGAACTCGACATTGGCGACGACCTCGGGCGTACGGATCTTGCCGATCAGCGTGCCGTCGGGCGCGTAGCAGTGCACGCCGTCACCGGCCGAGGTCCAGACATTGCCGGCGCTGTCGATGCGGAAGCCGTCGAACAGGCCATAGGTGCAGGTGGCGAAGAGCCGACCATTGGAGAGCGCGGTGCCATCGGCTGACACGTCGAAGACGCGCATGTGGCGCGGGCCGTTCGGCACATGGGTCGCGCCGGTGTCGACGATGTAGAGCTTCTTTTCGTCCGGCGAGAAGGCGAGGCCGTTCGGCTTGACGAAGTCGGTCGCGACCGCCGTCAGGCTGCCCGTCGTCAGGTCGAGGCGGTAGACGTTCGATGCCCCGATCTCGGAGGGGGCGGCATCGCCCTCATAGTCGGAATCGATGCCGTAGGTCGGATCGGTGAACCAGATCGACCCATCCGACTTGACCACCACGTCGTTCGGCGAGTTCAGCCGCTTGCCCTGGAAATGGGAGGCCAGCACGGTGCGCGTGCCGTCATGCTCGATGCGCGAGACACAGCGCCCGCGATGCTCGCAGGCGACGAGGCGGCCCTCCCGGTCGACCGTATGGCCGTTATGGTTGTTGCAGGGCGCCATGAAGACGCTGACCGACCCGTCGGTCTCGTCGTAGCGCATCAGGCGATCATTCGGGATGTCCGACCAGACGAGGTATTTGCCGGCCGGGAAATAGGCCGGCCCCTCGGCCCAACGCATCCCCGAATGCAGATGATCGACATGGACGTTGCCGAACACCAGCGCCTCGAAGCGCTGGTCGAGTACCTCGAAATCCTTGGTCAACATGGAAGCGTTCCCCCTCTTCGCCGGCCCTTGATACGCGGCGGAGAGCGGTGCGATCAAGCGCCACGTCGGGCGTGACGGCGGCGGACGACCCCGCTACAACAAGGCGTCACCACGGAAGCGCGCATGGCAGACTCCGACTTCGTCCTGCATCCCCAACTCGCCCGCGACACGCTTCTCCTCGGCGATCTCGCCCTGTGCCGCGTGCTTCTCATCAATGACGCCAACTATCCCTGGATCCTGCTGGTGCCGCGGCGGCGCGACGTCACCGAGATCACCGATCTGGGCGCCGTCGAGCGGGTACATCTGATGACCGAGGTCACGCTCGTCGCCGACGCGCTGAAGGCGGAGACCGGCTGCCACAAGCTCAACATCGCCGCGCTCGGCAACATGGTGCCGCAGCTCCATGTTCACGTGATCGCGCGCTTCCGCACCGATGCCGCCTGGCCGCGCCCGGTCTGGGGCCATGCGCCGCCGGCTCCCTACGAGGACGACAAGCTCGCTTCCGTGATCGCCCGGCTCAGACGCGCCATCTGGCTCTCTCCACAATGACCTATCCGGCCATCGACGAACGCTCCGCCCGCGTCGGCTATGCGGTCAATCCGCTCGACCGTCGGTCGGACAAACGCGAGGATGCGGCCTTCATCGCCGCGCAGAACGCCCATCCCGCCGCCCTGTTCCATGTGATCGTCGGCGATCAACCGCTCCTGAAGCGCGGGCCGCTTGCCTCCGACGCCCTGCTGCGCGGCGGCTACGAGGCGGCACTGACAAGGCCGCTCGACGCGCCGACGGACGCTGTCGACCCGTGGTTTACCGCATTCGAGATCGCCGCACTCGGCCCTTTGAGAGAGACCGCCTTTCTCGGATTGACGCCGCGCGACGAGCCCCGCTTCGGCGTCGCTGTGCCGGCCGAGGCAAAGGAGGCGCTCGCCGGGCGGACGGATCTCGAGATCGGCGATCTGCGCGCGCTCGCGATGCGCGGGCTGTTCTCGTCCGAGGTGCTCGGCACGCTCGGCGAGGCGAAGGCCCTGCTCGACTGGCACAGGCGGCATCGCTTCTGCGCGAATTGCGGGTCACCGACGGTGGTCGGGGCGAGCGGCTGGCGGCGCGAATGCGCGGCCTGTTCGACGCAGCATTTTCCGCGCGTCGATCCGGTGGTGATCATGCTGGCCGTTCGCGGCGACACCTGCCTTCTGGGGCGACAGCCGCGATTTCCCACCGGCATGTATTCGGCGCTCGCGGGTTTTCTCGAACCCGGCGAGACGATCGAGGACGCGGTCCGGCGCGAGATCCACGAGGAGGCGGGGATCCACTGCGGGACGGTCGCCTATCATGCCTCGCAGCCCTGGCCCTTCCCCTCCTCGCTGATGATCGGCTGCATCGCGCAGGCGACGAGCGCGACGATCACGATCGACGCGACGGAACTCGAGGATGCCCGCTGGTTCACCCGCGAGGAAGTCCGCCTCATGCTCGACAGGCAGCATCCGGGCGGGCTGATGACGCCCCCCTATCTCGCCATCGCCCACCATCTGATCCGCGACTTCGCCGACGCCTCGACCTGACCCGGCTGCAAGCCCGTAGGGTCTCGTTGCAAACAAAGATCCCTCGGCGCGCCAACGGATCGTTCTTTCGCCCGACATCGACGGCTTCGCCGTTCGAAATGAGCAGCATTCGCACCCGTTGTCATCCCGGGCGCGACGCAGCGCGAAGCGGTGCGGCGCAGACCCGGGACCGTTGTCCGGATCAAGCGCCCCGACGCAGCTCCACTGCCCCGGGACGATCCCGGATCTGCACCGCGGCGAAACCGCCGCAGTGCGTCCGGGATGACGAGGGTTTGCGCCGCAAGCGCCGGCGTCGCAGCCTTCGACACCGCGTGAAACAACGATCATCCGTCGGCGAACGAAGGAAACTCTGCTTAGCCGATCGCGTGGGCAAGCGCGGGTGCGAGATCGCCCTTCGGCGCGACCTCGATCATGTCGAGACGCAGCCAGCGCGCCGCCCGTTCCAGTTCGCCCGCGAGCGCCTTGCCGACGGCATGCGGATCGACACCAGGCTCGTGATGGGCCGACAGGACGAGCAGGCGCGACGCCGCGCGATCGGCCTTGAGGTCGACACGGCCCACGAGCCGTTCGCCCATCAGGAAAGGCAGCGTGTAATAGCCGAACTGGCGCTTTTCCTGCGGCGTATAGATTTCAAGCCGATAGTGGAAATCGAACAGGCGCTCCGTCCGGCTGCGCTCGAAGACCAGCGGATCGAAGGGCGAGAGCAACGCGCAGCCGGTCGCCTTGCGCGGCAGCGCGGCGTCGGGTGCGAGAAAGGCCGGATCCTTCCAGCCCTCGACCCGCACCGGACGGACATCGCCGTTCACGACGAGCCGCGCGAGCGAGGCCTTGGCTTCCGCCACATCGAGGCGGAAGTAATCGCGCAGATCGCGCTCCGTCGCGACGCCGAGCGCGCTCGCCGCGCGGCGCATCAGCGCGTCATGGGCTTCGTTCTCGGATGGCGGCTCGGCCGCGCAAAGAGCGCGCGGAAAAACGCGCTCGGGGATGTCGTAGACGCGCTCGAAGGTGCCCCGTCGCGTGGCGACCGTCACCTTCCCGGCCCAGAACAGGTACTCGACCGCGATCTTGCCCTCGCTCCAGCCCCACCAGCCACCGCGGCTCTTGCCGCAATCCTCGATCTCACCGGCCGATAACGGCCCGCGCCGCGCGATATCGGCGAGGACCTGTTCGACGAACGCGCGACGCTCGACGGCGAAGCGCGCCAGATCCTTGTAGATGCCCTCGCCCCGTGCCGCCCGTTCCATGCGCCAGCGCATCAGCGGATAGGCCGAGAGCGGCAGATAGGACGCTTCATGCGCCCAGTATTCGAACAGGGCGCGGCGCTTGCCAGCATAGGCGAGCTGGCTCAGGTGCTCCTGATCATAGGGGCCGAGCCGCGAGAACAGCGGCATGGTGTGGGCGCGGGCAAAAACGTTGACGCTGTCGATCTGCAACAGCCCGAGCCGGTCGATCTGGCGCAGGACCTGGGGGCGCGAGGGTTCGCGCTCCGGGCGCGGCCGGGCGAGCCCCTGAGCCGCGAGCACGATCCGCCGGGCTTCGCGCGCCGAGAGGCTGTCGCGCGCCTCAAGCCCCATGGAAGGCGGCGCTGTCGGTGAACTCCGCGCCCGCGTCGCGCATCGCCCGCAAGGCAGCCTCGAGCGAGCCGTTGAGGTCGATCGCCCGGCAGGCGTCGATCACGAGAGCCGCCTCGAAACCGAGACGGCGGGCGTCCTCGACCGAGTAGCGCACGCAGTAATCGGTTGCGAGGCCGGCGCAGACAACCCGCTTCAGTCCGCGCTCGCGCAGATAGCCGGCGAGGCCGGTCGGCGTCTTGCGGTCGTTCTCGAAGAAGGCGGAATAGCTGTCGATGCCGGCGCGAAAGCCCTTGCGGATGACCATCTGCGCCATGGGCAGATCGAGGTCTCGATGGAACTCCGCCCCGACCGTCGCCTGGACGCAATGGTCCGGCCACAGCGTCTGCGGGCCATAGGGCATGTCGACCGTCTCGAAGGGCGCCTTGCCGGGATGGGTCGAGGCGAAGGAGGAATGGCCCTCGGGATGCCAGTCCTGCGTCACCGCGACATTCTCGAATCGCCGGGAGAGACGGTTGATGACGCCGACGACGGCATCGCCCCCGGCGACAGCCAGAGCCCCGCCGGGGCAGAAATCATTCTGGACGTCGATGACGAGCAGGAGGTCGGTTGCGTTCGGCATCATCGCTGCCCATCCCATTTGCTGATCTGCGAAACCTCGAGGCCGCCGACGCGGGCATGCGGACGGCCGCCGGTCGACATGACGAGCACGAACATAAGTTCGTCCGCGCGCGGCGCGTCGGCGACGCTGACGGTCATCGTGTCGAAATGGCTGCGCACATAGGCGGCGTTGCGGTGGTGGATCGGAATGTCGATCGCGCAGCCCATGGCGCCGACCTTGGCGCTGGAGGGGACGATCGCCAGCGCCTGCCCCAAAAGCTCACGCATGGCATAGCCGCCCGGCACGTGCCAGAGCGCGCCGTGCTCGACCTCGCCGGCGGCGCCGACGAGCGATCCCTTGCCATAGGCCTCGATCGCCGTCGCATCCCCGCCGAGTGCGCCCAGAAGCTTGGTCGATGCCTCGAGGCCGAGCGGCTTCAAGGCCTCCATCATCGGCAGGATGTCGGGCTCGTAGCGGCCCGCATAGGGGTTTTTGAGAATCACCGCCACCGCACCCTTGCGGCGCGGTTCGCTCAGCGGCGGGCCGCCGTCGTGGCGGATCTCCTCCACGGCGAGGGCGATCTTGCGCACCTCGATCGGCGGCGACTGCGTCATGCTTCACCCGTCTGGCCGGCTGGTAGCGCCAGCCACGCCTCAGTCGTTACCGTTCTGCCGCGAAGCGTCAAGGCCGCCGCGATGATCAGGCCGCGATGGCGAAACCCTTCCGCGCGGTCGAGGCCGGCGGCGAGCGCCGCCTCGATCTGGTCGCTTGTGAGAGGGCCAACGGCGACGGTGACGAGACGCTCGCCGAGATCACTGTCGGGGTCGAGCGTCATCGCGCGAACGCGCGTGACCGCCTCGCCCTCGACGTCGACCGCATTGGCGATCAGCGTCGCGGCGGCATCCGCGGCGGCGGCGGTCGCCGCGAGCACCGTGACGGCATCGGCGATGCCGAGCGAGAAGGAACGTCCCTGCGCGCCGGAGGTCGCGATGCCGCCAACCCCGTGATCGGCGGTGAGGTGGATGCGACCGTCGACCCTCGGCGTCGGACCGCGCGCATAGTCGGTGACCATCCCGACGGCGAGGCTCGTGCCCGGCGCGAGATGGATGGCAATGTCGCCGCCATCGTTGACGAAGGCGCGCTCGAGCGGGGCTGCCGCCAGCATCGTCGCCAGAAGCTCATCCGCGACACTCCCCGCCACCGCCGCCATCGGCGTGATGAAGAGGGGTTCGAACGGACGGCAGGCCTCGACCATGCGCCGAGCGACGGGTCCTCTGGGCTCGGGTCCCACCGGCTGGCGCAGCAGCGGCAGTTCGTCGACGAGACCGGGCAGCAAGGCTGGAAACGCCGCGGCGGCCGCCTCTTCCGCCCGCACGACCTCAGCCGTGGTGCCAAAGGCCTTCAGCACCACGTCAATCGGTCCGTGCTGGAGATGCAGACGTCCGCCAGTGAGACGCTGGATCGTCGCGCTCATCGCCGGGCGATCCGTGTCGGCGGTCAGGAGGCGCGCGGCCAGGGATTGTCCGCCCGCCACGGCTCGACCCGCGCTTCGCCCGCCATGGTGGTGATGACGTCACGAAGCGGCACGACATCCGCCATATGGCCGCCGAGCCGGCGGTAGAGATCGAGCGGCAGCGTGAACTCCATGGGCGCGACGATCGCCGGCGTCGGCACATAGCCGAAGGCGTTCTTGGGCAGGCGCGTCACGTCGACCATGACCGTGATGCCGCCACCCGGCCACAGGATCGCCGGCGCGCCCCCGAGGGTCACGCGCGTCTCGCCGGCCTGCACGGACCGCGTGAGCAGGACGGGGTTTTCGGTGACGCCCGCCCGCAGCGATCCACCCGCGCCCGCCATGAAAAGCACCGAGCACAGGGACGGCTCGCAGTTCTCGCCGATGCGGTCGACGACGCGCCGAACCGCCTCGGGCATCGGCGCGGGCACCGGCCGCAGGGCCTCGTCGAGCACGCAGAACAGCGCGTCCTCACCCGTCGTCGAGGTGATCAGCAGCCGAAGACCCGGCCAGGCCTGGGCGGGATCGATCTTCGCGATCACCGACAAAGGGTCGACGATGTCGGTGCCACCCCAGCCGAGCCCCGGCTCCGCCACCTGGAAATAGCGCCCCGGCGTCGATTTCCGGCCGCGGACACGAATGCCGGCGGGCTTCATGCCGATCACGCGCCCAGCCTGGTGTTCGCTCAGCACGCCGGTGATGTGGTCGTCGAGGACGATCACCTCGTCGACATGACCGAGCCATTGCTGGGCGAAGATGCCCACGGTCGCGGATCCGCAGCCGACGCGCATGCGCTCCTCCGGCCGGCCGTCGACGATCGGCGCGGCACCGGCCGCGACCACGACCTCATGCCCGCCGTCGATCGTGAGCGTGACCGCCTCGCCCGAGCAGAGCTTCAGAAGCGTCTCGCAAGTGACGACGCCTTCCTTCTTGCTGCCGCCTGTAAGGTGGCGCACCCCGCCGATCGACAGCATCTGCGAGCCGTATTCGGCCGTCGTGACATGGCCGACCGGTTCGCCCTCGGCCCGGATGGTGGCGGTCTCGGGTCCAAGATGGCGGTCGGTATCGATTTTCACCTTGACGCCGCAATAGCTGAAGATGCCCTCGGTCACGACCGTGACGGTCTCGACACCCTCATGCTCGGCCGAGACGATGAAGGGGGCGGGCTTGTAGTCCGGATAGGTGGTCCCGGCGCCGATGCCGGAGACGAAGGTGCGCGAGGGGTCGAGCGGGGACCCGTCCCAGGCCCCTTCGAAGGCGACCAGCTTGCCGCCTTCGTCGATCGCGCGCGCCAGCAGTGTCACCGGGTCGGTGCGCACCAGGCGGCCCTCGTCATTGGCGTAGCGGCTGCAGGCGCCCTGCCGACCGGGACGAATGCGGCACAGAACCGGGCAGGCATCGCAGCGGACGATGCCGTCTTCCTCGACAGCGCCGAACTTGTTCGACCGCGCCTCGAGGCTGAGACTGTCGTGGCCCGCATCCGTCATCGCCATCCCCGCGCCCCATGCCGATGCCGCAGACTAGAGCGAACGGCCCGCACAGGAAAGGCGATCGACGGGGCGGATCATCAGCTTAAGGCCCTTGTCGCGCATAGCCCTCGACCTCAATGACACGCCTATGCGTTGAATTTTAGACTTTTCGTTTGGATACCCGCTACGTACAACCCTTACGATTGTTTCATGCCACTGTTCAACTCACTTCCTGATTTCCTCAGTACTCTTCTTGTTTGGACGGTCACGCTCGTCCTGACGACGGGCCTTCTCGGGCTGTGCTCACGTGTTGCGTTTTCGAGCCGCGCACAGATGAAGCAAGGCTGGTTCTATCTTCGACCCGGCTATGTGCATCTGATCGCCGTCGTGCTCGGCCTCGCTCTGTCGATGGTGCTCAATTACATGTATTTCTTTGTCGGCAGCGCTCGGGTCGATGCTGAGCGACAAATGGACATGCTTTTCTGGCTGTGCCTCTTTTTCAATGGCGGCACCATGATTGCCGCCTACGTGACATCCATCGAACAGGTTCGTTGGAATGACACGTTCATCGAGCGCCGGACTGTCTTTTTCGAGCGCAGGTCGATGAGCTGGCACGAACTGGCACGCTTCGGCCAGGAACCGTCAGAGTATCTGTGGATCTCGAGTTTCGACGGCCCCCGGATCCGCTTCTCGCCCTATGACAGCGGTGTGGGCGATCTCATCCGAAAGATCCTCGAGCATCTGCCGCCCGACACGCCGGCGGCCGACCAAGCGGCGGCCGAAGCCGCAGCCCTGCGGTTCGCGGTTGCGGGGGTCGCCCGATAGGACGTCCGCCGTCGCGGTGGCGACGACGAACGGGCCGTCAGTTGATCGGCGTGTCGGTGCTGCTCGCAACCTTCACGGGCACGGCCGGAATGATGGTCTCGATGACGAGATCGGGCGTCGTGCGGGCGTTCTCGGTGGCGGCGACGACCATGTCGCGGGCACCGCTCGACAACGCTTTCGAGCCGGCGACGTCCTCGAAATCGGCCTCTGTCCAGGGGCCCTGCTTGCTCTTGGCGATGAAGACCTTCGGGCCGGTCGGGAACATCACCACGTCGCCGCGACGAAGGCTCGGGTCGTGAAGGATCTGCTGGGTCGGATCGGTGAAGGCGGCGACCTCGGGAAGCGGCGCCTGCTTGCGCATGGCGGTCTCGACCGCGCGCTTGACCTTCTTGACCTTCGGCTTGGCGGGCTTGGCGCTCGGTGCGTCGAAGGGAACGTCGACAGCCGGTCGCGCCGGTTCGAACGATCCGAACAGCGCCTCGAGGAGACCGCCGCGGGCCTGCGCGGCCGTCGAGGCGGTGAGCGCGACGCAGACGACCATCGCCGAGAGGGCAATGCGGCCCGAAAGGCTCTGTGCGAAGGAACGCTTGACCATGACGGCCATCCCTGTCGTTGGGCAAGCCGGTCGCGTCGACGGAAGTGTGTCTTCCGCCCACAGGCTCGCCATGTCTTGTTGTCGACGCCGCGTCGGACCAACCTTACGGTCTGTCCGCCGGCATGCCTCCCACTAGCCCCTGCCCGACCGGACCGATGTGCGGTGGCGCACAGGCTCGGTGGATTGATCGCGGCCTCGGGCGCGGCTATCCGCAGCGGACGCCGCGAAATTGGACCGGATCGGCTGCGTCTTTGGCCGTGATCGACGGTATTTCTATGCGCAGACCGCCCTGAATCTTCCCTAAATGCCGGCGATCCGGCGCGTGGTTTTGGGGCGCCGCGCCGGCGTTTCCGGCGGGGATGGCGAATCCGGCGTTAATGGCGGCAACGCAAAGACGCTTGATCAAGGGTGACCCGGCCCGCCATAAAGCGCGTCAGGCCGGATGGACCCATGATCTCCCAGAAAGCGCGCTACGCCTTCAAGGCCCTGTTCGCCCTCGCCCGCCAGACCGACGGCGTCGTCCAGTCGCGCGAGATCGCCCAGAGCGAGCAGATCCCGCAAAGCTTCCTCGAACAGATCCTGCTCGATCTCAAACGCGCCGGGATCGTCGCCAGCCGGCGCGGGCGGGAGGGTGGTTTCTACCTGCTGAAAGACCCGACCCAGCTCGATTGCGGCCAGGTGCTGCGCCTCATCGACGGGCCGATCGCGCCACTGCCCTGCCTCTCCAAGACCGCCTACCGGCGCTGCGACGACTGCCGGGACGAGCGCAGCTGCGCCGTCCGCCAGGTCTTCGCCGATGGCTATTCGGCGCTTGTCGGGACGCTCGAGGGCATGACGATCGCGGAAGCCGTCGCCCGGTCGGAAGGGGCGCGGGCCGACGGAACGGTTTCGGAGGGTGCCTACATTTGAGGCGATCAAGGCCGCGAGATGCGAGTTGACAAAGTTGATAAAGTAAGTCGACATTAAGAAAGCCTTCACGGAGAGCCAACCGATGTTCGACGCTCGTCAGCTGATCCGATACCGCGACATTCTCTTTGCGGCCCTCGCCTTCCTGTTCATCGCCTGGATGACGGTCGGCGCCCGCGCCGCCGATGCCACCCTCCTCAACGTGTCGTATGACCCGACGCGCGAGTTCTACAAGGCCGTGAACGAGGCTTTCATCGCCGACTGGAAGGCCAAGACCGGCGAGACGCTGACGATCAAGCAGTCGCATGGCGGATCGGGCAAGCAGGCCCGCGCCGTCATCGACGGTCTCGACGCCGATGTCGTGACGCTGGCGCTCGCCGCCGACATCGACGCGATCGTCAAGGAAACCGGCAAGATCAAGCCCGACTGGCAGACGCGCCTGCCCAACAACGCGTCGCCCTATGTGTCGACGATCGTCTTCCTCGTGCGCAAGGGCAATCCGAAGGGCATCAAGGACTGGGACGATCTGGCTCGTGAGGGCATCGGCGTCATAACGCCCAATCCCAAGACCTCCGGTGGCGCACGCTGGAACTATCTCGCCGCCTGGGCCTATGCGGCCCGCGCCTTTGGGAATGACGAGGCCAAGATCCGCGACTTTGTCAGCCGCGTGTACCGCAACGTCCCGGTGCTCGACACCGGCGCGCGTGGATCGACCACGACCTTCGCCCAGCGCGAGATCGGCGACGTGCTGATCACCTGGGAGAACGAGGCCTTCCTCGTGCTCGATGAGTTCGGCAAGGACAATTTCGAGATCGTCACGCCCTCGCTCTCGATCAAGGCCGAGCCGCCGGTGGCCGTCGTCGATGGCAATGTCGATGCCAAGGGCACCCGCAAGCAGGCCGAGGCCTACCTCCAGTTCCTCTATTCGCCGGTCGGCCAGAAGCTCGCGGCGAAGTTCCACTACCGGCCGGCCGACCCGACCCACGCCGATCCGGCGGACCTGGCCTTGTTTCCCACGATCGAACTTGTCACCATCGACGGTGCGTTCGGCGGATGGGCCAAGGCGCAGCCGGAGCATTTCGGCGAGGATGGCGTGTTCGACCAGATCTACAAGCCCGGGCAGTGAGGCCCGATACGGGGCGCAGTGAGGCAACGGAGACGAGGACCTTGGGGCGATCCTTCTCCTTCGCGCGGCCGAGCGCGCTCCCGGGCTTCGGGATCGCGTTCGGCTATAGTCTCGCCTATCTCGGGCTGATCGTCCTTCTGCCGCTCGCGGCGCTCGCACTGCGGGCGAGCGATCTCGGTTTCGGCGGCATTCTCGATATTGCGCGTGATCCGCGCGTGGCCGCGGCTCTGAAGACGAGTTTCGGCCTGTCGCTCGTCGCGGCACTCGTCAATGTCGTGTTCGGCGTGATCGTCGCCTGGGTGCTCACCCGCTACGACTTCCCCGGCCGCCGCTTCGTCGATGCCGCGGTCGACCTGCCCTTCGCGCTGCCGACCGCCGTCGCCGGCCTGGCGCTCACCGCGCTCTATGCGCCGAACGGCTGGATCGGGAGCCTTCTGGCGCCGCTCGGGATCAAGGTCGCCTTCACACCGGTCGGCATCGTCATCGCCCTGATCTTCATCGGGCTGCCCTTCGTCGTGCGCACCGTGCAGCCGGTCATGGCGGAACTCGACCGCGAGGTGGAGGAGGCGTCGGCGACGCTCGGCGCGACGAGGCTCCAGACCATCATCCGCGTCCTTGCCCCGCCGCTCGCGCCCGCCATCCTGACCGGCTTCGCGCTCGCCTTCGCCCGCGCTGTCGGCGAATACGGTTCGGTGATCTTCATCGCCGGCAATATCCCCTATGTCTCGGAGATCGCGCCCCTCCTCATCGTCATCCGACTGGAGGAGTTCGACTATGGCGGCGCCACGGCGATCGCTGTGATCATGCTGGGCCTCTCGTTTGCCGCCCTGCTGGCGATCAACCTGATCCAGGCCTGGAGCCGGAGGCGTTTTGGCCATGTCTGACGCCCTGCTCGACCATCCGACCGTCAGCCGCGACCGGGACGCCACGACCGAGAGCACCGGCACGCGCCGCGTGATGATCGGCATCGCGCTCCTCTTCCTGTTCTTCTTCCTCGTCCTACCTCTCTTCGCGGTCTTCGCGGAGGCGCTGCGCCAGGGCGTCGGCGCCTTCATGGAGTCCTTCGCCGAGCCCGATGCGCAGGCAGCGATCCGGCTCACCCTCCTCGTCGCGGCGATCGCCGTGCCGCTGAACCTCGTCTTCGGCGTCGCCGCCGCATGGGCCATCGCCAAGTTCGACTTTCCGGGCAAGAGCCTGCTGATCACGCTGATCGACTTGCCCTTCTCCGTCTCGCCGGTCGTCTCCGGCCTCGTCTATGTGCTGCTTTTCGGAGCGCACGGAGTGATCGGGCCGTTCCTCAAGCCCTACGGCATCGACATCATCTTCGCGGTGCCCGGCATCGTTCTGGCGACTGTGTTCGTCACCTTCCCCTTCGTCGCGCGCGAACTGATCCCGCTGATGCAGGAACAGGGGACGGCGGATGAGGAGGCGGCCCTGACGCTCGGCGCCTCGCCCCTCAAGATGTTCCTGACGGTCACGCTGCCGAACATCAAATGGGGCCTGCTCTACGGCGTGCTGCTTTGCAACGCGCGCGCCATGGGCGAGTTCGGCGCGGTTTCCGTCGTCTCCGGCCATATTCGTGGTGAGACGAACACGATGCCGCTCCATGTCGAGATCTTGTACAATGAGTACAACTTCGTTGCGGCCTTCGCCGTCGCCTCGCTGCTGGCTTTGCTGGCGCTGGTGACGCTCGTCGCGAAGTCCGTGCTCGAATGGCGTTTTGGCGACCAGCTCGCCCATTCGCGGCGGCACTGAGGGGGTCGGACATGCATATCGCGCTCAGACGCATCGCCAAGACCTTCGGCCTGTCGCCGGCGTTGAACGGCGTCGATCTCGACATCCGTTCGGGCGAGCTTTTGGGTCTTCTGGGCCCGTCGGGCTCCGGCAAGACGACGCTGTTGCGCATCATCGCCGGCCTCGAGCGGCCGACCGAGGGCGAGGTCTTCTTCGGCGACGAGAATGCGCTCGCCATGACCGTGCAGGAGCGGCGCGTTGGCTTCGTCTTCCAGCATTACGCCCTGTTCAAGCACATGCGGGTCGCCGACAACATCGCCTATGGCCTGAAAGTGCGGCCGCGGCGCGAACGCCCGACGCCGGCGGCGATCCGGGCTCGGGTCGACGAACTGCTTGCGCTGATCCAGCTCGACGGCCTCGCCGATCGCTTCCCGGCCCAGCTCTCCGGCGGCCAGCGCCAGCGCGTCGCCCTCGCCCGCGCGCTCGCCGTCGAGCCGAAGGTGCTGCTCCTCGACGAACCCTTCGGCGCGCTCGACGCCAAGGTCCGCAAGGATCTGCGGCGCTGGCTGCGCGAAATCCACCTCAAGACCGGCCACACCACCGTCTTCGTCACCCATGACCAGGACGAGGCGATGGAGCTGTCGGATCGGGTTGCGATCCTCAACAGGGGCCGGATCGAACAGCTCGGTTCGCCCGACGAGATCCATGACGCGCCGGCGAACGCCTTCGTCTTCGACTTTCTTGGCGACAGCGTCGCCCTGCCGGCGCGGATCGAGGGCGGGGTGATGAGCGTTTCGGGAAAAAGCCTGCCGGTCAACGGTCCGGTGCCGGCGGCGGGCGCCGGCACGCTTTATGTCCGCGCGCAGGACTGGAAGGTCGCCGGCCGCGACATCGGCATGCCGGTGACGATCATCGCCATGCGCCGTTCGCGCCTCGACTGGCGGGCGGAGATGCGCAGCGCCTCCGGCACGATCTTCGACGTGATGCTGCCGCAGGACACGCGGCTCAAGATCGGCGACGCGGTCGGCCTCCTGCCGACGGCATGGACGCTGATCCTCGAGGATGGCCGCCTGCTGCGCCACCGCGCGACGGCAGGATCGCCGCCCGCCCTCGCCGTCGTCTGAGCGACCGTCAGGTCCGCAGGACGCGGTAGATCGCGGGGACGACGAGGACGGTCAGAAGCGTCGACGAGGCGAGGCCGAACAGGAGCGACAGGGCAAGCCCCTGGAAGATCGGGTCGGTCAGGATCACGGCCGCGCCGATCATCGCAGCAAGCGCCGTGAGCAGGATCGGCTTGAAGCGGACAGCGCCCGCCTCGATCAGAACCTCGACCAGCGGGCGGTCCGGTGCCGCGCCGTGCCGAATGAAATCGACGAGCAGGATCGAGTTGCGCACGATGATGCCGGCAAGCGCGATGAAGCCGATCATCGAGGTCGCGGTGAAGGCGGCATTGAACAGCCAGTGCCCGCCCAGAATACCGATGAAGGTGAGCGGGATCGGCGTGAGGATGACGAGCGGCACCTTGAACGAGCGGAACTGCGCGACGACGAGGATGTAGATGCCGACGAGCGCGAGGATGAAGGCGCCACCCATGTCGCGGAAGGTGACCCAGGTCACTTCCCATTCGCCATCCCAGAGCAGGACCGGCGCGCCGTCGTCGACCGGCTGGCCGTGCAGCGCGATCGTCGGCCGGGTGAGGCCGGTCCAGTCCTGCGCATCCAGCGCCGCGTCGACCGCGAGCATGCCGTAGAGCGGCGCCTCGAAGGATCCGGCGAGCTCGGCGGTGACCATTTCGGCGAAGCGCCCATTGTGGCGGAAGATCGGGAAGGAGGCGCTTTCCGTGTTGATCCTGACGACGTCCCCCAGTTCGACGACGCCGCGGTCACCCGGCAGGGCGTTCGCCGGAATGGGCGTCGACAAAAAGCGCTCGTCGACGACCCGGTCGCCGGTCGCCCGCTCGATGACGATCGGGATCGGCGCCCGCCCCTCGCCGCGATGCGAGTAGCCGACGGTCCGCGAGCCGTTGAGCATGGCGAGCGTGTCGAAGACGTCGCTCTCTGCGACGCGGTGGAAGTCGAGATCATCGGTCGAGATCGTCGCGCGCAGGCGCCTCTGCTGGACGCCGAATGACCGGTCGACATCGACGATGAAGGGTACGGAGCGGAAGGCTGCCTCGACCTTCTCGGCAACCGCACGCCGGGTCTGCGGATCCTGCCCGTAGATCTCGGCGAGCAGGGTCGCCAGCACCGGCGGACCCGGCGGCGGTTCGGCGACCTTCAGCACCGTGCCGGCGGGCTTGGTGATCCCGGCGAGCCGCTGGCGAAGATTGAGCGCGATGGCGTGGCTCGACCGGGCGCGGTCGCCCTTGTCGACGAGGTTGATCGCGACGTCGCCCATCTGCGGCTCCGAGCGCAGATAGGCGTGGCGCACGAGCCCCGCGAAGTTGAACGGCGCCGCGGTGCCGGCATGCGTCTGCACGGACCGTACCTCCGGCATCTCCAGGGCGATCCCCGCCACCGCCTGCGCCACCGCGTCGGTGGCCTCGAGCGAAGATCCCTCCGGCAGGTCGATGGCGACGCCGAGCTCCGACTTGTTGTCGAAGGGCAGGAGCTTCACGGTCACGTCCTTGGTGGCAAAGAGCAGCAGTGATCCGAGCGTCAATACGCCGACCATGAGGAGGAAAAGCCAGGAGCGCGCCTTCGAGGCGAGGATTGGTCGCGCGACGGCCGTATAGAGACGCCCGAGGCGTCCGCCGCCGGCATGGGCGTGGTCGACGGCGACCGTCCTGCCGCCCGCGAGCCTGAGCATCAGCCAGGGCGTCACCGTGACGGCGACGAAGAAGGAGAAGATCATCGCCGCCGAGGCATTGGCAGGGATCGGGCTCATATAGGGGCCCATCATCCCCGACACGAAGAGCATGGGCAGCAGCGCCGCGACGACGGTGAGCGTCGCGACGATCGTCGGATTGCCGACCTCGGCGACCGCCTCGATCGCGGCCTGACGCGGGCTCCGCCCGTCGCCCATGGCCCAGTGCCGCGCGATGTTCTCGATCACGACGATCGCGTCGTCGACGAGAATGCCGATGGAGAAGATCAGGGCGAAGAGCGAGACGCGGTTGAGCGTGTAGCCCATCACCTTGGCCGAAAAAAGCGTCAGAAGGATCGTCACCGGAATGACGATCGCCACGACGACGGCCTCGCGCCGTCCGATCGCGACGAAGACGAGCGCGATGATCGACACGGTCGCGAGACCGAGATGGAACAAGAGCTCGTCCGCCTTCTCGCTCGCGGTGGCGCCGTAGTCGCGCGTCACCTCGACGGTCATGTCAGCGGGGACGAGCGAGCCCTCGAGCGTGGCGACGCGGGCCAGAACCGCCTGCGCGACCGTCACGGCGTTGGCGCCGGCGCGCTTGGCGATGGCGAGCGTCACGGCCGGCACGCGGTCGATCGCGCCGTCCGCCCCGCGCGACAGGCTTGCCACAAGCGCCTGCCCGTCATCGACGGCGAAGGAGACATCCGCGACGTCGCGCACATAGACCGGGCGGCTGTCGCGCGCGAGGAGGAGCAGATTGCCGATCGCGGCGGGCGAGGCGAGCGTTTCGCCGGCGAGGACGGTCACGGCGTCGCCCTGATCGCGCACCTCGCCGGTCGGAAAGGCGCGGTTGGCCCCGGCGACCTTGGCCGCGAGCTGCTGCAGGGTCACGCCATGCTGCGCAAGACGCTCGGGATCGGGCGCGATGCGGATCCGCTCCGCCGTCTCGCCGACGATGTAGGTGAGCCCGACATTCTCGATCCGCGACAGATCGGTGCGCAGCTCGCGGGCAACGCGCGTCAGATCATTGGCGGTGATCCGGTTCGCGGCCTCGCGGCGCGGGGTCAGCGTCAACGTCACGATCGCGACGTCGTCGATGCCGCGCCCGACGATCAGCGGTTCCGGGATGCCGACGGGGATGCGGTCCATGTTGGCGCGCACCTTGTCGTGGACGCGCAGGACCGCCGTGTCGCCGGAGGTTCCGACCTCGAAGCGGGCGGTGACGAGAACGCCGTCGTCACGGGTCTGCGAATAGACGTGCTCGACGCCGCTGATGCTCTTGACGATCGTCTCGAGCGGCTCGGTGACGAGTTTCACCGCATCCTCCGCGCGCAGGCCGTCGGCTCGCACATGGATGTCGACCATCGGCACCGAGATCTGCGGCTCCTCCTCCCGCGCCAGCGTCATCAGAGCGATCAGGCCGAAGGCGAAGGCGGCAAGCAGAAACAGCGGCGTCAGCGGCGAGGTGATGAAGGCGCGCGCCAGCACGCCGGCGAGGCCGAGGCGCGCGGGACCTGAGGTGGTGTCGCTCATGATGTCGATCTCATGTCCTGCCGCCGTCAGGGGACGACGACCCGATCGCCGGCGACGAGACCGGTCAGAACCTCGACCATCGCCCGACCGTCGACGGTGAGACGTTCGCCCGCCACCACGACGCGGTCGACGGACGCCGTCCCGTTTGCGACCGTCACGAAGTCGAGCCCATGACGGGTGACGAGTGCCGCCGCGGGCACGAGCAGCGCCTCACGCATGCCGACGGGCAGCCGCACGAGAATGCGCGCGCCGACGAAGGCCTTGTCGAGCCCTTCGACCTCAACGTCGGCAAGCACGCGACCCGCCTCGATCTGCGGATAGATCTTGGCCAGACGGCCGGACCGCACGCCCTGCGCCGTCTCGATCTCGATGGCAGCGCCGGCGCGCAGCAGCGTGGCGTGCCGCTCCGGGACCGCAAGGCGCAGGAAGACGCCGCCGCCCCCGATGGTCGCGATCGCCTCGCCCGGCATGACCACGGCGCCGCGCGTGACCGGCACGTCGAGCACGAGGCCGTCGGTCGGGGCGAGCACCTTGCCCTCCTGCTCGCGCTGCAGGATGACACCACGCTCGGCCCTTGCGGCGGCGAGCTGGTTGCGCAGCACCTCGGCCTGTGTCCGCAACTGGTCGAGGCGTTGCGTCGTCGTGGCGCCGCTGTCGATCAGGGCCTGGGCGCGCGCGAGTTCCGCCGTCGCATTGTCGAGCTGGGACTGGAGAGCCAGGGTCTGGGCGTCGATCGCGGCCAGCTGGAAGGCAAGCTTTTCATCGCGCACCACCGCGATGACCTGACCGGCCCTGACCATGTCCCCCTCGCTGACCGCGAGATCGACCAGGTCCCCGCCCGTCCGGGCGCGGGCCGGGACGCTGTCGCGCGCCTCGACACGGCCATAGACGGCCTTCCATTCGGTGATGGCCGTCGTCTTCAGATCGACGGAGGCGGCGAACGCCGGCGCAATCTGCGCGACCAGGAGGCCCGCAAGCAGGAGGAAACGCATCACAGTGCCTTCAGAAGGCGGTTCCCTGCCGGATACCGAGGGCCTTGAACACCATGGCGGCCGGGCAGAACCCGGTGAAGGAGGCCTGGATCATGTTGACGCCGACGAAGGCCGTCAGCCAGACGAAGTGCGGCGACACATAGGCCGTCAGCACAAGCGACACGAGGACCATGAAGCCGGCGAAGGCGAGGACTGAACGATCGAGCGTCATGACGGATCTCCCGGTTGGACCATGACCCACCATGCGCTTTTCAGTCCGGCTTGCCATTGAGATAAATCAGTAGATTGGCGGTATCCGGTGACAGTGTGGACCGGCGGCCACGCGGCAAACGAAAAAGCGCGGGACCGGGGTCCCGCGCTTCGTCATTTTGCTGATGGGACTGGACTCAGAAGTCCATGCCGCCCATGCCGCCGCCGCCCGGCATGGCCGGGGCCGGGGTCTTGTCCTTCGGGGCTTCGCCGATCATCGCCTCGGTGGTGATGAGGAGCGAGGCGACCGAGGCCGCGTCCTGGAGGGCGGTGCGCACGACCTTGGCCGGATCGACGATGCCGGCTTCGACCATGTCGACATACTCTTCGGACTGGGCGTTGAAGCCGAAGGTCTGCGACTTGTTCTCGGCAATCTTGCCGACGACGATCGAGCCCTCGACACCCGAGTTCTCGCAGATCTGACGGATCGGCGCCTCGAGAGCCTTCTCGATGATCTTGATGCCGGCCTGGATGTCGGCGTTCGACGACTTCAGCTTCGCCACAGCGCCCTTGGCACGCAGGAGAGCGGTGCCGCCGCCGGGAACGATGCCTTCCTGAACGGCCGCGCGGGTGGCGTTCAGAGCGTCGTCAACGCGGTCCTTCTTTTCCTTGACCTCGACCTCGGTCGCGCCGCCGACGCGGATCACCGCGACGCCGCCCGCGAGCTTGGCGAGACGCTCCTGGAGCTTCTCGCGGTCGTAGTCCGAAGTGGTCTCCTCGATCTGCGCCTTGATCTGCGCGACGCGGCCCTCGATGTCCTTCTTCTTGCCGGCGCCGTCGACGATCGTGGTCTTTTCCTTCTCGATCATCACCTTCTTGGCGCGGCCGAGCATCTGGAGCGTGACCGTCTCGAGCTTGATGCCGAGATCGTCGGAGATCACCTGACCACCGGTGAGGATGGCGATGTCTTCCAGCATGGCCTTGCGGCGGTCACCGAAGCCCGGAGCCTTGACGGCGGCGATCTTGAGGCCGCCACGCAGCTTGTTGACGACGAGCGTGGCGAGAGCCTCACCCTCGACGTCCTCGGCGACGATCACGAGCGGCTTGCCCGACTGAACGACCGCTTCGAGGATCGGGAGCATGGACTGCAGGCCGGACAGCTTCTTCTCGTGGATGAGGATGTAGGCATCCTCGAGGTCCGCGATCATCTTCTCGGCGTTGGTGATGAAGTACGGCGACAGGTAGCCGCGGTCGAACTGCATGCCCTCGACGACTTCGAGCTCGGTCTCGAGGCTCTTGGCCTCCTCGACCGTGATGACGCCCTCATTGCCGACCTTCTGCATCGCGTTGGCGATCATCTGGCCGACCGACTCGTCGCCATTCGCCGAGATCGTGCCGACCTGGGCGACTTCCGCCGAGGACTTCACCTTCTTGGCGCGGTTCTCGATGTCCTTGACGGCGGCGGCGACGGCCATGTCGACACCACGCTTGAGGTCCATCGGGTTCATGCCGGCCGCGACGAACTTGGCGCCCTCGCGGACGATCGCCTGGGCGAGAACGGTCGCGGTGGTGGTGCCGTCGCCCGCCGTATCGTTGGTCTTCGAGGCCACTTCGCGCACCATCTGGGCGCCCATGTTCTCGAACTTGTCGGCGAGCTCGATCTCCTTGGCGACGGTGACGCCGTCCTTGGTGATGCGCGGGGCGCCGAACGACTTCTCGATGACGACGTTGCGGCCCTTCGGACCCAGCGTGACCTTCACCGCGTTGGCGAGGATGTCGACGCCGCGGAGCATCTTGTCACGCGCGTCGGAGGAAAAACGTACTTCTTTGGCTGCCATTGGCTTGCCCTCGATCTGTGAAAAGTGTGAACGATCAGGTGTTTAGCCGACGATACCCATGATGTCGGATTCCTTCATGATGAGGTAATCGACACCATCGAGCTTCACTTCGGTACCGGACCACTTGCCGAACAGGATCCGGTCGCCCGCCTTGACGTCGAGCGGAACCAGCTTGCCGGAATCATCGCGGGCGCCGGGGCCGACCGCGACGACCTTGCCCTCCTGGGGCTTTTCCTTGGCGGTGTCGGGGATGATGATGCCGCCCTTGGACTTTTCCTCGGCATCGACGCGCTGGACGACCACGCGGTCGTGGAGCGGACGGAACTTCATTGGGTCTCTTCCTCTTCTGCGCCGGCACGCGGACCGCGGCCGGCTGTCCCAGACAGTCCTCGCTAGCACTCATCAGGAGCGAGTGCTAACAGTGGCGCTCACATAGAAATGGGCCGCGGCTCTGTCAAGGGTCGGTGCTTCCGGGCCGTGATCGGTGGATCAGGCGGCGAGGTCGGCGACGACGGCGTCGAGCAGGGGGAAGCCTTCGCGCGTCACGGCGACGCGTCCGGGTCCGAGGCGGGCCAGCATGCCCTCCTCGATCAGCGCCTTGAGGCGCTGGTGCTTGATCGGACGCCCGCGCACGGTCTCGAAACGGCGCAGATCAATGCCCTCGACGAGCCGGAGCCCCATCAGAAGGAACTCGTCGGCCTGTTCCTCGCGATCGAGCGGGGTGTTCTCGACGAGCGCCTCACCACGGGCCTCGACGGTCGCGAGCCAGGCCTCGGGGCTGCGCTCGGTCGCCATCGCGAGGCGTCGGCCCTCGGCATCGACGAGGCGGCCATGGGCGCCGGGACCGACGCCGGCATATTCGCCATAGCGCCAGTACACGAGGTTGTGCCGGCTCTCGCCGCCCGGCCGCGCATGGTTGGAGATCTCGTAGGCCGGCAGGCCAGCGGCCTCGCAGACCTCCTGGGTGATGTCCCACAGATCGCGCGCGGCATCGTCGTCCATCGGCACGAGTTTTCCAGCCGCGACGAGACGCTCGAACATCGTGTCGGGCTCGATCGTCAGCTGGTAGAGCGAGAGATGATCGCCGGCATGGGACAAGGCCGCCGTCAGTTCGGCGCGCCAGTCGGCGGGCGACTGGCCGGGACGGGCATAGATGAGGTCGAAGGAATAGCGCTCGAAGATCGACGCCGCCGTGGCGACGGCGCGCAGGGCCTCATCCGCACTGTGAAGCCGCCCGAGGGACTTCAGGTCGGCATCGTTGAGCGCCTGGACGCCGAGCGAGACACGGTTGACGCCGGCGCTGCGGTAGCCGCGGAAGCGTTCGACCTCGACGCTGGTCGGATTGGCCTCGAGCGTGATCTCGGCGTCGGGAAGCAGCGTCCAGTGACGGCTGATCGCCTCGATGATGCCGGCGACCGTCCGCGGCTGCATCAGCGACGGCGTACCGCCGCCGAAAAAGATCGACGACACCGTCCGCCCGGGAGCGATCTCGGCCCGCTGCGCGATCTCGCGCGCGAAGGCCGCGACGTAGCGGTCCTGATCGATCGCGGTCGTGCGCACATGGCTGTTGAAGTCGCAATACGGACATTTGGCCTGGCAGAAGGGCCAGTGCACATAGACGCCGAAAATGTCCGATGGAGCGGTCGCGGCCATGGCGCGCTTGTGGCCGGGCCATGGCCGGTCGTCAATGGAAAACGGCGGACGTAGACGGTATCCTGCGACGGGAACGACGGTTTGCCGCTCCACCCCGGCCAACCGGCCAGCGGCACCGTGCCGAGATGAGGCAGGCGCGCTCGACCGGCGTGATTGACTTTCCCGAGATCCTCGCCCATAAGCCCGCGACTTCGGCGCTTCCAGAACAGCCGGACGCGCCCCGAGGGTGGCTTCGGATGGCGCTCTTTTCGTTGTTGGAAGCGGCGATATCTTTTTCAATGACAGCCGACACAGCGGCCGCGACCGGCGGAGAGTACCGTGAAACGCACGTATCAGCCCTCGAAACTCGTTCGTAAGCGCCGGCATGGCTTCCGCGCGCGCCTCGCCACCAAGTCCGGTCGCAAGGTTCTCGCTGCGCGTCGCCGTCACGGTCGCAAGCGGCTGTCGGCCTGATCGGCGGCGGTCCGGCCGGAACGCCTCGATGCAGCGACTGCGCAAGCGCGAGGACTTTCTGGCTGCCCGCAACGGGCGCCGCACCCATTGCACGACGCTCACGCTACAGGCGCGCGACCGGCGCGACGGCGAGACGGAGGCGAGAGCCGGGTTCACCGTCACCAAGAAGACCGGCGGCGCCGTCGAGCGCAACCGCATTCGGCGGCGTTTGCGCGAAGCGCTGCGACTCGTGGCCGCACAGCAGGCCAGGCCGGGACATGATTACGTGCTGATCGGTCGCGAAGCGGCGCTCAACGCCGCATTCGCGACCATTGTCGACGACTTGATCGCGGCTTTCTGCCGTGTGCATCCGGGCCGAGGCCGGGGCGATGCGCGCCGCGACGCCGGAGCCGGAGAGCCCTGATATGACCGACAACAAGAACATGCTGTTGGCGATCGTCCTGTCGGCCATCGTGCTGCTCGGCTGGCAGTATTTCATCGGCATCCCGCAGATGGAGCGCCAGCGCCAGGCCGCGCAGCAGGCGGCCCAGCAGTCGACCGTGTCGACGAACGCCACGACGCCGGCGCCCGCTGGAGGCGCGACGGGACCGAGCGTCCCCGGTGCGGCTGCTCCCGCCGTTGCCGCCGCAACGCGCCCGGACGTGATCGCCCAGAGCCCGCGTGTCGACATCGAGACGCCCCGCTTCTTCGGCTCGATCGCGCTCAAGGGCGGACGCATCGACGACATCTCGCTCGCGACCTTCCGCGAGACGATCAAGAAGGATTCGCCCAACATCACCCTGCTGTCGCCGTCGGGCACGCCGATCCGGCCGGCCAATCATCGCGACGTCATTGAAAACCAGGGGCCTTTCTACGCTGATTTCGGCTGGGTTGCGCAGCCGGGCGCGACGGTCAAGCTGCCCGGCCCTGACACGATCTGGTCGGCGCCTGCCGGCGCCAAGCTGACGCCGACGACGCCCGTGACGCTGACGTGGGACAATGGCGAGGGCCTGATATTCAGCCGCACGATCGCTGTTGACGACAAGCAGATGTTCTCCGTGACGGACGCGGTGGAGAACAAGGGCAGTGCGGGGGTGTCGCTTCTGCCGTACGCCCTCATCTCACGGCATGGCACGCCCACGGTTGCGGGTTACTGGATCCTGCACGAAGGCATGATCGGTGTCGTCGGCGAAAACGGCCTGCAGGAATGGACCTATTCCGCCATCACGAAGGACGGCACGCAGTCGTGGCCCGGCAAGGGCGGCTGGGTCGGCATCACGGAGAAGTACTGGGCGGCGACCGTGATTCCCGATCAATCGTTGCCCTACACGGCGCGCTTCAGCACCGGCATGCTCGGAAACGCACCGACCTACCAGACCGATCTCCTGTTCGAGGCGCGCCAGATCGAGCCCGGCGGCCGTGCCGAAATCGTCAACAAGGTCTTTGCCGGCGCCAAGGAAGTGGCGCTCATCGACGGGTACGAGGCTGCTCTGCAGATCGATCGATTTGAACTGTTGATCGACTGGGGTTGGTTCTACTTCATCACCAAGCCGCTCTTCCTGCTGATCGACTGGCTCTACCGCTTCTTCGGCAATTTCGGCGTGTCGATCCTCATCGTCACCGTGATCCTTAAGATCGTCTTCTTCCCGCTCGCGAACAAGTCTTACGAGTCGATGTCGAAGATGAAGAAGGTTCAGCCGGAGATGGAGCTGATCAAGCAGCGCTTCGGCGACGACAAGATGAAGCAGCAGCAGGAGCTGATGGCGCTCTACAAGCGCGAGAAGATCAATCCGCTGTCGGGCTGTCTTCCCGTGCTGATCCAGATCCCGGTGTTCTTCGCGCTTTACAAGGTGCTGTTCGTCACGATCGAAATGCGGCACCAGCCTTTCTTCGGCTGGATCCAGGATCTGTCGGCGCCGGATCCGACATCCATCTTCAATTTGTTCGGACTGATCCCCTGGACACCGCCGCTGATCCTCATGCTCGGCGTCTGGCCGATCCTGATGGGCATCACGATGTTCGTCCAGATGCAGCTCAATCCCCAGCCGCAGGACCCGATCCAGGCCTCCCTGTTCCGCTGGATGCCGATTCTCTTCACCTTCATGCTGGCCTCGTTCCCGGCGGGTCTCGTCATCTACTGGACGTGGAACAACCTGCTGTCGATCCTGCAGCAGGCCTTCATCATGCGGCGCTTCGGCGTGAAGATCGAACTGCTCGACAACATCAAGGCCATGTTCGGCTCAAAGCCGAAGCCGCAGGGCTGACGTGGAAACGGGCTCCGCCGACGATCCGCTCGCGCCGTTCGCGGAGCCGGGGCGCAAGCTCTTTGCGACGCCCTGGGACTTTTTCTGGGCGGCCTCGGACGTCGCGAGCCTGCCACCGGCCGAGGGGCTCGAAATCGCGCTCGCCGGCCGCTCCAATGTCGGCAAGTCGAGCCTCGTCAACGCGCTGACGGGGCGCAACGCTCTCGCCCGCACCTCGCACACGCCCGGCCGCACCCAGCAGCTCATCTTCTTTCGCGGCGGCGGTCCGCTCGCGCTCGTCGACATGCCGGGCTACGGCTATGCGGCGGTCGGCGACAAGAAGGTGAAGGCCTGGACCCGCCTGATCCACGACTATCTGCGCGGGCGCGCCAATCTCGCCCGCGTCTTCATCCTGATCGACGCCCGGCATGGCCTGAAGCCGACCGACGAGCCGCTCCTCAAGGATCTCGATCAGGCGGCGGTCGTCTATCAGATCGTCCTGACCAAGGCCGATCAGGTGAAGCCGGGCGATCTCGCAAAGCGGATCGACGAGACGAAGAACAAACTCGCCCGACGACCGGCCGCCTTCCCGGACATCCTCGTCACCTCGAGCCATAGCGGTGACGGGATCGCGGCACTGCGTGCGACGATAGCGCGGCTTCTGTCCGAGCGCGGCCTCGCCTAGGACGGCTGCGGAGACGCGATCACCGCGGTTCCGGGGAGCTTCGATCACCATGCCCGCCACGCTTCTCGCCTGCCTCTCCGCCCTTTTCGGCGCCGCCGGCATCGCGCTCTATGCGGTCGCCGCCCATGCGGGCACCGGCTTTCTCGACTATGCGGCCGTCATGCTGCTCGCCCATGCGCCCGCCCTTCTCGCCATCGCCGCCGCCTCCCGGACGGGGCTCGTTGGTCGCCGCACCGCCCCCTCGCCGGCCTCGTGCTCGCGCTCGGCGTCACGCTGTTCTCCGGCGATCTGGCCATGCGTACCTTCACGGGCGAGCGGCTTTTCCCGATGGCGGCGCCCGCTGGCGGCCTTCTGGCCATGGCCGGCTGGCTCGCGGTCGGCGCCTCGGCGGTCGTGACCCTCTTCCGCCGTCCCTGATCGAGCGGCGGGCTCTTCCCAGGCCGCGATCCTGCCCCTACCATCGAACGGTAAGTCAGGAATCGCTCGATGCGCCGATCAGCCGGTATTGATGTGGGAGGGACCTTCACCGATCTCCTTCTGCTCGAGGAAACCGACGGCGGCCCGCGCATCCGCTTCGCCAAGGTGCCGACCACGCCGCGAAACCAGGCCGAAGGGGTCATGCGCGCCATCACGCGGGCGCAAGCCAGCCCCGGTGATCTCGATCTCATCATCCACGGCACGACTGCGACGACGAACGCGGTGTTGGAACGCAAGGTCGCGCGCGTCGGCCTGATCACGACCCAGGGCTTCCGCGATACGCTCGAACTCGGTCGCCGCACCCGCCCCAAACCCTATGGACTCTTCGGCGTCTTCGAACCGCTGATCCCGCGCGACCTGCGCCTCGAAGTGCCGGAACGCATCGGGGCCGACGGCCAGTTCATCGTGCCGCTTGATGAGCTGGCCGTCGCGGGCGCGGTGGAGCGGCTGCTTTCTGCCGGGTGCGAGGCGCTCGTCATTCATTTCCTGCACGCCTATGCCAATCCCGCCCATGAGCAGGCGGCGGGCGCCATCGCCCGGTCGCTGTGGCCGAACGGCTATGTGACGCTCGGCAGCGAGATCCTCTCCGAGTTCCGAGAGTACGAGCGCGGCACGACCGCGAGCATCAACGCGGCCGTCCAGCCGGTGCTCGACCGCTATCTGTCGAGCCTCCAGGCCGATCTCTCGGAACAGGGCTACCGGCACGACCTCCTCGTCATGAACGGCAATGGCGGCACCGTGCCGGCGCGCAGCGCCGCGCGCGAGGCGGCGAAGACGGTGATGTCGGGGCCCGCATCCGGCGTCATGGCGGCGGCGGCGACGCTCGAGGCGGCCGGCGTCGGCCGCGCGGTCACCTACGACATGGGCGGCACCTCGACTGATGTCGCACTGATCCTCGACGGGTTGCCCGAGGTCTCCTCCGAGATCGCGATCGATTACGGCCTGCCGATCCACGTGCCGATGGTCGATGTTCGCACCGTGGGCGCGGGCGGCGGATCGATCGCGCGCGTCGATGCCGGCGGCACGCTGCGCGTCGGCCCGTTGAGCGCGGGGTCGGAACCAGGACCGATCGCCTATGGTCGCGGCGGCACCGAGCCCACCATCACCGACGCCAATCTGGTGCTCGGGCGACTGAGCGTCGAGGCGCTCGGCGGTGATCCGGGCACCCTCCAGCGGGTTCGGGCGATCATCGCCGAGCGTCTCGCCGGACCGCTCGGCATCAGCATCGAGGAGGCGGCGCTCGCGGTCGTCACGCTCGGCAACATCCATATGGCCGGGGCGATCCGGATGGTGTCGCTCTCCCGAGGCTGCGACCCACGCGACCTCACGCTCTTTGCCTTCGGCGGCGCCGGACCGCTCCATGCGGTGGCGCTCGCGCGCGATCTCGCGATCCCTCAGGTTCTGATCCCGCCGCGGCCTGGCCTCGTCAACGCGCTCGGCTGCCTCGCCGCCGATTTCCGCCAGGACTTCGTGCAGACGCTCAACCGGCCGCTCGATCAGGTCGACATGGCCGATGTCCACCGCATTCTGCTGGAGCAGCGGCGCCGGGGCGAGGCGGTGAACGCCGGGCAGGCGGAGGAGATCGTCGAGACCCGGATCGTGCATGCAGCCGACATGCAGTTCCGTGGCCAGACCCATCTAATCCGCGTCGCGCTTCCCGACGGCGCGCCCTCGCGCGAGACCATCCAGCGCCTGTTCGAGGCCGCCTATTTCGCGCGATTCGAGGTCAGCCTGCCGGAGATCCGCGCCGTCATCGTCAATCTGACGACGTCGGTCATCGGCCGCCGCCGTCCCTTTCCGATCGACGCGCTGCTCGATGGCGCTGCGCGCGCGACGAGCCTCGAGGCCGCGCGCACCGGCACGCGGCGCTGTTTCGGCACGGGCGGCCCGGTCGAGGCCGCCGTCTATCGCCGCGAGGCCCTGCCCGTCGGCGCGGACCTGACGGGCCCGGCCATCGTCGAACAGGCCGACACCACGCTCTGGCTCGACCCCGGCGCCACGGCCGTCGTCGACCGCCTCGGCAATCTCCGCGTCAGCGCCGGAGCCGCAGCATGACCGACCGGGCTCCTGATCCGATCACGCTCGCCGTCATCGAGGCCGGCCTCCAGCAGGTCTGCAACGAGATGGACCTCGCCTTCACGCGCTCGGCCTTCTCACCCGTCATCGCCGAGGCCGACGACCGCTCCGACGGCATTTACGATCGCGACAGCGGCGCCCTGATCGCGCAGGGCGAGTTCGGCCTGCCGGTCTTTGTCGGCGTGATGCAGTACTCGACCGGCGAGATCATCCGCCTGATCCGCGAAGGCCGCCTCGCCCCACCCGAGGAGGGCGACGTCTACATCGTCAACGATCCCTATCTCGGCGGCACCCATCTGATGGATGTGCGCTTCGCCATGCCCTTCTTCCACGAGGGCGAGCTTTTCTGCTGGCTGCAGAACACCGGTCACTGGCCCGATACCGGTGGCATGACGCCCGGCGGCTTTTCCGCCCGCGCCACCGAGGTCGAGCAGGAGGGCCTGCGCCTGCCGCCGGTGAAGCTCTTCAAGCGCGGTGTCATGGACCGCGAGATCCTGTCGATCATCCAGTCGAACATCCGCGTCGCCGACCAGCGCATCGGCGACATCAAGGCGCAGGCCGCGGCGCTCAAGATCGGCGAGCGGCGGCTGACGGAACTTCTCGATCGCCATGGTCGCGCGACGATGGAAGCCGCCATCGCCGAAATCCGCCGGCGCGCCGCCGGACTGATGCGCGCCGAGATCGCGGCCATGCCCGACGGCGTCTATCGCAGCGAAGCCTTCGTCGACAGCGATGGCGTGGTCAACGAGCCGCTGCGCATCAGCCTCGCCGTGACGAAGAGCGGCGAGACGCTGACCTTCGACTTCGCCGGCTCCTCGCCGCCCTGCCGCGGCCCGATGAACTGCGTTCTCGCGACGACGCTGTCGGCCGTCTATCTTGCGGTAAAGCACGTCTTCCCGCAGGTGCCGATCAATGCCGGCACCTTCGAGCCCCTGATCGTGAAGCGGCCGGAGGGCACTTTCCTCGACGCGCGCTATCCGAGGCCGGTATCGGGCTGCGCGGCGGAAGTGTCGCAGCGGATCGCGGAGGCCGTCTTTCTCGCGCTCGTCCAGGCCATCCCCGACAAGGTGACGGCGGCACCGGCCGGCTCCTCCGGCAATTTCGCGCTGGGCGGGCACGACCCGGCGCGGGGCACCGGCTATGTCATGTACCAGATCTCCGGCGGCGGTTATGGCGGCAACGCCGATCATGACGGCCTGACCAATGGCTGCTCGACCATCGGCATTTCCAAGACCGCGCCGGTCGAGGTGATGGAGCAATACTATCCCGTCCTGTTCCGGCGTTTCGCGCTGCGCGAGGGCTCGGGCGGCGCCGGCCGGCATCGCGGCGGCTTCGGCGTGCATTACGAGGTCGAACTCCTGCGCGGCGAGGCGCGTGCCTCCTTCGTCATGGATCACGGGCGGTTCGGCCCGCCCGGCGTGGAGGGTGGCCGCGAGGGCGCGCGCAACGTCGTGCTGCTGCACCGTAACGGCGGCACCAGCATCCCCGAACATCTGTCGAAGGATCAGGACATCCTGATCCGCGCCGGCGACCGCATCGAGGTGATGACCCCGGGCGGCGGCGGATATGGCGATCCGCGCGAGCGCGATCCCGCCGCCATCGCCCGCGACGTCGAGCGCGGCTACTACAGTGCCGAGGACGCCCGGCGCCTGTTCGGGCCCGACGCCTCATGAGGCGCTATTTCCGCCCCCGTACCCTCGAGGATGCGCTCGCGATCCGGGCCGGCGAGGACGTGGCCGTGCTCGCCGGCGGAACCGACATCTATCCCGCGCGCACGGGACGGGCCGCCTGGGGCGATCCGAGCGGCAAGGACATGCTCGATCTGTCGGGCATCGATGCGCTGCGCGGCATCATGGACAGGCCGGACCACTGGCGTCTCAACGCGCTGACGACATGGTCGGAGCTGATCCGAACCAACCTGCCGCCGCAGTTCGACGGATATCGCGCGGCGGCGCGCGAGGTCGGCGGCGCGCAGGTTCAGAACCGTGGCACGCTCGCGGGCAACATCTGCACCGCCTCTCCGGCCGGCGACGGCATCCCCTGCCTGATGGCGCTCGACGCATCAGTCGAGGTGGCGAGCCCAGGTGGGCGACAGGTGCTGCCGATCGGCGACTTCATAGCCGGCTATCGATGCACGAGCCTGCAGAGCAACGAGATCGTCACTGCACTCCTCGTGCCGAAAACCAACGCGCGCGGCGGCTTCGCCAAACTCGGCGCGCGGCGCTATCTCGTGATCTCGATTGCGATGACCGCCGTTTCCGTCACGCTCGACAGCAAGGGACGGATTACGAGCGCAGCCATCGCGGTCGGTGCCTGCGGTCCGAAGGCGAGCCGGCTACCGGCCCTGGAGCACGCGCTCATCGGCAAGTCCGTCGCCAAGGCCAAGGTCACGCCCGAGGATCTCGCCGGGCTCGCCCCGATCGACGATATTCGCGGCAGCGGCAGCTACAGGCTCGCGGCCGCCCGCCAGATCACCGAGGACTGCCTGCGATCGCTGGCGCCGGAGAAACGGACATGAGGCCGGTTTCCTTCACGCTCAACGGCAGTCCGGTCACGGTCGAGGTCGATCCGTTCGCGCCGCTGAGCGAGACGCTGCGTCTGACGCTCGGCTGGACCGGCACGAAGGTCGGCTGTGATGCCGGCGACTGTGGCGCATGCACCGTCTCGCTCGACAGCGCGCAGGTCTGTGCCTGCCTCGTTCCGACCGGCCAGATCGACGGCGCGTCGGTGCGCACGATCGAATCCGATGATCCGCTGACGCGCCGGCTGCAATCGGCTTTCCTCGCCCATGGCGCGGCGCAGTGCGGGATCTGCACGCCCGGCATGATCATGGCCGGGGCGGATCTTCTCAACCGCACCCTGCGACCGACGCGGCGGCAAGTCGAGGATGCGATCGGCGGCGTGCTCTGCCGCTGCACCGGCTATGCCAAGATCGTCGAGGCGGTGATGGCCGTCTCCGAGGGCATCCGACCGGCCGAGACCGCGCGCCAGGGCGCGGCGGTCGGCGCGCGCATCGCCCGGGCGGACGGCGCGGCCAAGGTCGACGGCACGGATCTGTTCGGCGCCGACGACGCGCCGGACCATGCGCTGTGGCTGAGGGTGCTGCGATCGCCCCATGCGAGCGCGCTGTTCCGGCTTGGGGATCTCGACGCGTTTCGCGAGGCGAACGGGCTCGTCGCCGTGCTCAGCGCAGCCGACGTGCCCGGCGAAAACTCCTTCGGCGTCTTTCCGACGACCAAGGACCAGCCCGTCCTCGCCGATGGTCTCGTGCGCTATCGCGGCGAGGCGGTGCTCGCCTTTGTCGGCAATCGCCAGGCGGTCGAGACGCTCGATTTCGCCAAGGCCCCGATCGAGTGGTTTCCGCAGCCGGCCCTCTCCGGTGTCGAGGCGGCGCTGGCGCCCGACGCGCCGGCTGTCCAGACCGCGATCGCCGACAATGTGCTGACGCGGGGTTTCCTCGAGAAGGGCGACGTGGAGGTGGGCCACGCGCTCGCGGCGGTGACCGTCGAGGGACGTTTCCAGACCTCCTTCGTCGAACATGCCTATATCGAACCGGAGGCGGGGTATGCTGACCGGCTGAGCGACCGGATCGAGGTCGTCGCCTGCACCCAGGCCCCGCACATGGATCTCGAGGACGTGGCGCGGGTGCTCGGCATCCGCCAGGATCAGGTGCGGATACGCCCGACGGCCTGCGGCGGCGGCTTCGGCGGCAAGCTCGACGTTTCGGTGCAACCGCTTCTCGCGCTCGCCGCCTGGACGCTGAAGCGACCGGTCCGCATGGTCTATTCGCGCCCTGAATCGATGGCCTCGACGACGAAGCGCCATCCCGCCGCGATCACGGCCAAAGTGTCGGCGGACGCCGCCGGGCGCCTTCTGGCCTTCGAGATGCAGGCGGATTTCAACACCGGCGCCTATGCGTCCTGGGGTCCGACCGTCGCCAATCGCGTCCCGGTCCACGCGACGGGGCCCTATCGCGTCGCACATGTCCGCAATCGCACGCGCGCGGTCTTGACGAACGACACGCCGGCCGGAGCCTTCCGCGGCTTCGGCGTGCCGCAGGCCGCGATCGCACAGGAATCGCTTCTCGACGACCTTGCCGAGGCGCTCGGCATGGATCGTTTCGCGATCCGACGCCTCAACGCGATCGGCAAGGGCGACGAGACCGCGACAGGCCAGATCCTCACCCATTCGGCGGGGCTTCCGGACTGCCTCGATGCGATCAAGCCGGACTGGGACGCAGCGCTCGCCAGGGTCAAGAAGCACAATGCCAACAATCCCCGCCGGCGACGCGGCGTCGGCATCGCCTGCATGTGGTACGGCTGCGGCAATACCTCGATCTCGAACCCCTCCACGATGCGGGTCACGCTCGGTGCGGACGGCAAGCTGACCTTCCTCAATGGAGCGGTCGACATCGGCCAGGGGTCGACGACCGTGCTGCTGCAGATCTGCGCTGACGCGCTCGGCCTGCCGGTCTCGGCCTTCTCGCTCGTCATCGGCGACACCGACCGCACGCCCGACGCCGGCAAGACCTCGGCCTCGCGCCAGACCTTCGTGTCGGGCCGTGCGGCCTTCGAGGCCGGCCGCGACCTGCGGGCGAAGATCCTCGCGCTCGCCAATGCCGGGCCCGACGCCCGCCTGGGCCTGTCGGGTACGCTGCTGACGATCACCGATGGGAACGGCGCGCAGCGCACCATCGACCTCGCCGAGGACGGCCTCAGCCTGACCGGGCAGGGACGCTATGATCCGCCGACCACGCCGCTCGACGGCAAGGGACAGGGCAAGCCCTATGCGACCTATGGCTTCGCCGCCCAGATCGCCGAGGTGGAGGTCGACACGGCCCTCGGCACGACGCGCGTCATCGAGATCGTCGCAGCCCATGATGTCGGGCGTGCGATCAATCCAACGCTGACCGAGGGGCAGATCGAGGGCGGCATCGCCCAGGGCCTCGGCCTCGCCCTGATGGAAGAATTCATTCCCGGCCGGACCGAGAACCTGCACGACTATCTGATCCCGACCGTGGGCGACATGCCGAGGATCAGGATCAAGCTGATCGAGGATCCCGAACCCGAGGGCCCCTACGGCGCGAAGGGCGTGGGCGAACCGGCGCTCGTCGCCACGGCGCCGGCGATCCTCTCCGCCATCCGGCACGCGACCGGCGTCACGCCGCGCCATGTCCCCGTCCTGCCCCACCGACTATGGGCGGCGATACAGGCCAGGAGCGAGGCCAGGAGCGAGGCCAAGGCGAAGACGGCGGCCGAGACCGGACAATCCTGACCGGCGCGGCGGCGGGCCGCACGACGGTTGCGGCTCACCGACCCGGCGGCGCACTGCTCCGTCGGATCATCAGGTAAAAGGCGGCCGTCGCGAGGCCAACAAGCGCACAGACGAGCCAGAAGCCCCCCGGCGTGTGCAGGAAGGGCAGATCCGCGACGTTCATGCCGAACAGACCGGCGATGAGGCTTCCCGGAAGCAGGAAGGCTGTCATGAAGGAAATGGCGCGCAGCGTGTTGTTGGTTTCTTCCGCGACCTTCGCCGCGACCTCGTCCTGCAGCAGTTTTGAGGTGGTGCCCGAAACCCGGGCAGGCAGCTAAGCTTGGTTCGCCCTGATGAGAGGACGAGCCCGATGACGGGGAAGAGGAAGCGGTATTCTGCGGAATTCAAAGCCAAGGTGGCGCTGGACGCGATCCGCGGCGAGC
>JBKDKQ010000031.1:0-13272 GCA_046344875.1 Labrys sp. (in: a-proteobacteria) | reverse complement strand
GGCGCTCGCGACGACGTGCTCGCCTACATGACCTTCCCGCGCGAGCACTGGCCGCAGATCGCGTCCACGAACCCGCTCGAGCGCCTCAACGGCGAGATCAAGCGCAGGGCCGACGTCGTCGGGATCTTCCCCAACGACCGGCCCGTCATCCGCCTGGTCGGAGCGCTGATGCTGGAGCAATCCGACGAGTGGGCCGTCACACGCCGATACATGAGCCTGGAGTCGCTCGGCACCTTGGCGATGATCCCATCCGCAGGCTGTCAGCCGTGGCAGCCTGATCACCCTCGGGCCCTGCCGAGGACCGATGCTCCTACACCAATCTCAGGGACACGACCAACGTTCGTCCATGGCCGTTCGGGCTTTCCACGGCATCAACACCTCCCGCCAAAAGCGAAAAGTGTTACCCATGTCTCCGGTACGAAACGTCACCTATCTCTCAGGTCGGTCATGTTGGAAACAAGATCATATTCGTCGCTTGCCCTGCGTTCGAGGCGTTGCGTCGAGCTTGGTCGCGCGGGTGTCGCGTTGCTCGGAAATACTCGGTAACCGGTCACTCGTCGTTCGGCACAAGCAATCGCGGCGTGGCGTTTGGCGCGGCCAAACGCGTCTCGAGCACTCGCGACGCACTACGCTGCGTCACGTTGGCTCTCGGGCACGGCAGCGCGAAAGGCTGGCAGGGCGAGGCAGGCTGCTTCGACCCGGGCTATCGTCGGAAACGCAGCGATATCCACCTCGAAACGGCGGGCGTTGTAGAGCTGCGGAACGAGGCAGCAGTCGGCGAGTGTCGGCTTGTCGCCGACGGCGAACCGGCCCGCGGTCGTCCGCAGGCGTGACTCGACCGCCGCGAGGCCGAGGCCGACCCAATGACAAACCCAGGAGGCGCGCGCGGCGGCATCGGAACCATGATCCGCCGTGAGCTTGTCGAGAACGCGAAGGTTCGCGATCGGATGGATGTCGGCTGCAATCATCAGTGCGATCTCGCGGATTTGGGCCCGCGCGCCGGGATCGCCTGGCAGCAAAGGCGGCACTGGATGGGTCTCATCGAGATACTCGATGATCGCGAGCGATTGGCTGAGGACGAATTCACCCTCCTTCCAGACCGGGACGAGTCCGGACGGATTCCGCAAGAGATGAGCCGGGTCTCGTTGTTCCCCGTTGCGCAGATTCACGACCGCTTGATCCGCCGTGAGACCTTTGAGGCCAAGCGCAATCCGGACCCGATAGCTCGCCGAGGAGCGCCAATAGTCAAACAGCGTGCCGGCGCTCACGGCGCGATCTCGTATTTTTCGACACGCTGTTCGAGGGCGCCGAAGATCGAATCCCCGTGATCGTCGAGCATCTCGATGCGGACGACATCTCCGAAATGCAGGAACGGCGTGACTGGCTTACCATACCGGATGGCCTCGACCATTCGTTGCTCGGCGATGCAGGAGTAGCCCTTGCCGCCGTCCTTGACAGGTCTTCCTGGTCCGCCATCGGTGCCGCGGTTGGAGACTGTACCGGAGCCGATGATCGTGCCCGCGCCGAGCGGCCGGGTCTTTGCGGCATGGGCGATCAACTGGCCAAAGTCGAAGGTCATGTCGACGCCGGCATCGGCAATGCCGAAGGCTTCGCCCCGGACATGCGTCAGCAGCGGCCGATGGAGCTTGCCGCGGTGCCAAGCCGCGCCGAGTTCGTCGGGCGTCACCGCCAACGGATAGAAAGCCGAGGAGGGCTTGCCGTGGAAGAAGCCGAACCCCTTGGCGAGTTCAGGCGGGATGAAGTTGCGCAATGAGACGTCATTGACCAGCATCACGAGACGGATGTGCTCCAACGCCGCCTCAGGCGTAACGCCCATCGACACATCGCCGGTGACGACCGCGACCTCCGCCTCGAGGTCGATCCCGAAGGCTTCATCGGCGAGCCTGATTGGGTCACGTGGCGGAATGAAGCTGTCAGACCCGCCCTGATACATCAGCGGATCGGTCCAGAAGCTCGCTGGCAGGACGTCACCCCGCGCTTTGCGAACGAGTTCGACATGGTTCACATAGGCCGAGCCGTCGGCCCACTGATAGGCGCGCGGCAGCGGCGAATGCGCCTCATGCTCGTGAAAGCGGCGCCAGGGTTGCGAACCGGTCTCCAGACCTTGCGCGACCTCTTGCAGACGGTCCTCGAGATGCGCCCAATCGTCGAGCGCCGCCTGCAGGGTGCGGGCGATGTGGGGTACTTCGGAACAGCGCGTGAGATCCTTGGAGACGACGACGAGGCGCCCGTCGCGGGTGGAATCCTTCAGCGTCGCAAGTTTCATTTGGTTCCCGGCGTTCCGTCGAACTTGCGGGTTAGGCCGCTCCAGCAGTCGATATAGTCGTCCTGCAGCGTCTCGAGTTCGGCGGCGTAACGCGTCACCTGCTGCGGAAAGCGCGTCTCGAACATGAAGGCCATGGTGCTCTCGAGCTTCACCGGTTTCAGTTCGGCGTCGGAGGCCTTTTCGAAGCCAAGCGCATCCGGTCCATGCGGCAGCATCATGTTATGCAGGCTCATCCCGCCCGGCACGAACCCCTTCTCCTTGGCGTCGTACTGGCCATGGATCAGCCCCATGAACTCGCTCATGATATTGCGGTGGTACCAGGGCGGGCGGAACGAGTGCTCCGCCACCATCCAGCGCGGCGGAAAGATCACGAAGTCGATGTTGGCTGTGCCGGCCTCGCCCGATGGCGCTGTGAGGACCGTGAAGAGCGACGGATCCGGATGATCGAAGAGGATCGCGCCGACAGGGGAAAAGGTTCTGAGATCGTATTTGTAGGGCGTGTAATTCCCGTGCCACGCGACCACATCCAGCGGTGAATGGTCGATCCCGGTGAGATAGAACCGGCCGCACCATTTCACATGCACACGGGCTGGCGTCTCCTTGTCCTCGAAGGCAGCCACAGGCGTCTTGAAGTCACGCGGATTGGCGAGGCAGTTCGCACCGATCGGCCCGCGGTCAGGGAGCGTGAACTTGGCGCCGTAGTTCTCGCACATGTAACCGCGCCAGACCTCGCCGCCGCCGAGCCGGGACACCTTCGCCATCATGCCGCGCGGCAGAACTGCGATCTCCAGCGGCTCGACATCGACGATGCCCATCTCGGTGAAAAGACGGATCGCGCCGAGCTGCGGCACGATCAGCATCTCACCATCGGCGTTGAAGAAGTAGTCGTCTTCCATGTCCGCGTTGAAGGCGTAGGCATGGGCAGCCATGCCGCATTGCGTCAGTGCATCGCCGGCGGTGGTCATGGTGCGAATGCCCTGGAGAAAATTCAGTCTCTCCTTGAGCGTGGGGATCGGGTCCCAGCGCATCGGGCCAAGCGGTTGCTCGCCGTCGGCATGCGGCGCGGTCTTCCAGAAGGGAAGTTCCTGTTTCCGGAAGCGCTTCGTGTGCTTCACGCTTGGGCGGATCCGATAGAGCCACGAGCGTTCATTCGTCCCGCGCGGCGCGGTGAAAGGCGAACCCGAAAGCTGCTCCGCATAGAGGCCGTAGTTGCACTTCTGCGGGCTGTTCTGGCCCTGCGGCAGTGCTCCCGGCAGGCTTTCGGTTTCGAAGTCGTTGCCAAAGCCCGACATGTAGGCAGGTGACGCGCGCCTCGCCTCAGCAATGCCTGTTGGCGAGGTCCTGTTGCCCGTGTCGCTTGCCACGATCCGCCCCTACTCAGCGGCCTGCAGAACGCCGCGGCGAATCTGATCCTCCTCGATCGATTCAAAGAGCGCGCGGAAATTGCCCTCGCCGAAACCGTCGTCGCCTTTGCGCTGGATGATCTCGAAGAAGATCGGCCCGAGCACAGTGCCGGAAAAGATCTGCAGAAGGACCTTGGACATGCGGCCTTCCTTCGCGCCAAGCGCGACCGCGCCCTCACCATCGATCAGAATGCCGAGCGCTTTCAGACGCGCAACGTCCTCGCCATGGCCGGGCACGCGCAGATCGACCTTGTCATAGTAGATTTCGGGCGGCGATGGCATGAAAGGCAGCCCGTTCGCGCGAAGGGCGAGGCACGTCTTGTAGATGTCGTCCGATCCGCAAGCGATATGCTGGATGCCTTCGCCCTTGTAGAGCTTGAGATACTCCTCGATCTGGCTGCGATCGTCGATCGACTCGTTGATCGGGATGCGGATCTTGCCGCACGGCGAGGTCAGGGCGCGCGAGATGAGGCCGGTAAGCTTGCCTTCGATGTTGAAGAAGCGGATCTCGCGGAAATTGAAGACGCGCTCATAGAACCCCGCCCAGACATCCATGCGCCCGCGGATCACGTTGTGGGTCAGATGGTCGATGTAGCGCAGGCCGACGCCGGCCGGAGATGCATCAGCGCCGGCGATCGGCTCGAACTCAGCCTTGAGCCAGTCATCGCCGTGCTGCGCGACGAAATGGATGTGCGAGCCACCGATGCCTTCGATGGCCGGCGCGTCGAGCGAGAGGATGCCTTGGTCGCGCGCCGCGGGGCTGACGCCGAGGCTTGTGGCACGATGCAAGGCAAAGGCCGGATCGACCATCTTCCAGCCCATCGAGACCGCGCAGGGGCCGTGCGCGGCGAGGAAGCGGGCCGCATGGGAATTCGGCTCCGCGTTCGCGAGATAGATGACGTCGCCTTGGCGCCAGGCCGTCACGCCAGACCGGGTCTTGTGACGCGCGACCGGAGCAAAGCCCATCCGTTTGAAGAGGGTCTCCAGGGCCACCGGGTCCGGGTGCGCGAACTCGACGAAGGCGAACCCGTCCGTTCCGGCAGGATTGGAGGAACTGATCGTCGCTGGCAACGCATCGTGCGGAAAGGGACCCATCGGACAGCTCCGGCGCAGGCATGATCACCGTGCAATAATGGCGCAGATGCGTCGCAAGGTGCGTGCGAAATCACGGTGGACTTGCGCCATCCTGCGTGATGTGTGCATGCTTTTCCCACAACATGCGCCAAGTGATCTCGCTCGATCCATTCGATGTCCGGCTTCTGGCCGCGCTGCAGGCGGATGCTTCACGCAGCAATGCCGAGCTCGCGGAAACCGTCGGGCTTTCGCCAAGTCAGATCTCCCGCCGCCGTCTCGCACTCGAGACGGAGGGGTTGATCACCGGCTACCGGGCCGTTCTCGATGCCGGGCGGCTTGGTCTTGCGGTGCTGGTGTTCATCCATGTGGCGCTCGACACCCATAGCCGCGACAATGCACAACTGCTGCAGAGTCTCGTCGAAGCCGATCCGAACATCCTCGAAGCGTATTCCCTGACAGGTGAAGCGGATTATCTGCTGAAAGTCATCGTGCAGGACCTTGCCGAGCTTTCCAGAGTCGTCAACGAGGTGCTGCTGCCGCATCCGGCGGTGGCGCGCGTGCGCTCGGAAATCGTCCTGAACACCCTGAAACGTCAGGCCGCCTTGCCGCTCGGCCATCTGCGGAGAGGCGCGTGAACGTTCGCGTCGCACTCGTGACCGGGGCCGCGCGGGGCATCGGCGCAGCCATCGCCGCGCGGCTTTTGTACGACGGCTGCACCGTTGTTGCCGCCGATCTTGGGGGCTCGCGGCGGCTGCCGCTCCAAAGCCATCGCCACGACCGCGACATCGACATCACCAGCGCCAAGGCACGCGCGACGCTTGTGACCTGGATCGACGAGCAGTTCGGTCGTCTCGATATTCTCGTCAACAATGCCGGCATCTTCGCGCGCACGCCGCTCGCGATCGGCACGGATCAGCCGCAGGAAGCGCAAATCCTTGCCGTCAACGCTGACGCGCCGGCTGCCCTGATCGCCGAAATGGAACCACTCATGCTTCGGTCGGACGCACCGGCGATCGTCAACGTCGCCTCGGTCCGCGGCCTTACAGCCAGCGAAAACGCCGCCGCCTACTCGATCTCGAAAGCCTTGGTGATCGACATGACCCGACACGCGGCGGCACGCTTCGGCGGCCGGATCCGCGTCAACGCGGTCGCGCCCGGGGACATCGACACCGGCATGTCGCCGACAGAACCGGAAATCCTTCGTCGGCTGATGGCGCGCATCCCCCTCGGGCGCCTTGGCCGGCCGGAAGAAGTGGCGAATGTCGTCGCCTTTCTGGCATCGCAGCAATCCGCTGCGATCAACGGCTCCTTACTGCCGGTTGACGGCGGGTTTATCGCCACATGAGCGCGGCTGGACCAGACAATTCGTTGGTGTCGGCGATCGGATCGGCTTTCGGCGAGGACGCTTGGCGGATTCGGCTCCTTGAGCAGGGAACGGTTGGCGCCACGACCTTCCTCGCCTGCATTCGGCGCGATGCCGCTGTCTTGATCGCTGAAAAGGGTGGCCATGTCTTGGTCGCCGCACCTTCGGCCGCACTCGCGCAGACAGTGCGCTCGCTCGCGGCGGAGTTCGGTCCGTACGGCGTTCGCTTCAACGCGGTTGGCGTGTCGGCCGGGTTGCAAACAGAAGATTGCCTGCCCGTTATCGCTTTCCTTCTTTCCGAGGAGGCGAGCTACGTTACGGGCACGCTGATCGACCTCGGCGCGACATTGCCAGCCAGGTGACGGCCGGCGAGATAGCCGAACGTCAGCGCAAGTCCCACCGTGATGCCGGCTGCGGGATAAGTGCCGCCAAAGGCACTCGCGGCGTCGTTTCCGGCCGCATACAGCCCTTCGATCGCGGAGCCGTCGGCTCGCAGCACGCGGGCATCGCGATCGGTCTTCAGTCCCGCGAACGTGCCGATGTCGCTTGGCAAGAGCCTGACCGCGTAAAAGGGGGAAACCTCAAGCGGTCCCAGACTCGGATTTGGCGAAACCGCCGCATCGCCGCAGGCGCGTTCGTAGGCGCTCTCGCCGCGGCCGAAATCTGGATCCTTGCCGGCGCGTGCGAAAGCGTTGAAGCGCTCGACGGTTGAGGCCAACGCGTCCGCCGGAAGGCCGATCTTGCTGGCAAGGGACACCAACGAGTTGGCCTTTGTGAGGTAACCTGACTTCACGAAACGGCCGAGGAGTGCCGGAAATGGTGGGGCTGCGCCGATGCCGTAGCGGTCGACCGCCCTTGCATCGGCAATCAGCCAACACTCGGTCGCCGGCTTGGCGCGGCAGTGCTCGATCATCGCTGCCACGAAGTCCTGGTAGACGAGTGCCTCGTTGGCAAAGCGCCGGCCGGTCGCGTCCACGGCGATGAAGCCGGGCTTGTTGCGATCGATGTAGTGCGGGAAGGCGATCGTCGATCCATCGGCCTGCGGCACAAGGGATGCCGGCGTCCAAGCGGCAGCCTGTGAGACATCGCTCGAAATCATGCCACCCGCTGTCTCCCCCGCAGCCAGGCCGTCACCGGTGCTTGCCGGCGAAGCAAGCAGGGCCTTGTCGGTCGCGCTCTGACGAGTTGGATAAAATCTCGCCTGCATCGCGGCTCCATTCGAGAAACCACCCGCAGCCAGTACGACGCCGCGTCGAGCCTCGATGGTTACCGACCCGCTCCGGCTGTCGGCGTGGGCGCCCGTCACCCGCCCGTTGTCGACGATCAACGATCCGAGCGCGGTTGAAGTGAAAAGACGTGCGCCTTTTGTCCGTAGCGCTTCGACCAGACACGCAACCAGCGCATGGCCGTGACTGATGCGCGTGCCACGCGAGTACCCGCGCGCGCGATCAATCCCATAGCCAAGCGCGAGTTTCGCCATATGGAGAAAAGCTTGAACGGAGCGATGCGCTTTCAGCGCGCTTGGCAGGTCCGCGGCCGTGATCGTCATGCCACCGAATGCCAGTGTCGAGCGCAGCGGGGGACGGATTTCGTCGAACAGCGATCCCAGCGTCTTGCCGTCCATGGCTTCGACTCGCAGGGATCGCGTCCCGACTGTCGCGCCCGGAAGCCGTGAGTAATAATCGAGCGAACCGGCGAGCGCGTAGCGGATGCGGCTGTTCGCTTCGATGAAGTCTAAGGCCTCGGCCGCGCGTTCGACGTACGCCGCGGCTTTTGCCTCGTCGAGTTGGTTGCCCGCGATCGCGCGCAGATAGGTGAGTGCGGCAACTGGGTCGTCCGACTTGCCTTGCGCTTCCGCCTTCCGGTTCTTCGGGATCCAGATCATCCCTTCCGAGTGAGCCGTCGTGCCGCCGAACAGGCTGTCCTTTTCGATGACGACAACGTCGAGACCGGCGTCGGCAGCCGCGAGAGCGGCGGAAAGGCCGCCGGCGCCCGAACCGACCACCACCACGTCGCAGGAAATGGCCGTCATCCCGCCGCGAGCCGCATCGACACGGCGGATCCGGTCAGCATTGCAGCAAGCTGGCGGCGAATGACATCGGCGTCGAGACGCGCGGCCTCGTCCGCTGCATCGGCGTCGCTCGCCTCGATTGCCGCAATGATCTCGCGATGGTGCCGCAGTTCGCCAGGCGGGACGACCGAGCCGAGCGAGCGCATGTAAAGCCGCAACATGCGCTGGCCCTCGTCCATCAGCGAGTGCAGCCAGCGCTCGTACCAGGCATTGCCGGCAATGCGGGCGATGCCAAGGTGGAAATCGCGGTTGAGCTCGATCATGCCCTGCATGTCGCCCGCGGCGCGCAACACCTCGTGGCGCGCGTTGATGTCGCTCAGTTCGGCGATATCCGTCGCGCTCCGACGCTTCGCGGCTTCCCGTGCCGTCAGGCGATAGACAACTTCCTGGGCCGACAGAAACGAGGCGACGCTCTCGAAACGGACGCGGGCGACGATGGCGGCGCGGTTTCGCTGCGTCTCGACTAGCCCGGTCGCCGCCAGTTTCACGACAGCCTCGCGCACCGGCGAGCGCGAGACGCCGTACTGACGCGCGAGCCCCGCCTCGTCCAGCACCGAGCCCGGCTCGAGCTCAAGCATCAGGATTGCCCGCCGGAGAGCATCGAAGACAAAGCCGGCGCCAGTGCCCTTCGCCTTCTTCGCAGGTTTGCCGGATCTTGCCGTCATCGCTGCTTCATAATGTCCGGGCGAGCCGATTGTCACGGGCGGAACCGAACAGGCCGAGCCCCGTCGCCATGTAACCACCGTCGACCGTGAAGGTCGTCCCAGTCGCCCAGGTCGCGGACGCGATCATCTCAACGGCCTCCGCCACCTCGTCCGGCGAACCGAAGCGTCCCATCGGCGTGCGTTCGAGTTCGTGCCGTAGGATTTCGGGGTCCGTCCGCGTTGCGGCCATCGCATTGGCGTTGTGGTCGATCAGGCCGGGAGCGACACAATTGACGCGGATCCTGTACGGCGCAAGCTCGACAGCGAACGACTGCATCATCGCGCGTGTCGCGGCCTTCGTCAAGCAATAGACACTTTCGGACACCCACGCCTGTTCGGCCGCGACGGACGAGATGAACACCATGCTGCCTCCGACCGACTTGGCCATGCGTCGCGCCGCCGCCTGTGCACACAGGTACAGGCCCCGCACATTCACGGCGAACTGAAGATCGAGTTCATCGGCCGGCACATCGAGAACGTGACTGGCGCGGCTCAACGCGGCGCAGCCGACGAAAAGGTCCGGCGCGTGCCCGTCAAACACCTTGTCGATGGCGGCAAACGAGGCTTCGATCGCGGCCGCATCCGCAACGTCCGTGATCAGCGTTTCGACGGCCGGATTGGCTGGGCCGGGCCGCACATCGAGATTGACGATGCTCGCGCCCCGACTGGCAAGTCGGGCAGCGATCGCGCCCCCGATGCCCCCTGAACCGCCCGTGACGATGACCCGCGAGAAATTCATTCCGCCACCTGCTGACCGTAAAGCGGCACCTCATGCTCTGAAACCACCATGCGCGCAAACCGGCTCGTGTGCTTCAGCGTGTCGACGCGCGAGGGACTTGGCGTGGCGCGCGCATAGGCGACATTGAACGCGGCCTCGTCCTCGAACCATTGCTCGGCACAGCCGTCCCAGTCGAAGGGATCGCCCGGCCTCGACGGGAGCTCATCGTCGTCAACCCGAACGTTCACGACATAGCGCTTGAGATGCGGCCGCTGCAGCGACGCAACGAGATGCATGTGGTCAAGCCACCAGGCGCGGAACTCCGCAAGCGAGAGATGTTCGGCACGCTTGAGGAACCACATCACTTTCACCATCGTGCCGGCCTCCCGTCCACACCGTGAATACACCGTGCATAATTATTTGACAATCGCGCGAACCCGTTGTCAATTTGGTGCTGTCGCGGCGGGCAGGTCCCCTACGCATTGGTGACAAAGAAGCTCGGGAGGTCGATACGTGAAACGGCTGCTCACACTCGTCGCGGCGGGCGCAATCGCCCTTGCCGCCGCCATCTCGCCCGCTACCGCGCGCTCGCTTGAGGAAATCATCGCGTCGGGCACGATCCGTATCGGCATCAATCCGAATTCGCCGCCGATGAGCGCGATCGGCAAAGACAACCAATTCGAGGGGTTCGACATCGACGTCGGCAACGCCATTGCCAAGGCGATGAACATCAAGGTCGAATTCGTGCCGACCGAGGTTGCGCAGCGTATTCCATTCCTCACTTCCGGCCAGGCCGACATCATGCTCGGCGCGCTGACTCGCAATCCGCCGCGTGCGCTTCTCGTCGACTTCACCGTGCCGCTTCACACCGAGTCGATGAGCATGCTTTCAACCGACAAGCTCGCTATCTCGAGTTGGAAGGAACTCAACGACGAGAAGTACACCTACGTGACCGTTCGCTCGACGTGGACGGTCGACTTCCTGAAAGAACAATTGCCGAAAGCGAAAGTGCTGCTGGTGGACGCCAACGCCGACGCGGTGCGCGCTGTCGCCCAGGGTCGGGCCGACGCGATGGTCGATCTCCTCGACTTCTACATGGCCTTCACGCAAAACTATCCGGACGTGAAGTGGAAGAAGTCCAATGACACGGTCTATACGGCCTTCTGTGCGATCGGCGTGCCGAAAGGCAATCCGGGCCTCGTTCAGTTCCTGAACACCCAGCTCTTTGCGATGCATTCCTCGGGTGAGATCAATCAGCTCTGGGAAAAGTGGTTCAAGGCGCCGATGCAGGTGCCCGTTCCCGTTCAGCCGTTCTTCTGATCGGATGTGACGCCGGGAGCGGCGCGGGGCGCTTGACGCTTCGCACCGCTTTCCGAAGGTGGGGCAAGGCGCCATGAACTACACGTTGCAGTTCGGGCAGGTAACCCACCAGATTCCCTATCTCCTGGGCGGCGCCTGGATTTCCATCCAGCTAACTGTGATCAGTTTCGGCCTCGGCGCGCTGATCGGCCTTCTTTGCGCATCGACAAAGGTCTACGGGCGGAAGTTCTTTCGCGGGCTTGTTGCCGTCTATGTTTCGGCGTTCACCAACACGCCCGCTTTCATTCAGCTCTACCTGCTGTTCAACGGTCTGCCGGAGATTGGCATCCTGCTGCCGCCCTTTCTCGCGGCGGCGATCGGCCTCACGCTCGTTGCCGGCGCCTACCTGACGGAGATCATGCGCGCGGGCTTTTCGTCGGTGCGCCGCAGCGAGGTCGAGGCAGCGGAAACGCTCGGCTTCTCGCGCCCGCAGATCATCTTCCACGTCGTCCTTCCGCACCTGATGCGCACGATCTACCAGCCGCTCGCCGGCTTCTTCGTATGGATGCTGCTGGGCTCCTCGATCGCGGCCCTCATCGGAGTCGAGGAACTGACCGGACGCGCGATCAACGTATCATCCTCGACGCTTCGCTCGATCGAGGTTTTCATCATTGTTGCCGGCGTCTATTTGGCGCTGTCGATCCTGTGCACGGCGCTGCTCGCACTGATCGGACGCCATCTGTTTCGGGTGCGGATGAGGATGATCTAATGCTTGATCTTCTCATCGAACAGGCCCCGCGTTTCTTCACCTGGAACAACTTCCTCCTTATCGCGCAAGGTGCCGGCGTAACACTGCTGCTCACGGCGATCGGCTGCGGCGTCGGCGGTGTGATGGGGTTCGCCTTGACGCTCGTTCGGACATCGACCAGCCTGTGGCTGCTACCGTTTCGCCTCGTCGCTCTCCTCTACGTCGAGCTGTTCCGCCGTATTCCCTTCATCGTTGTGCTATTCATCGTGCTTTATTCGATTCAGGTCGTCGCGCCGCGCTCTTCGCAGTTCACGATTGCGACGATCGCCATCTGTCTCGTCTCGACGGCCTTCCTGGCGGAGATCATCCGGGCCGGTTTCGAGAGTGTGCCACGCCAACAGATCGAGGCGGCCGAGACCTTGAACTTTCCGCGCTGGCTGACGATCCGCGCGATCGTGCTGCCGCAGGCATGGAAGGTGATCCTGCCGCCTGCCATCGCATTCGTGGTGATGTTCATCAAGGACACTGCGCTTGCCTCCCAGATGGGAGTGATCGAGCTAACGTTTGTGGGCCGAACGCTGAACAACCGCGGCTTTTCCAGCTTCATGGTGTTCGGGACGATCCTCCTTGTCTACTTCGCCATGTCCTGGCCGCTCGCCCGGCTCGGCCGCCATCTGGAGGCACGCCTTGCCGCTTCTCGCGCTTGAAGGGCTTTCCGCCCGTTACGGTGCCGTCGACGTCCTCAAGGAGGTCGATCTTGCCGTCCAGCGCGGCGAGGTTGTTGCCCTGATCGGCCCGTCGGGCTCGGGCAAGTCGAGCATGCTTCGCTCTGTGATCGGCCTCAACCCACCGGTGGCCGGAACCGTGCGGCTTGACGGTGTTGCGATCGACTATGCGCGGCCGGCCAGCCTGAAAGCGGCCCGCCAGCGCATGGCGATCGTGTTCCAGCAGTACAATCTCTTCCAGAACATGACCGCGCTCGACAACGTCACCGTTGCTCCTGTCAGGGTCCAGAAGCGCGCGAAGGCGGAGGTCGAAGCGGCGGCAGTCGCCATGCTGAAGAAAGTCGGACTTGGCGAGAAGCTGCGTGCCTATCCTGACGAGCTCTCCGGCGGGCAGCAGCAGCGGGTCGCGATCGCTCGCGCGCTCGTCCTCAATCCGGATCTCCTGCTGCTTGATGAGGTCACGGCCGCGCTCGACCCCGAACTCGTCAAGGAAGTGCTCGACACGATTCGCAGCCTCGCAGGCAGTGGCATGACCATGCTGATCGTCAGTCACGAGATGACATTCGTGCGCGATGTTGCCGATCGGGTTGTCATGCTCGACCATGGCCGCATCGTCGAAAACGGCAGCCCCGAGAGCTTCTTCGCCAGTCCCGCGACGGAGCGTGCCCGCAGCTTCCTGCGTTTGATCGCGCGAGACTGACGCGATCGGGATTGTAGATAGGCGTGGAATAAGGACCCTGTTTTCGGGGTGATCGGCGTCCAAACGGGACCCCCGCGGTGATGGGTCCAGAGTGCCTCCGGGTTGGTCGGAGGCGAGTTTGGGATGCTGGTCGTGGAGACGATTGCGAAGATCCGTCGTGCGTATCTCAACGAAGGCAAG
>JBKDKQ010000030.1:0-6266 GCA_046344875.1 Labrys sp. (in: a-proteobacteria) | reverse complement strand
GGCGCTCGCGACGACGTGCTCGCCTACATGACCTTCCCGCGCGAGCACTGGCCGCAGATCGCGTCCACGAACCCGCTCGAGCGCCTCAACGGCGAGATCAAGCGCAGGGCCGACGTCGTCGGGATCTTCCCCAACGACCGGTCCGTCATCCGCCTGGTCGGAGCGCTGATGCTGGAGCAATCCGACGAGTGGGCCGTCACACGCCGATACATGAGCCTGGAGTCGCTCGGCACCTTGAGCGATGATCCCATCCGCAGGCTGTCCGCCGTGGCAGCCTGATCACCCTCGGGCCCTGCCGACGACCGGTGCTCCTACACCAATCTCAGGGACACGACCAAGCAGGGCCGCATCTCGTCCTGCTTGCTCCAGCCTGCGTTCTTCGTCAGCGAGTTTAAGGGGAGCTCTCCCCAACCGACTCACCGGCAACACCAGGCCTGTAGACATGCGGCAAAGTACGCGCCCGCCTTGCCTCTGCACTTCATCGATATGGTCCACTGCGACCCAATGGGATCGATGAATGGCCACGCCTTTGACCCTCATAACCGCCTGGATCGCCTTTCCAAACGACATCAGGATTAGGGCATTGCCCTTCACCGTGTACACCCTGAGGTAATGCAGCTCGGCGCTCAGGGCGACAAGATCGACCCCGATCGAGGGTGGAAGCTTTCTAAGGAGTTGCTGCAGTTCGGTATTGTCACGGCCTTCTGTCCCTAAAGCCTGAACATCTTTCGGATCTGACGTAGCAAGAGTTCGATCCGTTTCTTGCTGATTGGCGATCGTCAATAGGCGTGGCCCGTTCAGCAATAACCAAAACAGCACGGCGGCGCCGGCGCTGAAACGGAGCTCCGAGACGAATTCGGTTAATGCGGAGCCATCATTCCCTGCCTCGAGTCCAAAGTGCGCAAAGAGCGGGTCGAGTACGAAGAACGAAAGCGCTGACAGAAAGAACGCGCCGATGACACCCGCCAGAAGTACGTGTGCCCAGGGACTTAGCCGATCGACCAAGGCTGTCCTTCCGAGCGCAATCTGAACTGCCTCAAGTACTAAGATACCTCCACCTACATGGGCGAGCCAGAAAAGAAGGCGCAGAAAGAAGCCTAGGCCGCGTGATGCCGACGGATCGAGGATGGCGAGCCCGAGTGAGAGCAGGATCCACGCGCATAAGAGATATTGGAGCCAAGAGGCCCGCGGATCCACCATCCCCAGGATGCGCTTCAGTGCGGGACCCATTTCGAACGTCCTTTCCTGCGCGGGACATTATCGCTGCCCCGGACGCACCCGGATATAGAACGCGTAGCTGTCATGAGAAGCGGCCGATCGCCACAGTCGACGCTTCATCATCTCCCAACCCTCGTCCAATGGCTGTTCGTGCGCGCAGCGTGCCTGTTCGTGCATGAAGCTTTGCGCACCGGGAAACAGCGCCGTTTGGATGATCGGTGACTTCAACAAACCAAACCGCGATTCCCATGCAGAACGATGAACGCCTCAGCCTAGCCACGATCTGTTTTGTGCTCGGCACCACATTCGCCGACGCCGCGCCCCTTGAGGTCAAGGTTCCCATGGCCGATGGCGTCCGCCTAAGCACGATCGTGCTGCTCCCTGACGGGGCAGGCCCGTTCCCGGCGATTGTCGTGCGTAGCGCCTATGGTCTGCCTACGTCACCGCCCGGAGCCGTTCAGCTAAAAGAAGACGCCACCGCAGAGGAAATTCTCGCGACATGGGCGCCCGTCCTGAAGCGAGGCTACGCGATTGTCCAGCAGAACACGCGGGGCCGGGGCAACTCGGAAGGCATCGACATGCTCTTTCAGGCTGACCGTGCGGATGGTAGGGCCTTTGCGCGCTGGATCATCAGCCAGGAGTGGAGCGACGGCACATTCCGCGTGACGGGCGACTCTGCTGATGGTTTTGCCGGGTATCTGATGGTGGCCGAGCGCCCCGCTGGTCTGACCGGCGCTTTCTTCCAGGCCTCATGCGCCAATTTGCTCCAGCAAGGTGTGATCCGAGACACTGGCGGCCTTCAGATGGAGGTGCTTGCCCCATGGATCATCCAGCAGGCGTGGGATAGCGGTGCACAGAACCTCAAGGACATGGCTGCGCGCGGGGTCGACAAAGCCGGCGTGCGCGTCAAGTCCAAGGCCCTCCTTGACCGCTTGTTCGGCGGCGACGGTACGGCGTTGATGCAGCGGCCGCTCGCAGCCTTCGATCCTGTGGCTTCGATTCAGCCGAACTGGGCCGCCTTCATCGGGGAAGCCGGCTATGGCGAACGTTCGCGCTACTTTGACGCTGCGGCCGACATAGAAGTTCCCGTCACGCATGTCGGTCTTTGGCAGGATACCTTCCTCGACTGCACGCTTGATGCCTTCAACCGCGCGAAGGGCGATCAAAGCCTGATCGTCCTGAACGGATCGCACTACGATATCGACAATCCGGAGACTTGGGCTGCCGCCGGGCTCGAGGCAGCCTTCCTCGACTGGTTGGACAAGCGCTCGAAGCCGGCAGTCCGCTACATGGTTGAGAACGGGCCAGCGGATCGCCTTTTCGAAAGCGACACATGGCCCCCAAAAGCCCCCAGGCCGTGGACGCTGTTCTTGAACAAAGACGCACTGTCGCCCCAAGACGGGACATCGGGCCGCATCGGCACAATCGTGACCGACATCGAGGAGGCTGTTCCGACCGAGGCTGGACGAAATCTTGTGTTGCCAGCCGGTTCCGAGATGTCGGGCTTGCCCGTCGATGGCAACGGACGCATTGTGCGCTTGGGCCCGCAGCTCTCGAGCGATGCCGTTTTGCTCGGAAAGGTGACTCTCCATACATCAATCCGTACGGACGCGGAGGATGCCGATGTCGTCGCAAGGCTGATCGCCGTCGACGTCGTCGGGAAGCCGAGGCAACTCCTCGAAACCTTGTTCCGCGCCCGTTATCGGGCCGGACGCGCAGCCCCAACACCACTGAAAGCGAACGAAGCGGTTCCAATCTCGATCTCGTTGGGCAGCACCGCGCATTACCTGAAGGCTGGCGAACGCCTCGGCCTGGTGCTTCAGGGATCGAATGTGCCCCGTTGGGACATGGCCAGCGGCTTCGACATCGATCCGAGCCTCGCGGGCTCCGCCAAGCGCATCGTCACGCAGGTTGAGAGCGATGGAACGGCGCGCCTCGAGCTACCGATGCTCGATCCGGCCGAGCTGTCCGATCGATGATGAAAGCAATCGACATCCTACCAAGCCAGGCTGTGTGCTTCCAGCCAAGGAACGGTGCGGCGCCTAGCCTTGAATATCCCTCCTAACGTTCGGAAACTGAGCGCAATGGAAGCTCTTTCCCTGCTTGAGGCTGCCCAGGTCCCCGCTGCAACCCTGTCGGTTCCCGAACTGACTGTCATCTTGCCCACCTATAATGAGCGCGCGAACGTACCCCTGATCGTGGCGGCTCTGCGCCGGGCGCTGGCCGGAATTGCCTTTGAGGTGGTCTTTGTAGATGACAATTCGCCCGATGGAACCGCTGCGATAGCCCACGAGATTGCTGCAACGGATCCGCGCGTGCGTGTCATCCGCCGGATCGGCCGACGTGGTCTGGCAGGCGCCTGCATCGAGGGCATGCTTTCGTCCTCAGCCCCGTTTGTCGCAGTGATGGATGCTGACCTGCAGCACGACGAGACCTTGCTGCCGAAGATGCTGGCCGCCCTGAAGGCAGGTGACACGGATCTGGCAGTGGCAAGCCGCAGGGCCGAAGGCGGGGTCATCGGCGAGGGTCTTTCAAGAGTCCGCGCGGCAGGCTCCAACCTCGCCAATTCCCTGGCGCAGAGGCTGCTGAAGGTGACCCTGACCGACCCGATGAGCGGGTTCTTCATGCTGCGCCGTCCGATTGTCGACGAGCTGGCGCCGAAGCTGTCGGCGCAAGGCTTCAAGATCCTGCTCGACATCGTGGTGAGCGGCGAAGGCCGCCTGCGCATCGTCGAGTTTCCTTTTGTTTTCCGCGAGCGGCGCGAGGGCGAGAGCAAGCTCGATACGCTCGTGACGTTCGATTACCTAGGCTTGCTGGTATCCAAATACTCTGGCGACCGTCTGTCGGTCCGCTTCCTGATGTTCGCGCTGGTCGGGGCCAGCGGTGTGCTGGTGCATCTGTTGGCGCTGCGTGGATCCATGATCGGGCTGGGGCTTGATTTCATGTTGGCGCAGACGCTGGCGACCTTTGTCGCGATGACGACCAATTTTGTGCTCAACAACCGACTGACATATCGGGATCGCCGCCTCTCCGGCCCTGCGATGCTTCGAGGTCTCCTGACATTCTATGCGGTGTGCAGCGCCGGCGTACTGGCCAATGTTGGCGTCGCCAACTTGATCTACCAGAGCGATCCGGTCTGGTGGCTGGGCGGTACGGCGGGTGCGGCCATGGGAGCAGTCTGGAACTACACCGCCTCGTCGGTCCTCACCTGGCGCAAGCTATGAGCGGCCCCTGCGCCAGGATTGCCGCTCGGGACAATGGAGCCGGCGACTTGCCAGTTTGGCTCGCGCCGCGGTCGCTTTTGGTTCTCGTCGTGCTTCTTACCGTGTTTCGCTTGTGGAGCGCGGCCAACGCTGGGCTTGTCGAAGACGAAGCCTATTATCGACTATGGGGCCTGTTTCCGGCTATTGGCTACTATGATCATCCGCCAATGGTTGCTTGGTGGATCTTCCTCGGCCAGGCGATCGCTGGTGACACGGCGCTGGGCCTTCGGTTGGTTGGCGTGCTGTCGGCGGCAGTCGGATCGCTGGCGCTGTGGCGGACGGCGGATATCCTGTTTGACCGCAAGGTCGCGGGCCTTTCGGTGTTGTTTCTCAATGCGGCGCCGCTCATCGGCGTTGGCGGGATCTTGATGACACCGGATGCACCTTCGGTGCTGTTCTGGGGCCTGACGCTTTGGGCTTTGGCGGAGCTGCATGTTTCCGGGCGGACCGACTGGTGGCTTGCGGTAGGCGTGTTCGCCGGTTTTGGCCTCCTGTCGAAGTATTCCGCTCTCTTTCTTGGCGCGGGCATCGTGCTTTGGCTGATAGCCGTCCCTTTGGCGCGGCGCTGGTTGTTTTGCAGGCAATTGTGGCTGGGCGGTGCTCTGGCGATTGCCTTGTTCACCCCTGTGCTTCTCTGGAACCACGCTTACGACTGGGCCTCGTTCTACAAGCAGTTCGGACGTGCCGGGCGGAGCGACGGCTTGTCTAGCAAGTATATCTTTGAGTTTCTTGGCGCCCAGTTCGGCCTGCTAAACCCTCTGATCGCTGTCCCTGCGGCTGCTGGGAGCGTGATGCTGATGCGACGTCTGCGTCAGGGGGACGGGGCAGCCGGAATGCTGCTTCTGACCTCGCTGCCGTTCCTGGCCTATCTCTTGGTCCACTCGCTGCATTCCCGCGTACAATCTAACTGGCCGGCACCGCTGGTCCCGGTAGCCTGCGTCATGGCGGCAGTGTTTATCGGCGGCCGGACGGACCGGATCTGGCGCGGCGTTGCCATTGGCGCAATCATCTCCGGGCTTACGCTGGCTATCTTAGTGCAATTTCACGCTGTCGACGCCTTTACCGGCAGCTTTGCCCGCAAGGATCCGACGTTCCGGTTGCGTGGCTGGCCAGAAGTTGCCGGCGATGTCGAACGGATTGCCGCGCGGCAAGGTGCAGCCTTCGTGGCGACCACCAGCTATGGCATGACTGGCCAGCTCGCCTTTGGCTTGCGCCAGACCGACCTGCCCGTCATTCCGCTCACCGAGCGTATCCGTTATGTGATGATGCCGGATCCAGACCGGGAGCGGCTCGTGGCTTCCGGCCTATATGTCGCGGAGGCGCGACGTGACGAAAGGGTCAAGCTTGAAGCGCTATTTGGCGAGGTGACGCTTGTGGCGACGCTGACCCGCAATGTCCTTGGAACGCCGCTCGAGAGCATTGCGGTCTACAGGATATCGGGTCTATTGCGGGATCCGTTGGAGCCGATTGACTCGCAGACGTGGCTTTCCTGCAACCCGCCTTAGAGCAGACAGCATAACTCAATCAGATCGGCGTCCGCTCTAGAGAAGTGGCTCGGGAAATCTGAACAGCGTCGATAGGTGGGATTGAACCGCCGTCAATCGGCGCGGAAGCGGGACCCCGTATAGGCGCGCAATCGGGACCCCTTTGTTTGAGGCGCACGATCAGCCCGTCGGAGCTGGTCGGGGTTGCGCAGACGGGCTGATCGGTTTGGGTTTGGTGTGATTGGCTGAGGGTCAGGCTCGGTTCTTGAACCGCCAGCTCTCGTTGCCTGTCTCGACGATG